>NZ_JBHRYB010000001.1:0-738384 GCF_042648445.1 Bacterioplanoides pacificum
TAGGGCCCTTGAAGACTACAAGGTTGATAGGTCAGGTGTGTAAGCGTTGCGAGGCGTTGAGCTAACTGATACTAATTGCCCGTGAGGCTTGACCATATAACACCCAAACTTGGGTGGGAGCCTTTAGCTAAATACTAAAGAGCACAAGCCAACTCTGAATAAAACAGAGTAACAAAACAATCGGCACCGCCGGTTCGTTTGAGAATCTCTTTTTAAGTGAACAACTTAAAAAACTCATGTATCCAACCTTATTTGCAACGTAGTCGCAGAGAACGTAAGACGACCACAATGCATACAAGTTTGCTTGACGACAATAGAGCTGTGGAACCACCTGAATCCATTCCGAACTCAGAAGTGAAACGCAGCATCGCCGATGGTAGTGTGGGGCTTCCCCATGTGAGAGTAGGTCATCGTCAAGCTCTTATCCAAAAGCCCTGATCATGTAAATGGTCAGGGCTTTTCTCGTTCTGGCTTGCCTTAATCATCGCGGACAGGGTCCGCTCCTACCTGTAGCAACCACGATGAATACACATCGCGGACAGGGTCCGCTCCTACCTGTAGCAACTACGATGACTACACATCGCGGATAGAGTCCTCTTCTACCTGCAGCAACTACGATGAATACTCATCGTGGGAGGGGGTCTTGTCCCCGAAAAGTGTCACCGTTAAGCCGGATCGACGATCCCCTGAGCGATTATCTCCAGTGCTGTAATGCTTGGGGTAAAGTCCTCTCCTGCCCGCCATAAACTAAGGTGAATAAACATCGTGGGGGACCCAGTCCCCGAGGGGAGTACTGTAAATTTGAAGTACTTCAATTGCGGACAAGGCCTGCTGTTAAAAGCAAGCCTCTGGCGCCTCTATGATTTAAAAACAGAATAAACGTCCGTTTTAAAATGATGAAAATGGACTAATTGCCATTTATTGTTCGATAGGCTGCACAATGAAAGAAGGGGAATGTAGTTACTGAGTTTGGCTTCATTAGTCACTGTAATTGACCGTTATGGTGAGTTATTAGTGAATTTTTCGTTAATTTTTGAGCGGAAATAAAATTTTTCTAATGATTGGTTTAGCCAATTGGTTAGCCCTATTTTTTAATAAAAAAACAGGTACGAGTGTACCTGTAAAAAATCTTGAAGCAGTCTCTGAAATTCTTATTCTGTCACAGTAAACATTAATAATAACAATCAAGTTGTCACCATCGTCCCAAAATCTCAATTTTTGTTCGTGGCACTTGCTTTATAGTTATGGGGTTTCACCTTGGCTATACGCGTTCTTACATTTTTTATACTTCTGACATTATCCGTTACCAGTCTTGCTGATTTAACACCGCTGAACGACAGTGAGTTATCTGCTGCTACCGGCCAGGCATTTCTGCAAATTGATCGCTCTTCCCAGGGAACAACTGACTTTACTAAGTTCACCTTCGGTATGAATATCGATACCTCGTTAAATGCAGATCTGGTTGAGCTGGGTCGTTATGAGCGTTCGGGTGAAGCGGCAGGCAGTAGTGATATCCGTATTAACGACTTCGCTTTGGGTAGTATTAATAATGATGGGTCTATTAATCCTTTTAATATTAAAGATCCTTTTTTTGAACTGGCGTTTGAAGATGTTGATGGTAAGGAGGAGCTTGTCGGTATTCGTTTGGGCTTTGGTGAAGCACTAGGAAAACTCAGCGGTAATATCGAATATTTAACAGGTAATATTGACGTAAATGTTATCGGTTCTGCTGCCCCTGTTAGAGCTGCAGCAAATGGATGCTTCTTACGAATTATTGGGTGTATTGTTACAGAAAGAGCAGCGCTTAGCTTGGCGGGTATTGATGATGATACTCGCTTGAGGGCTGCTGCAGTACTGGTTAACTCTTCTGGAAGCCCTGATGGTATTCGTGCCACACAAGTGGGGATTCCAAATGACGCAACGCTTAATTGTGTTTCTGATTGTAATCTCGGCGGTTTATCCGACTTCATTTTGGGGTTATTTGCATCTGATAACTGCCAAGTATTATCTCTAGCAACGTGTTTCTCTCTGGGTAACTTTCGTTCATTAGATATTGGTCAGCCAGGTTCTCCTGCTAGTGGGCTATTTTTGTCATTCCAAACTAAAGAAGTAACCTGGTATGACAATGGCTCCGGGACCTCTACACCTTTCGGTGCTTTTATGAATATTCCCAATGGGGGTATTACCGTAGATTTCGAGCAGTCGCTGAATGGTATTGAGCGTGTTCGGACAAAAATGCTGGACCCATATTATGACTAATAAAATTTCAGCAGTCTTGCTCACTTCTTTACTCCCTTTTTCTGTAGCGGCAGAACTGGTTAGCCTGAATGATCAGCAGTTAGGCGCCGTTGATGGTGAGGGTATTGGCTTTGTGCTTGAGGACTTTGCTTTTGAAGCCGGGACCGCCGTCGAATCCGGCAACCGGCTGGATATCAGTGGGATTAAAAACAGCAGTGGCCAGGATGTGGTACTCAGTGTCTCCCAATTTTACGTGGCCGGTTCAGGCAGTAATAAAGGCGCCAATGTTATCGGTAACCCGGTAAATCTTGGTCGCTTGTTGTATCCCTATAATATCGAGCTGGTTGACGGCGATACATTGGGGATTAGTGATAAAGCGGTGTTCGAATATGCAGCTCCTCAGCGTCTTGTCGGATCCAGTTCCGGCAATAAAAGCATGTTAGTGAATCAACTTGAAAATCGTACCGAGTCACGTTTCCCTGGCCAGCCGGTTGCGAAAGGACAGCGTGTTGATCGTGTCAGTGGGATCGACTACTCGGTATTGAGCAGCAGGGCTTCTGAGCAGGCGGACTTAGGTATTCGTTTTGATCTTGAGGTTGCCGGTGCCCGCTCCCAGTCGCTTGAAGCGCATGCAACGGGTTTTGTTACGGATGGCAGCTATTTGCGTTTGTGGGGGGAAAACAACGAAATGGTCGGTAACCTGGCAGTGAATGCATATGCTAAGTCGCTGACTTTTTATGCTTGTGATGCCAATGGTGCTAACTGCGGTCAGAATGTTACTTTCGGTGATTTTGTGCTGGAAAGTGAACTCGGCTGGGGACAGGAGCAACCGGTTACGTTTGAAGTGGATGCCAGTGGCAATTTCACGGTCGAAGTGGGAAGTATTGCGGGCCACTGCGGCTCAGTAAATTCAACCGGTGGTTGTGCTGATGCTGCGGGCCAGGCGTATTATCGTGATTTTTATGATAATGGTCCCCGTACCGATATTCATATTGGTAATGTGAGTGTTGGTAGTGCTGATTTTGGCAGTGCGACGGTTTCTAATTTGCAGATCCAGTATCTGCGGGCAACCAGCAGGGATTTGTAATGACGCGTTTTTTACAGTTGTTTGTTATCTTTATGCCGACCTTGGCATGGTCACTGGAGCCGTTGTCTGCTACTGAGCTGGATAATATTACCGGACAAGGGGGAGTGTATCTGTCAGGGGATCTGACGATTAATGAGCATGGTGGCCCGTTGAACAGCGATGGACCATCCGCAAATGGCTATAACTGGCAGACCAGTTGTGGCCCCGGAAGTTCTGACAGCCGTTGTGGTGCTCGTATCGCCGTGAATACCGGAGACGGTGGCGGCTGGCTGGTACTTGATAATATCCGTGGGCGCTTTTCTTTTGAAGGTTTGACGCTAAAAACCCGGAAAATTAACGCCGGGTTTGAGGGAGATGGTGCAACCTTTAATCGTGATGTATTTGAAATCGGTTTACCGAACAAACTGGATTATGACGATGCCTCTTTTACCATCGCAAACAGCAACCAGGCGAGGCCAACTGATATCGGATTTCAGCAAACCGATGTTATGACAATTGATGTAAATGGTGCCGCCAATTTGCAGGGGAATTTATTAATATTCCCGACGGGGACGCCGTGATGAAAAAGTTCGCGATATTCAGTGTATTGTGGCCGGCTTTCGTTAATGCCGGATTAGTACCTATCAGTGATTCGGAATTGCAGTCGATCAATGGTCAGGCCGGTGTGACTCTGGAAAACTCGTCGGCTTTTACGGTAGGCGAAGTGTCATATACGGATGATGGTAACAGTATCCAGTTGCGTGACATTCAGCGCGGCAGTCAGACCGATATTACCCAGGCCAGTGTATCCCGCCAGGTTGTGGATATCAGCGAAGACGGGCGGTTAAATATCGCTACAGAAATAGCTCCTACCCGGCTGACCGTCGGTTCGGTTCGTATCAATGACTCCAGCGCCAGCTTTGGTCGTTTTCAGCTTGATTACAGCGGCAGTAATCAGATCCGTATCGGTTCAGCCAGCGGAGATAATTTTCTTGAAGGTTCATTCCAGACGTCGATTTCAGATGCTGCTTTAACCTGGACGACCAATGGCAATTCACTGAGTTTTGATGATATTGGTTATAACGCCAATATCACCCGTCTGGGTATTGGCGAGGCGCATGATGGTGCACTTAGTGGATTGCGTTTTGACTTAGATGAGTTCAGCTATTCATTCTCTACCGGCGGTATGAAGCTCAATGGCGTGTCGTTGGGCACGCTGGCCGGTGAACTGGCGTTGTCAGGGAATGCCAGTTTGTTTGCCGGTGGTCGTAACGGCTCAGAAGGTATCCGTCTGGATGCCAGTATCGATATTCTTTCCGATCCGAATAACTACGTACGCTTTACCGACGATGGTAATCACCTGTTTATGGGGAATTTTAATGGTCGCCTGAATGTCGATAATTTTACGTTTGATGTTATGCCGGATCATTTATTACTGGGCTTCGATCAACTGGACGGTTCCTTTAATGCGGATCGTATAATGATTGGTGATGCGGCTAATCCGGTTGGTGCTTTACAGCTGGACTTCCGTTTAGCGGATGCTAGTGGTTATACCAATCGGATGCGTTTTTACCCGGGTATCCGTCAGCCCTTAAGCAGTTCTTTACCGGCGCTGAGTCAGCCTTACGCCAACCGTTTTTATGCTGGCCTGGGAGCTGACAGTGATGGTATGTCTGCTGCTGTCGAGTGGAGTCTGGCCAACGCCGAGGCGGCTTATATTGATAATGGCAATATGGTGGTCGCCAGTGGTATTCGTGGATTTGGTCGTTGTGACCTGACTCTGGATATCCGTGCATTTGATCATGACCTGAACGCGGGCACGCCCGATAAAGCCGCGATAGCACTGGGGATGAACCGTTTTCAGGGCAGCTACAGTATTGACGGTATGCGGGTCGGGCGCAAAGACGCACCCTTGCAGGGTGGAGCCGAGTTATTGTTATCACTGGAAGTCTTCCAGGCGATGGACTTTAATCTCGATGGCTATAGCCTGATCACTGCGGGAGGGGTCAGCGGTGGCGGCATTCAGCTGGATGGTGACTACTTCTTTACCGACTCCAATATTGGTTTATCGATTGACGAAAATGGTCAGGGAGTCTGGGCTACCGGGGTGAACTACGATATTCACTTACGTGGCTTCCAGATCGATGTCAGCGACAGCGGGCTGAGTATTAACCGCCGCGAGCAATGGAGCACCATGGATGTTGATAACATGCGCTGGGGCGACAAGGTCAGTGGTACCAGTCTGGGGCGGATTAAGCTGGAGCGTTTCGAAAAAGGATCTTCGTTAACGATAAACCCCGGCGGTGCGGGAGCCGTTTGTGTGGGGGCCAGTGCTGCTGATGCTGGAAGTTGTGCGACGGCAGGTGGTCGTTGGGAAGATCGCGGTAACGAAGGCCTCACAGTGGCGTTAAAAGCGGCGTTTGCAGCAGCAGGGCCAACCAGTGATGGCAGTACTGCACGCAACCGCCTGACCTGGGAAAACAATCGTGCAACCGATACCTCAGGTAAAGCTATTAATGGCAGCGGTACTCAGATTATTTTTGATGGCTACAGCACCAATGATGGTTTGGGTAGCAGTGATAGCAACGACTACGGTTTCAGGGCTGATCTGAAGATTGATGTTTATCAAACCAAGGTGGTGAAGAAAGGGAATCCGGCTACGGATGCTCAGGTTGGGCATGAATTGATTTACGATGATGACACCCTGACGACGTTCTCATATGTAGAAAACCCGACGGATGCGCAAAAGGCGCGCCGGCCGCTGGGTTTTGCAGTGCAGGGGAATGTGTCTTTCAAAGACTTTCAGGTTGATCGGGTGCAGCTCAAACACCCGGATGTTGTTGCTCCGCAAACGGTATTTTCCGGTATCGTGATGCAAAATCTGAACATGACCACCAACCTGACTGCGACACCGATCCGCTGAACGCTGCTGCAGAAGCGCTGCTTCAGGCGTATAATGCTGCAATCATTCAGAATTCTTGAAGCAGCGGAGTAGCACATGAGTCAGCAGGACCGTTTGGTCATTTTTGATACCACGATGCGTGATGGTGAACAAAGCCCGGGCGCGTCTATGACCAAGGATGAAAAGATTCGCATCGGTAAAGCGCTGGAAAAAATGCGCGTTGATGTGATCGAAGCCGGCTTTGCTGCCGCCAGTCCGGGGGATTTTGAGGCAATCGAAGCGGTTGCCCAAAATGTTCGGGAGAGCACGATCTGCTCGCTGGCACGTGCGGTTGACCGCGATCTGGAGCATGCTGCAGCTGCACTGAAACAGGCTGAGCGCGCCCGTATCCATACCTTTATCGCTACCTCTCCGATCCATATGCAATACAAGTTACGTATGCAGCCGGATCAGGTGGTTGAGCAGGCCGTTTATGCCGTCAAAAAAGCCCGTGGTTTTGTTGAGGATGTGGAGTTTTCCTGCGAAGACGCCGGGCGTTCTGAAGACGATTTCCTGTGTCGTATTATTGAGGCCGCGATTAATGCCGGTGCCCGCACCATTAATATTCCGGACACCGTAGGCTATGCTATTCCGGAAGAGTTTGGTCATAAAATCAAAACTCTGATTGAGCGTATTCCTAACTCGGATAAAGCGATATTTTCTGTACATTGCCACAACGATCTGGGGCTGGCGGTCGCCAACTCTCTGGCAGCGGTAACCAATGGCGCGCGTCAGGTGGAATGTACGATTAACGGTCTGGGTGAACGTGCCGGTAACGCCTCGCTGGAAGAGCTGGTGATGGCTACCCGTACCCGCCAGGATCTGTTTAATATCGAAACCGGCATTGATACCAGCCATATTGTCCCGACTTCCCGCCTGGTATCGTCGATTACCGGCTTTCCGGTACAACCGAACAAAGCCATTGTTGGCGCCAATGCGTTTGCGCATGAATCCGGTATTCACCAGGATGGTGTACTGAAGCATCGTGAAACCTACGAAATCATGAAAGCCGAAGACGTAGGCTGGGGCGCCAACAAAATGATTATGGGGAAACATTCTGGTCGCGCGGCGTTCCGCAGTCGCCTGGAAGAGCTGGGTGTGACCTTTGACACGGATGCTGCGCTGAATGAAGCATTTGCCCGTTTTAAAGAACTGGCCGATAAAAAACACGAAATCTTTGACGAAGACTTGCAGGCACTGGTGTCGGAAGCCAAACACGCGACCGTGTCTGATGCCTTTAAACTGATCTCACTGGAAAGCCATTCTGCCACCGGTGAAACACCGACTTCGGAAGTGGTGGTCAGCCTCAACGGTGAAGAACGGCGCAGTAAATCGGACGGCAGTGGTCCGGTGGACGCTACTTTTAAAGCGATTGAAGTTGTGGCTGAATCGGGCGCCAACCTGCTGTTGTATTCGGTGAATGCCATCACCGAAGGTACGGACTCTCAGGGTGAAGTGACAGTACGGCTGGAGAAGGCCGGCCGAATTGTAAACGGTAGCGGTGCTGATACCGATATTGTGATTGCTTCTGCTAAAGCCTATATCCATGCGTTGAATTTGCTGGAAGTGGCGGCTGAGCGCCAGCATCCACAAAACGACGGCGTATAACGGCGGAATTGTGCGCATGCTGGAACAAACCCGGCTGGATTATTTGCAGGCGATGGGCATTCGCCAATGGATGCCCCGTCAGCCTCTGCCTCATGCGCCGCAACCGCGCTGGTTGCCAGCGGAATCGGCGGAGCATCATTCTCATGAAGAGGTTGAGCAGTTGGCACAATCTCATCATATTCCACCGGTCATGGCTGCTGAGTTACTGGCGGTGGGGGATGCCGCTGCGAAGGTAGCCGAATCTTCTCCACTGAAGGAAGCGACGACGACAGCGGAACCCGCACCGCGCTCAGCTTCAGTACCGGAAATACCGGCAGAAGCGTCTGCCGATCTGACGCCCCCACGATTTGAATTACATTTTGTTCGTATTGGTCAGCGGGGGTTGTGGGTTTGCAGCGACAGCGCTGAGCTGGATCGGATGATGCGTTTCGCCTATCGGGTAATGCTGGGAATGCGCCAGCCGCAGGACATGATGCCGGCGCCACTCAGCTTTCGCTGGCCATTTATCGAATCCAGCCATCAGGATCAGAGTACACCGGTGGCATTGCAGGCTCTGTCTGCGCAATGGCAATATTTTGCCTCTCAGGGGGTGGAATACCTGGTGGCATTTGGTGAAGCGGCTCATCAATGGTTACCTCAGGCGGGGGGCGAGTTAACGTTTTATGCTCCGAACCTGGCTGAAGTTACCACCACGGCCAGTGAAAAACGTCGTTTATGGCTGGCATTATTACGCCAGGGGCAAACCCTGTGAGTCATATTCGCGCCGCCAACGTTAACGACCTGGATGCCATTATGGCGATTGAGCAGGTTGCTCATGCTCATCCCTGGGCGCGTAGCATTATGCTGCGTTATCTGGAAAAACCCGGAGTGTGCCGGGTGCTGGAAAATAATGGCGAAATACTGGCTTATGCTGTTGTTACTGTGATTGCTGCTGAAGCTGAGTTATTGACGATTGCGGTTGCACCTGCGGCACAAGGTCGTGGACTGGGACAAGTTATGACGGATGATGTCATCGCCAGTGCCCGCCAGAGAGAGGCGCAACAGATTTTTCTCGAAGTTCGGGAAAGTAACCAGAATGCCATCGCTGTTTATGAAAAAGCCGGCTTCTGTCAGGCTGGGCGACGCCCGGGTTATTATCCCCTGATCAATCGCAGCGGCAAAACCATCGGCCGCGAAGACGCTTTGTTGTACGTATTGCCGTTGTTGTAAAACGGTAACAAACCGGACAGCTGTTATGTTGAAAACCCCGGATGTTGTACTGGCCCTGCCAGGTTGGTTATTGCTGCTCAGTGCGCTGCTGAGCGTGCTGTTAATGGGAATTGCGCTACGCCGGGTCAACTGGCAGGCATTACGTGAATACCGTGGCACTCAACACCTGTTCTGGGGCAGTGTGGTGGTGGTTGCGGTATTCTGGTATCTGCGTGCCGGTATTCAGCCGGGCATTGAATTTCATATTCTCGGTTATACGGCACTGATGCTGATGATGGGCTGGCCGCTGGCATTATTAGCCGCCTTTTTTATACAGCTGCTGATGCTGATTTCCGGACAGTTTGTCTGGCAGGAGCTGGGTTACCAATATCTGTTTTTTAGTGTGTTGCCGGTGTTATTCAGTTATAGCTTTTACCTGTTGGTGTATCGTCGCCTGACACATAATCCGTTTATTTATATTCTGCTCGCCGGTTTTTTTAATGCCGCTCTGACCCATGCCTTTACGGATCTGTTACGCAGCGCGTTATTAACACTGCTGGAAATTTATTCGCCGCAACTGATCTGGCGTGATTATCTGCGCTATTTACCTTTAATGATGTTTCCCGAAGGGGTCGTGAACGGCATGTTTATCTCCGGCATGGTGGTATTTCACAGCCGCTGGCTCAGTACCTTTGATGAAGATTCGTACTTTCGCTAGCAGATCAGCGTGGCGCGTATTTCTGCAGCTTTCGCTGTAATGTGCGGCGGTGCATATTTAACGCCCGGGCGGTCGCTGAAATATTACCTTCGTGTTCATTTAATACCCGCTGGATATGCTCCCACTCCATTCGTTCGACCGACATTACTTCTGCCGGGGTGTCGCTGGCAGGGTGCTCCGGATTATCCGAGAAGGCATTAATCAACTCCTGTAACGTTGCCGGTTTGTGCAGGTAATTGTAGGCCCCGAGTTTAACGGCTTCGACGGCGGTGGGGATGCTGGCATAACCGGTTAACATCACGATGCGGCTATCGGGTAACAGTTGTGTCAGTGGCTGAATCAGTGGCAGACCCGATTCATTCGCCAGGCGCAGATCCAATACGATCCAGCGGGGGCGGAAATTCTCTGCCAGCGTTAATGCCTCGGCGGCGCTGGCTGCGTGTTGGCTGGGGTAGCCCTGGCGTTCCAGACTGCGACATAACACCTGGGTGAAATGCAGGTCGTCATCAATGATTAATACGCTGGGTTTTGAGTCAGTCATAAAACAGCTTAACTTCCTGGCGATAATAATGGCAGACGAATACAACAGCGGCTGGCGCCGTTTTCTTCTGCGGTGAGATGGATGTGGCCACCAAACTGCTCGACGCTGGCATTGCTCAGATACAGGCCTATGCCCATGCCATGTTCTTTGGCACTGGAAAACAGCGCCTGCTGGCGGATCTGAGTGGCTGCATGAGCATCGGGCTGGCGAATAGTCAGTTGCCAGAAGCCGTCCTGCTGGCTGCTGTTCAGTTCAATCGGCTGGTGGCCGGCTTCGGCGGCATTATCGAGTAAATTCAGTAACGCCTGATCCAGTAGTGGTGAGGCTGCTACCTGGGCGCTGGTATTGATACCATTATCAACCCACAGAGCATTCGGGTGACTCAGGCGCCAGCGGTGTAACAGAGTACATAACCAATGGTAAGCATCCTGTTGTCCGGTTTCGTGGGCGTGGCGTCCGGCGTTGGCCAGGTGCTGTAACGACTGACGGCAGCTGGCGACCTGCTCGCGCAGCAGATGCAGGTCCTGTTTGGTGAGTGGGTGGTCGGGCTGTTGGGCGATGTCATCCAGAATCATATGCATGGTCATCAGCGGGGTGCCCATTTCATGTGCCGTGCCAGCCGCCAGGGTGGCGATACCGATCAGTTGTTCATTTTTCAGTTGCTGTTCGCGCAGACTCTGAATTTCTTTTTGTTGCTGTTGCCGGGCACGTAATAACATCGGAATAAAGGTGATCACAATCAGGGCGCTGATCACAAAGGTCAGCCACATGCCTGCCAGGTGCCAGTCGAATAATGAGCGGTTATGCAGACCATGTTGGTGATCTGCCGATAACAATGGCTGGTACCATTGTGTCAGGGTGCTGTAGTCAACGATACACAGCAGGGTGATCCATAGTGTCATGCGGTTGTTCAGGCTGTAGGCCGCAAATACCAGCAGCACCAGAAAATACGAAATAAACGGGTTGGTGGCCCCACCGGTAAAAAACAATAAGCCGGCTAATAACTGGGTTTCCAGTGCCAGATGCAGCAGCAGGTGCCAGTCTTTCAGCTTGCGTTGTTGTCCCTGCCAGATACTGACCAGCATCAGTGGCATATACAGGGCAAGCAGCAGCCAGGCCGGTTCCAGTTTGTCGAACCCCTGGTATTGCAGGTAGCCGAGAAACATCAGCCAGACACTGGCGATGGATATGCGCAGCAGAGCCAGGCGGCGCAATACCAGGTTAAGGTCGTTATTCATCATTGCTCCAGTATAACGTTAAGCCGGCTTTTGATTTCTTGACTGTGCGCATATGTCGCACCGGGCTGGCTCTTTTTATGCACACCGCAGTGTTTCGGAGACTGGCTGACACGGCTGCCAGGCGTCTGACAGACGGCGTGAATGCCGTTATAATGCCGCGCTTTATCATCAGCCTCCAGCCCAGCAGGATTTTGCCATGAGCAGTGCTTTTTCGGCCGAAGTCGGTAACCGTCGTACCTTCGGTATTATTTCTCACCCGGATGCCGGTAAAACCACCATCACAGAGAAGCTGCTGTTGCTGGGCAACGCCATTCAGCTGGCGGGTACGGTTAAGGGCAAAAAGACCGGTCGTATGGCGACCTCCGACTGGATGCAGATGGAGCAGGACCGGGGAATTTCGATTACCACCTCGGTGATGCAGTTTCCTTATAAAGACCGCATGGTCAACCTGCTGGATACTCCCGGGCACGAAGACTTCTCGGAGGATACTTACCGCACACTGACTGCTGTGGACTCGGTACTGATGGTTATTGACGGTGCCAAAGGTGTGGAAGACCGGACTATCAAGCTGATGGATGTCTGTCGTTTACGTGACACGCCGATTTTCACGTTTATCAATAAAATGGACCGCGAAGTGCGTGACCATATTGAAGTCCTGGACGAAATTGAAACCGTACTGAAAATCAAATGTGCACCGGTCACCTGGCCGATTGGTATGGGGAAGGCGTTCCGCGGGGTTTATAACCTGTATACCGACACCGTTCATTTATTCCAGCCGGGACAGGCATCGGTGGTACCGGATGATGTACAGATCAAAGGTATCGATTCTGCCGAAGCGCGTGCGGAGCTGGGTGATGAGCTGGTGGATGAACTGATCGATGAAGTTGAACTGGTGCGTGGCGCCAGTTATGAGTTCGACTTGCAACAATACCTGGATGGTGAAATGACGCCGGTATTTTTTGGTACGGCACTGGCCAACTTTGGTATTCGTGAAATGCTTAATTATTTCGTTGATTGGGCACCAGCGCCGATTGAGCGTGAAACTAAAGAACGGACGGTTAAACCGGACGAAGAAAAGTTTTCCGGCTTTATTTTTAAAATTCAGGCCAATATGGACCCGAAACATCGTGACCGTATTGCCTTTATGCGTATTTGTTCCGGCACTTACACCAAGGGTATGAAAATGAAACATACCCGTATCGGTAAAGACATTAAGGTCGCGGATGCTGTTACCTTCCTGGCGGGCGACCGTTCGAATGTGGAAGAGGCTATTTCCGGTGAAATCATCGGTTTGCATAACCATGGCACCATTCAGATTGGTGATACCTTTACCCAGGGAGAGGAATTACAGTTTACCGGCATTCCCCATTTTGCCCCTGAGTTGTTTCGTCGTGTCCGGCTGAAAGATCCGCTGAAAATGAAGCAGCTGCAAAAAGGCCTGCAGCAGTTATCGGAAGAAGGGGCAACCCAGCTGTTTATGCCACTGAATAACAATGATCTGATTCTCGGGGCTGTAGGTGTTCTGCAGTTTGATGTGGTGCAGCAACGCTTACGGGATGAATACAAAGTGGAATGTATTTATGAGCCCATCAGCGTAACGACGGCGCGCTGGGTTGCATGTGATGATGAACGTAAGCTGGAAGAGTTCCGTAAAAAAGCATCTGAGAATCTGGCCATCGATGGTGGTGGTCACCTGACGTACATTGCCACCTCACGCGTGAATCTGAGCCTGACGGAAGAGCGCTGGCCGGAGATTGCATTCCGGGCCACACGCGAGCATTAATTTAACAAGACTACTTGCTATCAGATATTTTTGTGGCAGCAACAGGATGTTGCGGTAGCGCGGCAGGGCTATGGATGGCGCCTCGTGCGGCGAGAAAAAATGTCTGATACCTGTTAGGCCAGTTGTTGAGGATCCTGCTCCTTAACTTGCGACCGGATACTTTTGAACTAGGCTTGCTCTAGGAAATAATTATCGGATCAAAGGTTATGATTGCGTTCTTTTTAGTCAGTATGGGGATTGCCGGGGCGTTATGTTTCGCTGCGTATTATCTGATTCAGATGAAGGTGCTGGAAGAAGTCCTGACGCTGGATGACGGTAAAGGCTATTACCTGATTGCCTGTATTCTGATTGGCTTTGTTGTCAGTGCGGCCGGTTTTTATGTCGGCCAGACGGCAGGCTACGACCAGCAGGAGGCTACCTCGACTATGATGGCGCTGGCGATCCTGCTCGATATTATGGTAGCCTTGCTCACCCTGATTTATGGCCTGGTGAAGTTTCGCGAGCCAGAGCACTATTAATCATGAAATAAGCCTGAAAAAGGGGCGGTTTTCGGGCTGAAGAACACACTGGGCAAAATATTGCGCAGAATCATCCAACGCCTTGCGAATATCACTTGCTAATGGTGAAACCTTCCTATAGAATGCCGCCCTCTTTTCGAATCAACCTGCCCTTGAAGGCGAGAAATTGATGAAAACTTACAGCGCAAAACCCGAAACCGTAAAACGTGAATGGTTTGTAGTTGATGCAGCTGAGCAAACGCTGGGTCGTCTGGCTACTGAGGTTGCTCGCCGTTTGAGAGGCAAGCACAAGCCAGAATACACTCCTCACGTAGATACCGGCGATTACATCGTCGTGATCAACGCAGATAAAGTGAAAGTAACCGGTAATAAAAGCAGTGATAAAATGTATCACCGCCACACTGGTTACCCTGGTGGTCTGAAGTCTATCTCTTTTGAAAAGCTGATCGACCACAAACCAGAACAAGTGATTGAACTGGCTGTTAAAGGCATGCTGCCTAAGAACCCTCTGGGTCGTGCTATGTTCAAGAAAATGAAAGTTTACGCTGGTGATGAGCATCCACATGCTGCACAACAGCCACAAGAACTGAAAGTAGGATAAGATCATGGCAGAACAATACTACGGTACTGGTCGTCGCAAGACTTCTACTGCACGTGTTTTCTTACGTCCTGGTACTGGCAACATCGTTGTTAACAAACGTCCTCTGGATGAATACTTCGGTCGTGAAACTGCTCGTATGGTAGTTCGCCAGCCTCTGGAACTGACTGAAAGCTTAGAGAAATTCGATATCATCGTTAATGTAAACGGCGGTGGTGGTAACGGTCAGGCGGGTGCAATCCGTCACGGTATCACTCGCGCACTGATGCAATATGATGAAACTCTGCGTCCTTCTCTGCGTGCTGCGGGTTATGTAACTCGTGATGCTCGTGAAGTTGAGCGTAAGAAAGTGGGTCTGCGTAAAGCACGTAAGAAGCCACAGTTCTCCAAGCGTTAAGCTTGCCTCCGTTCCCGCTTGCGGGAAAACGGAACAAAAGAAGCGTCCCTTGGCCTATGTCAATGGACGCTTTTTTTATGCCTAAAACCCCATGCTTTACGGGCTTTTACAGTTGTCTCGGCGGGCGCTTTTCTTTAGTATGTGCGCCGCTCTGTTTGCTATGTTCGGGCTGTATAAAAAGTGCACAATAGTGCAGCTGTCGGCTGGCAACATTAGATTTTTTTTGATGGGAGAAGATGGTAATGAGTCAAGACGGCGTGAATAAGGGTCGGCGCACTCTGCTCGTAGGCGCGACTGCTGCTGTCGGTGCTGTCGGTGCGGGATTTGTCGCAGTACCCTTCGTAAAATCTTGGAATCCAAGTGAAAAAGCGAAGGCAGCGGGTGCTCCGGCAAAAGTGGACGTAAGCAAAATTGAACCAGGTGCAATGCTGACCGCCGAATGGCGTGGCAAGCCGGTTTATATTGCGCGTCGTACCGAAGAAGCTCTGGCAACGCTGCCAGCTCTGAATGATCGGTTGAAAGACCCTGAAAACAGTGTCAAAGATCAGCAACCGGCGTACGCAGATAACATCAACCGTTCCCGTAAACCGGAACTGATCGTTCTGCTGGGCGTTTGTACTCACCTGGGTTGTGCACCGAAATATTTCGCAGAAGTAAAGCCGGAACCTTTCGATGCTGATTGGAAAGGCGGCTGGTTCTGCCCATGTCACGGCTCCCGTTTTGACTTGTCCGGGCGCGTATTTAACGGTTCTCCGGCGTCTACAAACCTGGTCGTTCCTCCATATTCTTATGAGAGTGAGAACGTTGTGATCATTGGTGTTGATGAGGAGAACGCTTAATGAGCAAGCTGAATGCCCTGATGGGCTGGGTCGATGACCGCCTGCCGGTAACCCAGACCTACGAAAAGCATATGTCTAAGTACTATGCTCCGAAGAACTTCAACTTCTGGTACTTCTTCGGCGTCATCTCTATGTTAATGCTGGTTAACCAGATTCTGTCTGGTATCTGGCTGACCATGAACTTCACTCCAAGTTCTGAAGCGGCTTTTGCTTCCGTTGAATACATCATGCGTGATGTTGAGTGGGGTTGGTTAATTCGTTATATGCACTCCACCGGTGCGACCTTCTTCTTTGTTGCGGTATACCTGCATATGATGCGTGCATTGCTGTACGGATCCTACCAGAAGCCACGTGAGCTGATCTGGATCTTCGGTATGCTGATTTACCTGCTGCTGATGGCGGAAGCCTTTATGGGCTACGTATTACCATGGGGCCAGATGTCTTACTGGGGCGCTCAGGTAATTATTTCGTTGTTTGGTGTCATTCCTTTTGGTATTGGTGACGCTCTGGTTGAGTGGGTCCGTGGTGACTTCCTGATTTCCGGTGCAACACTGAACCGTTTCTTCGCATTACACGTAATCGCTCTGCCATTAGTGATTGTGGCGCTGGTGGTTATGCACTTACTGGCACTGCACGAAGTGGGCTCTAACAACCCGGACGGCGTGGACATCAAAAAACACAAAGATGAACAGGGTAAGCCGCTGGACGGCGTACCGTTCCACCCTTACTACACCGTACACGATATGGTGGGCATCGTTGTCTTCCTGATGGTGTTCTGCAGCGTGATGTTCTTTATGCCGGAAGGCGGCGGCTTTATGCTGGAATACGCTAACTTCGAACCGGCTAACGGCCTGAAAACCCCTGAGCATATTGCTCCGGTTTGGTACTTCGGTGCGTTCTACGCCATTCTGCGTGCTATCCCTGACAAACTGATGGGTGTGGTTGCTATGGGGGGTGCGATTGCGATTCTGTTCGTGCTGCCGTGGCTGGATAAGAGTCCGGTACGCAGCTGGCGCTACAAAGGCTGGATCAGCAAAATCTTTATTGTGGTATTTGCGATCGCCTTCGTATTACTGACCTGGCTGGGTACTCAGCCGGCGACTGACCTGAACACTCTGCTGGCGCGAGTTTCCTCGGTGATCTACTTCGGCTTCTTCCTGCTGATGCCGATCTACACCAAAATCGAGAAAACCAAACCTGTGCCAGAGCGTGTAACCGGAGGTCACTAAGCATGAAAAAATTATTTATTTTCCTGGCTGCTATGGTCCCGGCGATTGCCGCGGCCGCCGGTGGCTCTCATATCCATCTGGATGAGCACAAGACGGACCTGCACGACAAAGCGTCGCTGCAGCGTGGTGCCAAGGTTTACATGAACTACTGCATGGGTTGTCACTCGCTGGAACACGCGCGTTACAACCGTGTTGCCCGTGACCTGGACATCCCGGAAGAGCTGATGATGGAAAATCTGGTATTCCCGGATAAAAAGATCGGCGAGCTGATGAGCAACGCGATGCGTAAAGAAGACGGTAAAGCCTGGTTTGGTGCCACGCCTCCGGATCTGACGCTGGTTGCCCGTGTCCGTCGCCCGGACTGGCTGTATACCTACCTGCGCAGCTTCTATGAAGACCCAAGCCGTCCATGGGGCGTTAACAATGCGGTGTTCAAAGATGTGGGTATGCCTCACGTACTGGCTGACCTGCAGGGCCGCCAGGTAAAAGGTACTGCTCAGGTGGCTGTTGGTCATGACACGCTGACGGGACAGGAAATCACCGAAGAAAAAGAGGGTGTATTGTATCTGGCAGAAGAAGGTTCTTTATCGACTGCTGAATACGATAAGCTGGTCTTTGATCTGGTTAACTTCCTGACCTACGTGGCTGAGCCAATTGCGGTTGAGCGTCAGCGTATTGGTTGGTGGGTATTGCTGTTCCTGGCGATTTTCTTTGTTCCTGTGTACATGCTGAACAAAGAAATGTGGCGCGATATTAAATAACGTCCGCCCACCGGAAAAAGCATGTCTGGCCCGGCCGTATTTTACGGTCGGGCTATTGTTGTTTTTAGGTTTACTGAGAAAAGTGAGGAAAATATGGGAGTTGTAGCCAAGCGCTCTTCCATGACGTTTTATTCAGATGCGTCTGATCATTACAGTCACCGCGTACGTATCGTACTGGCGGAAAAAGGGGTTGCCGTCGAAATTCACGATGTAGACCCGGACAACAAGCCAGAAGATCTGGCCAGCCTCAACCCATACAACTCATTGCCTACTCTGGTAGACCGTGACCTGGTTCTGTATGACGCTAACGTCATGATGGAATACCTGGATGAGCGTTTCCCTCACCCGCCATTATTGCCTGTCTACCCGGTTGCCCGGGCGCAAAGCCGGTTATGGATTAACCGCATTGAAAAAGACTGGGCTGAACTGATTAAAACCATTCAGTGGGGTGCGGATAAAGACGCAGAAGCGGCTCGTAAAGAGCTGACCGAAAGTCTGACCGCCATTGCTCCGATTTTCGCTGAAATGCCGTATTTCATGAGTGAAGATTTTTCACTGGTAGATTGTTGTGTGGCACCAATCCTGTGGCGGTTACCGATACTGGGTATTGAGCTGCCGGAAAAACAATGCAAACCGCTGCTGAGTTATATGGAACGTCTGTTCGAACGTGAATCGTTCCAGGCCAGTCTGTCCGAAGCTGAGCGTGAGATGCGTGACTGATGGATAATCAGATGACACCAAGCCGCCCGTATCTGATGCGGGCGTTGAACGAATGGATCCTCGATAATCACTGCACACCCTATGTGTTAGTGGATGCCGGAATTCAGGGTGTTCAGGTGCCTCAGGATTACGTGAACAACGGTCAGATCGTGCTGAATGTCAGCCCCAGTGCGGTGCAGAATCTGCTGATCAATCAGGATGGTTTATCTTTCAGTGCCCGCTTTGGTGGTGTGCCAATGGAAGTGTATGTGCCGATTGTTGCTATCCTGGCGATTTATGCCCGGGAAAACGGTCAGGGCATGGTGTTTGGTTCTGAAGCCGGTGCACCGGATCCGAATCAGCCACCGGAACCTCCGACGCCGGATAATGAGCCACCGAAAAAAGGTGGGGGCCGGCCGTCACTGAGCGTGGTGAAATAATTTCCCCGTCAGCAACAGAGCATAAAAAACCGCCAGCTGGCGGTTTTTTTATATCCCGAGATCAGCGTCAGAGGTTTTTTTCGCGCAGCAGGTTGGCTTTAATCAGTGGCCACTGCTCATCCCAGTATTGAGTGGGTTTGGCGCTGAACTCGGTACGTACATACTGGCGGATACGACCTTCCAGCAGGGCTGTCAGCAGGTTGGCTTCAGCACTGATGGTTTGTGTCGGCACTAAGCCTTCGCGCATTTCTGCTTCACGCAGAATCTGTTTCAGCTGCGTTTCAATGCGCTCAAAAAACTGCTGGATGCGGTGGCGTAAACGTTCGGTTTCGCCTGCCAGTGCATCTCCCGACAATAACCGGCACATGCCGGGATTTTTTTCGGCGAACGTGAGTACCAGCATCAGTGTTTTCTCACAGCGCTGATCGGCGTTATTAATTTCCTGCAGAATCAGGTTGATGCGGCTGAATACGGTATCTTCAATAAAACTGATCAGGCCTTCAAACATTTTGGCTTTGCTGGGGAAGTGGCGATACAGCGCCGCTTCCGACACGCCCACCGCCTTGGCCAGGTTAGCGGTGGTAATACGCGCCCCCGGGTTGTTCTCCAGCATGTGGGCCAGCGCCTGGAGAATCTGGTCACGGCGGGAAATTTTTTCCGCGTTATCGGTCATAGCTGTTCCTTACCGGTTCAGAAGCTGTTGCGGGCGTTGGTGATCAGAGTACCAACCCCTTCGTCGGTAAACAGTTCCAGCAGGGTGGAGTGGGAAACCCGGCCATCAATGATATGGGCACTGGTCACGCCGGCATGTACGGCATCCAGCGCACACTGAATTTTTGGCAACATGCCACCATAAATGGTGCCATCGGCGATTAATGCATCGACCTGTTCGGTAGTCAGGCCGGTCAGAATTTTTCCTTCTTTATCCATCAGGCCGGCGATATTGGTCAGCAGGATCAGTTTTTCGGCCTGCAGAACTTCCGCCACTTTACCCGCCACCAGGTCGGCGTTGATGTTGTAAGAAGCGCCGTCTTCTCCAACACCAATTGGAGCAATCACCGGAATAAAGTCGCTCTGGGTCAGCATATCCAGCACCTGGGTATTGATGTGGGCAACTTCACCCACGTGACCGATATCGATAATTTCCGGCTGCTGCATATCCGGGGTGTTATGGCTGACTTTCAGTTTTTTCGCGTGTAACAGCTGGCCGTCTTTACCGGTCAGGCCCAGTGCCTTACCGCCGTTCTGGTTGATCAGATTAACAATGTCTTTATTCACCAGGCCACCGAGCACCATTTCAACCACGTCCATGGTTTCTGAGGTGGTGACCCGCATGCCATTGATAAAACGGCTTTCGATATTGAGTTTATCCAGCAGTTCGCCGATCTGAGGGCCGCCGCCGTGGACCACGATCGGATTAATGCCAATCAGCTTCAGCATCACCATGTCGCGGGCGAAACTGTTTTTCAGTTCTTCGTCGATCATGGCATTACCGCCGTATTTCACCACGATGGTTTTTCCGACAAAACGCTGCAGGTAGGGCAGAGCTTCGCTGAGAATCTGGGCGGTGTGCATAGCGGCTTTACGCGGTAATGGCATGTCTGGCTCCCCGGGGACGAATAAAAACACTCAGGCTGATGAGAATAACGGCCAAAACCGGCCTGGGGCCGGTTCTGAGCGCTGCGATTATAGCGCGAAAGGGAATATAAGTTCTAGAAATGCTGTGTGGTTACTCAGAATGGAAGCTGCAATTCCGGTGCATGCCGGGTAAGTGCCTGCTTCATTCTTTGCTGAATCCGGTCAATGGCTGCGCTGTCATTGCCGGCAAACCGCAAC
This sequence comes from Bacterioplanoides pacificum, assembly GCF_042648445.1. Taxonomy (NCBI): domain Bacteria; kingdom Pseudomonadati; phylum Pseudomonadota; class Gammaproteobacteria; order Oceanospirillales; family Oceanospirillaceae; genus Bacterioplanoides; species Bacterioplanoides pacificum. The sequence goes on from NZ_JBHRYB010000001.1 coordinate 20,639, forward strand.
GTCAGTTTTGGCGTGGTGTTGGATGGCCGGATCAGCCCCCAGCCATCGCTGAATTCAAGACGCAGGCCGTCGGTGGTAAACACCCGGGCGTCTGCGGCGAGCTGATCATCGCTGGCCAGCAGTTTCAGCACGTCGAACTTGCGGCTGTCGCTGGTATCTATGGTCAGTTCGGCGGTGCTCACATCTTCCGGCAGGGTGGCAAACAACTCCGCCGTTGAACAGTTGCTGGCGCTGATAATTTCCAGCAGGCGGGCGGCGGTATATAAACCATCGTCAAAGCCGTACCAGCGATCCTGAATATAAAAATGGCCGCTGAACTCGCCACCAATAATGGCGTTGGTCTCCAGCATGCGTTTTTTCATCAGTGAGTGGCCGGTTTTCCACATTCCCGGACGGCCACCGTGGCGGCTGATCAGTGGTGCCAGGTGACGTGAGGATTTAACGTCGTATAACACGTCACGTCCCGGGTTGCGTGGCAGGATATCTTCAATCAGTAACATCAGCAGACGATCGGGCCAGATGATTTTTCCCTGGTTGTCGATCAGGGCGACGCGGTCGCCGTCGCCATCAAAGGCCAGGCCGAGATCAGCCTGATGCTGCTTAACCGCACTTTGCAGGGCGGCCAGATTATGTGGCTGACTGGGGTCGGGATGATGGTTCGGGAAGTTGCCGTCAACATCGCAATAAAGCGGGATGCAGTTAATGTTGAGCATTTCCATTAGCTGTTGCGCCGCTGGCCCGGCGATGCCGTTGCCGGCATCAATCACAATGTTCAGGTCGCTGCTGATCTGCACATCTTCTTCGATTCGTTGCAGATAAGCCTGCTGCAGATCCCGCTGTTCGTTGCCACCCGGGGTGTTGGCCGCCACATCCCCACGGGCAATACGATGATACAGCACCATCAGCTCTTCCTGTGCCAGAGTTTGTTTGTCGATGACAATTTTCAGGCCGTTGAATTCCGATGGGTTGTGGCTGCCGGTAATCACCACGCCACAGGATGTGTCCAGCTCATGAGTGGCAAAATACAGCAGGCCGGTCGGGTGGGCGCCGAGGGTGATGGTGTGGCAGCCACTGTCGTTAATCCCCTGCTGTAACGCAGCTGCCAGTTCCGGGCTGGAAGGGCGACCGTCCCAGGCAATGCTGATTTTAGTAAAACCGCGCTGTTGCACCTCGGCGCCAAGCGCGCGACCGATCCAGTAAAGGGTGTCGTGATTCAGCTGTTCGCCAACCAGACCACGGATATCGTAAGCCCGGAAAATATCGGCCGGTATTTCTGGTATCTGTTCTTCGGCCATTTCTTCAACCAGCATGGCCGCAGGTTCGGCACTATTCTTAGCGTCTGGGCGGGGTTTATTGATGCGTGGTTGTTGCAGTGCAACGTCCTGTTTTTCCCGTTCTGGTGGGTTGTTGCTGTTGTGACCTTCTGTTGCGAGCGGACGGGCGGTTTTCAGCAGATGTTCCATATGCTGGGCAATATCGTGGAACACCTGCAGGGTAAAGCGCGGGAACTGGTTATCGCCTTTGCGGCTGAGGTTACGAACGTAGGTCAGCAGTTGCAGCTGGTTGCGTCGCAGTGCCTTGTTCTGCAGAAAAACAATCAGGAATAGTCCGGTCAGGGTGGCGATTAATACAATCACCCAGGCTGACGCGAGTGGCATCAGTTCCAGCTGTGGCCGTTCTGCCGTTGGGATATAGGTCAGGTACCAGAAGTCATTGATGGAGTGAGTCACCGCCGTGCCAGACTGGTGGGTATCGTTGCCGAAACGGAAAATCTCAAACCCTTTGCTCTGGTCCGGATCGATCTGCTGGTTAACCACCACCTGGCCTAACTGATTGCTGGTACCAGCCTGAAACTGCTTCAGCCAGCCGGCACCGTATTCCACCAATAATACCCCGACAATCTTTCCGCCCGGCTGTTTGATGGCGGAGGCCCAGAAAAACTGTTGTTTGTTATTACGCTTCACCGCCTCCAGCTTCATTTCTGCGCCATTCAGAGTGCGGCTCACCACTTGCTGTACGGCGTAGCCCATGCTCGCCTGCAAGCCCATCGCCTGCTCACGTTGCAACAGATAAATCCGGTTAGCGCCGGGCATAAACTGTTTCAGGGTCGCTTTCCAGGCCAGGTCCGGCTGTTGCAGTGCCGCCAGGGTTTTCGGGTGGCGGCTGGCAGCCAGCTGCAGCTGGCGGGTGTCGCTGAGCTGACCCTTCAGTGCATGTGCCATCTGACTGGCCATGGCCTGGGCGAAGGCGTTATCGACTTCTGACTGAGTAAACAGATTGACCTGAACACTCTGAAACGCCATACCTGCGGAAATAAACAGCAAAGCCAGCCAGATGGTAATGCGGCTGTACATCACTACAGTGCCTTTCGGGCGGCGGACTTCGGTGTTCATCGGGAATCCTTTCGGTCATTTATTTTTAGATAATACGCCTGATGTATCAGTTGAGCGGATGGCTGGCCGTGTCAGGCGGCCAGCATAACCTGCTTCAGCTGCGGCCTGAATGGCCAAAGCCGCCACTGCCACGTTCAGTTTCGGTGAATTCCTGCACGACTTCAAATTCAGCCTGTACCACAGGCACCAGTACCAGCTGAGCCAGACGCTCGCCAATTTCAATGGTGAAGCTGTCTTTACCGCGGTTCCAGCAACTGACCATCAGTTCCCCCTGGTAATCGGAGTCGATCAGGCCAACCAGATTGCCCAGCACGATGCCGTGTTTATGGCCGAGGCCGGAGCGCGGCAAAATCATCGCTGCCAGCGACGGATCTTCGATATATATCGACAGTCCGGTACGGATCAGCTGAGTTTCGCCCGGGTGCAGGGTTAACGGGGCGTCCAGGCACGCGCGCAGATCCAGTCCGGCTGAACCTGAGGTCGCGTATTCCGGCAGCGGAATTTCGTGGCCCAAACGTTCGTCCAGCAGGCGTACTTGTAGTTTTTGCATAACAGTGTCGTCTTATTTCTTGGTGTATTGTTGGTAGCGGTGGGCAATCAGCTCAATCAGCTGGCGTGCCATGGTGTCTTTGCTCATCGAGTCGAACGATTGCTGGCCGTCGGACCACAATACCGTAGCGGCGTTATGGTCGCTGTTAAAGCCGATATCGTCACGTGATACATCGTTGGCAACAATCATATCCAGATTTTTATTTTCCAGTTTGCCGCGGGCGTAATCTTCCACCGCCTGGGTTTCAGCGGCAAAGCCGACGGTAAACGGACGTTGTTCGTGTTGTGCCACCGTAGCGACGACATCCGGGTTTTTAATCATGGTCAGATCCATGCTGTCGCCGGATTTTTTGATTTTCTGGTTAGCGACATTCAGCGGGCGGTAATCGGCAACGGCAGCGGCAGCAACAAAAATCTGGCAGCTGCTGATGTGTTCCAGTGCGGCTTCCAGCATATCGCGGGCACTTTCAACTTTTTCCAGATTAACCCGTTCCGGTGCCTGAATGGTTACTGGCCCGGAGATCAGGGTTACCCGGGCGCCGGCGTCACGGGCGGCGGCGGCAATGGCATACCCCATTTTGCCGGAGCTGTGGTTGCTGATGTAACGCACCGGGTCAATGGCTTCGCGGGTTGGCCCGGCGGTGACCACCAGATGCAGGCCGGCGAGAATGCCGCTTTCAAACAGTTCAGCACAGTTGGTGGCCAGTACTTCGGGCGCTAACATGCGACCGGGACCTATGTCGCCACAGGCCTGCTCGCCTGCGTCTGGTCCGAATACGTGCAACTTGTTGCCTTTAACGTTAATCAGGCGTTCCAGGTTCTGCTGGGTGCTGCCGTCACGCCACATCGCCTGGTTCATCGCCGGGGCCAGTGCCAGCGGTGCTTCGGTGGCGAGGCAGATGGTGGTCAATAAGTCGTCTCCCAGACCCTGTGACAGGCGGGCGATAAAGTTGGCCGATGCCGGAGCAACAACCAGCAGATCGGCCCATTTGGCCAGTTCGATATGACCCATGCCGGCTTCGGCTTCCGGGTCCAGCAGTGCATGATGCACCGGGTTGCCGGATAACGCCTGGAGCGTCAGCGGGGTAATAAATTCCATCGCCCCTTTGGTCATTACCACGCGCACATCGGCGCCGGACTTTTTCAGCTGGCGCACCAGCTCGGCAGATTTATACGCGGCAATGCCACCGGTGATGCCCAGCAGAATGCGCTTGTTGGTCAGTTGTTGCATGCAAATCATCGCGCTGATTAGAATGAGGCGAGTATATATCAGCGACATACAGGGAGGTAGGTTATGTCGATCAGCGACTGGCCGGAAATGGAACGACCACGGGAGAAACTGCTGAGCCAGGGTGCCCAGGTGTTATCGGATGCCGAATTACTGGCCATCTTTCTGCGTACCGGGGTGGCCGGTAAAAGTGCCGTCGATCTGGCGCGCGAGCTGCTCAGTCAGTTCGGCAGCCTGCGCGCCTTGTTGCAGGCCGACCAACCAACCTTCTGCAGTCATCTGGGGTTGGGCAGTGCTAAATTTGCTCAGCTGCAGGCGGTTCTGGAAATGGCAAAGCGGCATCTGGCGCAGGAGCTGCAGCGTGGCGATGCATTAACCAGTCCACAACTGACCCAGCGGTACTTGCTGGCTCAGCTGCGCGATCGCAGCCAGGAAGTGTTCGCCTGCCTGTTTCTGGATAACCAGCACCGGGTGATCCGCTATCAGGAATTATTTCATGGCACCCTGGATGGTGCGGCGGTGTATCCGCGCGAGGTGGTCAAACAAGCGCTCAGCCAGGGCGCAGCGGCGGTTATTTTGGCCCATAATCACCCTTCCGGGGTCGCTGAGCCGAGCCGCGCCGACCGGGCAATTACCGATCGCCTGCAACAGGCGCTGGCACTGGTGGATATCCGGGTACTGGATCACCTGGTGGTTGGTGATGGTTATTGTGTGTCGTTTGCTGAGCGCGGCTGGTTAAGCTGAAATCCGCCGGATTTTGCTGAAAAGCGGGTTTTTTTGCGACAATTAACGCGAAAAATCAGGTTGCGCTTGCTTGTTTTTTACCCGTTTGGTATAAAGCGCAACTCTTTTCAGCCAGGGCACTTGTCTGACGCCGAATATCGGCCGACTCGCCCACGGTTGTAACGAATTTTTCATTTGTTCGATACAGTTAAATCGGGGCTAATTCAATGTCTAAGGTTTGTCAGGTTACAGGTAAGCGTCCTGTAACAGGGAACAACGTTTCCCACTCAAACATCAAAACCAAGCGCCGTTTTCTGCCTAACCTGCAGTACCACCGCTTCTGGGTAGAAAGCGAAAAGCGTTTCGTACGTCTGCGTGTAACCACTAAAGGCATGCGCATCATCGATAAGAAAGGTATCGATGCTGTTCTGGCCGAAATCCGCGCTCGCGGCGAGAAAGTTTAAGGAGGCCTGTTATGCCACGTGATAAGATTCGTCTGGTTTCAAGTGCCGGTACCGGTCACTTCTACACTACAGACAAAAACAAGCGCACCATGCCTGAGAAAATGGAGATCAAAAAATTTGATCCTGTTGTTCGCAAGCACGTAATGTACAAAGAAGCTAAAATTAAGTAAGTTTCTTTTTACGGCGCAGCTCTTTGTAATAAAGAGTATTGTAAAAAAACCCGGCTCTGGTCGGGTTTTTTTATGTCTGAAATTCAGTGAGTCGGAGATATTTCATGCCTGAGTTACCAGAAGTAGAAACCACACTGCGCGGCATTGAGCCCTGGCTGCTGGGCCAGCAGATTGAAGCGGTGGAGGTGCGTCAGCCAAAGTTACGCTGGCCGGTTGCAGCCGGGGTGCAGCAGCTGGTGGGGCAAACGATCCGCCGCCTGAGTCGCCGGGCAAAATACATTCTGGTGGAAACGGATAACGGCACGGCGATCTGGCATCTGGGCATGTCGGGGTCGTTGCGGCTGCTGGCTGATGATGAGCCGCCGGGTAAACATGACCATATCGACTGGTGTTTAGCCAACGGCAAAATTTTGCGCTATCACGATCCCAGACGGTTTGGTGCTTTGTTGTGGCAGCCTGCAGGGGCGACTGAAAACAGCCATCTCGACCATCTGGGACCAGAGCCGCTGTCGGCAGCTTTTGATGGCGCTTATCTGTATCAGCGCAGTCGCAAAAAGTCGCAGGCAATCAAGCAATTTATCATGGATGGTAAGGTGGTTGTCGGGGTCGGTAATATTTACGCCAATGAAAGCCTGTTTATGGCGGGTATCCGCCCCACCACGGCTGCGGGCAAAATCAGCAAACCCCGCTATGAAAAACTGGTGGCCTGTATTCGTCTGGTATTGGAGCGGGCGATTGCGCAGGGAGGGACAACGCTGAAGGATTTCGTTGGCGGAGATGGTCAGCCCGGTTATTTTGCTCAGGAATTATTGGTATATGGACGCGCGGGTGAAAGCTGTGTGCACTGCTCAGCGACACTGAAAGAAATCCGCCAGGGCCAGCGGGCAACAGTGTATTGTCCCGCGTGTCAGCGCTGACGGCTGTGAGCTGGTCGATAATCTCCACTCGTCAGTCGTGACGCGGCCTCAAGGTGCTGCTATAGTCGTGCCATATTGCATACGGAAAAATAAGAGGACGACAGATGCGATTCTTGGCCGCTTTTAAGAAACCATTACAGGTTTCCCTGGCAGCAGTGTTATTGCTGAGTGGAACTGTGGCAACGGCACAAACTGTGGAAGAAGACCCGAGTGCCGGCGCGATGGTAATTGATGCCGTACTGGCGCGTCCTCTGTACTTTGCTTTATCGCAGGTGGGCTCGCTGGTTTATGGTGCAACCCTGCCTTTTACTCTGCTGGGTGGTAATGCTGAGCAGGCAGCCGAAACTTTGGTGGTGACACCGTTACAGGCGGCGTTTGTGCGTTGTCTGGGCTGCGGCAAAATGCCAAACCAGGTGGGTGAGCTGAAAGAAGGTGAAGGCAAGTTTATCCGCCATTTTGTAATGTTATCGGCGGGTCAGGCGAACTATAGCGAATCACTGGTCGATGTGTCCGGCAGTGCCATCGGTGGTGGTTTGTTTCTGGGTACACACTTCAGCCTGAATGATGACAGCCGTTACGATGTGCTGTTGGGTTACCGTACCTTCGGTACTGCTGAGCTGGATAAAAACGGTACAGAGTTTGAAGATACTGCCAGCTCTATCCAGATTGCCAGCCGTTTTGGTAAGCGTATTTTCTGGGACCTGGAGCTGATGGGTAAGCTGGGCCTGCATCGCTGGAGCGCAGAGCGCAAAGTAAATAATTCCACCTCATCCAGTTCCGGTTTTGGCTTCCTGTACGGCATTGGTGTGGAGCGTTTTGTCAGTGATAATCTGCGTTTAGGTCTGGATTACACCGTCTATTCACTGAATAAAAAAGATGAATACGAAGCGGATGTCAGCACCGCTGACCTGAATATCAGCTATATGTTCTGATCTCAGTTACAACAAAAAGCCGCATTCTGGTAACAGAGTGCGGCTTTTTTTATGGCTGCGATTGCGGGTTAATGCACCTGTGACTGGCCCAGACCACGAGGGTCGGAGGCGGCGCTGACCTCGCCACTGTCTTTATCCCATAAGATAACCTGCATATTCCCGTAATGGCGGCCGACATTTTTCAGCTGGTGGCCGCGTGCACGCAGAGCCTGTTGTTCGGCCTGGCTGAAGGTATCCGGCTCGTGCTGAATGACGTCCGGTAAATACTGATGGTGGAAGCGCGGACGCGTTACCCAACTTTCGACTTCTTTGCCCTGCATGTGTTCCAGCATGCCTAACAACACCATGCTGATGATACGACTGCCACCGGGTGTGCCGATAATTGCACTGCTGTTTGTGGTGTTGACGATGCTGGGAGTCATACTCGACAGCGGCCGTTTGCCGGGTGCGATGGCGTTAGCAGCATTGCCCACCAGGCCATAAGCATTAGCTTCGCCGGGTTTGGCGGAAAAATCGTCCATTTCGTTATTCAGCAGAATACCGGTGCCGGGCACGGTGTAGGCTGAGCCAAATGGCAGGTTGATACTGAGGGTCGCGGATACCATGTTGCCCTGGCGGTCGATGACCGACAGATGGGTGGTATGAAAACCTTCCTGCAGGTTTTTCGGGCCATTCAGGCTCAGGCTGGGCGTTGCCTGCTGCATGTTTATTGAAGAGGCCCAATGCTGCGCCCGCTGCTCAGATAATAATTCGCGGATTGGCACATCGACAAAGTCCGGATCGCCGAGAAATTCAGCGCGGTCTTTATAGGCACGGCGCATGACCTCAGTTAACAGGTGAGCCTGATCGGTATGATTGAGGTTTTGCCAGCGTGGCAGGCCGGGCTGGCGTAACATATTAAACATCTGGGCGATGGCAATACCACCGGAAGAAGGTGGTGGTGCGCTGATCACTTCAAATGGCCCGTAGCGGCTGATGATGGGTTCGCGTTCTGTGACGTGGTAATTCTCCAGATCACGCAGTGTCCATTCTCCGCCGTCTGCCTGAATGGCTTTAATCATACGGTTCGCCACTTTGCCGCGGTAAAAACCATCAAAACCATGGTCGGCCAGTGCCTGCAGTGTGGTGGCCAGCTCTGGCTGGCGAATAATAAAACCTTCTGCCGGAATCTCGCCGTTGTCCAGGAATGTTGCCCGGCTCTGAGGGTAACGACGAACAGCGTCCAGCCGGTAGTTCATCAGTTTGCGATAGTGGGGATAGACCGCAAAGCCTTCGTTGGCCTGCTGAATGGCCGCCTGCAGTGACTGTTGCAGCGGCAGCTTGCCGTAATGTTCCGCCAGGTGAGCAAACGCCGCAGCCTGGCCGGGGATACCTGCGGCGGTTGGGCCGTTGACGGCTTTGTCGCGATCGACGGCACCGCTGCTATCGAGGTAATAGTCACGATGTGCCGCTGCCGGAGCCATTTCGCGGGCATCAATAAAGCTGTATTTCTGTTTATCAGCCTGATACACCAGCCAGAAACCGCCACCACCGATGCCGGCGCTGTAAGGTTCGACTACCCCCAGACTGGCGGCGACGGCAATTGCGGCATCAAAGGCATTACCGCCCTGAGCGAGGATATCCATACCGGCCTGGGTCGCCAGTGGGTGAGCACTGGCAATGGCGGCCTGACCCGGTGTTGCCCGGGTGGAATTGTGTTCGGCCGTGTTTGTGTCTTTTGCCGGAGTTGGCGAGCAGGCGATGATCAGACTGCTGCTGAGCAGCAACAGGGTACGTTTGAGCATACAATAAAGTCCGTTATCAGTGGTTGCCGGCTAGTGTGGTGGATGTGGCCGGGTGGAGCAAGGTAGCGGCTGGAACAGGCTGTTACCCGCTGCTGTTGTCTGACGCCTTGTCTGGCGCCGGCATGCGGGTATAAAAAAGCCCCGTGATCAACGATGACGGGGCTTTGCGGGGGTGCTGATCAGGCGATTTTTTTGCCGGTCAGCTGTTCGTATTTGGCTTCCAGCTCTTCCTGGGTTTCCATGTTGTTATCATCCTGAGGGATGCAATCAACCGGACACACCAGCTGGCACTGAGGTTCGTCGTAATGACCAACACATTCGGTGCATTTGGCCGGGTCTATCTCATAAATTTCTTCACCCGCAGAAATCGCTTCATTCGGGCATTCAGGTTCACATACATCACAGTTGATGCACTCATCGGTAATAATCAGAGCCATGACATACCTCCGTCAGGGGCTAACTGCTTGATTGCAGTTTACGGTTGTTATGCAGTTTGTTGTTGCACGCTCTTTTGCAGGGCTTTAGCAACCGCCGGATGGACGAAGTTGCTGATGTCGCCGCCTAAGGACGCGATCTCTCTCACTAGGGTGGAAGAAATGTAGGAGTATTTCTCGGCCGGAGTCAGGAACATACTTTCTACATTCGGGGCTAATACACGGTTCATATTAGCCAGCTGAAATTCGTATTCAAAATCCGATACGGCACGCAGGCCACGCAGAATGATGTTGGCTTGTTTTTCCTGCACAAACTCAGCCAGCAGGTTACTGAAGCCGGTGACTTCAACATTGTGCAGATGGCCTAACACTTCGCGAGCCAGATCAACACGGGTGTCCAGTTCCAGCATCGGTTTTTTCTTGGGATTATCAGCAACAGCCAGAATAATGTGGTCGAACATACGCGCAGCACGCTCCACCAGATCGGTGTGACCATTGGTAATGGGGTCAAAGGTGCCCGGGTAAACAACAATATTCATAGCTCAGCCTTATCATCTGAAATCGCGCGCATAGTAAACAAATTAGCGCGGCTGCTCAATAAAACAGCGATTTATAACCCTGCGGTTATGATTTATGTCAGTGCTCATGGTTGCCGCTGTGCCGTGAAAACTGGCCGTTGCGGCGGTTCTGCTCCTAGACTGAAAGAACAACCGTGGATATGGAAACATTATGGCCAGATTTCTGATTGTAGAGGACAGCAGCGTCATTCTTAAGGTGCTGAAACACGTGGCTCGCCAGACGCTGGAGGAAGAGCCATGGTACGCCATGAATATGGCCCAGGCGGTTGAATTGTACCAGGCTCATCGGCACCAGCTGGTGGCTGCTCTGGTCGACCTGGCGTTGCCGGACGCACCTCATGGCGAGCTGGTCGACTATCTGCTGCAGCAGGGGCTGCCGGTGGTGGTGCTGACCGGTACCAGCGATGGTGATGTGCGTGATCAGTTACTGAAAAAAGGCGTGGCCGATTACGTTATTAAAGAGAGCCGGTTTTCGTATCAGTATGCCGTACAGATGTTGCAGCGGCTGGAGAAAAACCGCTCGGTGGAAGTGCTGATCGCGGAAGACTCATCCACCTACAGACATTATGTGCGCCAGTTGCTGGAGTTGCATCAGTATCGGGTCCATGAAGCGGAAAACGGTGCTCAGGCACTGGAAATATTACAGCAGCAGCCAGCCATCCGGCTGGTGATAACTGACTATCATATGCCTCAGCTGGATGGTTTTGAGCTGGTTCAGGCCATCCGCCATCGCTTTGAAAAACGCAATATTGCCATTATTGGCCTGTCGGGCCAGGAAGACAGCGCTATTTCTGTGAAGTTTATTAAAAACGGTGCCAACGATTTTCTCAGTAAACCATTTGAGCAGGAAGAGTTTGTCTGTCGGGTCACCAACAACATCGAAGCACTGGACAGCCTTGAGCAATTGCAGTGGCAGGCAAGCCGCGATTACCTGACCGGCCTGTATAATCGCCGCTACTTCAGCGAAGAGGGAGAGACATTGCTGCAGCGTGCTGTGCGCGAGCAACAACCGCTCAGCCTGGCGGTACTGGATATCGACTTCTTTAAAAACATTAATGATGAATATGGGCATCAGGCCGGAGATATGGTGCTGCAGCAGCTGGCGCAGCTGCTTGAAGAAACACTGGGACGTTTTCTGGTGGCGCGCACCGGTGGTGAAGAGTTTTCTGTGTTATTGCCCGGCCTGGATAACGATAAGGCGCTCAGCCTGCTGAATGGGCTGCGTCAGAATGTTGAAGAACGGATTTTTGATATCCCCGATGACTTTGTGCGCATCAGTATATCGGCTGGCGTGGCGGCCAGTGTGGCGCTGCCGCAACCGTCGTTGTCGGCGTTGTTCGCACGTGCAGACGAACACCTGTATCGCGCCAAGGAGGCGGGTCGTAATCTGGTGATGGGCGATGACGAAGATGATGAATGAGACCCGGGTTGTATTGCCTGTAATAACTCATTGTCATATAAGTTTATTTTTTCTAAGGTGTAATGGAATTAATACGAGGCAAATTCCATGTCTGACGATACCATTTTTGGCAAAATTGCCCGCGGTGAGGCCGAAGCCAACATTGTTTATGAAGATGATCAGTGTCTGGCATTTCGCGACCTGTATCCGGCGGCGCCGATGCATATTCTGGTGATTCCACGGAAACCGATTCCACGTTTGTGTGATTCCGGCGAAGAGGATCAGTCTCTGTTAGGGCACCTGATGCTGGTGGCCAATAAAGTGGCTGAAGAGCAGGGTTTTGGTGATCAGTTCCGGCTGGTGGTGAATAACGGTGAGGGCGCCGGGCAGAGTGTATTCCATCTGCATCTGCACGTGATTGGCGGTCGCTCACTGAGCTGGCCTCCGGGCTGAGTCGCTGATGGAATTCCGTGATATTCAGGCGCGCCTGCACGATGGCCGCCATATCCGTTTTGCTCAATGGCAATTGCAGCCCGGTGAATACTGGGCGATTACCGGTACCAATGGCAGCGGTAAAACCGCGTTATCCTGTTTGTTTGCCAACCAGCTGGTGCTCAGCCACGGCAACGCCGACGGCCTGCCCGGTCGTGTTGCTTATGTTTCACTCGAAGCACAGGCGGCCCAGATTGAGCTGGAGCGTAAGCAGGATCAGAGTGATCTGAATGACTGCCCTGACCACGGCACCCGGGTGCGTGACTTATTAGCTCCGCTTGAGGAGGTTCAGCACTGGGTTGAGTTACTGGGTATTGACCATTTACTGGATCAGGGATTCCGCGCGTTATCCACCGGTGAAAGCCGTAAGGTGTTGTGGATTCGTTGTTTGCATCAGCAACCGGATTTACTGGTTCTGGATGAACCGCTGGAAGGCCTGGACAGCCGTAGCCGCGACGTTTTACAGCAGGAGTTACAGCGCCTGCAGCAGCACGGCCAGGCGATTGTCTGGGTCGCAAACCGGCTGGATGAGTTACCCGACTGGATCACACACCTGGCGTTTATGCACGACGGTAAGCTCCTGTATCAGGGAACCAAAGCACAGGTTCTGGCTGAGCCGGAGCTGAACGGCTTATTGCATTTTGACCGGCCATTGCCGGATTTCCCGCCGGCAACGATCGACTACCAGCTGGATGCTCAGGCACCGCTGGTGACCATGACGGATGTGGCGGTTCGTTATGATGAACGAGTCCTGTTCGAGCAGCTGAACTGGCAGGTGATAGCCGGGGAGCACTGGGCGATTCAGGGCCCGAACGGGTGTGGTAAAACCAGCCTGTTACAGCTGATTACCGGCGATAACCCACAGTGTTACCGCAACGATCTGAAGTTGTTTGGTATGCAGCGTGGCCGTGGCGAAACCATCTGGGACATTAAAAAACACATTGGTATTGTGTCGGCGTCGCTGCAATGGGATTACCGTGCCACCACCAACGTCCTGAGTACGGTGATCTCCGGTTTGTATGACAGTATTGGGCTGTACCAAGCGACCGGTGATGATGATAAGCAGCTGGCGCTGCAATGGCTGGAGGTGATTGGGTTACGTGATAAAGCTAACCAGAGCCTGCAGCACCTGTCTTATGGTGAGCAGCGTCTGGTATTAATTGCCCGGGCACTGATCAAGCAGCCACCACTGCTGATTCTGGATGAGCCGTGTCAGGGGCTGGATGACCCAAGTCGCCAGCTGGTGCTGGCATTTATTCGCCGACTGGCACAGCAGCAGGAGGTTACCCTGCTGTACGTGACTCATCTGGCGGATGAGATACCGTCAGAAATTGGCCGGCGGCTGCAATTTGAACCGCAGGGCGATCAAAGTCAGATACATTTTTACAGCATGAACTGAGCCCCTGCGGGGGCTGCGCTATCATTATTACAACAACACAGGCAGGTTCACAGTGATAGGTTCCATTACAACTACCCGTAATGGCCGCAAGTTCCGGATCAATAAACGACACACGCGCAAGCGGCTGGACGTGTCAGAATTAACCCCAGGGATGCATATTGTTGAGCTGGATCGGCCATGGATTGAATCGCCGTTTTTATTTCAGGGCTTTTTGCTTGAAACGGCGGAAGACATTCAGATGGTCCAGGACGTATGCCGCTGGGTGTATGTCGATGTGGTTGAAGAAGAATGGCAGGAATACCATGGCCATCAAACGATCACACCGCAGCGGCGCACTATGTATGTTGAAAAACAGGATATGGCGCAGCAACTGACGCGCGCGAACCGCACCTATCAGTCCACTAAACATCAGATCAAATACCTGCTCAATACTGCCTACCTGGGCCAGGCCATGTCACTGGAGGGGGCCAAAGAAGCCGTCAAAGACTGTGTCGAACGGGTTATCCACAACCCGACTGCCATTCTGTGGCTGACCCGGCTGAAACATCAGGATGAATATACCGCTGAACATTCAGTGAATGTGTGTTTGTTAGCAATTGCGCTAGGGCGGGAAATGGATCTGGCTCCGTATGAACTGGAAAATCTCGGTATTTGTGGCCTGATGCATGACATCGGCAAAATGAAAGTTCCGCCGGAAATACTGAACAAACCGGATACTCTGAATCCGCAAGAATTCGCTGAAATGGCACGCCATACTGTGTATGCCCGGCAATTACTGATGGGACGATCGGATATTTATCCGGGCGCCGTCGATGTTGCTTATAGCCATCACGAACGCCTCGATGGCAAAGGTTATCCGCGGGGCATCGACAGCAGCAAAATCTCCCTGTTTACCCGCATCGTGACGGTCGCGGACGCTTATGACGCCATGACCAGCCGTCGCTGTTACAGCGAAGGTATGTCCTCCACTGAAGCATTAAAAATTATCCACCGCCATATCGGCAGCCAGTTTGATGAAGAGGTGGCGCGTAAGTTTATCGCCATGATTGGCCTTTATCCGCCCGGCTATTTGCTGGAAATGACGAACGGTGAAGTGGGGATTATTTTATCTTCAGACCCGGGTTATTCGCTCAAGCCTAAGGTCATTATGGTGCTCGGCGCGGACAAACAGCCGCAACCGGAACGTATTATCAACCTGGCTAACGCGCCTCAGGATGATGCCGGCGAATTTTATAAAGCGGCCGGGGTATATCGCAGTGGATCTTTCGGCGTCAATATAAATGACTACCTGGAGAAGGGCTTGCGTATCAAAGGATTTGATTATCAAATGAACGATTGAAAGGATTCATTTTTTGCTTCAGACCCCATTGTCAGAAGCTAATTCTATAGATCTCTAATATTTTTGCGCCCCCGGACGGTGCCAGTATTTATGCGGTTTTCCGCATTTTTCCGGGGTTGTGGCCGGGTTGTTGTGGATTTTCAGGCTTGATACTTAGACATCAATTGTTTAGCCTTGTATTTAAATGAACATTCAATCAAGCGTATGGCAAAGATCAAACCACAGAATCAGCGGCGAGAAGAAATCGTTCAGGCGACCCTGAAATCCATAGAGCTATATGGATTGTCGGGCACCACGATTAAAACCATCAGTACTCTGGCCGGCATTTCCGTGGGCCTGATCAATCATCACTTTGGCAGCAAACAACTATTACTGGAATCTGCGGTACGGCATCTGCTGGAGCAGCTGAAAACCGGATTGCTGACCAACTTCCGTGGTCATGAGGCAGGACTGTCGACAGCGGCCAGTGCCCGCCAGCGTTTACACAGTATTGTTGAAACCAACTTTGCCAGCTTTCAGCAGTCTTCTTCAGCGTCGCGTACCTGGTTATGTTTCTGGGCCGAAGCGGCACATTCCCCCGAATTATCACGCTTACAACAAGTGAACAGCCGCCGGCTGCGCAGCAACCTGTTGTATTCCTACCGCGCTTTGTTGCCGAGCCGGCAGGACGCCGTTAACGCGGCAGAAATGACCGCCGCCATGATTGATGGCTTCTGGTTACGCAGCACTCTGAGTAATTCCCCCGAGCAATGTTTCCTGGCAGCAGAACAACATTGTAAAACCTATATCGATCAGGTCATTGCCGGTTTTGGTGACACAGGACATTCCGATGAAAGTTAAAAATTTTATTGCTGGTGGTTATCTGGATAACCGCAGCGGAGATACCTTTGATGTGGTTAACCCGGCGACGGCTGAGGTGATGTACCAGGTTGAGGTTGCAGATGATTATATTCAGCAACAAGCCATCATCAGTGCGCGTCAGGGATTTGCCAGCTGGTCAGCCATGACGGGTATCGAACGCAGCCGTATTCTGAATAAGGCGGTGGCGCTGTTACGCGAGCGTAATGATGAACTGGCCCGGCTGGAAGTACTCGACACCGGTAAACCCTGGCAGGAAGCCAGTGTCGTGGACGTGGTCACCGGGGCCGATTCGATTGAATTTTTTGCCGGTCTGGCGCCGTCAATCGAGGGCAATCAACAGGATCTGGGGGGGGATTTTTATTACACCCGGCGTGAGCCCCTGGGGATTTGTGCCGGCATTGGTGCCTGGAATTACCCATTACAGATCGCCTGCTGGAAATCAGCCCCGGCGCTGGCCTGTGGTAATGCCATGATTTTTAAACCGTCAGAAGAAACCCCGATGGGGGCCTGTAAGCTGGCGGAAATCTTTATTGAAGCTGGTGTGCCGGCGGGCGTATTTAACGTGGTACATGGCGCCCGCGAAGTCGGTGAATGGTTAACACACAGTCCGGATATTGAAAAAGTCTCTTTTACCGGCGAAGTGGGCACTGGCAAACGGGTGATGGCTGCAGCTGCGAGCACACTCAAAGACGTCACCATGGAATTAGGTGGTAAATCACCACTGATCGTTTTTAACGATGCCGATATCGATGAAGCCGTCAGTGCGGCTATGTTAGGTAATTTTTATACCCAGGGGGAAATTTGCACGAATGGCACCCGGGTATTTTTACAATCCGGCATTAAGGATGAATTCTTAACCAAGCTTAAGCAGCGTACTGAGCAGAATATTATCGCCGGTGACCCGCTGGATCCTGAGGTTAACCTCGGTGCGCTGATTTCAGAAAAACATTACCGCCTGGTGCTGGATTATATCGAAAAAGGCAAAGCGGAAGGTGCTCAGCTGTTATGTGGTGGTGGTGCGATTAAGCCTTCAGGCGCGCCAAATGGTTTTTTTGTCGCACCAACGGTATTCGTGAACTGCAACGATGAGATGACCATCGTCAAAGAAGAAATCTTTGGCCCGGTGATGTCGGTGCTGGAATTTGACGACGAAGACGAAGTGATTGCCCGGGCAAATAATACCCATTATGGCCTGGCCGCCGCTGTCTTCAGTAACGATATTCGTCGTGCTCACCGGGTTATTCATCAGCTGGAAGCCGGTATTTGCTGGATCAATGCCTATGGTGCTTCACCCGCAGAAATGCCGGTTGGTGGGTATAAACAATCGGGTATTGGCCGTGAAAATGGCATGGCGACTTTACAACATTACACCCAGATTAAATCTGTGTATGTCGGTATGAATTCACTGGAAAGTCCGTTCTGAGGAACCACCATGGCGCAATATGATTTTATTATTGTCGGAGCCGGCTCGGCTGGTTGTGTGCTGGCTAACCGACTGACGGAAAATCCGGAGCATTCGGTATTACTGATCGAAACCGGCGGCAGTGATAAGAGTATTTTTATTCAGATGCCAACGGCATTGTCGATCCCGATGAATACGGAAAAATACGCCTGGCAATATCACACCGCAGAGGAGCCGTATCTGGATAACCGGGTGATGCATTGTCCGCGCGGTAAAGTGCTTGGTGGCTCTTCATCGATTAACGGCATGGTGTATGTTCGTGGTCATGCCCGCGATTTCGATGAATGGCAACAGTCTGGTGCGCAGGGCTGGGATTATGCTCATTGTTTACCTTACTTCAAGAAAGCCGACGACTGGGCATTCGGTGCAGATGAATACCGCGGAGTGGGTGGGCCGTTAGGCGTAAACAACGGCAACCAGATGAAAAATCCGTTGTATAAAGCTTTTATCAAAGCTGGTCAGCAGGCCGGTTATGATTTTACCGAAGATTATAATGGCAAGCAGCAGGAAGGCTTTGGTGCCATGCATATGACGGTTAAAAATGGCCGCCGCTGGTCGACGGCCAATGCCTATTTGCGTCCGGCGATGCAGCGCAATAATCTGACCGTGATCACTAAAGCTCAGGTGCACAAAGTATTGCTGCAACAAACAGAGCAAGGACCAAAAGCCGTTGGCGTGGAATATCGTCAGAATGGTACCACGACGCAGGTTAACGCTGGCAAAGAAGTCATCCTCAGTGCCGGCTCAGTCGGTTCACCACATATTCTGCAATTGTCGGGTATTGGTGATGCGGAGGTGTTAAAAAATGCCGGAATTAAGCTACAGCATGAGCTTCCCGGTGTTGGCAAAAATCTGCAGGATCATCTGGAATTTTATTTCCAGTTTAAATGCAAACAGGCGGTGACTTTAAACGGCAAGCTTGACTGGTTTAATAAATTTTTAATTGGCGCACGCTGGTTCTTCTTTAAAACCGGACTGGGCGCAACCAATCACTTTGAATCCTGTGGCTTTATTCGTTCTAAGGCCGGAGTTGAGTGGCCTGATCTGCAATATCACTTCTTGCCGGCAGCCATGCGTTATGACGGTCGGGCGGCATTTTCCGGTCATGGATTTCAGGTTCATATTGGCCATAACAAGCCGAAAAGCCGCGGCCATGTGCACGTAAAATCCGCCAACCCGGATGATCATCCGGAGATTTTATTTAATTACCTGCAGCACCCGGACGATATTGAAGGCTTTCGTGATTGTGTAAAACGTACCCGGGAAATTATTGGTCAGGCAGCGTTTGATGATTACCGCGATGGTGAAATTCAGCCCGGCGAGCAGGTGCAGAGCGATGAGCAAATAGATGCGTTTGTGCGCGCCAGCGTAGAAAGCGCCTATCACCCGTCATGCAGCTGCAAGATGGGTGAAGATGATATGGCCGTTGTCGATTCCCACACCCGGGTTCATGGTGTGCAGGGTTTGCGGGTGGTGGACTCGTCGGTATTTCCTACCATACCCAACGGTAACCTGAATGCGCCGACCATCATGACCGCCGAACGGGCTGCGGATCTGATCCGTTGTGATCACGAAAGCGGTTATCAGATGTTGCCGGCCAGTCAGGCTGAGGTTGGCATGAACCCGGACTGGCAACAACAACAACGCTCTGGCACGCCACAGCGTTCAGTTTAAATCAGCAACCATAACAACGATAACGACGATAACGACGGAGAAGAAAGGTATGAAACTCAAACATTTAGTCTGTTCCGCTTTACTCGCAATGCCTGCAATGTCACAGGCTGGCCAGTGCGATACAGTTCGTTTTGCCGACGTCGGCTGGACGGATATCACGGCAACCACGGCGGTTGCATCCGTTGTACTGGAGAGCATTGGCTACGACACCAAAACCCAGGTGCTGTCGGTACCGGTTACCTATAAATCACTGGAAAACAACGATATTGATGTTTTCCTGGGCAACTGGATGCCAACCATGGAAGGTGATATTAAACCTTACCGTGAGCGTGGCACGGTAGAAACTCTGGTGACAAATCTGGAAGGTGCCAAATACACCCTGGCGGTACCACAGTATGTATATGACGCCGGTGTAAAAAGTTTTGCCGACATTGCTAAATACGCCGATAAATTCGATAACAAAATTTATGGTATTGAGCCGGGTAATGACGGTAACCGCCTGATCCAGACCATGATTGATCAGAACGCATTTGAGCTGAAAGAATTTGAAGTGGTTGAGTCCAGCGAAGCGGGCATGCTGTCTCAGGTTAAACGTAAAACCCGCCGTGATAAGTGGATTGTTTTCCTGGGTTGGGAACCACATCCGATGAACGCTAACTTTGATCTGGCCTACCTTGAAGGCGGTGATGATTTCTTTGGCCCGAATCTGGGTGGCGCAGTGGTGAAAACCAATGTGCGTAAAGGTTATACCAGCGAATGTCCTAATGTTGGCAAATTCCTGAGCAACCTGAAGTTTACCCTGCAGGCTGAAAACGAAATTATGGCCGGCATTCTGGATGAAGGTAAAAAGCCTGCAGACGCGGCCAAAGCCTGGATTAAAAAGAATCCAGAGGCTCTGAATGTCTGGTTAGAAGGCGTAAACACCAAAGACGGTGCACAAGCACTGCAATCTGCGCTCGCTCTGACTGAGTAAGCGCCATCAATGAGCCGCAGCAGCGGCTCATACCTGCCCGGTTATCCTACGATAACCTGAGTTATCGGGCATCCGGTAGCGTTAACGGGCATTACTGTTTTATAGCACTACTTTACGGGCACGATTGTGGAAGATTATAAAATCCCGCTTGGGCGTTATACTGAGAACTTTTTTGACTGGTTGGTCGATAATGCTTCTGGTTTTTTTGATGTTATATCCGACTCACTGGCCTGGCTGATTGAGCTGCTGACCTCCGGATTATTATGGCTGCATCCCGGAGCTTTTATTGTGTTGGTTGCCGGGCTTGCCTATTGGCTGCACCGTTCGCTACCACTGGTGGCCTTTGCTGTGGTGTCTCTGTTACTGATCTGGAATCTGGGTTATTGGGAAGAAACCATGGAAACCCTGTCGCTGGTGTTATACGCGACCTTATTCTGCATTCTGATTGGTTTGCCGCTTGGTATTTATGCGGCGCATCATCCATGGTTGTTCAGCGCGTTGCGGCCGGTACTGGACCTGATGCAAACCGTGCCAACGTTTGTGTACCTGATCCCGACACTGACTTTGTTTGGCCTGGGTGTGGTGCCTGGCCTGATCTCTACCATTATTTTTGCCATTGCCGCTCCGGTACGACTGACCTATCTGGGCATTTCCGAAGTACCGAAAGAAATGATTGAAGCGGGGCAGTCGTTTGGTGCGACAAAAGCACAATTATTATTCCGTATTGAATTACCGGCAGCTGCCAGCAATATTGCTGCGGGGGTGACCCAGTGCATCATGTTGTCGTTGTCGATGGTGGTGATTGCTGCGCTGGTTGGTGCAGATGGCCTGGGGAAACCCGTGGTACGGGCATTAAATACGGTGGATATTGCCAGCGGCTTTGAAGCCGGGCTGGCGATTGTATTGTTAGCTATTTTGCTGGACCGTTTGTTTAAACAGAAAGAGCAGGTGAGTGCATGATCGAAATTAAAAACCTCGATGTGATTTTTGGTAATGCACCCGAGAAAGCACTGAATCTGCTGGACAAGGGGTGTGACCGGGATGAAATTCTGGATAAAACCGGCCAGGTGCTTGGTGTAAAAGGGGCCAGTCTGAGCGTTAATAAGGGAGAAATCTGCGTATTAATGGGTCTCTCTGGCTCTGGTAAGTCAAGTCTGCTACGTTGTGTTAATGGCTTGAATCCGATTACCCGGGGTGAGGTAAATATCGAATACCAGGGAAATATGATCAACTTTGCCGAAGCGGACGAGCAGACTCAGCGTGAATTACGCATGAAAACCATTTCTATGGTATTTCAGAAGTTTGCCCTGATGCCGTGGCTGACTGTGGCCGAAAATGTCGCTATGCCACTGGAAATTCAGGGGCTGGATAAAAAGTCTGTCCGCAAACGGGTGGCTGAGCAGCTTGATATCGTTGGCTTATCGGAATGGGCTGACCACAAGCCGAGCCAGTTATCGGGCGGCATGCAACAACGGGTTGGTCTGGCCCGGGCGTTGGCAACTGAATCTGATATTTTATTAATGGATGAGCCTTTTTCTGCCCTCGACCCACTGATTCGCAGCCAGCTGCAGGACGAGTTATTGCAGCTGCAGGAAAAGCTGAATAAAACCATTATCTTTGTGTCCCACGATTTAGATGAAGCACTGAAAATCGGCAACCATATCGCCATTATGAAAGATGGTGAAATTGTCCAGCACGGCAATCCACAGGAAATTGTCATGGATCCGGCGGATGATTATGTGCGTGATTTTGTCGCTCATACCAATCCGATGAATGTATTACTGGCACGTGATCTGATGCGACCGATTGCTGAGCTGAATACCGCGGAAAAAGGTTATTGCCTGAGTAAACGTCACGACTACTGGCTGGCAGCAGACAAACAATCTGTGATTCATCGCGACAGCCAGACGGCGCTGCAGCGGTTCGACAATGCAGCCAGCAGTGCTGAGTTAAAAATGACCGGTACCATTGTGTCGGCGAAAACGCCGATGCGTGACGTGCTGGAAATTCGTTACGATACTGATCATGCTGTTTTTATTGAAGAAAATAACGACATTGTTGGTTTTGTTGGCGATAAAGAATTGTTTCATTCGTTACTGGGCAAAATGCTGCAGAACGACTGAGTAACAATGGGTGCTGACATGCACCACTATAAAAATATGTTTTCAGACATTTGTCTTAAAAAACCGGAGGAAAGTTATGTTGAAAAAAAGCCTTCTTGCATTAGCGGTTACTGCCGCAGCAATGCCGGCCATCGCCTCAGATTCTATTTCTGGTGGCTTCTGGGTTAACCATACTATTGGCAATGACGATTTAACCGAAGCAACTTATGGTGATACTAACTACGAAGCATTAATTCTTTATATTGACAAGACAGATGAAGAAAGCGGTTGGACTTTCTCTTCCGAGATGCGTTATGCCTCCGGTGCTTTTACCGACCCGGCTAACAACAATACTGGTGGCCATTTTGGTTTCCATAAAGCCTGGATCGGCAAAAAGTTTGGCGCTGGCCAGCTGACCATTGGTAAGTCCGAAGTACCGTTTGGCTGGCAAAGTGTCAACTTCTGGCCTGGCGATGGCATGATGGGTGGTTATGGCGATCAGATGGACGTCGGTGTGAAATGGTCGGCGGAATTTGGCGCGCTGAGCTACGATGTGGCGTATTTCCACGTTGATGACTTCGGTAACTCCACCGAAACCCAGGACGATGGCGGTCACTGGGGCAGCAAAGCCACTTACCAGAAAGCCCAGACCTTTGTTGGTAACGTAGCGTACAGCGTTGCAAAAGATCAGAAAGTGGGTGTTTCCTATCAGAACGGTCGTTTACGTGATCTGTCTGATGATGATGATATGCGCCCTTACAACGGCGATCACAACGCGGCCGTGGCCTATTATGAAGGCGGTTTTGGTGATCTGGGCGTAAAAGCGCAATATATGACCACATACCGCGACCTGCGTGGTGTTGGTGGTGTACCGCAGCAGGAAGTTAAAAATGATCGCAAAGCGGTGACCGTGACCTATACTATGGGTGACTACAACTTCTACGTCGATTACAGCAACGCTGAAAGCAAAACCAAAGATTATAAAGACGTTGTGGGTTCGGCCGACAGTTACGCTTCTGGTGTCAGCTATAACTATGGCCCGGGTTGGTTCTATCTGGAATACCTGAGCAATGACGGTGACATCGACGAGAACGGTCGTGTAGAAAATGGTGATGATGACGCCTGGTTTGTGACCATGGATTATTACTTCTGATCAGCCCACTTCCCGTGAGCTGAAGAACAAAGCGCGGATTTTTCCGCGCTTTTTTGTTTCCGCATAAGTGAAAATCGCTATAGTCGCCACCGGGTGCTGTGGCTATACTGCGCCGATTGACAGACAGGTACCGAAATGGACAGATACGATCAGGTGTTAGTTGCGTTACGTCGCATTATTCGTGCGACGGATTTACATTCCAAAAAGCTGAGCAAAACTTCCGGCTTAACCGCTCCTCAGTTGTTGATTCTGCAAACCCTGCGTGAGCAGAGTGATTTAACCGTGGGCGAAGTTGCCAAGAAGGTGTCGTTATCCCAGGCAACGGTCACCACCATTGTTGACCGCCTGGAACGGGGTGGTTATGTCTATCGCGAACGCGGAACGGCAGATAAACGTAAGGTATATGTTTATCTGACCGACAAAGCTTTTGCGACCCTGGTGGACGCACCCAAGCCACTGCAGGATAACTTTGTACAACAGTTTCAGGACCTGCATGACTGGGAACAAACCATGATTCTGGCTTCGCTGGAACGGGTTGCTTATATGATGGACGCACAACATATCGATGCGGCTCCGGTACTGGATATTGGCGCCCTGGACCGTAACGAAGCGGCCAAAAACCAATAAAGACTGTTCCGTCTGCCTTAACTGAACCTGTGTCATACTCGCCGTTTTGACACAGGTGACGGTTATGACGCTGCAGATTGATATTATCTCCGATGTAATGTGCCCCTGGTGTGTGATTGGTTATTCCGCACTGCAGCAGGCACTTGAATCTTTTCCTCAGACACCTCACCAGATCCGCTGGCATCCGTTTGAACTGAATCCGGATATGCCGCCGGAAGGCCAGAACCTGCGCCAGCATCTGGCGGAAAAATACGGCAGTACAGACGAACAAAGCCGCGAAAACCGCGAACGTATTACCGCAATGGGCGCTGAGCTGGGTTTTACGTTTAATTTCCGCGACGACATGCGCATGGTGAACAGCTTTAATGCTCATCAGCTACTGAGCTGGGCAGCCGAACTTGCAGCTCAGCCAGGTTATGCCAACAGCCTGCAAACCGATCTGCAACTGGCGTTGTTTAACGGCCATTTCCGTGACGGCAGGGATGTCAGTCAGACCGAAGTGTTAGTCGCCATTGCGGCGGAAGCCGGATTGTCTGCAGAGCGCGCGGCGGAAGTGTTGCAACAACAGCAATATGCCAGTGCCGTGCGGGCTGAGCAGCAGCAATGGCAACAGATGGGCATTCAGTCGGTACCCGCGGTCATCCTGCAGAATAAGTATCTGATCAGTGGTGGCCAGCCGGTGCCGGTTTTTGTTCAGGCTATTCAGCAGTGTCTGGATGAACAGGCTGCCAGCGCCGGTTAAGCCATAACGCGGATAATATAATCGCTGACCCGGCGGCCAGCCGGGTCAGATCGGTATCGTGGTTCCAGATCAGCAGGTTCACCAGCAGCCCGGCCGGAATCAGAGCATCGTTCATCACCGCCAGCTGACCACTGCTGACCCGGGTTGCCCCCAGATTCCAGAGGAAATACCCGGCGCCGGAGGCCACCAGACCCAGCCATAGCAGAATCAGCCATTGTTGCAGCTGTTGTGGATAACGATCACCGCCCAGCAATAGCCAGGCGGGAATCACTACACATAATGCCCCCAGATAAAACCAGCCGAAATGTTGATGCTGGCGGGTGCCCGCTGCCTGCTGGCCGATCAGCCGTTTATAAAATACCTGACCGCTGGCAAAACACAGATTCGCCCCCTGAACGACCAGGAACCCCTGCCAGAACTGCTCACTCAGATCATTCCAGCGAATCAGTGCCGCGCCGGCGACGGCCAGCAGGGAAGACAGCAGGAAACGAACGTGAAAGCGACGTTCCAGCAGGTCATACAACAGAGTGATGTAGAGCGGGGTAAAGATGGTAAAGATCAGCACCTCCGGCACGCTCAGCAATAAAAACGACTGATAATAAAACAGGTACATACAACCGAGCTGCAGCGCACCGATGGCCATCAGCCGCAGTGCCAGCGGGCGAGGGGTATGGTGACGTATTAACCAGGGAACAAATAACAGCGTGGCCAGCAACACCCGGGTTAACACTGCAAAGTAGCTGTCGACCTGGCCGGCCAGGTAGACCCCGATCAGGCTGAATGAAAACGCCCAGAGCAGGGTGACTCCCCAAAGTATTGGCATAACTGTTTTAACCTTCAGACATTATTCTGGCTGGCGAATACGGACCGCCGGTGGATCATGCTTACGGGTGACTGATTATAGAGAAAAACTCAGCAATTTCCGAAACTTATAGCTTTCAGGCTAACGGTTGAGCAAATTGGTATCAGGCATTGCGCACAAAGTTCAGTCTTTGTTTTCCGGTTTGATTTGCGGCCTGAAAAATACACTGTCAGCCTGAGTAAATATCACAAAACGTTACCGATTGGTCGCTTGTTTTTCCCCGATTCTGCTTTTAGTGTGAAGCACCTGATAAAAATAAAGATAAGTTCCGACAGGAGAATTTTATGCTTGGCCAGATTATGGATCGTCCGTTACTGGTTTCCACCTTGCTCGAACACGCTGAAACCACCCACGGCAGCAGCGAAATTGTCAGCCGTCGCTGTGAGGGGGATATTCATCGTTACACCATGAAAGATGCTGCCCGCCGGGCACGCCAGATTGCTAACCTGCTGGGGCGCCTGGGGATCGAACAAGGCGACCGCATTGCCACCCTCGCCTGGAATAATTACCGCCACTTTGAACTGTATTTTGGTATTTCCGGCAGCGGTGCAGTGATGCATACCATTAACCCGCGGTTATTCGCGGAGCAGCTGGTGTATATCATTAACCACGCTGAAGACCGCTGGATTTTTGTCGATCTGACCTTCGTTCCCTTACTGGAAGCCATCAAGGATAAAATCGCCGGAGTTGAAGGGTTTGTGGTGATGTGTGATGAAAGCCATATGCCGGAAACCAGCCTCAGCAATGCCCACTGTTACGAAACACTGCTGGCTGCGGAGTCGGACGATTACCAGTGGCCGGAGTTCGATGAACGCAGCGCCTGTTCTATGTGTTACACCTCTGGCACCACAGGTAACCCGAAAGGGGTGGTGTACAGCCATCGTTCCACCGTGATTCATGCGATGGCATCGATTGGTGAAGAAGTGATGGGGCTGGCTTCTACCTCCTGCTTCCTGCCGGTGGTGCCGATGTTCCACGTTAATGCCTGGGGTACGCCGTATTCCGCTGCTATTACCGGGGCCAAGCAGGTCTTTCCGGGGCCGGGTATGGACGGTGCGTCGTTATGGGAGCTGATCGAAGCGGAACAACCCGACCTGTTACTGGGGGTGCCAACGGTATGGCTGATGTTGCTGAATCATATGGACAGCATTGGTAAAAAACTGGACTCAGTGGAAAACGTGATCGTTGGTGGTTCTGCGGCACCACTGTCGATGATTCGTGCTTTCCAGGAGAAACACGATGCTTTCCTGATTCACGCCTGGGGCATGACGGAAATGAGTCCGGTCGGCACTCTGAACTCTCATAACCGCCATATGGAAGAACTGCCGCTGGAAGAACGTTATCAGCTGCAGGCCAAACAAGGGCGGCCGGTGTTTGGTGTGGAAATGAAAATTGTCGATGAAGACAATAATACACTGCCCCGCGACGGCGTGGCCTATGGTCGTTTATTGGTGCGTGGTCCGTGGATTATCAGCGGTTATTACAAAAACGAATCGGCCGACAGCTTTATCGATGGCTGGTTTGATACCGGTGATGTCGCCACCATTGATGAGAATAACTACCTGACCATCGTAGATCGCTCGAAAGATGTGATTAAATCCGGCGGTGAGTGGATCAGCTCCATTGATCTGGAAAACGTTGCGGTGGGCCATCCGGAGTTGGCGGAATGTTGTGTGATTGCTGCCCGTCATCCGAAATGGGATGAACGGCCGATTTTACTGGCGATCAAAACCCCGGGAGCCAGCGTGTCAGAGCAGGATGTACTGAATTACCTGGATGACAAAATCGTCAAATGGTGGATGCCGGATGCGGTGATTTTTGTTGAACAATTACCACACACAGCGACCGGTAAGTTACATAAGCTGCCGTTGCGTCAGCAATACGAAAACTACCTGCTGGAAAATCAGCAACCAGCATAAAGCTGGCTCAGCTTGCTGAAAAACCCCTATTATTTAAATCCTGCTAATTTCCCCACCCGGAGGGTGGGGAAATAGCTCCTAAATTTACATCTCCACCCCTTTGGGGTGGAGATACCAAGGTAAAACTCTGCTTATTTTGAGTTGTTAGTGGGGGGGGCATCTGTAATGAAAGAGGCAGCTGGACTTTGTCAGCAGTCTGAACCAGCATAACGCCGGCTGAGTTTAATAAAGCGGCTATCTGCAGATAGCCGCTTTATTTGTTGCAGTGATTACCGGGCTAATAATGCCACTCCCCAGATCACCATGGCCATACCCGCCAGGCCAGTCAGTGACAATGCCTCTCCCAAAAACACAATCGCTAATATGCTGGTGATTACCGGCCCTAATATACCGGTCATACTGGCGCGTGCCGGACCAATGCGTTTAATGGCTTCACTGGTTAAAAATGACGGTAATACGGTGGCGAACAAAGCCAGCAGGATCAGTAACCCCCACACCTGTGAGTCATATTGCGGCAGAGCCAGTGGCTGCTGTATTTGATGATGAACCGCTGTGGCGATGGCGGCACTGGTCATGGCGATACTGGTAAATAACAGGCTGCCGGTTTTCTGAATCACGGTTTTACTGAGCAGGATATAGCCGGCAAACGCCAGCGCGCTGGCCAATACCAGCAGGCTGCCGCTGAGCGGGTTATCACCACTCTGACTGCTGCTCAGTTCCTGGCTGTACATCAGTAATAACCCTGCATAAGTGATCACCAATGGCAGCAGAATTTTTCCCGACAGCGGCTGATTAAAAAACAATGCGCCGAGCAAAACCACAAAGGTTGGATAGGCGTATAACACCACCCGCTCAAACTGGGCACTGATGTGTTGTAACGCCAATAAATCCAGATAGGAGGCGAGATAATATCCCAGCAGGCCGATTGCCGCTGCTGCAGCGATATCGCGCACTGCCAGCGTCTGCTGGCTGCGCTTCCAGGCGAACACGGCAACCACCAGATAAACCGGTGTCGCCAGCATCATACGCAGCCACATCAGCGGCACAGGCTCCATACCCAGTTGATACAGAAATTTAATCAGAATGGGTTTGGTTGAAAATAAAAACGCCGCCAAAACGGCAATTAACAGGCCATTGCGAATAAAGCGGTTGTTGCTGAATGTATTGTCGGTTATTGCAGAGTCGTTTCCTGTCATCATTGTTTCCCTGAATGATGTTTAAAAAACGGCTGCGAACTGACGCTGGCTGGCTACGGCAATCCGCAGCCAGAGAAATCCGTTAGTGAATTCCGGCCGCGCGCAGGCTGTTCCACCATAGCTTGTTAGCAGGTGCTGAAGAACAGGCAGGTTTGCGTGCAGTCAGAGTCATAACGTAAGTTGTGTTAACGGATGTGAGCCCCCAGACTAGCAGAGTCCGGGGGAGGAAGGAAAGTGCCGTATTACAGTGGGCTGCTGGCAGGCTCGCTGGTTTCTTCTTCCGGCTGTGGGCGGAAGGGTTCCAGTTGCGGTTGTTCCAGCCCCAGACGGGTGAAAATGATGTCGATCAGAAAATGGGTGATCTGATCAATATCGTCCGGTTCGTACTGACGTTTGTTGGTCACTTCCAGTATCTGGGTTTCGAAATCGGCATAGTGCTGAGTGGTCGACCAGATCATAAAAATCAGATGCGTCGGGTCAATGGCGCGAATTTTATCCTGATCAATCCAGCTCTGAATAACCGCGGTTCTTTCTTTCATCCAGGTGCGCATGTTATTGCTCAGGTATTCGCGTAAATGTGGCGCCCCCTGAATAATTTCCATGGCAAAAATTTTTGACGCGTTAGGATGGGTATAAGATAACTCCATTTTGGAGCGGATAAAGCGGCTCAGTACATCGGCCGGATCACTGTCCGGGGTGATATCCGACAATACCTCATTCCATACCTGCATAATGCTTTCCAGCAGCGAGCGGTAGAGGTTGGCTTTATTCTTAAAATAATAATGGATATTGGCTTTGGGGACCCCGGCGCGATCAGCGATCGACTGCATGCTGGTGCCTTTAAAACCGTGCAGCACGAACTCCTGTTCGGCGGCTGCGAGGATATTTTCGTTGTTACGTTCGCGGATTTTACCCGGCTTATACTTCTGCTTGGTCATTCCTGTTTCCCGCTGTCGCTGTTAAGACAGACCCGAATGGTCGGACCAGTTTAACACACAGTTAACATAAGGAGAGAACAAAGGGGCAAAACGCCCCTTTGTTACCTCAGCTGAAGCAACAAATCTGTAGCTTACAGGTGAACTTTCAGCAGCAGGCTGACCGCATTCTGATCACGATCGTCATCTTCATTGAACTTGTTGCCAAACTTGTTGTTCCAGTAGCTGTATTCCACACCGACTTTAACTTTGTTCTTGGTGCCTAACGCAGGACCCAGATTGTAGGTTAATTGTGGGGTGAAGTTCATTTCAGAGTCATGGTCTTCAGTACCGGTAGAGTAATCCAGGAAACCATCGATATTGAAGTTGCCGGAAGACCAACCGTAGGTCAGAGTCAGCTGATGATCGTTGTCACCGTTGTCAAAGTTGGTGTTGCGCTGTGCATAGTAGTAAGTCACGCTGGCGAAGTTCATGCCCGGGATGTCCAGATCAGCGCCTACACCGTACAGGTAGTTGTCCTGGCTGAAACCACCGCTGTTTGAGCTGAATTCGTAGGTAAATGCAGCATTAATGTTTTTTACGAAGCTGTTCTCGAAAGAAGTCAGAGTAAAGTTTGGTGAGAACTCAGCATAGGTTTCATGGAAATCACTTTCACCGACATGACGATCTACGAAGTAGAATAAGCTCCCCCAGCTATGACCGGACACGTGTTCCAGTGTCAGGGTGGTCAGAGTGTTGGTTTCATCGCTATTCGGAGTCAGGGTGTAATCTGAGCCATACAGTGCAGATACACTGTTATCTGCCCAATATTGTTCAGCCGATACAGCCATAGAAGCCGTAGCCAGAATTGCAGCCGTTAATAATTGCTTTTTCATATCTCTCTCCAGAGGTTTTTTAAAGTAGCCCGCTCCGTTGGCATCAGGCGGCGGAGCCGGGCTGTTTTGTTGCTGTCTAAAAAAGATCGCGATTAAGACTGTGGTAATTTGCCTTCTACACCGTCTACGTACCAGTTAAAGCCTTTCAGGTCGCCGTCAGACATGGTGTCACCGGCTTTGACTTTCACACTGCCATCCTGAGCTTTTACCGGGCCGTCGAAGACCCGCATGTTACCGGCTTTAATTTCCGCTTTTTTCGCTTCAACCAGCTGGCGGACATCGGCAGGAACAGCATCGTTATATGGCGCTAAATCGGTCACACCTTCGGCAATACCCGGCCACAGATCTTCGGATTTCCAGCTGCCATCCATAACCGCTTTGGCTTTAGCCACATACAGCTCACCCCAGTTATGAATGGTGGAAGTCAGGTGAGCTTTTTTGCCGTATTCGCTCATATCAGAGTGGTAGCCGATGGCATAGTTACCTTTTGATTCTGCCGCCTGAATGACCGCAGCGGAGTCGGTGTGCTGAGTTAAAATATCCGCACCCTGTAACATCAGGGTTTCGGCGGCTTCGCGCTCTTTCGCCGGGTCGTACCAGGTGCTGGCCCAGACAACTTTGACTTTCACGTCCGGGTTAACTTCTTTGGCGCCTTTGGTAAAGGCATTGATGCCACGAATCACTTCGGGAATCGGGAAAGAGGCGACATAACCCAAGACATTGGTTTTGGTCATTTTGCCGGCAATCAGGCCGGATAAATAACGACCCTGATACGCCCGGGCAAAATAGCTGCCCATGTTTTTCGCTTGTTTATAACCGGCGGCGTGTTCAAATTTTACCTTCGGGAACCGCTTGGCGACCTTCAGGGTTGGGTTCATATAACCAAACGAGGTGGTGAATACCAGGCCGTGATCTTTCGCTAAACGGCGGATAACACGTTCTGCGTCCGGGCCTTCAGAAACACTTTCGACGTAACTGGTTTCGACTTTGTCACCCAGTTTTTCTTCCATGTATTTACGCGCTTCATCGTGAGCAAAGGTCCAGCCGGCATCACCGGTAGGGCCAACGTACACAAAGCCAACTTTCAGTGGATCAGCGGCATTGGTCAGGCTGGCGCCGAATGCCAGAGTTGCTGCGGACAGCAATGTTGCGATTTTCGTGCGACCCATAACATGGTCTCCTTTCTCTCGTTGATATAACGTTTTATTAACTTTTATTGTCAGCTACAGCTGGGGCCGGTAAGGACGACCCAGCGCCAGCGGTGTACTTAATTTTGCTTTAATCGAGTCATTGGCAATGACCACCAGTACGATGATGGTTGCGATATACGGCAACATCGCCAGCAGGTTAGGTGACGCTTCAAAGCCCATGCCCTGCAACACCAGGTGCATAATGCTGGCGGCACCAAATAAATAAGCCCCCAGCAGAATACGTTCGGCTTTCCAGCTGGCGAATACCACCAGAGCCAGTGCGATCCAGCCACGTCCGGCCGACATGCCTTCGTTCCACATCGGGGTATAAGCCAGTGATAAATAACCGCCAGCCAGACCCGCCATCGCGCCGCCAAACACGACTGCACCATAACGAACCCGCATAACCGGAATACCAATGGCGTTGGCCGCTTCGGGGTTTTCACCCACGGCACGAACCGTCAGGCCGACCCGGGTGCTGCGGAAGCACCAGTAGATCAGGCCAAATAACAGCCACGACAGATACACCAGCGGGTCCTGGCTGAACAGGATTTTGCCCAGCACCGGAATATCACTCAGTAACGGAATCTGCCAGGGGGTAATCCCTTCGATGGCCATACCCACGTAACCGGCGCCCATAAAGGCACTCAGGCCAATACCAAAAATCGTAAGCGCCAGACCGGTGGCAACCTGATTGGTCACCAGTGATATCGCCAGAAAGCCGAACAACAATGACATCAGCATGCCGGCAATCATGGCGGCGATGACGCCCAGTCCGGCGTGGCCGGTGACTACGGCAGCCATAAAACCACACACGGCGCCCATCAGTACCATGCCTTCCTGACCCAGGTTTAACACCCCGGATTTTTCCGCCACCATTTCTCCCAGAGCAATCAGGATCAGAGGCGTGCCGGTACGGATAGTGGCAAATAAAATATTAACGATCAGATCGAAATCCATAAGTCAGTTTTAAACCTTTGTTACAACCGTGCCACGCTTATCCGGCGACTGCCGGTGCTTTTTTTACTTTAACAATGCGATAACTGATCAGCAGGTCGCAGGCTAATAAATAGAATAACAACATGCCCTGGAATAAGCCGGTCAGTGACTTAGGCAGTCCCAGATCCATCTGTGCCATCTCACCACCCATATAGGTCAGGGCCAGTAACATGCTGGCAAATAAAATACCGAGGGGATGCATACGGCCTAAAAAGGCCACGATAATGGCGGCATAGCCATAACCCGGAGAAATATAAGGTGTCAGCTGGCCTACGGTACCGGTGACTTCGCTAACCCCGGCCAGGCCGGCCAGTGCTCCACAGCTGAGCAACGCAAACCAGGTCAGGCGATTCGCTTTAAAGCCGGCAAAAGCCGCTGCGGCTTTATCTTCACCCAGTACGGAAATCTGAAATCCCATCATGGTGCGCGACAGCAGTGCCCAGATGGCAGCCATGGCAAATAAAGCAAAGAAAATGCTGATATTTAACCGGTAATCATCGAAGATTAATGGCAGGGTTGTGGCTTCAGAAAAGATCGCCGATTCCGGAAAATTAAACCCTTCCGGGTCTTTTAACGGCCCGTGTACGCCGTATAACAACCAGTTTAATGCGATGTAATTCAGCATAATGGTGGTCAGAATTTCGTTGGCATTAAAACGGGTTTTTAATAATGCCGCCAGCGCCGCCCAGGCCATGCCACACAAGGAACCGAACAACAGCACTGCCGGCAACACCCAGAACCCTTCGGCTTCGATCAGCTCCAGCGCGATATAACCGCCCCCCAGGCCGCCGAGAATAAACTGTCCTTCGGCGCCGATGTTCCAGATACGCGCTTTAAAACACAGGGTTAACCCCATAGCGCATAACAACAGCGGTCCGGCTTTCGTGCCCAGTTCGGTCCAGCCGTACAGGTCACTGAGTGGCAGAATAAAAAAGGTGTGCAACGATTGCAGCGGGTCTTTGCCCATTGCCGCAAATAACAGGGCGCCACTGATCAGCGTCAGTAAAATAGCCAGTAATGGCGACAGATACGACATGGCCCGGCTGTCCGACGGGCGTTTTTCCAGGGTGAACAGGTTCAGCATGATGATGAATCTTCGTTAATGTGGCTGAAATCACCGGCCATCCATAAGCCCAGTTGATTGATGGATACCTGATCGGTGTTAGCGACTGGTGATAAGCGTCCGTCGCAGATAGCACAAACCCGATCGCTGATGGCGTACAACTCGTCGATATCTTCGGAAACCACCAGAATGGCAGCGCCCTGATCGCGCAGATTAATTAACGCATGACGAATCAGAATGGCGGCGCCAATATCCACTCCCCAGGTTGGGTGGGAGCACACCAGTAATTTCGGGTTTTGCAGCATCTCCCGACCGATGATGTATTTCTGCAGGTTGCCGCCCGATAATGATTTGGCCTGAGCCTGGCTGCCGGCGGTTTTAACATTAAACTGGTCGATAATTTTTTCGGCAAAAGCCCGGACTTTGTTTTTATTAATCCAGCCTTTATCGGTTAAATCGCCCTGGTAAGCGGTCAGTAACGCGTTATCTTCCAGTGACATATCCGGTACCGCACCACGGCCCAGGCGCTCTTCCGGGACAAAGCCCAGGCCTGCCAGGCGGCGTTTTTCCGGCCCCAGATTGCCGACCGCCAGGTCGCCAAAGCGGACCCGCTCCGCGGCGCAGGTTTCTTCACCACTGATCAGGTTTAATAATTCTTCCTGGCCATTGCCGGCTACCCCGGCGATGCCGAGAATTTCTCCGGCTTTTACCTGCAGCTCAATATCTTTCAGCGTGGTCGCAAACGGATCGGCCGGTTTAAAGCTGAGATCTTTGATGGTTAAGAATGCCTGCTGGCCTTCGGCGCGCTGATAATTCTCACTCAGCGGCGTGTCATCGCCAACCATCAACCGGGCAATGTCTTCGGTTGAGGTTTCACGCGGATCACAATCTCCGGTGACCCGGCCGGCGCGTAATATCGTGGCGTTATCACACAGTGCCCGCACTTCATCCAGTTTGTGCGAAATAAACAGAATGCTGCAGCCCTCGCTGGCCAGCTGGCGCAGGGTTTCGAATAAGGTATCGACTTCCTGTGGCGTCAGCACAGAGGTGGGTTCGTCGAGAATCAGCAGTTTTACGTCCTGCAATAAACAACGCACAATTTCGACCCGTTGTTGTTCGCCAATCGACAACGTATTGACGTAACGGTCCGGGTCCAGCTTCATGCCATAATGTTCGGACACCGTGGCAATACGTTGTTTGAGTTGTTCCATCGACGGAACATCCTCTGCCGCCATACTCAGTGCGATATTTTCCGCAACGGTCAGGGTTTCAAATAATGAAAAGTGCTGAAACACCATGCCAATACCCAGCTGGCGGGCATGAGCGGGGCCGTTAACACGCACGGCTTCACCCTGCCATAACATCTGCCCCTCATCCGGTGCCACAACACCGTAGATGATTTTCATCAGGGTGCTTTTACCGGCGCCGTTTTCACCCAGCAAGGCATGAGTTTCTCCGGCATGAACGGTCAGGCTGACCTTATCATTGGCTACGCACCCCGGATATCGTTTCGTAATATTGTTCAGTTCTATTCGTTTCATAAACTGCTTTTGACCACCTGGTCGAAAATGATTAGCAAATCGCCTGCCATATTTATTGGGGTGTAGAAAGAAAGTCGGCATTTTAATAAAAAATTGTTCGAAAGGTCAGCTAATTGCGGCAATTAATCTGTAATAATTACATGTCTAATTCACGCCAGGTGAAATATCAGACCGGGTAATTGCCCGGCCATGGTGCGCCGGTATTTGTCACTTGTTTGTTATTGGTGCAAACCTGACTAAATGGTTAGAAAATAATGATTATTTGCTGACTGCTCTATAACTATATGTTGGCATTTTTTAGTGCGATATAGCGTAGTAAATATCTGCTTTGATATCGAATAATTGTTAGTGGCGACTTTTTTGGCGGCAGGCCATTGCCTTGCTCAGGTATAAAGTTGTCTAATTGGTCAGATAATTGCAGGGAAGTCATCGTAATCTTTGTAAAGCCAGCGGTAGTCTGAAGTAAGGTAAGAGGCACAATCACCCGTGATACATTTTTTTCTTAATGGCGAAGCCAGAACTGTACAAAATCCGGCCAATGACCTGACGTTGTTGCGTTATTTGCGTACTCAGGTGACTTTGCCCGGCACCAAAGAGGGCTGTGGCTCCGGTGATTGTGGCGCCTGCAGTGTGTTATTGGGTGACTACTCGGCGAATCTGGGCTGGCGCTACCGGGCGGTGAACAGCTGTCTGACGCTGATCCCGCAGCTGGCGGGCAAGAGTGTGATTACGGTGGATGCACTGGCGACCGGACAGGGAGCGAAACAGCAGCTGCATCCGGCGCAGCAGGCGATGGTGGATTATCATGCTTCCCAGTGTGGTTTCTGTACGCCTGGTATTGTGATGTCACTGGCCGCGTTACATCAGGATATCAGCGTTGCCGATGACACGGCTCCGCCCAGCCGCCATCAGGTTAATGACGCTCTGTCGGGGAATTTATGCCGCTGCACCGGTTACCGGCCGATTATCGAAGCCGCAACTCATCTGCAGGATTATCCGGATAACCGCGATCAGGCAGTAGCGGTCTGGCAACCTGAGCCGCTAACCGCTAACCCGGCACCGCCGCCTGCTGATGCGGTATCCGCGGCACCGCAGACAGAACAACAACTACAGCAGTGGTTACAACAATATCCGGATGCCCGGCTGGTTGCCGGAGCGACGGATCTGGCGCTGGAAATCACCCAGCAGCTGAAAACACCCGGCAGCCTGGTAGCGGTTAATCATATTGCCAGCCTGAAACAGCTGCGCGATGAAGATGATGCGTTACTGATTGGTGCGGCGGTCAGCTACAGCGAAATGGAAACGTTGCTGGCGCGCTATTTTCCACAGTTTGCTCAGTTATTACAGCGCCTGGGTTCCCGGCAGGTGCGTAACACCGGCACACTGGGCGGGAATATTGGTAACGCTTCCCCCATCGGTGACACTCCGCCGGTGTTACTGGCATTAGGTGCCTGTATCGAACTGGCCTCGGCTCCCGGACACCTTTCAGCAAGCGGCTCACGCTGGTTAGCACTGAAAGACTTTTTTATCGATTACAAAAAAACGGCGCTGCAACCCGGGGAATATATTCGCACTATTAAAATTCCCAAGCTGAAAAAAAATCAGCAGCTATTGGTGTATAAAATTTCCAAACGACTGGAAGATGATATTTCAGCCGTATTAGCGGCGTTTAAAATAACCGTCAGTGACGATCAGAAAGTCGAACAGGTAACAACCGGATTTGGTGGTATGGCCGCCATTCCTAAAGCGGCCCTTCAGCTGGAACAGGCATTAACGGCATTGCCGCTGGATGGCGATAAATTCCGCCATGCGGCACAAGCACTGGAGCAGGATTTTACGCCGATGTCGGATGTTCGTGCCAGCCAGGCGTACCGTCTGCTGGTGGCAAAAAATCTGGTGCGTAAATGTGCACTGGAATTATTACAACCACAACAGCTATCCCGTATTGAAGATATTCACAGCAGTGAGCTGGCATTAAATGCTGTTATCAGCGGCGGGGAGACTCCAAATGCGTAAGTTAATTGATACTCCCGAAGCCGGGGAAATGCTCCGCTCACGGCCTGCGAAAGAAAAACGTCCGGGCCATACCGGCCAGAGCATGCAACATGAAAGTGCCTGCAAACATGTCAGCGGTCAGGCGGTATATGTTGATGATATGCCCGAGTTACCCGGCTTGTTGCATATCGCGGTGGGCGGCAGCGATTACCCCCACGCCAGAATCCGTTCGCTGGATTTACAGTCAGTAAAAGATACCGCAGGTGTGGTTGAGGTGATAACCGTTGCCGACGTACCGGGTCTGGTGGATATCGGTCCGGTGTTTGCCGGAGATCCGGTATTGGTGCAGGAATTATGTGAATACGTTGGCCAGCCGATATTTGCCGTAGCGGCGACCAGTATCGAAATTGCCCGGGCGGCGGTTAAAAAAGCAAAAATTGACTATGAAGTACTGGAGCCTGTGCTGGATGTTGAAAAAGCACTGCAGCAGAACTTTTTTGTGCGCCCGATGCATCAGCATAAGCGCGGCGATTCTGCCAGCGCATTAAAAAATGCGCCACACCGTTTGCAGGGGGCAATGCACGTTAATGGCCAGGAGCATTTTTATTTAGAAGGTCAGGTGTGTACGGTGCAACCAACGGAAGACGGCGGCATGCTGGTTTATGCCTCCAGTCAGCACCCGACCGAAGTGCAGAAGCTGGTGGCAGAAGTACTGGATATCAGCATCAATAAAGTGCAGGTTGAAGTGCGCCGTATGGGTGGTGGTTTTGGTGGTAAAGAAACCCAGGCAGCACCGCTGGCCTGTCTCGCCGCCATTGTGGCTCATAAAACCGGCCGACCGGTGAAATACCGTATGACCCGTCAGGACGATATGGTGATGACGGGTAAACGCCATCCATTTTATAACCAGTACGATATCGGCTTTGATGAGCAGGGTATTATTCAGGGGGCGGAGTTAGTGGTGACGGGCGACTGTGGTAATTCGCCGGATTTAAGTGATGCTATTGTTGACCGCGCCATGTTCCACTCGGACAACGCTTATTATCTGAATAATGCCACGGTCACCGGCCACCGGGCGAAAACACATAAGGTATCGAATACGGCCTACCGTGGTTTTGGTGGTCCACAGGGTGTGATTCTGGCAGAACAGATGATGGACGATATTGCCCGCCATTTGCGGGAAGATCCGTTAACCATCCGTAAGCGGAATTTATACGGTGTGACTCATCAGCATATCCGTACGGCGGATGGAAAAACCGACCCGCGTGATGAAACCCATTATGGTCAGAAAGTTGAGCACAACCTGCTGACGGAACTTATTGACCAGCTGGAGATCAGCTCTGACTATTGGTCACGCCGTGCTGCTATTCGTAAATTTAATCACTCCAGCGCGGTGCTGAAAAAAGGCCTGGCGTTAACGCCGGTTAAATTCGGTATTTCGTTTACGGTGCAGCATTTAAATCAGGCTGGCGCGCTGGTGCATATTTATACTGACGGCAGTATTCATCTGAATCACGGCGGCACCGAGATGGGACAGGGATTATTCCTGAAAGTCGCTCAGGTTGTGGCGGAAGAATTTCAGGTAGACCTGGATACCATTCAGGTATCCGCCACCCGCACCGATAAAGTACCAAATACTTCTCCAACAGCTGCCTCTTCCGGAACCGATTTAAACGGTATGGCAGCCAGGGATGCCTGCTTACGTATTAAAGAAGGGATGTTTGCTTTTGCTTACCAGCATTATCAGGCGGATGCCAACAGTGTGACCTTGCTGGACAACCAGCTGGTGTATACAAAAGACGGTGACGAACAATGTGTGCCTTTTGCTGATTTTGTCCAGCAGGCCTATATGGGGCGGGTGCCGTTGTCGTCGACGGGGTTTTATAAAACGCCAAAAATCCATTATGACCGTGAAACCGGTAAAGGCCGGCCATTTTATTATTTCGCCAATGGCGCAGCCGTCAGTGAAGTGATTGTTGATACGTTAACCGGAGAATACCGGCTATTACGCACGGATATTTTGCATGATGTCGGCCGTTCACTGAATCCGGCTATCGATATTGGCCAGATTGAAGGCGCCTTTATTCAGGGCATGGGCTGGCTGACGACTGAGGAGCTGGCCTGGAATAACGACGGCCGGTTAATCAGTAATGGCCCGGCGACTTATAAAATTCCGGCCGTTGGTGATACACCGTTTGAATTTAATGTCGAATTAATGCAAGACCGGCCGAATGATGAAGCCACGGTATACCGTTCCAAGGCGGTGGGTGAACCACCGTTTATGCATGGTATTTCGGTATGGAGTGCGATTCGTGATGCTATTGCCAGTGTCAGCGATTACAAACTGAATCCGCGTCTGGATGCCCCGGCGACGCCTGAGAGAGTGTTGTTTGCACTTCAGGAAGTGCAATCTGACGGTGATCAATAGTGTATCCGGTATTCGGTTCAGTGGTTGTGTTTCGAGGCCGTCTGCAGCAGGGAAGCTGCAGTCGAGCGTACATGGACAAAATTGCAGGAGCAAATTTTGCACAGCGAAGCTGCCTGCAAGGCAAAGCACAGGGAAGTGGTTTGTGCGTATTTACCGCGTGCCAGAGAAATACAATGACTGAGCTGAATACAATGAATAGTCCTTTGCGTGGAGACCAATAATGCGCTCTCAACACTGGTTTGATGCGGTACAAAAATGCCAGCATAACGGTGAAGCTTATGCCCTGATTACTGTGTTGGGCTGCAGCGGCTCAACGCCGCGTGATCAGAGCAGCAAAATGGTGGTTACCGGAGAAAAAACCTACGACACCATTGGTGGTGGCCAGCTGGAATTTGTGGTGACCAATAAAGCGCGTGAGTTATTGGCGCACAATAACGATGCTCAGCAGATTGATCATTTCCCGCTGGGAGCGTCGTTAGGGCAATGTTGTGGTGGCAGTGCCACGGTATTAATTGAAACTTTTGCTGCCTGCGATTTCCAGCTGGCTGTGTTTGGCGCCGGTCATGTGGCGCAAGCACTGATGTCTATTGTTGCCGGTTTGCCATGTAAGGTGACCTGGGTGGATAGCCGGGCTGAATTATTTCCGGCATCGCTGCCAGACAATGTCAGGGCTGTGGTCAGTGATGATCCGGGTTATGAGCTGGAGCAGTTACCAGCTGCCGCTGATGTATTAATTCTGACTCATAACCATCAGCTGGATTATGAATTAACTGAAACGGCACTCAGGCATCCGTGTCTGAACTCGATTGGTCTGATTGGTTCCGATACCAAAGCCCAGCGGTTTGAGCGTCGTTTAGCGGCCCGGGGATTTTCTGCGGAAGATATCGAACGACTAAACTGTCCGGTTGGACTGAGTGTGGTTCCCGGCAAGTTACCGATGGAAGTGGCGGTGTCGATCGCCGCGCAATTAATCGCAGCTCGCCAGCATCCGGGCCCGGATGAATCCGGTAAGCAGCGTGGCATCAGCTGGAAAACTATTAAACAACAACTCAGTCATGAGCAGCGCCCGGTGGATAGCCGTGGCCGCGGGTCATCGCTGAAGTTGTCCGATTAACACCTGATAGCGAATAATCAGAGATTGTATGAGTACAACAAATCCGTTTGAACAGTTATACACCGATCTGGCCAGCCGCAAACTGGGCGGCCAGGCACTGGCCTGCAGTAACGACTTTTTTGCCGGCATGGAAAACCTGGTAAAAGCCGAAGCTGCGGTATTCGACAAAGACCTGTATGGCGACCGCGGTAAAATTATGGATGGCTGGGAAAGTCGTCGCCGCCGCTTTTTGCCCGATGGCAGCACCGATGATGGTCTGCAGTACGACTGGTGTGTCATCAAGCTGGGTGCCCAGGGCATTATTCATGGTGTTAATGTCGATACCGCATTTTTCCTCGGCAATGCACCACAAACGGTTGCGCTGCAGGCTTGTGTCAGTGATGTGAATCCTGATGACACGACGGAGTGGACTGATATTGTCGCGCGTTCGGCGGTTGGCCCGGGCTGTGATAACTTTTTTACGGTCGAATCCGATCAGGTCTGGACACATGTACGGCTGAATATGTACCCGGATGGCGGGATCGCACGTTTACGTGTTTATGGCGAGGTGGTTGCTGATGCTGCGCAACGGCTTCCCGGTGAGCTGATTGACCTGGCCTATATTAAAAACGGCGCCCGGCCACTGGTGTGTTCGGATATGTTTTTCTCACACATGCAAAATCTGATTATGCCAGGGCGCGGGGTCAATATGGGAGACGGCTGGGAAACCAAACGTCGTCGTCATATCGGCGATGCCGAACAGGACCGTTCCCACGACTGGTTAATCCTGAAACTGGCAGATGCCGGTAACATCGAAAAAGTGCTGGTGGATACCGCTCATTTTAAAGGCAACTACCCACACAGTTTTGCGCTTGAAGGTGCAACTCTGACGGAGGAGCAGGCCGCTGATGTCGAAGTGCTGGCCGCGGATGCGCATCAGGATGCATTGCTGGCTGACCGTGCTCAGCCTTCAGAGATCGACTGGCAACCGATCATGGAGCGAACTCCGCTGTTTGATGATCGTGAGCATACTTTCCGTAAAGAGGTCAAAAATAACGACCATGCATTCACCCATATACGGCTGAAAATGTATCCGGACGGTGGTATCAGCCGGTTACGTTTATGGGGATATCTGAGTGAGTGATTTACGTTACAGCCTGGTTCAGCTGAATCAGCTCAGTGACGCTGACGCGGCGTTTGCTTTCAGTAACTGTTGTACTGCGCAGCGCTGGATTGAGGGTATGGTCGCGGCGCGACCATTTTCCTCAAAAGAGCAGTGCTTACAGGCTGCCGAACAGGTGTGGGCAAAGCTAGACGAAGCTGACTACTTGCAGGCCTTTGAAGGCCATCCAAAAATTGGTGATGTTTCCAGCCTGAAAGCCAAATACGCACACACGAAAGAACTGGCTTCCGGTGAACAGAGCTCTGTGAATGAAGCCTGTGATGAGGTGATTGAACGTCTGGCGCAAGGCAACCATGAATACCATAAGAAAAATGGTTTTATTTTTATTGTTTGTGCTACCGGAAAATCTGCGGCAGAAATGCTTGAGCTACTGGAACAGCGTCTGCCCAATTCGCGCGAGCAGGAACTGGTTAACGCTGCGGCGGAACAGGCAAAAATCACCGCGATCCGACTTAATAAACTATTACCGGAAGAGGCGTAATTATGTCTGCATCTTCACCGATTACCACCCATGTTCTGGATACTCATCTTGGTAAGCCAGCCGTGGGAATGGCGGTTGTGCTGGAAAAACGCAGCAACGATGATCAGTGGCAAGAAATTGCCCGCGGCGAGACTAATGCTGATGGCCGGATTCTTGATTGGCTGGCGGGTCAGCAGCGCGAGGCCGGTGTTTACAGAATCTCGTTTGCCACCGATCCCTATTTTACAAAGCAGGGGCTGACCTGTTTTTATCCCAGCGTATCGTTCGAGTTTCGTATCGAAAATCCGGACGAGCACTACCATGTACC
Organism: Bacterioplanoides pacificum; assembly: GCF_042648445.1. NCBI lineage: Bacteria > Pseudomonadati > Pseudomonadota > Gammaproteobacteria > Oceanospirillales > Oceanospirillaceae > Bacterioplanoides > Bacterioplanoides pacificum. Next base: position 63,101 of record NZ_JBHRYB010000001.1, read on the forward strand.
GCTGTTAATTTCGGCGCATGGTATGTCGACGTATCGGGGGAGTTAGTTGACACAACGTGACTGCATGCCTATGCCTGAAACTCGCCGCAAGTACATCCGTGTAGGCTCGACTGCTGCATCCATGCAGCAGACGGTTTCATTCATAGGCATCCAGCCCCTTTGAGTGTCTCACGGTGTTTGAGCTGAGCTGCTGGGATGTATTGGTGAGAGCCTTGGCGCCATGGATGGCGCGAACGAGCGTACAAGGACGTATTCACAGCGTCTCGCACCAATATATCCCAATAGCTCAGATATTTTCTTTGTATTAGACGTTGTAATTATGACCTTTATTTTAAAACCCCAGCCATTAACAACAGAAGCCTTTGCACCGTTTGGTGACGTGGTCGAAGCGGGGGCAAAGACGGCAATTATGATTAACGGCGGCAATACCGAGCGTTATGATTCACTGGCCAGGGTGCAGGTGGAAAATTCAGATGATTATGCGGTCATTAATATCTTTCGTGCTCAGCCACGGATGACTCAATACGGTCAGCGAGCTACGGATAAACGCACTATGCAGGTTGAAATGATGGAGCGCCATCCTTTTGGTAGCCAGTCATTTCAACCGTTGTCAGGAGAGCCGTATCTGGTGTTAGTGGCCGATGCGGTTGAGCACCTGAAGCCTGAAAATCTGCATCTGTTTCTGGCCCGGGCCGATCAGGGCATTAATTATCACAAAAATACCTGGCATCACCCGGTGTTGGGATTAAATAAGGTGTGTGACTTCCTTGTGGTGGATCGCAAAGGCAGTGGCAACAATTGTGAAGAATTTTATTTTGATCAGGATCAGCGGATAGAAATCCAGCTGTAACATGATTCTGAATAGTGAGAGAGAGCTAATGAATACCCAGAGCACGACTGTTTATCGAGCCAGTATCCTGCATTTCCTGGATGATCCGGACAAGGCGGGTGAGGATGCCTATGAGTTTTTTGAAGACGGCGCTTTAGTGGTCGAAAACGGTAAGGTAATAACAACCGGGAATTTTTCCGAGCTGGAGAAAACCCTGGCGGAAAACGTGGAGCAGGTGGATTATCGCGGTCATCTGCTGATGCCGGGCATGATCGATACTCATATTCATTTTCCCCAGGTAGAGGTGATCGCTTCGTATGGTGAGCAGTTGCTGGATTGGCTCAACAACTACACCTTTCCGGCTGAGCGTCAGTTTGAAGACAAAGAGTACGCCAGTAAGATCGCTAATTTCTTCCTTGATGAATTGCTGAAGTGTGGCACTACCACAGCGCTGGTGTTTGGCACGGTGCATAAACAAAGTGTTGAGGCCTTCTTTGAAGCCTCAGAAAAGCGTAATACCCGGATGATTTGTGGCAAGGTGATGATGAATCGCAACGCCCCGGATTTTTTGTGTGACGATGTTGAAAGCAGTTACACCGATAGCAGGGAACTGATCGAACGCTGGCATGCTAATGGCCGGCAGTTATATGCGGTAACGCCACGTTTTGCTATTACTTCCACGCCAGAGCAGCTTGAGAAGGCCGGCCAGCTGCTGGAAGAATATCCGGGTGTTTATATGCAGACCCACATTTCTGAAAATAAAGATGAAGTGGCGTTTGTTCAGGAGTTGTTCCCACAGGCAAAAGACTACCTGGATGTTTACGACCAATATAAGTTGTTGGGTGAACGCAGTGTTTTCGCTCACGGTATTCATTTAACGCCACGTGAACATCAGCGTTTCCGCGAAACCGGCTCCAGTGTTTCCTTCTGTCCTACTTCAAATCTTTTCCTTGGTTCCGGCTTGCTGGATATTGCTGAACTGGAAAAAGAGCAGGTGGCTTACAGCGTTGCGACGGATGTTGGTGGTGGCACCAGCTTCTCCATGCTGCAGACGCTGAACGAAGCCTATAAGGTGTGTCAGCTGCGTGGGAATAAATTGTCGCCGCTGAAGAGTTTGTACCTGGCAACCTTAGGTAACGCTCGCACGTTGAAGCTGGACGATAAAATCGGTTCGTTTAAGGCTGGTAATGAAGCTGACTTTATTGTGATAGATTTTAATGCCACGCCACTGATGGCATTAAAACAGAGTAAATGTAAAACGCTGGCGGAAAAACTATTCGCCATGATTGTTCTGGGTGATGATCGTACCGTCAAAGCAACCTATGTGGCCGGCCAGGCACTGCACCTGCGTGATAGCGGAGGTAACTGATGGAAGTCTATTTTTACGACTGGTTAAATTTGTTTTTTCGCTGGTTTCATGTCATTGCCGGTGTTGCCTGGATAGGTGCTTCGTTCTATTTTGTCTGGCTGGATAACAGCCTGGAAGAGCCGCCGCAGTGGAAAAAAGACAAAGGTATCGGCGGTGATTTATGGGCTATTCATGGCGGTGGTTTTTATGAAGTGGCCAAATATAAGCTGGGGCCGGAAGCCATGCCGACTAATCTGCATTGGTTTAAATGGGAAGCTTATACCACCTGGCTGACCGGCATGGTGATGTTGTGGGTGGTGTATTATGTGGGGGCGGAAAGTTTTCTGATCGACAGTTCACGTATGGCGCTGAGCCAGGGTGAAGCGATTGCCGCAGGCCTGGGTTTTATTGCGGTGGGTGTCGGGATTTATGAGTTAATGGTGCGCTCACCGTTGCGCCATAACGGCAAATTATTTGGCATTATCCTGTTTGCGATTCTGGTGTTTGCGTCCTGGGCTGCCAACCAGATTTTTTCAGCGCGCGGGGCATATATTCACGTTGGTGCCATCATCGGTACGATTATGGCCGGTAACGTATTTCTCGGTATTATGCCGTCGCAGCGAGCGCTGGTTGAAGCGGTTCAGCGAGGTGAATCACCAGACCCGAAATATGGTGCCTTTGCCAAGTTACGTTCGACCCATAATAACTATTTCACCTTGCCGCTGATTTTTATCATGATCAGCAATCACTACCCGATGACCTACAGCCATGAATACGGCTGGCTGGTATTAGCGGCGATTGGTTTTATCAGTGCCTTTGCCCGGCATTTCTTTAACCTGCGTCACCGTGGTGAGTTTAAACCGGTTATTCTGCTGATTGCTGCGCTGATGCTGATATCGCTGGCGGTGGTTATGGCGCCGCAGAAAATTGAAGCCAAAGCCGGTGAAGCAATACTGAGTGATGCGCAGGCGCTGCAGATTGTTGAGCAGCGCTGCACTTCCTGTCATGCACAGCAACCCAGCAATCCCGGATTTGCCTCAGCGCCGGCGGGCATTGTGCTGCAAAATGCCGCGCAGCTGATGGCGGTGAAAGACAAAACCATCCCGGCGTTACAAAGTGGTTATATGCCGTTGGGAAATCTCACTGCGATGACCGATGATGAGCGTCAGGCTTTGCTGGTTTGGCTGGCGAAATAACGCTGACCGCTCTGATAAAAGAAGCCACCAATCCGGTGGCTTTTTTATGGCTGTTTGATGGCGTTATCCGGCTTTTAAGCGCAGAATCTTCTGCTGAGCGTCAGGCCTCAATCTTCGGTGGATGAACCCGGCGCCAGTGTTGTGCAATATCAATACGGCGGGTTACCCAGACGTCGTCATGGCTCTGCACGTAATCGAGAAAACGTGCCAGTGCTGCTGCTCGTCCCGGACGCCCGACTAAGCGGCAATGCAAACCGATATTCAGCATTTTAGCGGCGGCGGGGTTGTCTTTACCTTCGGCGTATAACACATCAAAGGAATCTTTCAGGTAAGCAAAAAACTGGTCGCCACAGTTAAAACCCTGATTGGTGGCAAAACGCATATCGTTGCTGTCGAGGGTGTACGGAATAATCAGATGGGGTTGTGAGTAGTCATAACACCAGTAAGGTAAATCATCAGCATAGGCATCGCTGTCGTAAGCAAAACCGCCGGCTTCCACCACCAGGTCGCGGGTATTCGGGCTCATACGGCCGGTATACCAGCCTTGTGGCCGTTCACCGGTGACTTCGGTATGGATACGGATGGCTTCGGCGATGTGCTGACGTTCGGTGTCTTTGTCGATGTACTGATAGTCGATCCACTTCAGGCCGTGGGAAGCAATTTCCCAGTTGGCATCTTTCATCGCCTGAACAATTTCCGGATTGCGCTGCAGCGCTGTCGCCACACCGTACACGGTGACCGGCAAATTGCGCTGGGTAAACATCCGGTATAAGCGCCAGAAGCCGGCACGGCTGCCGTATTCGTAAATAGACTCCATATTCATGTGGCGTACGCCTTCCAGCGCCTGTGCTCCGACAATCTCCGACAGAAAGGCTTCCGAGGCTTTATCACCGTGGAGAATGCAGTTTTCACCGCCTTCTTCGTAGTTGATCACAAACTGCACCGCAATGCGGGCATTGCCCGAACCATCAGCCGCAGGGTTCGGCCACTGCGGGTCGGGAGTGTGTTGACCGTAGCCAACCATATCGCGTGGATAATTTTCAGGCAGATCGCTCATGATGGTGTCGCTCAGTGTTCGCAGATCCGGCTAGTGTAAAACATAAAGCTGACCAGGTGGTTTGCTTTTTGCCGGTTTTCGCCGCTTTGTCGGGCTAATGACTGAGCTGGCTGCTCAGTTGTATCTGATTAAAGTCACTCGCCCGGGGGTGCTGGCTGTTGCCAGCCGGCTGTTCATCGCGTACCAGCCAGCAGGTTTGCATGCCGCAGTCGGCGGCGGCATCCAGTTCCTGTTCGATATCGGATAAAAACAGGATATTGGCCGCGTCGATATCGTGTGTTTGTTGCAGCCAGGCAAGAATGTTGCGGTAGGACTGTGCTTCCCGTTTATTACCGACGCTGGTGTCAAAATGGCCACTGAACAGTGGCAATAAATCACCATCCTGGCTGTATCCGTAAAACAGCTTTTGTGCCTGCACCGACCCGGAGGAATAAACGTACAGCGGAATGCCCTGAGCATGCCACTGGCGCAGCTGATGGGTGGCATCGGCATACATATGAGCCTGATAGGCAGCCGTTTCATAACCCTGCTGCCAGATCATGCCCTGCAGCGCTTTCAGAGGAGTGGCTTTAACGTCGGCGCGGATCCAGGCCAGCAGCTGTTGCGTTAACGCATGCAGGTCGTCGTCGATGGACTGGCCGGACTGTTGCCGGACCAGCTCGGCAGTGGCCTGTAACTGTTGCCGGACGTCGGCTTGCTGTTGGTGGTCGCGGATAAACTGCGGCAGGTGCTCTGCAGCATAAGGAAACAACACCTCTTTAACAAAGGCAATCGACGAGGTGGTGCCTTCGATATCGGTGAGGATCAGTTTTATCTGAGAAAAAGACGGCATGATAGCTTCCGGGTGGATTAATCTTCCAGGCGGTTGTAATGGCTGGCAATATCACTGCCGGTATATTCTGCCACCCAGCCCTGTGGATTATTAAACAGGCGAATGGCAATAAATTCAGGCTCTGGTCCCATATCAAACCAGTGGCGGGTATTGGCCGGCACACTGATCAGATCGCCGGCGGTACATAATATTTCCACCACTTTGCCTTCCAGATGCAGAGTAAACAGCCCCTGACCAGCGACAAAAAAACGCACTTCATCTTCGCTGTGGGTATGTTCGCTTAAAAACTTCTGCCGTAATTCATCTTTTTGCGGGTGATCGGCTGTGAGGCTGATAACGTCGACCGTCTGGTAGCCGCCTTCGGCTTTGAGGCGATCGATATCCGGCTGATAGGCTGCCATCACCTGCTCGCTGTCGGCGCCGGCGCTGAGGGCATCTGCGGTTTGCCATTGTTCGTAGCGAATCCCCAGTGGCTGCAGTCGTTCAGCAATGCGTTTTTTATTGTCGCTGGTAAACAACAAGTTGGTCATATCGGTTTCGGTATAAATACGGATCTCACTCACGCGCTTGCTCTCACTTGTTGTTCGTGCCAATGGGTTGCTGCAGCTGTAACAGCTGTAACTGATATCCCAATAAATGTTCCAGTGCTTCCAGATGGCGGAAACATTCGCTGATGTTTTTGCCCCAGGTATAGACCCCGTGTCCGCGGATCAGATAAGCGTGCCCCTGGCCCTGTTGCGCCATCCGTTGTTCCACTGCGGTGGCCAGACGGTCGATATTCTGATCATTGGCAAACAGCGGTATGGCGACCGGGTGTTCGTGGCTGGTTTCTCCGGCAAATGCCTTCTGCAGCTCCCAGCCCTGTAACGTTAAAACGTCTTCAGGCCACAGCTGTGATAACACCACTGCGGTGGCGGAATGGGTATGTAACACCGCCCCGATCGCCGGGTCGCGGCGGTACAGCTGAGTATGCAGCAGGGTTTCAGCCGACGGTCTGGCGTCGACTTTATGTTGTGGGTGGGGCAGTGGCTGGCCATCCAGGTCAACCACCAGGATATCGTCCGCTGTCAGTTCGCCTTTGTGTTTGCCCGAGCTGGTTAAGGCGCAGCAGTGGTCATTCAGGCGAATGGAATAGTTGGAGCTGGTGGCCGGTGACCAGTCGCGCTGATACAGCGTCCGGCCGTAGCGGCATAGCTCAGTGGCGGCCAGGTTAAAATCATTGATGTCGTAGGCAAATTGAGTCATAGCGGCTGGCCTTAACGGGCGAACAACATGGCGACGGTTTCGCGGCTGGGTTCCAGGATCAGGCCCTTTTCGGTGACGATGGCATCGATCATTCCGGCGGGGGTAACGTCAAACGACGGGTTGATGGCATCACAACCGGCTGGCGCGATTGGCTGGCCGTTCAGGTGGGTGACTTCATCGGCCGGGCGTTGCTCAATCGGAATATCCGCGCCGCTGCTGAGGGTTAAATCGAATGTGGTGGTGGGGGCCGCAACCATCACTTTAATGCCATGTTGTCTGGCCAGTACCGCCAGGCTGTAGGTACCAATTTTGTTGGCGGTATCACCATTGGCGGCGATACGATCGGCGCCGACAATCACCCAGCTGATGCCGCCCTGGCGGAACAACTGAGCCGCGGCACCGTCACATACCAGCTTCACCGGAATCTTATCCTGCATCAGCTCCCAGGCGGTTAACCGTGCGCCCTGTAACCAGGGCCGGGTTTCTCCGGCGTACACCTGTTGCAGGCGACCATCCTGATAAGCGCTGCGGATCACTCCGAGTGCCGTACCATGACCACCGGTAGCCAGTGCACCGGTGTTGCAATGGGTATAAACCGCTGACCCTTCGCTAATCAGGGCGGCGCCAAACTGCCCCATGGCGAGGTTCGCCTGAATGTCTTCGGCGTGAATCTGACGCGCTTCAGCGACCAGTACATGAGGATCCTGACTGCTCAGCGCCGCCATCCGCTCTAATGCCCAGAACAGGTTAACCGCCGTTGGGCGGGATTCAGCCAGAACCCGGTAGGCGTGTTGTAAGTCGCGTCCGGCCAGTGCATCCAGGGCATAACCGTAAGCCGCGGCAATACCAATCGCCGGGGCACCACGCACCACCATAGCGCGAATTGCATCGGCGACTGCGGCTGCGCTGTTGTAACTCAGAGTCTGATGCTGATGCGGCAGGTGGCGCTGGTCCAGCAGATGCAATTGTTGGTTATGCCATTCGATGGCATGGAAGGAGGCGGTATAAGTCATGCCGGACCCTGCTGCGGAACATAAAAGAGTCGCCATTTTACTCCGAAACCAGCAGCGGATATAGACGAACGCTGGCATCCGTCTGGCTGTTATTCAGTTTGGGCACGCTAAAGCAGATTCTGCATGTCGTGAAAGGCACGCACCAGGCCGTTGGTGGAACCATCAAAGTGTTGTGGTATGTCTTCGCCTTCGAGGGCGGATAACACCTTACTGCCCAGCTGTTTGCCCAGTTCCACACCCCACTGGTCGAACGAGTTGACGCCCCATAAGAACCCCTGAGCCGCGACTTTGTGTTCGTACAGAGCAATCAGTGCACCGACGGTATGGGGCTTGGATTTCGGGAAATACAGGGTGTTGCTCGGGCGGTTACCGGGAATAACTTTTTGTGGTGCGGTGACAATCGCTTCCGCTTTACTCATGCCGGCTGCCATCAGCTCCGCCACGGCTTCCTCTTCCGATTTACCCTGTAGCAGTGCCTGGCTCTGGCTCAGGCAGTTGGACACCAGCATGGCGTGGAAGTTATCGATCGGGTTATGGCTGCACATCGGCATAATAAAGTCACACGGCGAAAAATGGGTGCCCTGGTGTAGCAGCTGGTGGAACGCATGCTGGCCATTGGTGCCCACGCCTCCCCAGATCACAGGGCCGGTGTGATAATCCACCTGGTAGCCGTCGATGGTGACCGATTTACCATTACTCTCCATATCCAGCTGCTGCAGATGGGCGGGCAGCGAGCGCAGGTAATGGTCGTAGGGCAGAATGGCGTGTGAGTTAACGCCAAAAAAGTTGACGTACCACAGCCCCAGCAAGGCCATGGTGATCGGCATATTCTGTTCGATCGGGGCGCTACGGAAGTGTTCATCCATGTCGTAAGCTCCGCGTAACATATCGCGGAAATTGTCGATGCCAATCGCCAGAGCCAGTGGCAGACCAATGGCAGACCACAGCGAATAACGACCTCCGACCCAGTCCCACATGGGGAAAATATTTTCTTCCGCAATGCCGAATTCCAGCGCTTTGGCGACATTGGAAGAGACCGCGGTAAAGTGTTTCGGCAGATCGGCTTCAGTGCCGCCGTTATTCAGAAACCACTCGCGGCAGGCGAGGGCATTTTTTAACGTTTCCTGAGTGCCGAATGATTTCGACTGCACAATAAATAACGTGGTGGCCGGGTTCAGCCGTTTCAGAATTTCGGTGATATGGGTGCCGTCGATATTGGCCAGATAATGAATATTCAGGCCGCTGTCCCAATAAGGCTTGAGCGAACTGGAGGCCAGTTTCGGGCCGAGGAACGAGCCGCCGATACCAATCGATACCACATCGGTAAACGGCTGATTATTAAAGCCGCGCCACTGATTACGGCGGATTTTCCAGCAGAACTCTTCCATACGTTGCATGGTATGGCGCACTTCCGGCATCACATCAACGCCGTCCACCAGAACTTCCCGGTTACCGAAGTTACGCAGTGCGGTGTGTAATACCGGTCGTTTTTCACTGCGGTTAATCGCTTCGCCGCTGAACATGCTGTCGATCTGACCCGGCAAATCGCGTGCTCGCGCCAGTTGCTGCAGCAGCTTCATGGTTTCTGCGGTGATGCGGTTTTTTGAATAATCGAGATTCAGCCCCGCAGCCTGCAGGTGAAAGCGCTCAAAACGATTGGCATCGGTGGCGAACCAGTCGCGCATGTGCTGACCCTGAATATCCTGATAGTGTTGCGCCAAGGCGTTCCAGGCGGTGGTTCGGGTAAGGCTGGCGCCGGTCATAGGCTGTATTCCCTGTTGGTTGGCCGGCAGTGGACCGGCGGGTAAAACGGTAACAATCAGCAGGGAGTATAAGGAGGCGCGCCGGGGTTGTGAATCGCGGCCAAAAAAAACGCCGCAAAGCGGCGTTTTTGTCGATATTGCGTGCGCTCAGGAATTAAGCAACCTGAACCGGAATATCGAAACTGGTATGGCTTACGGTGTTATCTTCATTGATGTACACCATTTTTGGCTTAAAGGTCGCCAGTTCGTTTTCATCATAGTTGCCGTAGGCACAGATGATAATACGATCACCGACGTCGGCCATATGTGCCGCCGCACCATTGACCGAAATTATACCGGAGTCGTCTTCGCCACGAATAATATAGGTGGTGAAACGTTTGCCATTATCAATGTTATAGATCTGGATCTGTTCAAACTCGCGCATTCCAGCGAGATCCAGCAATTTTCCGTCAATGGCGCAAGAACCTTCGTAGTTCAGCACCGAGTGTGTCACCCGGGCCTGATGCAGCTTGGCTTTGAGCATGATGGTTTGCATGGTAAACCCTTTCTTTGCTGTTCGGACGATTCTTCGTCACAGAACCTTGTTTTCCGACCCTGTGGTCAGCTTCTGCTACCGGGTTCTGGGACTCCGGAATTGTTCAATTCTTGGCCTCATTGGCGCAAGGCGCGCAAGTATGCCTCATTCAATCGCCTGATTCAATGTCACCTGAATATTATCAATCAGGCGTGCGCTGCCGAGGAAAGCCGCGCCTAAAACGACCACAGAAAAATTTGTTGGCAAGTCTGTCTGCAGCTGCTCTGAGGTCAGTGGTTGCAGGCTATCGGCGTGGCGTACTTCCAGATAATCGGGGCGTAAGCCGCGCTGGCCAAGGCGTTCACCAGCCTGTTGAATGCAGTGTTCCAGTGTGCTGCCCTGGCTGAGCGCTGTGGCTATCTCCTGCAGCGTTTGATGCAACCCCGGTGCCTGCTGGCGTTCTTCGGCGCTCAGGTAACCGTTGCGGGAGCTGAGTGCCAGGCCATCTTCCGCCCGGGCGGTGGGAACCGCGATCACAGTGACCGGCATACACAGATCGGCCACCATTTTGCGGATCACCGCAACCTGCTGAAAATCTTTTTCGCCAAAGTAGGCGTTGTCGGGTAACACCTGATTAAACAGTTTGCTGACCACGGTTGAGACACCGTCAAAGTGACCCGGGCGGCTATCACCACACAGACCTTCAGATACCACCGGCACATGGACGATGCTTTGTTCGTCCTGACCATTGGGGTACATCTCATCGACGTCCGGAGCAAACAGCAGGTCGCAGCCTGCGGCTTCCAGTTGCTGCTGATCCTGAGGCAGGGTGCGTGGGTAGCGGCTCAGGTCGTTTTTGTCATCGAACTGCAGCGGATTAACAAAAATGCTGGCAACGGTGAAACACTGATCGGCCTTCGCCCGATCGATCAGGCTGATATGTCCGGTATGCAGATTACCCATCGTGGGGACAAAACCGATGGTTTTACCGGCCTGACGGGCAGCCAGCACCTGCTGACGCAATTGCTGAATGGTATGCACAGTCTTCATGATGTTGTTTCCTTATCAGGCAAAGCCGTGTTCGTTACCGGGGAATTCGCCTTGTTTGACCTGCTCGGCATAAGCCTGGATGGCTTCGGCAATGGTGCGGCCATCGGTCATAAAGTTTTTCACAAACTTAGGCACGTAACCTGTGTTCATGCCCAGCATGTCGTACACCACCAGTACCTGAGCGTCGGTGTCTGCGCCGGCTCCAATGCCAATCACAGGTACCTGGACGGCATCGGTGATGCGTTTGCCCAGCTCGCTGGGGACACATTCTAGCAGGATTAGGTCAGCGCCGGCGGCTTCCAGGCGCAGTGCATGTTGCACCATGGCATCGGCTTTTGCTTCATCCCGCCCCTGTACCTTGTATCCCCCCAGCTTATTCACCGCCTGAGGGGTTAACCCTAAATGAGCACACACAGGTACACCCTGCTGCGACAGTGATTCGATCAGCGGAATCAGCCATTCATCGCCTTCAATTTTGATCAGCTGTGCACCGGCCTGCATAACTTTGCGGGCACTTTCCAGACCCTGCTCCAGAGTGCCATAACTCATAAACGGCAGGTCTGTCATCACCAGTGCCGGGGTTTGTGCACGAGCGTTGCCGCGGGCGACCATTTCGGTGTGGTAGGCCATTTCATCAATGCTGACCGGCAGTGTGCTGTCCTTGCCCTGCAATACCATTCCCAGCGAATCACCAACCAGCAGAACTTCAACGCCGGCGTCGGCCGCAACTTCGGCGAAGGTCGCGTCGTAAGCGGTTAACACAGCGAATTTCTGGTGTTCTGCTTTGCGTTGTTTGAGGGCAGGAATGCTGATGGATTTCATGACATTTTCTCCGGTTTATCCGCCAGTGCGGACTTTATCGTGAGGGCGTATGGTGCGGATTGTGGGCGTCTTGTCAATAATTTGTGTGTCTGTGACAGCGCTTCAGAGGCAATCTGACAGGCTTTTCAGGCGCTGTAATTCACCATCAAATTCGGCTGTCAGTTCAGTCAGGTAGCGGCCATCGGGCAACTGCAGCTGCGGGGCGATTTCGGCCAGTGGAACAATCACAAAACTGCGCTTATGCATTTCGTGGTGCGGCAGGTTAAGACGCTCGCTGCGCAGCTGAAGGTCGCCGTAGAGCAGTATATCCAGATCGATATTGCGCTCCCCCCAGTGACGTTTGCGTACCCGGCCCTGATCCAGCTCCTGTTGTTGCAGCGTATCCAGCAGCGCCAGTGGCGGTAGCGAAGTTTCCAGGCCGGCAACGGCATTGAGAAAGTCCGGCTGATCCTGTGGCCCCAGCGGTTTACTGCCATACAGTGATGAAACCGCGGTCAGGCGGCAATCCGGCAACTGGCGCAGAAACGCCAGCGCGCTGCGGATCTGCTGTTCCGGGTCGTTCAGGTTGGCGCCCAGGCCGATGTAACAACGGGTCATCAGTCCGGACGCTGACTGCGTGGTTTACGGCGGCGGTTGGGCCGGCGGCGGCGTTTTTCACCGTCCGGGTGGTGGTCGCGCTGGTGTTGTGAGCTGTTCTCTGGCAGCGGATTCTGTTCCTGGTAATGTGTCCACCAGTCGCCCAGGCCATCGAGGTTTTCACCGGACTGTTCGCGTAACAACACAAAGTCGTAGGCGGCACGGAAGCGCGGGTGTTGCGCCAGCTCGTGTACCCGTCGGGAACGGGTTTTTGGCAGGCGCAGCTGCATTTCCCAGATTTCCCGCATCGGAATCGAAAAGCGTTTGGGGATGGAGGTGCATTTGGCCTGTTGTGCAATGACCCGGTCGGCGGCCTGATGCAGGGCCGGGTGAGGAGCAACACCCTGGGCTTCAAACTCGCGCTGCACACGTTGCACTACCGGCCACAGCAGTGAGCCGAAGAAGAAATACGGCGTCACCGATTTGCCGCGGCGAATGCGGGCATCGGTGTTACGCATGGTGTTTTCCACCATAGTTAACGCCTGAGGATCATCGCGCAGGCATTGCTCGGTCGCCGGGAATAACGGTTCGAATAAATTGTACTGCCGCAACATACGGAAGGTGTCGAGTGCACGACCGTGTAAAAACAGTTTCAGCACTTCTTCGAACATCCGTGCCGCCGGGATCTGCAGCAGCAGGGGGGCCATGGTCGGAATCGGCGCCGCGGTGCCGGCTTCGATTTCGAAGTCCAGCTTTACCGCAAAACGGATCGCCCGCAGCATCCGCACCGGATCTTCGCGGTAACGGGTCTGTGGATCACCAATCAGGCGTATCTGGCGCTGTTGCATATCCTGCCAGCCACCGGCATAGGCGTGAACGCTGAAATCGGCGATATCGTAATACAACGCATTGATGGTGAAGTCACGACGCATGGCGTCCTGATCTTTGTTGCCGTAAACGTTGTCGCGCAGGATCATACCCTGATCGCCGGTGGCAGCGACCTTGCTTGAGTGTTCGCCTGCTGGCGGGGCGCGGAAGGTTGCGACCTCAATCACATCGCGACCAAATACCACGTGAACCAGTTTGAAACGGCGGCCGATTAAACGGGAATTGCGAAACAGCTTGTTGACCTGTTCCGGCGTCGCGTCGGTGGCGACATCGAAGTCTTTCGGGTGCAGATCCATCAGGTTGTCGCGCACGCCACCGCCTACCAGAAATGCCTGGTGCCCGGCCTTATTCAGGCGATACAGCACCTTCAGCGCGTTTTCGCTGATGTTGCTGCGGCTGATAGTGTGCTCATCCCGGGGAATAATCTGTAACCGGGTGCGATCCGCTGCCGGATCTTCCTTGTTACCCCAGAGGCGGGATAACGGGCTGATCAGTTTGTTTAACCGGCTCAAGGTGTCTCTTTTCTGGTTGTTCGATGAAAGCGGCTGAGTGTAACGGTTCCCCGGTGGCAAATAAACATAAGGGGTGGTAATTGCGGGTTTCTGCAGCGTTAAACAGCAAAAAAGCCGCTTTTGCGGCTTTCCGAGTCCCGTGTTTGTTATTTTTATTGTCCCGGGCTGTCAGCGGTTGCTGAACAGAGGTAACAGGGAGAATTTATTGTTTTGCATAAACAGGCGCTCAGGGCCCTTTATTTTTCTTATTGTTCACAGCACAAACGGCTGGTCATCCAAAACAATAAATTCATAACGTCAGACCTGTTGTTATTGTTAGTGGTCTGCTGACGGCAAATTGTTATTTTTATTTTGTGCCGCTGACATTGGATGCTGTTGTTATTGTTTTGTTATTTTTATTGTTCGTTGCATCCTGTCTGAGTTGTTTAAAGCAGAAGCCGTGCCAGTTTTTGTTTTTCTTTATTTTTCAATAACTTACAAAATCTGACCGAATGGTTGTTACCGTGTGTTTCGACCAAAGTGTTACCACTGGAGTGCCAAAGTAACAAAAAGGTAACAGAGGTAACGAATTGTAAAGTCCAGGTGTATGCAACGGCCGGAGTGTCATGACTGGTGTTGTGACTGGTGTTGTGACTGGTGTTGTGACTGGTGTTGTGACTGGTGTTGTGACTGGTGTTGTGTCCGCTCCGGAAAGCGGTTGTTGTGGCTGTTTATTTCCGGGCAGCGAACGGCACGGCTGTGATCATCGGTTGCCGGCTAAACAGTTGGCGGTGATGGGTGTTTGGCGTTTCAGTGCGGGGGGATAAAGAGGAATAAGTTCATTGTTTTGAGTCACCGGCTCAGGCCGTTGTTATTGTTATTTTGTCAGACTGAACAGTCTGCTCAAAACAATGAACTCACAAGTGCTCAGACTTAGCTGATCACCACCCCGGTTATTATTATTGTCTGGGGTGTCCTGCTGCAGGCTTTGTTATTTTTATTGATGCCTGTCGTTGTTACGGCAATAGGGACAATTATTTTTATTCTGGTCCGCTTGTCGTGAACTGTATAAAGCAGTTGTCGTGCCAATTATTAAAAATCCTTTAAAATCAATGGTTTGCTGAAATGCATAAGCGGTTTTAGCTGTTCTGAGACTAAAGTGTTACGTAGTTTTGCTCCCTGAGGTAACAACGCGTGTGTGGCGTAACAGGTTGCCGGTTAGTCAGGTCGTCGTGATGTTACTAAGCCTGATGTTGCATGCTTGGCGGAGAAGACGTGCAGGGGAGGAGTGCAGGATATTTACCAGCAGCTGGTAGTCAGGGGAGATTTTGCATCGAGCAGATATAAGAAAGCTGATTGCTTTGGCCACGCCCTGGGGAGCGAACAAAGGAATCAGCTATCAGTGAGTCGGGGCTGTTATTATTATTTTTCAAACTCTTTCGCCCGTTTTATTTTTATTATTGGGCTTATTATTGTTTGAACACGCGTCTGAGACTTTTTTATTGTTATTGAGTGCTCAGTCGTCAGTGTCTTGTGATTTATATAAAGCGATTAGCATGCCAATTTTTGATATAAAAGGTAAAAATCCTTTTAAAACAGTAGGTTAGCGTTCTTTGACTTAAGGTTAAGGCAGGACGGGCAAGCCCTGGCCCGTTTGGATGTTACCTTGAGTGGCGTGTAATGACGGATTTGGCGTGCAGTGTAACCCTGAGGGTTACACTATTTGTTACCTTTCTTTCTCGGGATACCCAGGCGCTGGCGTCGTTCCCACAGGCTTTTACGTGAGATGCCGAGCTTCCGCGCCAGATCGGTTTCCGTCATGCTGGCTTCGTTTTCCAGTACAAAGTGGACAAAGTAGTCGTCGAGTGACAGGTCGCCCTGTTCCTGCTGTGGATCGGCAGCGCTGTAGGGTTCACTTTGTAACAGGTTCTCCTGCAGTGTCTGGCTGACATAACGGTCGCCGGAGGTATCCAGGCCGAGAAATTCAGCCGCGATGGGTTCACCTTCATCGGCCAGAATGACGGCCCGCTCAACGGCGTTTTCCAGCTCGCGCACGTTACCTGGCCAGTGGTACAGGCGGATGGTTTCCAGCGCATCGGCGCTGAAGGTCATGGCCGGCTGTTCCATTTTATCGCATGCCCGGGTCAGCATCGCCTGGGCCAGTTCGATCACATCGTTACCACGTTCGCGCAGTGGCGGCAGATGCAGTTCAACCACGTTCAGACGGTAGTACAGGTCTTCGCGGAATTCGCCTTTGCTGGCCAGTTCCTTCAGGTTGCGGTGGGTGGCTGCGACCAGCCTGACATTGACCTTCTGGCTCTGAACTGAACCAACGCGGCGGATTTCACCTTCCTGTAATACCCGTAACAGTCGTGCCTGAGCTTCCAGCGGCAGTTCACCGATTTCATCCAGAAACAGGGTGCCACCATCGGCGGCCTCCACCAGTCCCTGGCGTTGTGCGGTGGCGCCGGTAAAGGCGCCTTTTTCATGGCCAAACAGCTCCGATTCGATCAGGGTTTCCGGAATCGCGGCGCAGTTTACCGAAATCATCGCCGCCTCGGCACGCCGGCTCTGTTTGTGCAGCGCCCGGGCCACCAGCTCTTTACCGGTACCGGATTCGCCCTGGATCAGTACGGTGGCATCGGTGCGGGCTACTTTGCTGATTTTTTTAAACAGCAGCAACATAGGTTCGCAGCTGCCGATAATGCCGCTGACCGGATATTCTTTGCTGACTTCCTGTTGCAGGCGGCTGTTGTTGTCGTCCTGGTTGCTGGCCAGCCGGGACTCTTTCAGAATACGTTCCACTGCCAGGATCATTTCATCGTGGTCGAAGGGTTTGGCGATGTAGTCCACCGCCCCCATTTTCATGGCATCGACCGCAGAACGCAGGCTGGCATAGCTGGTCATGATCAGTACCGGGGTGTTACCGGCCAGTTCAATCAGTTCCGTACCATCACCACCTGGCAGTCGTAAGTCGCTGATAATCAGGTCGTAAGCACTGAAGTCCTGGGCTTTGGCATCATCGAGGTTATCCACATCCGTCACCTCATGGTGATGACGCTGCAACAAACGTCGCAGGGTCAGGCGGATGATGGACTCATCTTCAACGACTAAAATCTGGCTCATGCAGAGGTATCCACTTCTTCTGTTTGGTTATAACGCGGCAGGCTGACTTTAACACAGGTTCCGCGCCCTTCGGCTACCGGACTTTCGATCGCGATATGGCCATAGTGTTCTTCGATAATGCTGTACACCAGTGCCAGCCCCAGCCCGGTGCCGGACCCCACCTCTTTGGTGGTGAAAAACGGTTCAAAAATATGATCCAGTTTATCCGCCGGGATACCGTGGCCCTGGTCGGTGATACGTAACACCACCTGATGTTCGTCGGCTTCTGCTGTCACCCGGATCTGGTCGCCCGGCTGGCTGGCATCGCGGGCATTACTGAGCAGGTTAACAAACACCTGTACCAGACGCTGGGCATCGCCTAACAGCTGCAGTTCGGCCGGGCACTGATTGATAAATTCAATGTCCTGGCTGCGTTTACTCAGGCGCAGCAGCTGCATGGCCTCATCGATGCAATGACTGACTTCCACGGCCTCGTGTTCGGTGGAGTGAT
Source organism: Bacterioplanoides pacificum (assembly GCF_042648445.1). Lineage (NCBI taxonomy): Bacteria > Pseudomonadati > Pseudomonadota > Gammaproteobacteria > Oceanospirillales > Oceanospirillaceae > Bacterioplanoides > Bacterioplanoides pacificum. The sequence continues at coordinate 80,341 of NZ_JBHRYB010000001.1, forward strand.
GGCCGGCGTGGGAAAAGTTCATCAGTGACTGCACGATACGGGTTACCCGGCGGGTTTGTTCCTGAATCTGGTCAGCCATTTCCTGCAGTTCGGGGTTATCGGTTTCGTAACGAATCAGTTGTGCCAGGCCATCGATACCGGTAATCGGGTTGCCGATTTCGTGAGCCACCCCGGCTGCCAGGCGGCCAATAGAAGCCAGCCGCTCGCTGTGCATCAGTTCTTCTTCGAGAATCTGGGTTTCGGTCTGATCCTCCATCAGCACCACAATACCGCCGGGTTGCCCGCCACTGGGCTGGATCAGCGCTTTGTGCAGGCTGTACCAGCGTGGCCGGGCATCCACTTCGATGCGTTTTTTGTGTTCGTGCATTTTGTCGCTGGCGACAAAATCACTCAGTAACGATTGCCAGGGTGCGGACAGACGATCGAGGTGAGAACCACTGACGCGGCGAGAGTCGATGCGGGTCAGGTCCTGCATCGCCTGATTCCACATCAGGATTTCGCCATCGTCGGCCAGAGAGCAGACGCCAATCGGCAGGCGCTCAAGGGTCTGGCGGTGGTAGCGGCGCAGATTATCCAGCTCGCCGGCCAGACCACTGAGGCGGTCATGAAAACCTTCCAGCCGTTGTTCGATCTGGTAAATGTCTTCGCTCAGCTCGGCATTTTCCTGGAACGGCAGATAACGGCCGATAATATCGTGTGCCACTGTCGGCCCCATCAGCCCCGACAGGTTGGCCTCCAGCCGGGCGCGCAGGCGGCGCAAGGCATAAGGCCGGTCTTCGTAGGATGGCAGATCAAGGTCGGCCAGCGCCTGATACACCTCACGTTCAGCGACGTAACGCCCCAGCGGTTTGCTCAGTGACACAATCACGTCGTTGGAATTACCGGCAATCAGTGGTCGTCGTGACGGTCGTGACACGGTGTCGATGGAGCAGGCTTCGGCGGCGGATACTTCCGATGGTTTTTGTCGGGTTGCCAGGCTGATCACAACAAACAAGGTGATATTGGCGGCGAATGAGGTCAGTGCCGCCAGGTGCCAGTTACTTTCATCCACCGCCGGTAACGGCAGCGGTACCTGCCAGCCCAGCGCCAGTTCCGAAAACGGCAATAACAGGGTGTATAACCAGCATAAAATGCCGGCGATCAGGCCTGATAAAAAGCCTTTGCGGTTAGAGCGTGGCCAATACAGCAGCCCTAATACGCCGGGTAAAAACTGCAACGCAGCGACAAACGCCAGCAGCCCCAGGCGGTTGAGGTCGAGGTCGGCGCCCACCAGCGCATAAAAGCCGTACGCCAGCAGCAGAATGGCGGCGATTAACGACCGTCGCACCCATAACAACCAGCGGTAAAAGTCGGCCCGAGGGCTGGGTTTGTGTAACGGCAATACCACATGGTTGAGTAACATGGCAGCCATCGCAATGGTAATAACAATAATGATGCCGGATGCGGCGGCGAGGCCCCCAAGGAAGGTTAATACCACCAGAAACGGTGATTCCAGCTGCATACCAATGCCAAGGGCGTAATATTCCGCCGGCAGATCAATGTTAAGATAGACCCCGGCCCATAAGATCGGGGGCACCGCCATTGCCATCAGCAGCAGAAACAGCGGGAAGCCCCAGCTGGCGGGTTGCAATGCATGGCCGTTGACGTTTTCGGTAAAGGCAACGTGAAACATGTGTGGCATGACTACCGCGGCGGCAAAAAACACCAGCAATAACGTCCGCCACGGCCCTTCCTGTAAGGTGACCTGCTGGTTAAGGCGATCCTGGTGTTCGGTGAGCCAGGATTCCAGTCCGCCAACTTCGGCAAACACACCGTATAACGCCACACCGGCCAGGATCAGGATGGCGGATAACTTCAGCAGCGACTCAAACGCCAGTGCCAGTACCAGGCCTTCGTGTTTTTCCCGGGGGGACACATGACGGGCACCAAACAACACCGCAAATACAATCATGATGACGCAGAAACCAAACGCCAGCTGTGGCGCTTTCCAGTCGCTGTTAAGGATATGCAGGGTATCGGCGATGGCGGTGACCTGTAACGTCAGCATCGGGATCACCACCGCCAGCATAAACAGGGTGACCAGCGTACCGGCCAGGCGTGAGCGATAACGAAAGGCTAATAAATCGGCTAACGAACTGAGCTGGTAGATACGGCTGATATTCAGCAACGGCCGCAGCAGAATCGGCGACATCACAAAGGCGCCGGAAATCCCCAGATAATACGCCAGGTAACCGTAACCGTACTGATTGGCCAGACCAACCGAACCATAAAAGGCCCAGGCGCTGGCATAGACCCCCAGCGATAATACGTACACCAGTGGATGGCGCACCCAGCGTCGTGGCACCCAGTTACGTTCAACCGCGTAGGCGGTGGTGAATAGTGCGCTGAGGTAAGCAAAAATAATCAGCCCCAGCTGACCCAGACTAAAGCTCATCGTCACCCCGCTTCATATTCATCCAGATATACAGGCCGATCAGCAGCAGCCAGATAGCAAATGGCCGGTACCAGGCGCCTTTGGCGTCCAGCCACCAGTCCATCATGATGGGAGAAAACAGGTAGATGCCAATCAGCAGCAATAAGCCGAGGCGGTAATCGTACATACGGGCAGTTCCGTGTCAGCCAGATGAGTCAACGGCGCAGAGTAGCACACTCCGTAACGACGCCGAATGGCAGCAACGACCGACCTGCTCTGATGTTGCTGATCAGCCGGGCGGATGTAGCTGATTGCTGGCGCGCTGCCGCCCGGCGGGGGCCGGTTGCTGGCGCAGGCCTTGTAACGCGGTTAACTGCCAGTGGTCGATGGCCCAGTCAATCACGGCCTGGTTGCCGGCGTTTTTCAGCGTTGCCGGCGGTGCCTGTTGCAGCCAGTCGAGTGCCAGCCACAGCGTATTGCCAGAGTCATCGGGCAACAGCGGTTGCGCCAGGTTCTGTTTGCTCAGCTTCTGGCCGTTGGCTTCCAGTGCTACCGGAATATGGGCGTAATGTGGCTGCTGGTAGCCCAGTGCCTGCTGCAGGCAATGCTGGCGGATGGTGGAGTCGATCAGGTCAATGCCGCGTACCACATGGCTGATCTGCTGGTCGGCGTCGTCGACCACTACCGCCAGCTGATACGACCAGGGGCCATCACGGCGTTTCACCACAAAGTCGCCAATGTGCTGTTCCAGTTGTTCGCAATAATGACCCTGTAAGGCGTCATCAAAACAACAGCGGCCGCGGCCGCTGGCAAAACGCCAGGCAAAATCCTGTTGCTGCTGTTGCGCGGCCGGCACGACACAGCGGCCCAGATGCAAACGGCCGGCGAGTTGTTTACGCGAGCAGGCGCAGGGAAACGCCCGTTGTTGTTCAATCAGTTGTTCCAGTGCCTGCTGGTAGGCCGGCTGACGCTGGCTCTGATAACGCACCTCGCCATCCCAGTGCAGCTGATAAGCTTCCAGAATGTGCAGGATCTGACTGGCGGCGCGGGGGTCTTCGCGTGGCGGATCAAGGTCTTCGATACGGACTAACCAGCGGCCCTGATGGCTGCGGGCATCGAGATAACTGGCTAACGCGGCCAGCAAAGAACCAAAATGTAATGCACCGGTGGGGGAGGGAGCAAAACGACCGGTATAAGCAGGAGTGACAGACATAACAGCGGCAAGACACATCGGCAGGGGGAAAGCAGTCCCTGCCGACGGTCAGATCAGAATCAGAGACCCAGTTGTTTCTCTTTGATTTCCGCCAGGGTTTTACAGTCGATACATAAATCGGCGGTTGGGCGGGCTTCCAGACGACGAATGCCGATTTCCACACCACAGGCATCGCAATAGCCGTAGTCGCCGGAGTCAATCAGATCGAGAGTTTTGTCGATCTTCTTAATCAGTTTGCGCTCACGGTCACGGGCACGCAGTTCCAGGTTGAACTCTTCTTCCTGGCTGGCACGATCATTCGGGTCAGCGTAGTTGTTGAGTTCGGTTTGCATGTGCTCTTTGGTGCGATCAACTTCTTCCATCAACTCCTGCTTCCAGTTGCGGAGAATGCTGGTGAAGTGCTCCAGCTGAGCATCGCTCATATATTCTTCACCTTCCGACACCTCGTAAGGGGTGAAGTTGGTCAGAGCAAATTCTTTAATATCTGGCATGGTTATACAGCCTCACCTGGTTAGCCGGACAATCGGCAATTCAAGTCCATGCGCCGGGGGCGCTCCAAATGACAAGCGGGGGAAATTAGCAGATAACACTGGCGGCGCCAACTCTTTATGACGCTAATTTGATTACGGTCCGGTTTACTTCTGGCACAATGCGTCGCCTGCCCGGCGTATTCGTGCAAGATTCCGGGTTTACTGCACAATAATTTCATTGGTTAAAGTAGTCCCTTGGCATGACAGATACAACAAAACGTGGTCAGGAAATACAGCCATTTCAGGTGATGGCGATTCTGGCCGAAGCCCAGGCGCTGGAAGCGGCCGGCCGGGATATTATTCACCTGGAAGTGGGCGAGCCGGATTTTGCCACTGCTGCACCTATGGTGGATGCGGCGGTGGCTGCCATGCGCGCCGGGCAAACCAAATACACACCGTCACTGGGATTGCCGCAACTGCGCGAAAAAATCGCCGGTTATTATCAGCAGCGTTTTGGTGTCAGCATCAGCGCCAGCCGCATTGTTCTGACTCCGGGTGCCTCCGGTGCCTTGTTGTTACTCAGTGCTGCGCGGCTGGAAGTGAATGACCGCATGTTGCTGGCTGATCCGGGTTACCCCTGTAATCGCCATTTTGCCCGTACCTTTGAGGCACACGGTCAGCTGGTGGCCTGTGGCCCGCACAGCAAATATCAGTTAACCCCGGATCATCTGGAGCAACACTGGCAGGCATCTACCAAGGTCGCACTGGTTGCCAGTCCGGCTAATCCGACCGGCACGGTATTAAGCTCCGATGAATTGTCGGCTCTGGCGGCAAAAGTACGCCAGAAGCGTGCGCAGTTTGGCCAGGGTGAGCTGTGGGTGGATGAAATTTATCAGGGGCTGAATTACGGCGCACCGGCGCAAACGGTACTGTCGGTGGCAGATGATGCGGTGGTGTTAAACAGCTTTTCCAAATTTTTTGGCATGACCGGCTGGCGGCTGGGTTGGTGTGTGGTCCCGGAAAGCTGGGTGCCAACTCTGGATACGCTGGCGCAGAACTTTTTTCTGGCACCGCCAACGCCTGCTCAGTTTGCGGCGCTGGCAGCATTTGATGATGAGGCCATGGTTATTTATGAGCAACGCCGCCAGGAGTTACAACAGCGTCGCGACTATCTGCTGGATGCCCTGCCACAGCTGGGCTTTGAGATTCCGGTAGTACCCGAAGGTGCGTTTTATATTTACGCTGACGCCAGTCGCTTCACCGATAACAGTCTGGCGTTTTGTGCCGAAGCGTTACAAGCCACTGGTGTGGCCTTTACTCCGGGGGTGGACTTTGGCGAGTACCAGGCCAACACGCATGTGCGTTTTGCTTTTACTACTGCGCTGCCCCGGCTGAAGCAGGCGGTGGAACGACTGGCAGACTGGCTGGAAACACGAGCGTTATGAAGTATCCACAAGCATTAATTCCGGCCACCTTAATCAAACGTTATAAGCGCTTTCTGGCTGATGTGGAATTAGCGGATGGTGAGCAGATAACGGTTCATTGCCCGAATACCGGATCGATGAAAAACTGTGCTGAACCCGGCTGGCCGGTGTGGTTATCGGATTCCAATAATCCGAAACGTAAATACCGTTACAGCTGGGAATGGGTCGCGGTGCAGGGCCGCTTTAAAGCCTGTATCAACACCGCCCGGGCGAATCAGCTGGTGGCGGAAGCGCTGGCCGGGCAACACATCGCTGAGCTGACGGGCTATGGCGATATTCAGCCGGAGCCAAGAGTCGCCGATGGCCGGCTGGATTTTTTATTGCAGCCAGACAACGCCGGTGTGCCAGCGGCTTATGTGGAAGTTAAAAGTGTCACCCTGCTGGAGCAGGAAACCGGACTGGGCTGTTTCCCGGACGCGGTGACCGAACGCGGCTTAAAACACCTGAAACGTTTATTGGCTTTACATCAGCAGGGCTATCGGGCGGTGTTGTGTTTTTGTGTTTGCCACGAAGGTATTGAATGGGTGCGCCCGGCTGATCATATTGACCCGCAATACGCGGCCACCTTACGTGAGGTCGTGGCGCAAGGGGTGGAGGTGCTGGCCTACCGGGTGACATTCGCCGAGCAATCAATGCGGCTAGATCGTCGTATTGACGTTGAACTGTAAGGACGTATTTAAATTAAGGAATAACGATGAAACGAACTCTGATTGTATTAATTATTGGTGCCCTGCTGGGTGGTGTGGTGGTGTACAACCTGATGAACGATCGTGACCCGTTTGCGAATCCGTTTAAGTCGGATTCGCTGCTCGACCGGGTAAAAGACCGCGGTTCCGATTTACTGGAAGACGGTGCCGATACGCTGCGTGATGGCTTAAACGAACTCAGCGAATAACCTGGGTTACAGCCGGATCTGTAACCGGCCGTCCTGCAGCTGATGTTCCACCACCTTTAAGCGCTGGCCCTGGCAGGGGCCGGCGATGCACAGGCCGGTGTCGATCAAAAACAGCGCGCCATGCATGGCACACTGCACCAGAGTGCCATCGGCGGTCAGAAACTGGTCGTCCTGCCACTCCAGGTTGATGCCCAGGTGTGGGCAACTGTTGTGATAGACATGCAGCTGCTGCCCCTGGCGTACGACAAAAATCGACTGGTCGTTATGCTCAAAGCCCTTACTCTGTCCTTCCTCAATATCGTCGATGTGGCACAATGTCTGCCATTTGTTCATCTGTATGGGTCCTTCTGTTGAGCCAGTCTGCTGTTATTCGCCGCCAGCATATCCTGCCATTAGTGCTGGTGCTACCGCTGTTGTTTGTGTTTTCCGGAGTGGTTACCGGCGGCCAGGATTTTCGCTGGCTGCTGCAATCCGAATCCGGCCAGCTGATTCTGTGGCAGATACGTTTGCCCCGGGTACTGATGGCATTTCTGATTGGTGCTGCGCTGGCCTGGGCCGGGGTATTGATTCAGGGGGTGGTGCGTAATCCGCTGGCGGATCCCGGGCTGATAGGTGTGTCTGGTGGTGCCGCAGTGGCTGCGGCCTTGTTTGTGGTCATCAGTTCCTGGTCGCCGCTGCCGTTCTGGTTGCAGCCGCTGATGGCTTTTGCCGGTGGTTTATTAGCATTGCTGGTGGTAATGCGTATGGGGCTCAGCGGTGCTTCCATGCACGCCATGAGTTTTCTGGTGCTGGCCGGTATTGCGATAAATGTGATGGCCAGTGCTCTGATTGGTTTGTTGTCTTATATGGCCAGCGACAGCGCATTACGCCAGATTACTTTCTGGTCACTGGGCAGTTTGTCCGGCGCTAACTGGTACTGGATTACGGCGTTGGCCGTGGTGCTGAGCGGCGCGCTGCTGTATTGGCCGAAACGACTGCGGCAGCTGGATGCGTTGTTGCTTGGCGAGGTGGAAGCCCGCTCTTTGGGGGTTTCGGTCAATGCCATGCAGTGGCGGGCGGTAATATGGGTGGCGTTGATGGTCGCCATTGCGGTTACCGCCAGTGGTGTGATTGGTTTTGTTGGCCTGATCAGTCCTCATATCGCCCGTTTGTTAACCGGTGCTGCTCACCAGCGGGTATTACCACTGGCGGTGGTGATAGGTGGTTGTTTACTGGTAGCGGCGGATACCCTGGCGCGTACGATCCTGGCACCGGCAGAATTACCCATTGGTATTGTCACCACCTTGTTGGGCGCACCGGTGTTTATCAGTTTGTTGCTGCGCGAAAAACGACGTTTGTCCTGGTGAGGCTGAAATAATGATGACACTCGATCAGCTCGGCCTGAGCAAAGGTAACACGCCGATCCTGCAGAATATCTCAGCCCGGTTACCCGCCGGGCAGCTGACCATGCTGGTAGGGCCCAACGGGGCGGGCAAATCCACTCTGTTATCACTGCTGGCGGGCCTGTCGTTACCGTCGGCCGGCGGTCTGCAATTCGCGGGTGACGATACCCGCCACTGGACGCGGCAGCGCTGGGCTCAACAGGTGACGCTGGTACCACAGCTCAGTCAGATGGGTTTTCCGTTATCGGTGCGTGAAGTGGTGGAGCTGGGTGGGCTGGCCCATGCGACCTCTGTGGTGCAATTGCGTGAGGCCACCCGGCAGGCACTGGCAGACTGGGATATTGGTTATCTGGCCGATAAAGAAGTGCGGTTGTTATCTGGTGGTGAACAACAGCGCACGCAGCTGGCGCGCAGCTGGATTCAGATACAGCAGCCCGGCAGCCGGCTGTGGTTACTGGATGAACCCCTCAGTGCATTGGATCTGCGTCATCAGCGACAGTGTCTGGAGCGGGTACGGCAGCTGCAGGCAAGCGGTAAAAGTATCCTGATGGTGGTACACGATCTGAATCTGGCGCTGCGTTATGCCGATCGGGTGCTTATGTTATGTTGCGGTGAACTGGTGGCGGATGGTCCGCCAGATCAGGTATTAACGGCGGAGCGGGTGTCGCAGGTGTTTCAGGTGGAGACCCGGCTGAGTCAGGGATATCTGCACTGGCTGTAACCGCTTTGTGGTTTTGCTGAGGCCGTATCCGGTGTGCTATCGGGCGGCAAAAAAACGCCCCTCACTCTTTTCAGAGGAGGGGCAAACAACCGTGATTAGCTTGATGAGAGAGATCACCACCGGATGATGAGTCCGGATGCTGAACAGCGGCGTTATTGCTAACGCCGATATGTAAATAATATACATTCTCATTTAAGTTGCAAGCACTAAATAAGAAAAATTCTCAAAAAGATTCAGAATTATTGCGACTTGCTGCCAAAGTCTTCAGTAACCGGGCAGATGATGGCATGACGCCGATAAAAAAACGCCCCTCACTCTTTTCAGAGGAGGGGCAAATAACCGTGATTAGCTTGATGAGAGAGATCACCACCGGATGATGAGTCCGGATGCTGAACATCGTTGCTATCGCTAGCTCCGATATGCAAACGATATTGATTCTCGTTAATGAAATCAAGAACTATTCTCGTTTAATTGCAAAAAAATGGCAGAAACCGCAAAAAGTACCAGACCTGCTGATTTATTGTGCAGCCGCCCAGCATAAAAAAGCCGCAGTGATGCGGCTCTGACGGGCAAACAGCGGTGATGCCTGATTCGGTCAGGATTCACCTTTATCGATCAGTTGCTGATTCATCATCGTAATTCGGCGTGCCAGATTCTCGATCAGGTTGAGTGCCGCTTGTGGCTGGGCTTCGATCAGTGAGGCAAAATCTTCCTGTGGCACCGCCATAATGGTGCAGTTGCTGCTGGCGATGACGGTGGCAGAACGCGGTTCGCCGGTGAATACCGCCATGGCGCCGAACACTTCCTCCTCGCCAATGGTGCCCACGTTTACATCATCGACAAAGACATCGGCCTCCCCCTGAATGATGGTGTAAACCAGGTCGGCGCTGTCGCCCTGGCGGATAATGACATCGCCCGGCTCCAGGTTCTGAAAGCCTGCGGTTGGTCGTGTATCTTCTTTAACTAAATCGGCCAGGTAGTCGAGTAATAACGCATTCTGGCAGATCAGGTAATGGCTCCAGTAGTGCTGGCGGCGCTTATCGGAATACACATGGCGCAGGAAGCGGTCACGGTCGAAAGGAATCAGTTCAACGTATTCATCGGTACGCAGTATCGGGGTCGACATATCGAATGAAGCGGTTACACCAACAATATCGCCTTCTTCAAAGCTGGCCAGATTCTGGCCGTTACGACTGAAATGCAACATGCCATCCTGAATCAGAAACAACTGGTCGCGATCAAATAACTCGTACAGATTTTCCACTGCTTCCAGTGTGATGGCCTGTTGTTCACACGCGAAGTCTTCTAATAATACGTTGGTTAGCTGGCGCAGGCGTTGCAGTAGCTGATTGACGTCCTCGGATGTTTTACCCGGCAGGTACATGGTATTCCCTCGTGGTGCACAGCGGCGTTCATATTGTTTGCTTCAATGTACCCTAATTTTATGTGGGCTTGAATAACACAGCGGCGGATATTTGATGCAGTTCAGGGTTGTAACGTGGTTATTGGCTGGCTGCTTCTTTAAACTGCAGTCTGTTCTCCGATTATTTCACCCGACTTCATGAATCAGCGACTGCCCGGCTTTTTATTAACCTCCTCCTGGGACGATGATCCGGACAGTGGTGAAACCCTGCTGACTTTTTGGTGGAGCACCGGGCAGGGCGCGGTGAAAACCAACATCCGTCAGCCGGCGATTTGTTTTATCCCGCGCAGCTGGCAACAAAAAGCACGCGACATTGCTGCGACTCTGCAATGGCCGGTACGAATCGAGGCTGTGTTGTTGCAGTCGTTTGCCGCCCGGCCAGTCGCAGCCTGTTATTTGCCACATTCCTATGTGTATCGCTGGCGGGATGTACTGGTCGAGCAGGATATTCCCTGCTGGGAAGTGGATATCCGGCCAACTGACCGCTACCTGATGGAGCGCTTTGTATACGGCGCGGCGGAGTTACAAGGCGACTGGCAGACACAGCCGGGTTATGGCCAGCTTAATAACGTGCGTCTGCGGCCGACCCGTTATCAGCCGCAGCTGAAAGCGTTATCGCTCGATATAGAAACCTCTTTCCCGCGTCAGGGAGAGCCCGAGCGGTTATTTTCCATCGGTTTTTATGGCACCGGGTTAGAGCTGGTGATTATGCTGGGGGAGCCGCAACAGTCATCGCCGCAGCTGCAACTGGTAGCGGATGAAGCGGCTTTGCTGCAGCGTCTGGTTGAGGTTATCGCCGATTACGATCCGGATGTGATTATTGGCTGGAATGTTATTCAGTTCGATTTTGCCTTTTTACGGCGCAAATTCCTGCAGCATCAGATTCCGTTTGTGATCGGTCGTGATGGCAGTGAACTCAGCTGGCGTTCCAGTAAACGGAATCCGGAACGGATTTTTCTGCAGATCGCCGGACGGGTGGTGCTGGATGGTATCGCACTACTGAAAAATGCCACCTGGCAGTTTGAAAGTTTTGCTCTGGATGCGGTGGCTGAACACTTTCTCGGTGAAGGAAAACTGCTGCACGGTGATGACCGTGGTGGTGATATTGAACATTTATTTGTGCACGATAAAACCGCGCTGGGCCAATATAACCTGAAAGACTGCGAATTAGTCTGGCGTATATTTGAAAAAGCCGATTTATACAATTTTGCCATTGAACGCAGCCATATGACGGGCTTAACCATGGATCGTATGGGTGGTTCAGTCGCGGCCTTCGAAAACCTGTATTTACCACGGCTGCATCGCCAGGGCTATGTCGCGCCCAATATTGAAGAAGGGTATCACGCTCAGAAAAGCCCGGGTGGTTTTGTTATGAATTCCCGCCCTGGTTTATTTGAACATGTGCTGGTGCTGGATTTTAAAAGCCTGTATCCATCGATTATCCGTACCTTTAAAATTGACCCGATGGGATTAATTGAAGGGCTGAAGGGCCGCTGGCAGGGGGCCGATGAACAACAGCTGGTACCCGGCTTTTTTGCTGCGGTTTTCCATAAAGAAAAAAATGTATTACCGGATCTTATCCGCCAGCTGGGCGAATGGCGTGAGCAGGCGAAGCGTGAAAATAACCAGCCACTGGCGCAAACCATTAAGGTCATTATGGCTTCCTGTTATGGCGTGCTGGGCTCAGAGGGTTGCCGTTTTTACGATACCCGGCTGTCCAGTTCGATTACCAAACGAGGTCATCAGATTATTCAACAAAGCTCTGACTGGATTGAGCAGCAGGGCTATGACGTGATTTATGGCGATACCGACTCGGTCTTTGTCTGGCTGAAAAAAAGTGTTTCAGATCAACAGGCTGATGATATTGGTCAGCAGCTGAGTCAGGGGTTAAACCAATGGTGGCAGCAGCGCCTGCAGCAGGAGTTTGCTCTTCCGAGTTATTTGGAAATGGAGTATGAAACCCATTACCAACGCTTTTTTATGCCGTCCATCCGCGGCGAGGAAACCGGCAGTAAAAAACGTTATGCCGGTATGATCCGTAACCGTAACAGCGCCGAGTTGGAAATGGTATTTAAAGGACTGGAAGCGGTACGTAGCGACTGGACCCCGCTGGCGCGACATTTTCAGAAAGAATTATACCGCCGGGTATTTTATGGCGAACCCTATCAACAATGGGTGAGGGAGCAGGTTCAGGCGCTACTGGCCAGACAGTTGGATGATCAGCTGATTTATCGTAAACGTCTGCGCCGGCCATTGACGGCTTACCAGAAAAATATTCCACCTCATGCTCAGGCCGCCGCTAAGCTGGAGCGCTGGCGTCAACAACAGGGGCTGTTACCACGTTTTGCCGATCGTGGTGGCTGGATTCGTTATTATATCGGCATTAATGGTCCACATCCGGTGGACATACCGGATGTGGTGATTGATTACAGCCATTACCTGGAAAAACAGCTGATGCCGCTGGCCGATGCAATTTTTCATTACACCGGCGAAAATTTTTCTGAGATGGCGGGTCAGCAGCTGTATTTATTCTGACGTATTAACAGGCCCTGGTGCCCTTTAATCACCATCGGAGAAACTTAATCCCAGGCCAATACCGATGCCGTCTTTCAGTTCGCGTTTCATATTGCCGTCGAGCAAACGAAAAGCAGCATAAATATCTGCATTATTACCGTCATTAATGCTGTCTTTGGCGCGTTGAATATTGCTGCGAATAGTGAATAAATAACGCGGGCTGTTTTCTGTCAGCAGTGCAGAAAAGCTGTCCTCGCTATTAGCCTGCCCTTCGACCATGTGTTCTACCGCTGCAACCGATGCCATTAATTGTGGATAAATATTGCCGGAGAGTTGTGCTGCTTTGTCGAGCACCAGGCGTCTAGGGACGTAATCAAAATACTCCTGGGCGGAAACAATCAGTTTTTCTGCAGCCGGAGCGCCATCTTCAGGCGTTTTTATGCTTTCCAGTTCGCCATTAATTAATAAATCACGATAGCTTTTTCCGCTGTTTTTGTAGTTGTTGGTCCAGCCGGACACAATCGACTCTGCCCTTACTGCCAGGCGGTTGCTGTAAATGGAAAGGATGGCACATTTATGACTGTTGGTATAATCGTCAAGAATTTCCGCGGCACTGTTGCTGGCCGTGTTGTGATGCTCAAACAGCAGAATTTCCAGTGCTAACAAGCCTCGTAGCTGATTGCCTTTTTGCTGGAAATCCGCCAGCGTCAGTGCTGTATCTGCATCCATCATGGTGCGAATATCGGCTCTGATGGATTCTGTATTATTGATACCGCGGTGCCTGAGTGCATCAATGTAAATATACTCCGGTTCGACAATATCGTTAATCGTCGGGCCAAAGTTAAAAGGTAATAACCGGTACCAGGCGGTGGATGTCTGTTTCCATTGATTCTGAACCTGGGCAAGGTTGGTTGGGGTTATAGCCGCACAGAAATTCTGCGCAGCGCTGTCCAGCTGAGCGGCCTGTGTATAAAAATTTTCAGCAGCCGGAATAACGCTATGGTCGATAATGCCAGCTACGGCGACGTCCGCCGTTCTTGGTTCTTGATAAGCCGTGTGCTTGCTGCTGGATTCCGAACCACAGGCCAGCAGCATAGCAGCCGCTGCGGCAACGATCAGACTGCGTAAAGAATTTAAACGTGGTTTTGACATGCTTTATTTTACCTAACATTAACCGAGCAGGTTGATTGCCATCATATGGTTGTCCCAGGCCATTGCCGGAAACTCCATGCGTAAGGTTTTATCTTCTATTAATGTGGCAGTGCTAATCTGGCGTATTTTGCCGGCTGAATTGGATAATACAAAATGGCTGCCGTTGTTATTCAGAGCCAGGCCACAGACATCGTGGAAGGCATGATACGCCTGAAGGGAACCATCATCCAGGTGCCAGAACATCGCCAGATCACCTCGTGGACTGGTAAAGGCGGCGATCCGGTGTTGTGAGTCGATCGCCACACTGCCCATATAATCGTGCAGTGCCAGAGTGAGTGTCTCTGGCGCATGCAGCAACTGAATTTCCTGGCCGGGCTTATGAATAGCCGCGAGTGGTACCAGGTGGTTATCACTCATCGCCTGGCGTTGTACCTGCATACCAAACGCGACGCTGCCATCATCGGCGATATCAAAATGGCGGATGCTGGCTTTGTTGTCCGGTACGCGGTGTTCACTGATTAACGTACCATTATGGCTGTCGATATAACTCAACGTCGAACGCATGGTGTCCGGGTTGAGTACCCGACGGCCGGAATCCGGATGGGTTAATAAACCGCCGTTGGCCACCACCAGGGTTTTGCCATCCGGCATCAGACGGATTTCGTGCGGGCCAATGCCATGGCTGGAGAAGTTATCCACCAGCTGCAGCGTACCGCTGTCGCGTACTGTGATACGGCCGTCGCCGCTGTGGTAATTGGATTCTGTGGTAAATAACCATAAGCCATCGGCACTGAACCAGGAATGTCCCTGCATATGATGGTTGGCCGGGCTGTGAAATGTGCGGCTCTGGCCAGTCAGCAGGTTGACTTCCAGCCCGGTTAATCCCGGCCGGCGGGCGCTCATTACCACGATATGAGGTTGTTGCGGGTGCTGACAAATGGCATGGCCACGAAAGCCGGAGGGAATATTCAGTGCCTGATGTTGCTGTGGACTGATGCTGGCCAGCCCGTAGTGTGAATTATCTTTCCCCTGAGCACTGAGCCAGCGTTCATACGGCTGTGGCTGCTGGCGCTGTTTGCCGTACCACAAACCTGAGGTTGCACTGCCGATGCCGCTGGCCGCCAGCAGTGTTAATAAGCGGCGGCGTTGTTGGTCGGGATGGCTGTGTTGGTCGGGATGGCTGTGTTGGCGCGTATTCGGTTTCATTTGTTGTGCTTTAAATCATTCTCAGAATCATAACGATTTTACAAATTCAATCAGCGCCTGTCGTTGTGCCTGATCAAAAGAAACAAACTGTTGCCGGCTGTTACCGGCCTCGCCGCCATGCCAGATAATCGCTTGTTCAATGCTGGTCGCCCGGCCGTCGTGCAGCAGTGCCGTACTGCCATTCACCTGTTGTTGCAGACCGATGCCCCACAGCGGCGCGGTACGCCATTCATTGCCGGAAGCGAGAAAATCCGGACGGCCATCCGCCAGGCCGGGTCCCATATCGTGTAGCAGCAGGTCGGTATAGGGCCAGATGGTTTGCTGGCCCAGATGTGGATTACGCGCGCTGGTGGTGGTGACAAACGATGGCTGATGACACTGCTGACAGCCAGCCTGGTAAAACAGAATGCGGCCTTGTTTAACTGCTGCGTCGTTGACCTTTCGGCGTTTAACCGGCGCCAGATTGCGGCTGAAATTTGCCACCAGCTCTAATAAATCGTCCGCCAGCTCGACGTTCTGTACATCATTGCCATCTGGCGCCTGCTGACAGGCTGTTTGTTGTAGGCTGCAGGGCTGCTCGGGGAATAAGGTGGTGGTGATGCCAACGTCGCCGTTAAAGGCGGCAGCGGCCTGTACTTTGACTGACGGCTTGTTGGCTTTCCAGCCGAACCGCCCGGTCACGGTTTGTTGCTGTTCAGCATCCCAGACGCGGTTGATACGCCCGGAAATGCCATCATTATTCTGGTCCTGCGGGTCTGCCAGTGCCTGCAGATCAGTTTCCTTCACCAGTTCCAGCAACCCAACCCCGTGTAACGGTGGAGCAACCCGTAAACTGGTTAATACATCCTCTCCCAAAGGTCCGTAGCCGAGCTGTTCAAAGCGTAACTGTGGCTGGCGTAACGTTACCTTATGGCCGTCAGGATAAACAAACTCCGTGGTTTGCCAGTCAATAAAGACATACGCTTCCGGAGGCACATCATGCGCCACCTCACCACTTTTAAGTGCGTGGCGTAACTGGTGCGCCAGTGATGTTGATTGCCCCTGAATCTGATCACCATAGACCGGATGGGGAACGACGCCCTGGCGCTGATCAGCCTGGCCCGGAATACTCAGCCGTACCAATGAGCTGAGCATCGGGATCTCACTGTTATCAGGCACAAATCCTTTACCGCCTTTGATATGACACATCAGGCAAGTACGTGAGTTATACAGCGGACCGAGACCATCACGCATGGTCGTGACCGTTGGTGCCTTGACCCAGGGTTGATTAGCCAGTGCTTTTCCGGCGTGAAAATCAGGCTTCTGTTGCTCCGGCATATTGGCGGCCGGTAATTCAAAGCTGGCAAAGGGTTCAGCGGCAACCGTGGTCTGGCCACCCGGGTACTTTTCCGCTTCAACAAAGGCAGGAACGGTCGTTGTTTCCGGAGTGCAGGCCGATAACAGCAATAAGGAAAACACGGCGGCGAACAAAACTTTCATGACTTTTCCCGGTAACAGCATGACGAGAACAGAGGAAATTGGGGGTAAAGATAAAGCAGAAAAGCCGGGCAGAGCCCGGCTTTAAAACGAATGCGTCAGCGCTAACGCATCAGCACTCGCTATCCGGATTCTGGGTGTTACATTCAGAAGCACCCTCATCAACAACGTCACCCAGGCTCAGAGCATCAGCAATATCCTGAATTTTGATGGATTGAGCGAACAAGGCTGCAATCGTCTGACGAACCGGGTTATCGGCTTTGTTTTCGTCGGTGTGGTATTCCGGCATGATCAATACATCAAACGGCTTACCGTCACGGGCAGACTGATCGATTTTGGTATAAGCCGTTTTGGTCGCCTGCAGGGCTGCGTGCATCTCTGCTGCCAGCGCAGAACGCTGAGTATCGGCCAATAAGTCATCCAGGCCATAACCGTTAACCGCGCGGGTGGTGTTGTCATCGGCATCGATATCACCATCCAGATTACTGTCATAGCCTTTGTATTCACCGTAGTAGCTGTTGGCAACACCCAAAGCATTCAGAACCACATCGCGGTGGGTGTTATCAGAGAAGCATGAATGTTCATCTTCCTGAGAGTTACCCGCATAAGCGATTTGCATACGCTCACCGGCCAGCTCACCTTCTGACAAAGTACCCATGCCGGTCAGAATTTCCGCCAGGCGCTGGTTGGCATCAGCCTGGCTGTTGATCGTGGTAAATTTTGTCCGGTAAACAGCACCTTCTGCCCAGCCATCACGCACCTGTTTCAGATCTGCAATCAGTTTATCTACCGCCACTTCCAGGTACTGGTGACGACGATCGGCTTTATCACCTGGTTGCGTTGAAACGAAGTCAGAAACCGGGCGCTGGCCACCCATACTGCCGGTGTTGACGGCTTGATCACGGTCAGTACCGTCAGTGACTGCCTGGTTAGTTGTGTTCAGATCCTGGCCCCATAGCAAGAATTCAATCGCGTGGTAACCGGCAATAACGTCGTGCTCGTCATCTGCTGTAGCAGTGTCGCCCAACAGATCGGCATTGATAGTGATTGTGCTTTGACCAATGATGTTGTTGTCCTGGTTTGCTTCTGCCTGCGCAGCGGTCAGGGCGCCATTACCGTTAACACCTGCCAGGTTAGCCGTGACACCAACCTGATCATCGCCAAAGTCAGTAGTATTTACTTTAACGTAATCGATCAGGGCTTCGCCCAGCGGCCATGCATTGATATCGCCTTCCGGACCGTCTTCATCGCTGTAGTTGGTGGAATCAATCGGGCTGTTACGGAAACGATAGACTTCGGTCTGGCCGTACGGTTCACGGGCTACCAGCCAGGCGGTTTTCGCTGCTGCCAAGGTGTCATCTTTTGGCTCTTCCCTAAAGGCTTTCAACGCTTCTTTCAGTTTGACCGCGGTATCAACAGAATCTGAATAGGCTGCCAGTGCGATATCGGCGTTGGTGTTCAGAACTTTCTGCACCTGTGGGTTGGAATAGCTTTCGTTACTGTCGTTATCGTCGTCACTGCCACAGGCGATCAATAAAGAAGAAGCGGCAATGCAGGCGGCTAACTGGGTCAGTTTCATGATGTTGTTCCTTTCCATAAGTCTGCGAGCGGAGAAACCATGACGTTTTTCCGGGAATAGAGGAGTTGCACTCTATGATAAATGAGAACGATTGGCAATAACTTATAAGAGTGATTGTTTTTATATTCCTTTTCTGGAATGAATCTCATTTGAAGCCCATAAAAAATGTAGTAGTATTGCCCGCTCTTTAACCAGGTGTGAATGTTATGAAGTACCTGATCTCATCTTTTATCCTACCCATCTCTTTGCTGTTAGCAGCTTGTGGCAGTGATAGTGATAACAGCACAGTCCCTTCTCCGTCTGCTTCGCTTGTTTGTAGTAATCAAACATCTGATCCTATGGCCGATCAAAAAGCGGAACTTGGGGAACAGTTATTTTTTGATACCAGCCTGTCGCGGGATAAAAACCAATCCTGTGCGACTTGTCATAATCCACAACAGGGATTTATTGATGGGCGCATCAATGATGCCAGTACGGGGAATCACCCTGCTCCTGCTTCATTAGGAAGCAATGGCCACTCCATCGGTGATCGCAATGCGCCGACGGCGGCCTACGCGGCCTTCAGCCCATCCTTTTGTCGCGGTGAACGCGAGCGCTCGCCCAGTCAGCAAACCAGTGGTGTCGGAGAATATCAGGGCTATTTAGGTGGACAGTTCTGGGATGGCCGGGCTAAAAATCTGGCAGCCCAGGCCGGTGGTCCGCCATTAAATCCGTTGGAAATGGCCATGCCGGATAAAGCATCGGTGGTCGCCCGTATTCAGGAAAACCAAGACTATATTCAATTGTTTCAAACGTTATATGGTGCTGATATCTTTACCGATAACGACGCTGCTTATGCCGCGCTGGCCGACGCCATCGGCCAGTTTGAGCGCAAAGATAAAGAAAGCTTTTATCCCTTTGATTCCAAATACGATCAGTCTCTGGACGGTAAATATTTTTACGACCCGGATAGTCCGGCGACTACCGGTAAAGCCCGTTTTTTCTCTTCCGACTTCAGTTGTTCTGCATGTCATCAGTTGCGCAGCAGTAACCGCAATAAAGTTGAAATATTCACCAGCTTTGAATATCACAATATTGGTGTACCGGAAAATACCAGCCTGCGTGCGTTTAATGAGGTTGCCGAAGACTTTGTTGATCTGGGACTGGCATTGAATCCGATGGTGGCTGAAGCCGATAAAGCAGCAAGCGAAGGCAAGTTCAAAGTACCCACTTTGCGCAATATTGCAGTGACAGCACCTTATATGCATAACGGTGTTTTTAACGACCTGAAAACGGTTATTTTGTTTTATCAACACGCGAAAGAGCGGGCACTGAATAAGCCGTTCAGTGTTGTTAACCCTGAGACCGGGGTTGCGTTCCGGACTCCGGAAGTTGACCGGAATATTTCTGACAGCTTGTTGGCTGGCAATGATACCGATATTAATGAGCAGGTTGCGCTGGAGTTCGAATGTTTCTTGTTAACGCTGACGGATCAAACTTACGAACACCTGCTTGATACTGAAAAAGTAGAACAGTGCGGTATTTAAAACGGCTTTGATCTAAGCAAAAAGGCTGTCGTAATAGACAGCCTTTTTTGTTTGTGCCGGACGGAGTTGCGTCTTCAGGTGGACTAGTTTGAAATAAGAACTGCCGGAGGACCCAGACTATGCAGGCCATATTATTTGATCTTGAAGGGGTTATTTATCAGCAAAAAAAGCTGATTGATGGTGCCGCGGAAACCATGGAATGGGTCCGGAAACAACATATCCCACATTTATTTGTCACCAACACGACGACCATGTCACAGCAGCAGGTCAGCGCTTTATTAACATCGCTCGGTGTTTATAACACTCCTGAGCAGATACTGACGCCAGCTGTGACAACCCGTGACTGGCTGCAGCAACACCCGGGACAAAAAATGGCGGTTTTTGTGCCGGATGCCATTCGTCATGAGTTCGATGACGTTGTGAGTTTTAACGACAGTGAAGCCGCCGGCGTTATTGTCGGAGACCTGGGAGCTAACTGGAACTATTTCACCCTGAATCATGCATTTCGTATCCTGACGCAATCGCCGGAAACGGTACTGGTGGCATTAGGAATGTCACGTTATCACGCGGATGATGCGGGTTTGCATATGGATGCGGGTCCGTTTATTAAGGCACTGGAATTTGCCAGTGGTAAGTCGGCACTGGTGATGGGAAAACCCGCCT
Source organism: Bacterioplanoides pacificum (assembly GCF_042648445.1). Classification (NCBI taxonomy): domain Bacteria; kingdom Pseudomonadati; phylum Pseudomonadota; class Gammaproteobacteria; order Oceanospirillales; family Oceanospirillaceae; genus Bacterioplanoides; species Bacterioplanoides pacificum. The sequence goes on from NZ_JBHRYB010000001.1 coordinate 100,458, forward strand.
CATCGTTCTTTCAGGAAGCTCTGCAAAAACTGAATGCTGATGCCAGCCAGGTGTTGATGGTAGGGGATGATTTAATGGCTGACGTTATTGCAGCGAAAAACTGTGGTATTCATGGCTGCCTGGTGCGTACCGGAAAATATCAGAGTCAGGATGAACGTGGGGTGATTAAGGCGGAGTTTGTGATTGATTCGATTCGCGATCTGCCAACACTGTGGGTTGAAGGTCAGCTCAGTCAGGTGAGCTGAGCCCTTCATCAGTCTGTAGTAATCGCGGCAAAGGTCGCGCGGGTCAGTGTGGCCAGGTCGGTGGCGGCCAGTTCAATTTCCAGTCCGCGTTTGCCGGCACTGACGTTAATCCGCGGTTGAGTTTCTGCACTACTGTCGATCACTGTAGGCAGTGCTTTTTTCTGCCCCAGAGGGCTGATGCCGCCGACTATGTAGCCGCTGCTGCGTTCGGCAACTTTAGGATCGGCCATCTCGGCTTTTTTGGCTCCCAGAGCTTTGGCGATGGCTTTCAGGCTCAGCTTGTGGCTGACCGGAATTACGGCCACAGCCAGTGGACTTTTATGGCCGCTCAGGCTGACCAGCAGGGTTTTAAATACCTGTTGTGGTGCCAGCCCGAGCGCCGCGGCGGCTTCTTCACCATAAGATTCACTGTTGGGGTCGTGTTGATATTCACGCACCTGGAAATCGATTTTGGCTTTTTTGGCCAGGTTGATGGCTGGTGTCATGGTCAGTCGGCTTCTATCAGTTCAAACCGTGGTATTGCCTGGCCATCGACTTCAACCGTTTCGCTGAACATCACCAATGGCCGTACCCAGCTGCTGTGGTCGCCGTACAGGGTTTTGTACAGCACCAGGGTTTCTTCAGTTTCGGAGTGTTTGACCAGGCCAATTACCTGATACTCATTACCTTTGTAATGACGGTAACGGCCTGGTACGGGTGTCTTCAGGTTCATTATTTCAGCTCATAGCTCAGAGTAACGGAAGCTGTCAGGCGCTGCTTCTGGATCAGCATGGGAGCCGGGCTCGGGTCAGCGGCCTTTTCCATGCGCGCCATCGACATCGCCATCATAGGTTGTGGCACATGGCTGCTTTGTTCCTGAATGGTTAATACTTCACCCAGTTCGCTACCGGCGGCGGTGGCCATTTTATCGGCTTTTACCCGAGCAGCAACCACGGCTTTGGCGAGTATCTGGTTTTCCAGTGCCTGGCGATCGTTAAATTTCATCTGGCTGCCATGAATCCGGATTTCAGCAATATCCAGCAGCTGGTGGGTCAGGCTGGCATAGCGGCTCAGATCTCGCAGGGTAATGGTAATACGGCGGCTGACCTGTTCTCCCTGATATTCACGACCTTGTTTATTCCACTGATAAACCGGGCGGTTGCTGATCTGGGCGGCATCGATGTCTTTTTCATCGACGGCGTTTTTTTTGCTGCTGGCCAGCAGTGCCTTCATGGCTTTATCCACTTTTTGTTTCGCGGCTTTCAGGCTCGGCTCAGTGGCTTCCAGAGACAGGTTGAGTTCCAGGTAATCCGGCATCACTTCGATGCTGGACTCAGCGCTGACACGGATGTAACGATCATCGGCCAGGGCGGTGAATGAGGTGATTAATAAGGTCAGGGCAAGAAAAAAATGACGCATAAATAATATCCTTATGATGACTGAGACTGATTAAACTTTTCCAGTTGTTCGGCTGTGGCGGGTTGCTGATGTTTGGCTTTCCATTCGTCGTAGGGCATGCCATAAACCTGTTGCCGTGCCTGGTCGTAGTCGACTTCAACGCCCTGCTCTCCGGCCGCAGCGCTGTACCATTTAGCCAGACAATTACGGCAGAAGCCGGCCAGGTTCATCAGTTCAATATTCTGGACGTCTTTGCGCTGATCCAGGTGTTCGAGCAAACGACGAAAAGTGGCGGCTTCGATGGCCTGTTGTTGTTCCGGTGTCATAAATAAAGGCTGCTATTAACGAATTTGTAAGCACTATATTAAAAATATTGCGATAAATCCGTAAAGAAAAGAAAAAGACGGATTAGCAGCTCAGCCGTTAATCCGTACTGATTAGGGTGCCCAAGAGGCGCTATTGTGAAATAAATGGTCGGCGTAATCGCGATAGCCGGCCCGGGAAGATACTTTTTACTGTACCCTGTTACTAAATTACGCGTCCATTGCAGAGATAGTTATTCATGTTAGTAGCGCTTGTGGATCTTCCCCGGCCCTGTGCCGAATCGTATTGTGACTTTATGCTGCTCTATCGCGGGGCTTCACGACGACACCTGCTGGTGTATGAGAAACACCGGGATTTTTTGTCGGCACCACGCAGCTTTGTGGTGCTTACACTGCACTGCGACGCCGCCGCTTTGATGTTGGCTGCTGATACACAATATCCGGATGTTGAATACGATGAGCAGGGAGAGATGCTGGAGGTTGGTTTTTTCAGGGTGACGGACAGTGAGTATGCCGGGGACGATCAGCAACACCTGCTGCTGAGTTTCCCCGGGGAGCGTATTGAAGCGTTAGCGGAGGATCTGGAGATGACTGCCGACGTCGTTGCCGTCAGCGCTCAGGCGGCACTGTTACAATATATGGCGAGCGAATAACTGACCGTGCCGTTTAATCCGCCAGGCTGTTCGGCTGCTCAGCCGGATCGTCGGCCAGTTCATCGTTCAGCAGAGTACGTTCCAGCCGACTGACAGGTTTGAGGATATGCAGCCCGAGTGGCGTTTTTATCGCCTGGGTGTAAGGTTGCTCGCCATCCCAGGCCGCCAGTGCTTCCACTAGTGCGCTCGGCAGGCGGTCGAGGTCATGGTAGCCGGCAAAGCCCTGATTGTTTGCTGACGGGCAGGCGGAATATTCTTCGGCGAGGTCAGAAAAGTCGGCCCCCAGCTCCAGCTCGTGCAGGATATCGTTCGCCAGTAGCGGGCTTTTTACCAGAATATGGTGCAGGGCAACGGTGGTGTTGGCAGAGGTCATCAGCTTAATTCGCTTTACAGAAATTGTTTAACAGCTTAGCAGAAGATTGCTAACTCGCTGTTCTGACAGGCATTGCTGCTACTCTGGCCGTGCCCGGCTCTTAAGGGGGGGCGCTATTCGCTGGCGGATTGTGACTGAGCCAGCAACTGGCCGGACAGGATCGATAATAAGCAGAAGGCGGCAAACCAATAGAACCCGGTGAGCAGCTCGGCTTCCAGTTCTGCTGTGGCCTGAGCGGTAAAAAATGCCACCAGAATTGCCACTACAAAGACATCGGCCATCGACCATTTACTGACGGCCGCAATAACGCGCCAGCGCCGTGGAGAAGGTTTCAGCCAGGTAAAAATAATCAGCAACGCTTTACTGACCGGAATAACAACACTGAAGGTAACGATGGCTACGGCTACCGCGCTGTAGCCAAGCTGGTGCAGAGTTTCAACGGTTTCCCAGATGGAGCGGGTTTCGTGAAACATCTGGGTTTTCAGACCAAACAGGCTAACGGAAGCACTCAGGGTCATGATGGGTTCCATCACACCGGGATACAGCAGGCCATAACTGATGATGGCCAATAACAAGCCCAGACGCTGTAGCCGCGTCTTTTCGGTCCAGCTGTTGATCAGAGTGCTCATTGGCGGATCAGTCATCCTCGGGCAGGGTTACATTCAGCTCCAGCACGGAGGTTTGCCCCTGCTGTTCCAGCTGAACGTTCACATCATTTTCCTCGATGGCGACGTATTTACGGATGACGGCAAGAATCTCCTGCTGCAGCTGCGGCAGGTATTCCGGGCCGTTATGGCGCAGGCGGTCATGGGCAACCAGCACCCGCAGCCGCTCTTTGGCCACACTGGCCGATTTAGTGTCCTGCTGTTCCTTGCGGAAAATATCCATCAAACTCATGTTCTGTTCCCCGTATCAGCCGAATACACGTTTCAGGAAGCTTTTTTTCTGCTTCTCCAGAAAACGGTGTGGCCGGTCTTCACCAAGATAACGTGCCACAGCGTCGGAATAGGCCTGACCGGCATCGCTGTCTTCATCGTGTACTACTGGTACACCCTGGTTCGATGCTTTTAATACCGCTTCGGATTCCGGAATCACACCCAGCAGGTCAATGGCGAGAATTTCTTCGACATCATTTACCGATAACATTTCGCCACGTTCTACCCGCTCCGGGTTGTAGCGGGTTAACAGCAGATGTTCCTTAACGGATTTGCCTTGTTCTGCCATACGCGATTTGCTTTGCAGGATACCGATGATGCGGTCTGAGTCACGTACTGAAGACACTTCCGGGTTGGTGACAATCACGGCTTCTTCGGCAAAGTAGAGTGCCATCTGGGCGCCGTGTTCGATGCCCGCCGGGGAGTCACAGATAATAAAGTCAAAATCGGCAGACAGGTCGTTCAGCACCTTTTCAACGCCGTCTTTGGTCAGAGCGTCTTTGTCGCGGGTCTGAGACGCGGGCAGAACAAACAGATTATCCAGCCGCTTGTCTTTGATCAGCGCCTGTTTCAGAGACGCTTCGCCCTGTACCACGTTAACAAAGTCATATACCACGCGGCGCTCACAGCCCATGACCAGGTCAAGATTACGCAGGCCCACGTCAAAGTCGATAACGACGGTTTTGTGTCCTTTCATCGCCAGTGCAGCAGAAAACGCAGCACTGGAAGTGGTTTTACCTACTCCGCCTTTACCGGAGGTAACAACAATGATCTTAGCCAAGGCCCGAACTTCCCTTATAAATGTTGTGTAGTCGCACCGAATTCAGTGTCTGTCGCAGTATTTATGAAACACCGTTGATGTTCAAGTAAGGTGCTTCGTCTCCAGCATTCTGGCTGAGTTGGATGACCACCGCTTGTTTGTACTGCTCGTGCTGATTTTCAAATAACTTGTATTGGCCGGCGATCGCTACCAGTTCCGCATCAAACTGCTGGGCACTGATAATAGCCGCCTCATCACCTTTGGCACCGGCCAGGGCCCGGCCTCGCAGAGCGCCATAAATATGGATGTCGCCGGTCGCCAGTACTTCGGCTCCGGCACTGACCATACCGAGAATAAACAGGTCACCATCAAAATACAGCTGTTGTCCGGAACGCACATTCGCATGGTGGATCTTAACCGCTCGCTGGGCTTTTTCCTCGCTGACGGCGGGATGTTTTACCGTATTTTGCATCCCCTCCGGCTGAGCCGGAGTTTCACTGGCGGGACGGGTATTCTGTTTACTCTGGCCACGGCCGAGATCGGCCAGTTGTAAGCTGTTCAGCTGTGGTAACAGGGCTGCCGGGCAGTTTTTCACTGCGATGGCGGATAACCCGGCCTCACGGCAGATGGTTTTCAGCTGCGGCAAATCAATGTCCGCCAGACCACTGAGGTCCAGTACACAGGGCAGGTTGGAGAACAAAGCCGGTGCTTCGGCCCGTTTTTGTGCCAGCTGCTGCTGTACCTGATTCAGGTCCGAACCGCTGAAGCTCAGCGTGGTCAGCGGTACCAGCCCGGCTTTGAGTTTAACGTCCGTGCTGTTGCTCATAATCAGACTGCTTTGGCTGCCAGTGGGAACTGATCAAACTGAATATTGCTTAAGCCTTCTTTTAACAGGCGGCGCAGATTGTGGTGGTTATCGACATCCGGAGTGGCCAGCACATCGCGGTAATGTTCACCGAAGCAGCGTAACGCCTGCTCCTGAGTCAGCTCCAGCTGGTGTGCCAGGGCAAATACCTTGCAGCTGCCCTGATTCTGGTCGGCAGCGTTAACCACCTCACCGTTGTTAAAGGCGGACGGGGTAAAGTCGAACCAGGTTTCAATAAACTCCAGGGTGCTGGCAAATACATGATCGTCGTTATGCAGCTGTTGCAGGAAGGTGTCTTTGGCTTGCTGAAAATCGCTCATACGTGTTACTCAACTTGTCTGATAGAACGCGGCTTGCAAGGCTATCATCGGGGGTGATTTTTGTCATTACAGGGGCACTTAAGGGCATATTGGTCGCGCTAATCACAGGCGTGCCATTTTCAGACAAAGCTTGGTATATTGCACCGATGGTACTGTATGTATAAACAGGCGTTGAGTGACTTTATCCGTGTGTGACGCAGCCCCCGATCCAGCCCTGAAACGTAAGGTGATCCACATTGACTGCGACTGCTTTTTCGCCGCCGTCGAGATGCGTGAGAATCCGGCCTATCGTGATATTCCGATCGCTATTGGTGGTGACGCCAGTCGCCGCGGGGTGATATCCACCTGTAACTATCCGGCGCGTGAGTTTGGTGTACGTTCGGCGATGCCAACGGCCCAGGCGTTAAAACTGTGCCCGCAGCTGACGCTGGTGCCCGGGCAGATGGCGCTGTACCGCGAAGTCTCCCGGCAAGTGATGGTGATTCTGCAGCAATACGCCTGGCAGCGCGATGGTATTACGCTGTTGCAGCAGGTTTCTGTTGATGAAGCTTATCTGGAAATTGATCCGGCATTAAATGCCAGTGATATCGCCGAGCGGATTCGCACCCAGGTGCGCGAACAGGTGGGCATCACGGTATCGGCGGGTATTGCACCGAATAAGTTTCTCGCCAAGGTCGCCAGCGACTGGAACAAGCCGGATGGTTTGTGTGTGGTAAAACCCCATCGGGTGATGGATTTCGTCAGCCTGCTGGATGTGGGCAAAATTCCTGGCATTGGTCCGGCGATGCAGAAAAAGCTGGAACAACAGGGGATCGAAACCTGCGAGCAGGCGCAGCAATGGAGTCAGGCGGATCTGGTGCGCACTTTCGGGCGTATGGGGGCGATGTTGTATCAGCGTTGCCGCGGGATCGATACGCGTCAGCTGAGCCTTGGCCGGGAACGTAAATCGATTGGCGTGGAGCGCACCTTTGCACAGGATCTGGCCGGTGAGCAGGCGTGTCTGGAGCAGCTGCCACGGTTATGGCAATTGTGGACCGAGCGGGTGGCAAAAACTGAATTTGAAGTTGAACAGCTGGCGCCGTTTGTGAAAGTTAAATTCGCAGACTTCAGCCAGACCACGCTGGCCGATGCTCACGAAATTGCCAGCGAGCAGGGGTTTGCCCGGTTGTTAACACAGGCGATTAAACGCAAAAACCAGGGCGTGCGGTTACTCGGTATTGGTGGTCGCTGCCCGCAACTGAATCAGCAGCAGCTGGCGTTATTCTGACCACCAATGAATTCTGAACAATCGCTGCAGAACTCAGACAAACATGCCGGCCGGAAATAACGCCAGTGAGCCCAGGCTGATAAGGCTTCCCAGTGCTGCACCAACCAGCACATCCGTGGGGTAGTGCATGCCCAGAATTACCCGCGACAACGCCACCAGCAGGGCAAAAGGTACAACCAGCCAGAACAGTGCCGGGAAAAATGCGCAGAATAAAACAGCAAAGTTGACCGCATTCATGGTGTGGCCGGACGGGAAGCTGTATAAATCCAGCGGTGCCGTGTGTGCGGTAATGTCGCGGAAGGAAATAAAAGGTCGCTGGCGCACCAGGCGGTTTTTTAACTGGCTGTACAACGCCACACAAAGCAGCGCACTGATGGTGATATGGCCCAGCGCGTATAACGCCTCGGCACCATAAATAAACGGCACAAGCAGCGCCAGGCTGTACCAGAATACGCCGTCACCAAGGCGGCTGATGCCTTTAAAAAATAACCGGATGGCACGGTAATAGCCCATGCGGTTGAGCTGCTGGCACAGTGTCAGTTCCAGCTGGTCGGCCTTGTTAAACAGTAGCGCTGCTTTTGCGGGCATTGGTTTTACGCTTTCCATGACGGCTTACCTCTGTTTGCGCGCTGCTTAAGCGCGAAATAAATTCTTCAACAATGCTGTCCCAGGCAATCGTGCGGGCAGTCTGACGTGCCTGCTGGCGCAGGCGTTTTAATAAGTTCGGGCTGTCGAGCAGTGTTTCGGCATGTTGGATATACGCCTGGTCATCGCCATAGGGCGCCAGTAAGCCGTTGTCCCCGCTGCTGATGTGTTCGTGGGCGGCGGCATAATCAAAACTCACCACTGCCAGACCGCTGGCCATGGCTTCGGTGACCACATTGCCGAAGGTGTCGGTTTTACTGGGAAATAAAAACACATCACCACTGGCATAATGTTGTGCCAGCTGTTCGCCACGTTGCATGCCACAACAGATAATTTCCGGCTGCTGCTGGCGGATGTTTTCCAGCTCCGGACCGTCTCCCACCAGCACCAGCCTGACCCGTTCGTCGGCCTGTTGCAGTTGCCGGTAAGTGGCCAGTGCCAGTGCCATGTTTTTTTCTCCGGCGATCCGGCCAACGTATAACAGCACCAGATCGTCATCGCGTACGCCCCATTGCCGGCGCAGTTCTGCACTGCGTTTTTGCGGGCTGAATAGATCGCTGTCGACACCGCGGGCTAAGACCCGCACGTTGTTAAAGCCATGCCTTTCCAGCTGGTCACGCTGATTGCGGGTCGGTACCAGAGTGCCGGCGGTCAGATTGTGAAAATAACGCAGGTAGCGGTAGGTCGGTTTTTCCAGCGCACCGAGGCGGTAATGTTCGATGTATTGGTGAAAGTTGGTGTGGAAACCACTGATGATGCCGCGTTGCTGTTTGCCGGCAGCGCGGGCAGCGGCCCAGCCCATCGGCCCTTCGGTGGCGATGTACACGGCCTGGGGGTCGAACTGTTGTAACGCTTTGGCAATCCGGCCCTGCAGCGGCAGGCCAAATTTCAGCTGGTTGTAACCGGGAATGGGTAAACCGGGTAACGTCACTGTGTGCAGCTGACCCTGAATGCGGTTGTCGTCCTGACGGTGCTGACGTGGACGAATTATCTGAACCTCAATGCCCCGGGCCAGCATACCGCGCACCAGGTGGCCAAGCGTATTGGCAACGCCGTTAATTTCCGGTGCAAAGGTTTCTGTTACCAGGGTGATCCGCTTCAGTGTCGCATCCATAGTTCGCCCAACAGGTCGTACTCTTATTGATCGTGTTTTCTACTTTGCGATCTGAATGTGACACTTATCTTGCAGTGCTGTGACAGTCCGGTGAAGTGACGTCAGGGAAACAAAAAAGCCCCTGACTTTTGAGGTTCAGGGGCCTGATTTGGATTGGCTTGTCAGTCGTCGTTGTCGTTTTCGCTGCGGTAATACGACGGCGCGTGGCCGGTCCAGCGACGGAAAGCTTTGCGGAAGTTGGACGGGTCGGAATACCCCACCAGGGCGGCAATCTCTTCGATCGGCAGACTGGAGTTACGCAGGTATTCGATCGCCATTTCTTTGCGTACTTCATCCAGAATACGCTGATAAGAGGTGCCGATTTCCTGCAGGCTGCGGCTCAGAGTCCGGGTTGAGGTCGCCAGGTGGCTGGCCACCACATCCACCGGCGGAAACTGGCCCGGGTTGGATAATAAAATGCGCCGGACTTTGGCGGTAATACCTTCTTTGGGTCCCATACGATCGAGAATTTCAGCGCACTGATTTTCCGCCATCGTCGCCGTTGCCTGGTCTGCCATGATCACCGGCAGATCGAGTACCGCACTGTCGATAATCAGTTCTGTACGTGGCTGATCGAATAAAATCGGGGCATTAAAATAGTCATTGTAGGCGTCGACGTAATCCGGCGCCGGGTGGTTCATGTGGACTTCGATCGGTTGCAGATCCCGACCGGTCAGGAAACGGCCGATACTGGCAAAATTCACCACAAAAATATCACACAACATGCGGTAAATCGGGTCGATCGGAATGTGTGTGGTTAACCGGATGGCGGTGGTTTCCCCCTGGTCGACGACTTCAAAAGTGAAGGCCGGGTCAATCAGTGGGTGATACTTCAGCCCCAGTTTCAGGGCGCTGCGAATATCGGCACAGCTGAGAATGGCGTAGCCCAGCATACCGTATTGATTAATATTGACCGCCGCACCCAGGTCCAGGCCGACAGTTTTGCCGGGATAGTGGCGAATCAGATTCTCCGCCAGTAGCAAAACCTGCTGATAAGTCAGCCGTGCTGCAGGGTCGGCCAGCATATCCGGAGTGATACCGGTATTCTGCAGCAACACTTCCTGTTGCAGGCCTTTCTCCACTCCTACACGAATCATAGTCGCCGATACGTTAACCGGCACTAAGGGTTCCGTGAGGCTCCAGGTACCTCTGATCATGCGCTTACCATTTATTAGTTTTATTTTTAACGGGCTTAGGATGACAGGCTTTTTTGCTAAATCAAGCGCCATGACAGCCTTTTATGACTTAAAATGACCCACTCAATCTGCTGATACTGGCCTGTAATGGTGCATTTATTGGTTGCGGAAAGGGTAGTAATGACGGCTCAGGTAACGTCCCAGATCGGTTACCTGCTGGCTGGAGCGATTGTTCTGCAGGCTGAGCAATATATTGTTCAGTTTGCGGTTACTTTTGCGGCCGGCGAGGATCAGCAGGTCGCTGCGGCGCCACTCAAATTCACATGGAATCACACCAAAACCGGCCTGATCGAGCAGTTGCAACACCTGATAAGCATCGTCACGCTGCATCAGAATTAACCAGTATTTACTGCGAATAGCGTCCAGTGTGGGCAGATGCAGGCTTTCAACATTAATGCTGGCGCTGATGCGGGCATCTCGTTGCTTATGCTGACAATGCATCAGCACGGCCGCCAGGTGTAGCGGTTCTTCTTTATTGAGCCAGTAATAGCGGCCATCCCACTCGCGGTAGACCATACGGTGCGGTATGTCCTGCTGTGGAAATGCCTGCAGCAGATGGTGCTCGAATTGTTCTGTCGTTTGCCATTCCTGTTGCCACTGCGGTTGTTGCAGCGCGTGTTCGGCGTAGGACAGAATATTGGGGAATTCATCTTCATGGGTTGAATATTCGACACCGTGAATAGCGCTGACGGACAGGTGCCGCTGATAATCCTTTTCCACGATTAGTTTTCCCAGCAACTGGTGCAGCTCCTGCCAGTCTGGTCCGGCGTTTTCCAGTGATCCCTGCATGGCCTGAATCACGCTGTGCATGCTCAGCCAGCGGTGTGATAAAAAGCTGTTAGGGTTCAGGGATCCCATATCGTGCAACGGCATTTCCCGTACCGCCTGATTGGCATACCAGGCCGGGAACAGGCGCTGAATCAGGCTGTTCAGAAAAGCTTCGAGGTCGAAGGTAGAGGCTCCGGGTGGCATGTTGGTTACCTGATTAGCTGAATTCCGAAAAATGATGGTCGACTGGCTATGCTTATTATAGGCCCGTTGTTTTTAAGGGCGTTGTTTTTAAGGACGTTGTTTTCAGGGGCATTGAGTAAGGTATCGGCATCGGTGCCAAACTCTGAACCCGGGAGGTAAAACATGACGGAAAAATCTCCGGTTCCGACTTCGCTGCAAGTACAGGCGCAGATCGATCAGGCTCTGGCTGAATCCGGCCTGGCTGAACAACACGTCGAGCGGCAGCCTCTGCCGCTGTTTTATTCGTTACTTCAAGAGTGGCTGAGTTGTCAGCATTTGCCGCAGCCCGAGCCGGGGGCGGCGGCCTGGCCACAGCAGGCTGAACAACTGTTGCAGCAGTTGTCGGCGCGCGAAGTCAGTGAATCGTTACGGATGATGGTTGAAGAAACGCAACAGCTCAGTCGTGCCCATGGCTGCCTGACGATCTGGAATCAGCGCGAACTGGATAACCGGCTGCGCGATATGATCCGGGAGGTTGAGCAGCAGGAGCGGTGCCGTGAACTGGCCCGTTCCCGGCGTGCCGATACCAGCCGGCCGGGTGAATACTGATATACTGGCCACGGAACAGAATAAGGGGGTATCCATGGCACGTATTTATATTCCGGTCGGCAGTGTGACCGGTACCGCTCTGGCCGTTGCACAGGCGGTCAGTCAACAGCTAGAAACAGAAGGGCATCAGACCCGGGTCGATGAAAACGCCGCTGTCGAACAGTTGCAAGACTGGGACGTCGTGCTGGTCTGTACCTCGACCACCGGGCGTGGCGATGTGCCTGGCAACCTGCTGCCGTTTTACCAACAGCTACAGCAAGCAGAAGCTCTGACGGGCAAGCCGTTCGGGGTTATTTCACTGGGTGACAGTTCGTATGATTTTACCTTTTGTGGCGCCGGTGAGCGCATCGAACAACAATTGCTGGCACTTCAGGCGGTGCAACTGGTGCCACGGGTGACGATTGATGCAACTGAAACCGCAACACCGGATGACGATGCGTTGTTCTGGTTGAAGGAGTGGAGCGCCAGACTGAGCGGCTGATTCCTGGCTCAGGTACTTTGATTCTCAGGTACTTTGATTCTCAGGTACTTTGATTCAGGCACTCTGACGTTCTGTCAGGTGTCTGGCCGATGCCAGGTTTTCCACCAGCGTGTGCATCCGGCCAATTTGTTGACGCTGACTGTAGCCGATCTGGTCGCTGTCGAATCTTTGTTTTATCGCCCCTAACAGGCCCAGTGCATCTAAGGTTTCGTCCTGCTGTAACTGTCCGCGGGCATTGTGCAGCACGGCAAACGCCGACATCTCATTCCCCTGCAATAAACCGTATTGCTGCAGCTTCAGCTGCAGTTGCCCAACCTCCTGCTGTGCCAGGTTCTGAACATCAAACTCGGCTGCAACGGCACTCATCAATATGGCCCGCTGTGACGGTGAATACGCCCCGGCCTCCAGCGGTTTATCGTCGCCAGCAGCAGCAACGGCCTGGGCTTCCGCCGTCTGGCCGCTGCTGAGAGGCTGGTTCTGTAAATAATTGGATAGGGCGTTCAGTTGCATAACGGTCTCCTGCTTAATTTGACAAAAGCAGGAGCTGTGCCAGTTTCAGAGAACGCCGTCAGAGCGGCTGTCAGAAACGGTAGCTGGCAAACAATACCGGGCCAACAGCGGCAAATTGCCACCGTTGTGGTGGTGTTTTTGCCGCCTGTGCTGGCAGCGTGTTTTGCTGGTAAGCCTGCAGTAGCTGCTGACTTTGTTGCGGTGCGGTGTAGATTTTCAGCTCGCTGGCCAGGGTGCCACTGACAAAGGTGGCGATCCCCTGAGCCGTACGTTTCCCCTCGTTCGCAACCACTGCACCGGCGGCAGCATTCACCACCCCCGCCAGCAGGTGATTAATCCAGCTTTGTTCGTATTGTTCCCGCTGTGCTACCTGAGCGAGCCACTGTTCTGCGCGTGCCAGTTTGGCTTGTTGCTGTTGTGGCGTTTGTTGCGGCATGGCCCGCAGCTGGCTGGCGTATTGATGGGTGCGCAGTGGATTCAGCAACATGTCTGCGGCCCCGAGAAAGCTGCTGGTAAAGCCCACGGCTCTGTCGGTCAGACGTGGCTCCTGTTCCGTCTGGCTATAGGCCAGTCCCTGAACGGCAGCCACCGAGGAAAAAAATGTCAGCCAGCCCTGTTGCCACAAGCGTGAATGTTGTTGCTGCTGATCAAAGTGTTGCTGGATAAAGTCGATTTTTTGTTGTGCATCGGCTGCATTGGCCTGGCAGCCCAGTGACAGCATTAGCAGCAGGGTAAGAAATTTCATAACACGTCGTCTTATTATTGTAAGTTATTGTTATCAGGCAGCGGCTATCTAAGCGTAAATCGGTACGAAAGTACATTAAAATCCGGGTTGATGTCATGAAGTGAAAAGATTGCCCGGCTGAGACCATAGTCCCGGTAAATTCCGTTTTATTATTCTCGCCAACAGGCATAATTGCTTTATTACAATAACTTTACCGGAGATCGCTTATGACGCCTGACGGCGCAGAATCAGGTGCTGGAGATAAATCCTTAATCTATCAGGGCCGCAAAGCCAGTCGTGCAAAAAGTGAGCACCGTCGGCGGCTGATCCTGGAAGCCGCTTTACGTATTGTGATCCGAGAGGGGGTTCGTGGCATCCGGCACCGGGCGGTGGCGAAAGAAGCCGATGTGCCGCTGGCTGCAACCACCTATTATTTTAAAGATATCCAGGAGCTGATTGTTGATACCTTCACCCTGTATACCGAAAAAGCCCTGAATGTGGTGAATCGTTTTACTGAGCGGTTTTATCAGCCATTGCAACAGTTGGTGGGTGGTAACCTGGCGGAATTACAGGCCGGCAATCTCAGTGATGAAGCGTTAAATACGATGCTCGATTACCTGGTCGCACAGTTAACTCTGTACGTGCGTGAGCAGGTCGGGGAAGAGCGCGATATGCTGATCGCAGAACAGGCATTCCGCTATGAAGCGATTGTGAATGAGCGTATCCGTGAGCTGGCGCTGATGCATCGCCGGGCGTTGTTTGGCAAGATCGAAGAGTTTATGCAGATGATGTCGTCAGCCACTCCCAGAGAAGACGCTGAACTGCTGTTGGGGTTATTCCATTCGGTGGAATATTCGGCGTTGTTATTAGGCGCTGAAAATACCGATTTTGATCATGTCAGTACGACGCTGAAGCGTCAGTTCTCGTTATTGTTGCCAGCCTTATTGTATAAATAAATGGTCTGAACAATACCTCTCCCGGCCTGTTTTGTCAGGCCGGCCGCACTTTATAATCCTTCAGCCAATCCTTTACGCAACTCTGCCAGACGTTGTTTTTGTTGTTGTTTATCCAGCGGCGTTTCACTTTCCTGTGGCAGGGCTTTGGCGATTTCCAGCTCCAGAGTTTCGCCGGCCTGAATGCGCTGCAACAAAATCTGATAATTTCGCTGAAACACCGGAAACGCTTTTTGTTCCGGGCTGTTGGCGAGAAAATACCAGTCGCTGGCACGGCCGGCGTAATACACCGCCGGATGGCTCCAGTTAAATTCTTTTTTCGGTGATGGCGCGCGACAGGCTTCTATATAAGCAGCGTGGACGTCGGGCAGGCCTAATACCTCTGCAATATCACAACGGGCCACAACTTCATGTACGTTGGGTAAAAAACTGCTTTCTTTAACCGCCTTTTCCGCTGCTTTCATAATGACTTCGCCGCTGTAATCCATCAGCAGCCGCGACCATAAGCGTTTGGCCATGATAAGGGTGTCGTAATCCGGGAACGCCTTTAAAAACTGGTTGTGGTAGTTAAAGCGAAATAACTCAAAAATCTGGTTAATGGCTTCTTTTTGTTCAACCGTGGCTTGCGGGCTGGTGATGGCGCCCGCCGGGTCGTTACCAGCTGGTGTCTTTGAGTCGCCGGACGCTGGCTTCAGCTGTTGCGTAACCCGGTTGATCAGTTGCTTGCTGGCTGTGTCCATGACGAGGGTCTCCCGGATTGGTGGATGGTTGCGCCAGGCGTTTGGCCCACTGTTGTTTTACATATTGCAGGAAACGGCTGTTCCAGCTGTTATGCACCTGGTTGGAATCGCGCCAGTACAATACAAACTCCGGCACCAGGCTGCGAGCGAATTCCGCATCGATATGTCCCATGGATAAAATATCGAAGCAGTCCTGGGCGGGTTGCCAGTCGTCGCTGATGCGGCTCGGCAGGGTGGAGTGTTCAACCGAGGCGCTGTAACGTGCCCATTGCTGACGCACATGCTGAATAAATTTACTGTTCCAGGTTTTAAACGCATCGCCGCGTTCGGCCCAGTACAGCACGAACTCGGGCACGGCGTCCTGAATAAACTGCGGATCAATACCGGCGCGTTGCAGAATCTGGCAGGCATCCTGACTCGGTTGCCAGTGGTTTTCAATTGGCCGCGGCTCATCGGCAACCACGTTAAACGCGCTGCGCTCCCGTACGCCCAGCTGTTGCTGGCGCTGGCGGGCGGCATCATTCTGGGTATACACCCACTGACCTTTTACATACTGGAAAAAACGGTGATTCCAGTCGTTGCGGTTGGCGCCCTGTTCCTGGCCACGCAGAATAAAACTATCAAGTTGGGCCATCGCAAAGGCACTGCTGATGCCATGTTGCTCTAACCGCTTCAGGGTATCTGCGCCCGGTTGCCAGCCCGCCTCCAGTGGCTGGTGGGGCGCTGGCTGGCTGGCTCGTGCTGCGGGTGATGTTGCCGGTCTGGTTGTCTGTGTCGCCGCAGGGCGCTGACCGGCTGATGTATTGCTGGTCTGGCGAAAGTGATAAATCAAGCCTTCGCCATCGGGAAATACCTCACCATGTAACGTCATCAGGCCTTTGTCGATCAGGCTATGCAACACCCGGCGTATGCTCACGTCATCCCAAAACGGTAACTGATTACGTAATGCCTGATTATGCAGCCGGGTCCAGCCGTTGCCCTGGATCACCGTTGCGTCGTTCAGCACCGTCAGCAGGATCGCTTCCTCCAGACCAATGGTGGCCGCCAGAGTGGCAGACAACGCGATGGTTTTGTCAGTCAGTAGCGGATGGCCGGGCATGAACAGCTTCCAGTTAGGCAAGGGTGAAATTACAACCGCGCAGGCTATGGAGCCGTTGCGCTGATCTGCTATTGTACTCACTTTTTACGACAACGCCCATGATCTCAACGGTTTCTCAAACGGCTTCAGCTGCCACAAGCAAACAGTTAACAACCCGTCCGACCTATGCCCGGATTAACTGGGCTAACCTGCGCAGTAACTACCAGATTGCCAAAGCCCAAGCCCCCGGAGCTGCGTATGCCGTGATTAAGGCCAATGGTTATGGCCATGGCATCGTGGCCTGTGCTCGGGCGCTGGGTGAGGCTGACGGTTTCGCCGTAGCCTGTGTTGACGAAGCCATGGCGTTACGTCAGGCCGGCATCAAACGTCCGGTGGTTGTACTGCAGGGGGCCTATTGCAGTAAAGAGTGGCAACTGGCCAGTGACAACGACCTGCAGCTGGTGGTGCAACACCCGCAGCAATTGCAGCAACGGGCGGAACTGGTGTTGCCGAATCCGGTCGCTGTGTGGCTGAAAATTAACTCCGGCATGAACCGTGTCGGCGTACGCGCTGATGAAGCGCAGGCATTGATTGATCTCATCGACGCCGATGAGCAGCTGCAACTCAGGTTGGTAATGACTCACTTTGCCGATGCCGATCAGGGTAGCGATGCTGCGCTGGCAGATGCCATTCAGGTGATGCAATCACAATCCTGGCCGGTACCGCTGAGTGTGTCGAACAGTGCCGCAACCCTGACCGGGTTAGCGTCTGTGCTGGAAACCTCTGACAGTGTCAGTCGCCCGGGAATTTTATTGTATGGCTCGTCACCGCTGCTTAATCAAAGTGCCGCTGAGCTGGGTTTAAAAACCGTGATGACACTGACGTCTCAGGTGATACATATCCACACCATTAAAGCTGGTGAAAAAGTCGGCTATGGCGGCGACTGGACGGCAGAGAAAGACGGCCGCATTGCCGTGGTCGCGATTGGTTATGGTGATGGTTATCCGCGCCAGGCACCGAATGGTACGCCGGTAATGATTAACGGCCATCGTTGCGCTCTCGCCGGACGGGTGTCAATGGATATGATCACGGTGGATATTTCCGCGCATGACGATATTCAGATTGGCGATGCCGTAGAGCTGTGGGGCGAGCAGATTGATGTCGATGATATTGCCGCACGCTGTAACACCATCGCCTATGAGTTATTTTGCCAGCTGACGCCGAGAGTGAAGCGGATTGCGGCTGAGGGTTAGGCTGTTTCAAACGGAACTAAACAAATACATTGTTTCTCAGCCGCCGGATCGTACGGCACGTCCATGTGCCGACGATCCTCGCGCGACGTCGTGTCGCTGCTTTGAAAAACAATCTATTTATTTAATTCTACTATTCAGGAATTTAAAAAATGGACCATTTAAAAATTCGCGATTATTTATTATCCAAACCTGAAGCCTGGGAAGACTTTCCGTTTTATCCGGACGTTGCGGTTATGAAAGTCAAAAACAAAATGTTTGCGACCTTATCCCCCGCCAGCTCTAAAAATTCTGACCCGAATGACGCAACCCCTGATGACAACTTCTATCGTATAAATCTGAAGTGTGACCCACACGAAGCTGTGCAATTACGCGATGTATTTGAATCGGTCGTGGCGGGTTATCATATGAATAAAAAACACTGGAATACCATTATTCTTAACGGCGAAGTACCAATGGGTGAATTGCAGCGCATGATCGATAACTCCTATGCGCTGGTGTTGAAAAGTATGACAAAAGCTGAGAGGCGGTCGCTGGAGACGGCTTACTCAGAAGAGGAGTTGTATGGAGATTTAAGTTATAAATAATACTTCTAATAAATAATTATTAGAAAATTACCTCGTTTCTTATGTTAAGGGATTTTGATCCGGTTTTTACTTTTTGGGCACCGCTTTCATTATTATTATAATTGTCGTTAATTACCCATTGCATTGAATTTCAGGAGTGTTGACGTTGGGTGTACTTGATGTTTTAGGTATGGATTCGTTGTGCGTAAGGGATTTATTATATTGGTGTATTTTTCGATTTTAATAGTATTTTCTTTCTTGTATTTTTTGGAGATAATCGTCAATTAAATGCAGACAGGAAAGATATATCCAAGCCTGCAGAGGTTAAACTCATAGCTCATTTTAATGATTCGAATGATGGGCTAGCAAAAGAAACTTTGGAAGGAATTTGAAATGGAATTATTTAAAAGTTTTTTCGTGGTTGTTATCTGCTTTTTTGTTGTTGAATCATATGTTTTTTCAGAAGAAATAAGAGATTATTATTCGGATCCTGGTATAACCCCGTTTAAGGATGGGGTTGTTTATGGCGACAACGAAAACATTGATACATTTTCTGGGAAATTACAGCTCAAATATAGGGATGTTTATATACCAGGAAATGGTGGGATGGATATTTCTATATATAGAACCTATACCAGTATACAGGCCAAATCATTTCCTCATCGAACACCGTATGGAGTTGGCTGGACAATGCATATGGGCCGTATTGTAACTCCAAAAGCGTATTCTGATCGAGTTTGTAGTCAATCCATGTGGGTGGGGGACACAAGAAAGCTCTTGTTGAAGAGTATTACGAAACGGGCACAATTGATAAAAAGCGTATGAGAAGTCTTGATGCTATTCAGCCAGAGTGCCCTACATGCTCAGCGAAAGAAGGCGCTGATATGCACGATTATCAAGGCAGAAGAAAAAGGATCCAGGGTTATGACGTATCTCGCGATAGAGGATTTGCAGAAAGATGTTTGCAAAAAATATGAGACAAAATTCTTTGCTTCGCCTTCTAATCTTAAGGTTGGTATATCCCTTAATGTTCGCGATGGAATTGTTCCAATTAATGGACTTCGCCACCCACCAGAGGGTGATACAACTGGTTGGTATATTTATGCAGGAGAAGGTGATATTCCTGACGATAATGAATTCTTTAAACCGCTTCATGTTGAGCATCTCGATGAATGGTGCCTTCAGATCAAAAAATACCTCGGCCTCCCGCCTGGCTGGAGATTCCTCATTGCTGGGGGGTATGAGGACGTGTGGTTTGATGAGAGCTTGCTAGATATTTAGTTTGTAACATCGGTTTGTTGTTACAAAGGGTAGAGTAAAAGGCGCTAAACAAGCTTCTAATCTGCCAGGATCATGAAGATGGAGATATCTCTGCAAACATTACATGGAGCTCCTCACGCGATGGATCACTGGGGAGTGGAGAAACCGTCTCTGCTACTTTGAGTGCCGGTACCCACACCATTACCGCTTCAGTAACAGACAGCACGGGAATCACCCCT
This sequence comes from Bacterioplanoides pacificum, assembly GCF_042648445.1. Lineage (NCBI taxonomy): Bacteria > Pseudomonadati > Pseudomonadota > Gammaproteobacteria > Oceanospirillales > Oceanospirillaceae > Bacterioplanoides > Bacterioplanoides pacificum. Next base: position 119,931 of record NZ_JBHRYB010000001.1, read on the forward strand.
GCTTATGAAGCGACCATAACCATTATCGTGACACAAGGAGGTGTTGAATAATGAACGTACTGCATACGTTTTTCATTCTTTTTGCATTGATCCTGGCCACTGGCCTGAGCCCTTTGGCTCAGGCCAAAGACCGGGTTCAATATTTCCACAGTGATTTATCCGGCTCACCGGTCGCAGCAACCAACACTGACGGTGAGCTGCTTTGGGAGGAATCCTACACCCCTTTCGGTCAGCGGCTGAAGCAAAGCGCCACCGATAACACCATCGGCTTTACCGGCAAGCCTGAAGAAGCGCACCTCGGGCTGCAATACTTCGGAGCGCGGTGGTATCATCAGGCGAGCGGCCGGTTTATCTCCCGAGACCCTGCCAGCGTGTTAGCACATGTGGAATCGAATCCCATGATGTTTAACCGCTATGCTTACGCCAACAACAACCCGTATCGGTATGTGGATACGGATGGGCGTTTACCCTTCCTGATACCGGTGGTGATTTTTGTCGCCAAAGAACTGGTATCAGAAGGCGTTGAGCAGGTCACCGGCGTGCCGATGCCGACGGTGAAGAATGGCCTGAGGGTAGCGATAAAGCAGGCGAATAAACAGCTTGCCCGGCAGGCGGTAGCACAGTCGAAGCAGGTTGTTCAGGCGACGGCGAAGAAGGGGGGAGCAAAGAGTGTAGATCCCAAAAGTTTAATAAGTCGCCAAGGTCGGAATGAAATGTCTGGAAGTCAAGTTAAAAGGTTGCGGAAAGATATGAAGGCTAATGGCTTCGATCCTAATAAGCCAATCGAGGCGGCGGATGTTGACGGGAAATTGATTATCCTAGACGGACATCATCGTACGAAAGGAGCTATTGGAGCAGGAATTAAAGAGGTGCCTGTTAATATTCAAAAAGCGACTAAAGAACAGGGTGACCAGTTACTCAGAGAAGCCGCTGAGGCAAGATTATGATGAGTAAATATTCTGTAGCTTTTTTGATTCCTCGCGATACAGTTCGATCTTTGTGTGATGATGGCTGGGAATTTAGTAGTGAGAGTAGAATTCCTTCAGAGGTAGAATCGCTATTAAAAAGTGAATTCTCTGAAACAGAAGTCACTCCCGAATATTCGTCATACGAATCAGGCAACGTGATGGTTGGCATATCTAAAGATTCTAGCGGGCAGATAGAAAATGTGTATTTTCGATTTTATGAAGGCCTTAAACCGACACTACCGCTCTTTTTGACGGAATTTTCGCAACTTAATAACTTGGACTTTTTTATCCCTTCGAATTGACTCAGTATACAGCGGCTTAAGCCGCTGTATTTCTTTTTAGCCCTCGAAATAAACGCATCGATAGTTCGGAACAAAGCATCTTGATCACGTTTAGGTAATTGGTCAATGGCTTGAAGTCGATGACTTAACCTTCGATTTTTTACCGCTCCCTTAGCCGCCTTTGGTGGGCTTCTATTAATATCACGCCCGATGCTGAGCCCTGGGGCTGGAATATCTTTGGCACAACTTTACCTCAGTGCGCGGCTGAAAATGGAGCACCGGTTGTCCGTATTATTGAACCGGCTGCGCCAGTCACGCTCACAGAAGGCAGTAGTGTTCAGCTGACAGCTAGCGCTCAGGATCATGAAGATGGGGAACTCTCTGCAAACATCACATGGAGCTCCTCCCGCGATGGATCACTGGGGAGTGGAGAAACCGTCTCTGCTACTTTGAGTGCCGGTACCCACACCATTACCGCTTCAGTAACGGACAGCACGGGAATCACCCCTGTTTATGAAGCGACCATAACCGTTATCGTGACACAAGGAGGTGTTGAATAATGAAAGTACTGCATACGTTTTTCATTCTTTTTGCATTGATCCTGGCCACTGGCCTGAGCCCTTTGGCTCAGGCCAAAGACCGGGTTCAATATTTCCACAGTGATTTATCCGGCTCACCGGTCGCAGCCACCAACACTGACGGTGAGCTGCTTTGGGAGGAATCCTACACCCCTTTCGGTCAGCGGCTGAAGCAAAGCGCCACCGATAACACCATCGGCTTTACCGGCAAACCTGAAGAAGCGCACCTCGGGCTGCAATACTTCGGAGCGCGGTGGTATCATCAGGCGAGCGGCCGGTTTATCTCCCGGGACCCTGCCAGCGTGTTAGCGCATGTGGAATCGAATCCCATGATGTTTAACCGCTACGCTTACGCCAACAATAACCCGTATCGGTATGTGGATCCTGATGGGCGCAGTCCAGTTGGCGCTGCCGGTATACTTGGCGTCATCTATGGTGTATATAAAGTTTCCAGTGTGACTGTTGATGGCCTGAGTATCGCCAGGGACATCTATGTAGGTAACTATATTGGGGCGACGATAACCGCAGTTGGAATGTTGGACCCATCAGGGGCTACCAATAAACTGCGAAATATAAATCGTGGCATGAAGGTTACAAACAAGACAGTCAAGCAGCAGTATCGAGAGTTAGCAGACCAGGCAATTGCAAAAACGAAAACTAATGCTAATCCGACAGTCACTCGAAATGGTAAAGATATTTTTAGGGTGCATAAGCCGGGTAGTGGTCATGGTGACAAAGTTACTCAAAATGTTATGAATGGCCCTCCGGGAAATAAAACTTTCCCAGGGACAAAAGATGTTAATGTGCGAGCTTCGCATAATAGGAAGCTTCAAAAGGCACTTAATCGCGAAGGTGGTTATGAATTGCGATACAGAAACGGAAAAATTGTTGAGTAATGTTTACTGTTTTGATCTGTGGAAATATAAAAACTGAAAAGTTGGCAGTGTTCTCTGAGGAGATCGCTGCCATTTCTCGTGGCGCTAATTACTATCCTATTGAAATCTCAAAGCCATTTGGAGAAGAGCCACTGGATTCTGAAGTTTCTGGTGGTGCTTCTCAGTTTTATAGTGCTATGAATTGTAATTACATGGTTTATTTAAACTGCCTTCCTGAATCAAATAAAAAAGTAAAATATTCTTGCTCTGAAATATCTGATGATTTAACTGACTATTTTGTGAAAGCAAAAAATCGTTCTGAGTTTCTAGAGTTTGTTAAAAGTTTGGCTGAGGCGTCAATAGTAGATATGACTGAAGAGTTGTATTTGGTTTTTTCTGACGAGTGGGATGAAGGTCAGGATGTACGTTTAATCGAGAGTGATCTCGATGGCGTAGTCAGTTACTTCACTGATAATAATGGTTGGGATCTATGGTTGTATAATGTCGCTAATCGTACTTATGTAACTAAGCACCATTACATACCATTGGTTTTTAAAGTTTTTTGATGGCCTAAAGCCCATATTTTCGGGCTTTTTTAATGTTCAGCTTGTTATATCACCGTCTCTAATATCTCACTGACAAACTTCTGTTTAGCTCTTGGCGGTTGCCTGACCTGCTCAACCTGCTTTAGCAAATTAGATTCAATATTCCCACAGTGATTTATCCGGCTCACCGGTTGCGGCCACCAACACTGACGGTGAGCTGCTTTGGGAAGAATCTTACATCCCCTTCGGAGCGCGGTGGTATCGTCAGGCGAGCGGCCGGTTTATCTCTCGGGACCCTGCCGGCTTATTAGCGCATGTCACGATTCAGACCCGATTGAAAGCCCTCTGAATGCTATTCAGAGGACTTTTTTATTTATTAAGCGTTAATGAGATTAATACAACGACGTCCAGTCAATCTTTAACATGCCTTCGCGCACACGCTGAGGGTGGTTGCCGACATCAATGCGTTTGATTTCTTCACCGGTTTCATAGTTGATTACTGAAACCTGATCGGTGGCGCTCCAGGAGATCAGGCAGTTTTCACCGGAGCGGTCGGTGACGGCCCAATAGGGTTTTTCGCCCAGCCCTTCGAGGATGGTGTATTCAAAGGTTTCACGGTCAACGATGGCGGCGTAGTCGCTCATGGTACCGGCAACACACAGTTTTGCGTCATCGTCACTCATGGCCAGGCCATGATGGGCAGAATCATTGACGTAGCTGATTTTAGGTGTGTGTGGAATCAGGTTGGGTAATTCGGCTAAGCGAGTTACCTTTTCGGTCTCCATATCAAATTCCACCAGTCCATGCAGGAAGGATAACTGGAAGTAGAAATAGCGATAATCACTGGTGTGTGCCATTGGGCGGATGACCGGACTCAGATGGCCTAAACCAGCTTCTTCCAGCTTTCCTTTGATATCAAAGTCTTTGATGATTTCTTCAGTTTCGGTGTCGTACACCAGGAATTTGCGTTCACCGCGCGTCGATTCACGCAGCAGCTGGCCGTCAAAAGGCATAAACACATAACCAATACTGGAGTGATAGATGCGTTTACCGTCGTCGGAGTAGAGGTTTTCGTGCGGTGAATTGCCGGTCGGGAAACGGCCCTGTTCTTCACCGCTGTAAACATCCAGCAGATGTACCACATTGCCGGTGGAGGCCGACACGGCTACCTGAGTGCCATCCGGCGATAACGCCATATGATCGGCACGGTCGCCGTCGACTTCAAAGCGCCAGACGATGTCGCCGTTATCCAGATCGAGTGCGACTACATCGGCAAAACTCGGGCGTGAAACAATTAACAGTTCTCCGTCCGGGGTGCTGTACATATCATCAACAAACTGGTCGTTGCCTTCACCGATCAGATTACGGATGCCGAGGAAAATAATGTGTTTATCCGGGTGGCTCCACAGGTATTCCATGCGTTGCTGGTAATCAGGAATGGCGTTGATCCGCCCCAGGATGTCGTAGTTATCGCCATCGATCACATCGATCGTACCGTCCCAGTTGTTGCCAACAAAAATGGCCGGACGTAAGCCGTCGGGGTATTGATCCGGGGTTCCCGGCTCGGTCGGTTGTGGCTCAACCGGTTCAACCACCGGTTCGGGGATTTTAAACAGCCAGCGCAGCCAGCTGGCGAAATCGGCTGATGCCGGGGCACTGGAGAAGGTCAGAAGTCCGAACAGGAGCAATCCTGTGATTTTGCTACGCAGTGAGTTCATACCGTTACCTTTTATTATTTGTTGTTGTCGTTGTCGTTGTTGTTGTTGTTGTTGTTGTTGTTTTAGCGGGCCGTAGCGCTGGTTAGCGCAGCTGCACCGGCAACAGAGTAGCGTCAGGGTGTGATTAACGGCTGTGCAAAGTGTGAAATCGCAGGTTTTGCAGTGTAAATGGCGGAAATGGTCAGGTTTTAACCAATTGGCGTCTCCGGCGGGCAATCAATGCTAGAATGGCGGCTGATTTCTTTATTACGGATACAACCTTTTGACTGGCAAAACCGATTATCTGCACGGCATTACTCTGGAAAAACTGTTGACCGAGCTGGTTGAGGTTTACGGCTGGAAGACGTTGTCGGGCTGGGTGCGCATTAACTGTTTCCGCAGTGACCCGAGTATTAAGTCGAGTCTGAAGTTTCTGCGTCGTACGCCCTGGGCCAGAGCTCAGGTCGAAGCGGTGTTTATTGCCTACAAAGAGGGTAAGGATAACAGCCAGATCGCGGCGATTATCAAACAGATGGCCGGTTTTTCATCGAATAAAAAACCGGCCGCCGCCGCCACTGGTCGCGGCAAAGTGAACCCCTGGGGGAGCAGGTCTTAAAGGTCTGCGTGACCATCAGGATAACGGTAGATTTCCTGTTCCAGTTTATCGATAGCCTGCATCAGTTGCTGCGATACCTGTTCCAGCTGGGCCATGATTGGACGGGCCATTTCTACACATTTTTGTTGCTGTCGTTGCTCTCCGCCCAACAGGCGGCTGAAAGTACCTGACTTTTTCTCCAGCATGACATCAAAAATCTGCCGGTAGAGCTGATGCAGCTCTTTGTGCAGGGCATCGATGTCGCGGTAACCCGGCACATCCCCCAGCGTTTCAAGCTGGCTGAAATACCATTGTCCGAAGTTGCATTCGGTGTGGTTCACCGGTGCTTTTCGCTGATGTCCTGCAGATGGTTGGGGGCACTGAGGATCGACTGCGCATAAGTTCGCCAGCGAATATGGCCACTGCGTGCCAGGCGAAGTTGTTTGAGAATGTCTTGCTTATTCATTATATAACCTGCTGGTAATGGATGGGCGGATGGTAGCAGATGTCTGCTGACTATTTTAGTCGCGCGTATCCGCTCACCGGGCTGACTGAATGAATCCTGACCCGCTGCTTGTCAGCGGCGAAATATTCGCCCATTCGGGTGTAAAAAACGGCTAAACAAATTTACCCCGGCGGCCTGTTCTGGTATTCTGCCCTCCCATCTTGAGTGAAGCTTTTGCAGCTCCGATCCACCGAGGTGGCGACCCTGCAAAGTCTTCCGAAAACTATTCATCTTCTCGTTCTGCGGACCTTCTATGACACGTTTTATTTTTGTCACAGGTGGTGTTGTTTCTTCTTTGGGGAAAGGCATCGCTTCTGCTTCTTTGGCTGCCATTTTGGAGGCTCGTGGCCTCAAGGTGACCATGCTCAAGCTGGATCCATACATTAACGTCGATCCGGGTACCATGAGCCCGTTCCAGCACGGTGAAGTATTCGTGACGGAAGACGGTGCTGAGACTGACCTCGACCTGGGTCACTATGAACGTTTTATCCGTACCCGCATGTCGCGTCGTAACAACTTTACCACCGGTCGTATTTATACCGATGTACTGGCCAAGGAACGTCGTGGCGATTACCTCGGTGGTACGGTACAGGTGATCCCGCATATCACCGATGAAATCAAACGTCGTGTACTGGAAGGTGCCGAAGGTGCCGATGTGGCGCTGGTGGAAGTGGGTGGCACTGTGGGTGATATCGAATCCCAGCCATTCCTGGAAGCGGTACGCCAGATGAAGGTGGAGCTGGGCTCCAAGCGGGCTCTGTCGCTGCATCTGACGCTGGTGCCTTATATTGCTACCGCTGGCGAGACCAAAACCAAGCCAACTCAGCATTCTGTGAAAGAAATGCGCACCATTGGCCTGCAGCCAGACGTGCTGATTTGCCGCAGCGATCACACTATCGATGCTTCGTCGCTGCGTAAAATTGCGTTGTTCACCAACGTTGAAGAACGCGCTGTGATTCCGCTGGAAGATGCCGACACCATTTATAAAATCCCGGCCATGCTGAATAAAGCCGGCCTGGATGAGCTGATTGTTGAAAAGTTCGACCTGACCTGTAACGAAGCTGATCTGTCGGAATGGGATGCGGTGGCGGATGCCAAGCTGAACCCGGAGCGCGAAGTGAATATCGCCATGGTTGGCAAATACATGGATCTGCTGGATGCGTATAAGTCGCTGATCGAAGCGATCGATCACGCCGGCATCGCGCATAAAGTGAAGGTCAATATCGACTACATCGATGCTGAAGATATCGAACGTAAAGGCAGTGAATTGCTGAAAGGTAAAGATGCCATCCTGGTACCCGGTGGCTTCGGCAACCGCGGTGTGGAAGGTAAAATCCGCACCGTTCAGTATGCCCGCGAAAACAAAATCCCGTTCCTGGGTATCTGTTTAGGTATGCAGAGTGCCGTGATTGAATTCGCCCGTAATGTTGTGGGCTGGAAAGATGCGCACTCCTCAGAATTCAGCAATGATACACAACACCCGGTGGTCGGCCTGATTACTGAATGGACCGATGCCTCTGGTAACACCGAAACGCGCAGCGAAAATTCAGATTTGGGTGGTACTATGCGTTTGGGTGGCCAGGAGTGTCGCCTGACGGAAGGCTCCAACACTGCGCTGGCTTACGGTTCTGATGTGATTGTTGAGCGTCACCGTCACCGTTACGAAGTGAACGCCAACATGATTGCCGATCTGGAAAAAGCCGGTTTACGCATCGCAGGCCGCTCCATCGACGGCGATCTGGTGGAAGTCGTTGAGGTGGAAGATCATCCATGGTTTGTGGGTTGTCAGTTCCACCCGGAATTTACTTCCACCCCACGCGACGGTCACGGTTTATTTAAAGCATTTATCGCTGCTGCCATTGAGCAAGCGAAATAAGCGGCAAAGCATTTTTTACGGAGAAATAGTATGGCTAACATTATCGACATCAAAGCACGCGAAGTTCTGGATTCACGTGGCAACCCAACCATTGAAGCTGACGTTACCCTTGAAGGTGGTTTCTTTGGTACTGCATGTGCGCCAAGTGGTGCCTCGACCGGCACCCGTGAAGCTCTGGAACTGCGTGATGGCGATAAAAGCCGTTACCTGGGTAAAGGTGTTCTGAAGGCGGTGGAAAATGTTAATACCACCATCAAGTCTGCCCTGATGGGTATGGACGGTACCGATCAGCGCGCTCTGGATAACAAAATGCTGGAGCTGGATGGCACTGACAACAAAGCCAACCTGGGCGCTAACGCCATTCTGGCAGTTTCGCTGGCGGCGGCCAAAGCGGCTGCGAAAGCAAAAGGTGTGGAACTGTACCAGCACATCGCTGACATCAACGGTACTGCCGGCCAGTACTCTATGCCGGTACCAATGATGAACATCATCAACGGTGGTGAGCACGCCGATAACAACGTTGATATTCAGGAATTTATGGTTCAGCCAGTGGGCGCGCCAACGTTCGCTGAAGCGCTGCGTGCCGGTGCTGAAATCTTCCACAGCCTGAAAAAAGTGCTGTCTGCTCAGGGCCTGAATACAGCCGTGGGTGACGAAGGTGGTTTCGCGCCGAACCTGGCATCCAACGCCGACGCTCTGGCAGCGATTAAAGAAGCGGTTGCCAACGCAGGTTACGAGCTGGGTAAAGACACCACGCTGGCGCTGGATTGTGCCTCTTCTGAATTCTACGTTGATGGCAAATACGACCTGAAAGGTGAAGGCAAAGTCTTCTCTGCAGAAGAATTCTCCGATTACCTGGCCGAGCTGTGTGACCAGTACCCAATCGTTTCCATCGAAGATGGCCAGGACGAGTCGGACTGGGCAGGCTGGAAATACCAGACTGAAAAACTGGGTGCAAAAGTCCAGCTGGTGGGTGACGACCTGTTCGTAACCAACACTAAGATCCTGGCAGAAGGCATCGAAAAAGACATCGCTAACTCCATCCTGATCAAGTTCAACCAGATCGGTTCTCTGACCGAAACGCTGGAAGCGATCAAGATGGCAAAAGACGCAGGTTACACCGCGGTGATTTCTCACCGTTCCGGTGAAACCGAAGACACCACCATTGCCGATCTGGCGGTAGGTACCTGTGCTGGTCAGATTAAGACCGGTTCTCTGTGTCGTTCTGACCGTGTGGCTAAGTACAACCGTTTGCTGCGCATTGAAGAGCAACTGGGTGCCAAAGCACCTTACAATGGCCTGAAAGAAATCAAAGGTCAGCAGTAAGTTAATCTGCTATAAAAAACGGGCTCAACGGCCCGTTTTTTTATTGGCAATGTGTTAAGTGTTGGCGAAAGTTATGTCTGCTCCTGTTATTACCCGACCCTGGTTTCAGACGGCGGCGGTGGTTACCGCGCTGTTATTGTTGCTCGTATTGCAATACCGTTTGTGGTTTGACGATACCGGCGTATTGGCTAGCCGTGACCTGCAGCGGAAGACTGAGCAACTGCGGCAGGACAATGAGGTGCGGCAGAATCAGAACCGGGCGTTGTTCGCGGAAGTGAAAGATTTAAAAAGCGGCAGCGAAATTCTGGAAGAAAAAGCCCGTGAAGATCTGGGGCTGGTGCGTTCCGGCGAAACATTTATTTTATTTGTCGATCCGGAGCAGCCATGAGTGTCAGCCGTTGCTGGGCGGTTGTGCCCGCTGCCGGGGTGGGCAGCCGGATGCAGGCCGAGCGGCCAAAACAATACCTGCCGTTACACGGCCGTTACCTGATGGACCACACGCTGGAAACCTTGTTGGGTTATAAGCGTTTCGAACAATTGGTGGTGGTATTATCCGAACAGGATCCTTATTGGTGTGACAGCGAATTTGCCGGTGATGCCAGAATTATCCGTGCACCTGGCGGCTCGGAACGTTGTTATTCGGTGTTAAACGGTTTGCGCGCATTGCAGGACCTGGCCGCCGCCGACGACTGGGTAGCGGTGCATGATGTGGCCCGACCGTGTTTACGCCACAGCGATCTGGATGCCTTATTCGGTGCGCTGCAAAATACGGCGGCGTGTGGCGCTATTCTGGCGTCTCCGACGCGCGATACCATGAAGCGCGGCGTGTTACACGCGGACGGTACGGTCGCCATCGACCATACCGTGGAGCGTACTCAGTTGTGGCATGCGTTAACGCCCCAGGTATTTCGCTACCAGGAATTAACTCAGGCTCTGGAATATTGCCTGGCACATCAACTGGAAGTCACGGATGAAGCCTCCGCGCTGGAGCAACGGCAGCGCTCAGCACTGCTGGTAGAAGGCCGGGCTGATAATCTTAAAGTGACCCGCCCCGAAGACCTGGCATTAGCCGGATTGTATTTAACCCCTGGTAAATAGAGATAAACATGCGTATCGGACACGGTTTTGATGTTCATAAATTCGGTGACGGTGATTTTATTACCCTGGGCGGAGTACAGATAGCCCACGATAAAGGCCTGATTGCACACTCCGATGGTGATGTGGCGTTACATGCGCTGGCCGATGCCATTCTGGGCGCTGCGGCGCTGGGGGATATCGGTCAGCATTTTCCCGATACCGATGAAACTTACGCCGGCGCCGATAGCCGGGTGTTATTACGGCATGTCGTGGCTCTGGTGCGTGATAAAGGTTACCGGCCGGGTAATGTGGATCTCACGGTTATTGCTCAGGCTCCTAAAATGGCGCCTTATATTCAGACGATGCGGGAAAATATCGCTGCTGATCTGGGAGTGCGGCTGGATGACGTTAACGTGAAAGCGACCACCACTGAAAAACTCGGCTTTGAAGGTCGTAAAGAAGGCATCTCAGTGCATGCCGTCGCATTGTTAATGGTGGATGATAACGCCTTATGACTACTTCCTTGTTGCCGGACTGGCCAACCTTATATCCGGCCAGTGGCGCCAGCGGCTGGCTGAAATTACATAATGAAGACTTTGTGGTGGTGGAAATGCCACAAACGTTACCCGCCGGCGATGGCGAACACATCTGGCTGGAAATCGAAAAAAGTGGCGTTAATACCGGCTGGATTGCCAAACAACTGGCAGAGCTGGTGGGCGTTAAAGAAATGGATATAGGTTACGCCGGGTTAAAAGATCGTCATGCGATTACCCGCCAATGGTTCAGTATTTATCTGCCACGGGTACCGATGCCGGATTTTTCGTCACTGGAAAAAAACGACGCTGACGAAACCATCACCATTCTGCAGCAGACCCGCCACAGCAAAAAACTGCGCCGCGGTGAATTATTGGGTAACCGCTTTGAAATCCGGCTGCGCGATATCGTTGGCGACCGCCAGGCGGTGGAAAACAATCTGGAAAAAATCAAACAGGGCGGCGTACCGAATTACTTTGGTGCCCAGCGTTTTGGTCATGACGGCGGCAATATTGATGCCGGTCGCCGGATGCTTAACGGTGAGCTGACAGTAAAACACCGTGGCAAAAAAAGTATGTATCTGTCGGCCGTGCGGTCGTTGTTATTTAACGAAGTGCTGGCCGAGCGAATTCGTCAGGGTAATGTCGGCCGGCTGATCAGCGGAGATATCGCTGCCGATCTGCCGGTGGCGGGTGATGCTGTCGCTACCGCACCTTTATGGGGACGTGGCCGGCTGGCGACAACGGATGAGGCGCTGGCGCTGGAGACCGCGGTGGTCGAGCCTTATGCCGACATCTGCGATGGCCTGGAGCACCGGGGATTAAATCAGGAGCGCCGGGCATTACTGGCGGCAGTGGAAAACTTCAGCTGGCAGTGGTTGCCGAGTGAAGTGCAGAAGTCCGCCAGCCATGAAAATGCCTGGCGTGGTACTTCCGGTCATGATTTAACGCTCTGTTTTTCGCTGGCAAGTGGGTATTATGCCACCTCCGTCATTCGCGAGCTGCTGACGCCGCTGGAAAAAACACCGCGCTACCGCGCCAGCTGACTACCACAAGGAGAAACCATGAAACTGATGCTTTCCAACGACGATGGTGTTCATGCACCGGGGTTGCAGACGCTGGCACAGGCGCTGGAGGCAGCAGGTCATGATATTCATGTTGTTGCTCCTGATCGCGATCGCAGTGGCGCCAGTAACTCGTTAACACTCGACCGGCCATTGCACCCGATTCATCTGGATAATGGTTATATCAGCATCAATGGCACCCCCACCGACTGTGTGCACCTGGGGGTCAACGCCTTCTATCTGGACCAGTGTCAGCGGGTGATTGCCGGAATTAATGCCGGTGCCAATCTGGGTGATGATGTGTTGTATTCCGGAACGGTGGCGGCAGCGATGGAAGGTCGTTTTCTGCAACAAACTCCGGTCGCCGTGTCGTTGTGCGGTAACCGCCACTTTGTCACCGCAGCACGTGTTGTTATCGAATTATTGCCACGGCTGGAACAGCTTACCTTACCGCCGAATTCGGTCATTAATATCAATGTCCCTGATCGCTCCTACGAGCAGTTAAATGGGTATGCCGTGACCCGCCTGGGCCATCGCCAGCGTTCCGATAATCCGGTGTTAACCACCAATCCGCGTGGTAAAGAGTGTTATTGGATTTCCGCCGCCGGAGACGTTGCCGACGCCGGGGAAGGCACTGATTTTTACGCCATTGAGCAGGGTAAGGTGTCGGTTACCGTGATTCAGATGGACATGACATTGCACAATGCTCAGCCAGCTCTGGCTGCACATTTTCAGGATCTGATTCGGTAGTGGGATAAATCAGTGAACGAACAATATTTCGCCGGCATTGGCATGACTTCACAACGTACCCGCAACCGGCTGGTGGAGCGGTTACGTGAGGCAGGCATCAAAAACGAGGATGTACTGCAGATAATCGCCACGACGCCGCGGCATTTTTTTGTCGATGAAGCGTTAGCCCATCGTGCCTATGAAGATACGGCGCTGCCCATTGGTAATGGCCAGACTATTTCTCAGCCGTATACCGTTGCCCGTATGACCGAAGTGTTACTGGCGGCCGGGCCCCTGAACAAGGTACTGGAAATCGGTACCGGTTCCGGCTACCAGACGGCGGTGCTGAGCCCGCTGGTAAAACGTCTGTACAGTGTTGAGCGGATCGAAGCGTTGCATAACAAGGCTGCTTCACGCATCGCAGCCCTGAAGCTGCGTAATGTTCGCCTGGCGTTATCGGATGGTACCTGGGGCTGGCAGGAAAAAGGCCCTTATGATGGCATTCTGGCCGCTGCGGCACCGGAACAGGTGCCGCAGTCTTTGCTCGATCAGCTGGCCGATGGTGGCCGTATGGTATTACCGGTTGGCAGCGAGCAGCAAAAACTGGTGTTAATCACCCGGCGCGGTGAACACTTTACCCGCAAAACGCTGGAACCCGCGCGTTTTGTTCCTTTTCTGTCAGGCATTCAGCGCTGACCCATGTCTATTTATCGTACACAGGAAACTGTATGAAACACTTCTGGCTGTTTCTTAAAGGCCTTGCTATGGGGGCGGCGGACGTTGTTCCCGGTGTCTCCGGCGGCACCATTGCATTTATTACCGGTATCTACACCGAGCTGCTGGATTCCATTAAAAGCATTAATCTCAATGCCGTCAGGTTGCTGTTCAGCCAGGGGCCGGCCGCAGCCTGGCGGGCGATTAACGGTACTTTTCTGCTGGTGCTGGGCAGTGGCATTCTGCTGGCGCTGTTATCGCTGGCCAAGGTTCTGCATTATTTGTTGCTGCACCATGCGGTATGGTTATGGTCGTTTTTTTTCGGTCTGATCATCGCCTCCAGCTGGCATGTCGGTAAAGAAATCCAGCACTGGAATATCAGTCGGGTTGTGACTCTGGTCAGCGGCGTTGCGGTAGCAGCGCTGATCAGCCTGCAGTCCCCCTCATCGGTTGAACCGACCGCGTTGATTATTTTTGTTGCCGGCAGTATTGCGATTTGCGCCATGATTCTGCCGGGCATCTCCGGCAGCTTTATCCTGTTACTGATGGGGCTGTACGAGCCGGTTCTGGCGGCCGTCAAAGCACTGGAACTGGGCACCATGGCGTTATTTGCGCTTGGAGCAGGCTTGGGGCTGCTGTTATTTTCGCGTCTGTTAAGCTGGTGTCTGCATCATTATAAAGACCTGATGTTCGCATTATTAACCGGCTTTATGCTGGGATCTCTGGTGAAAGTCTGGCCGTGGAAGGAAACCCTCTCGACCCGCCTCAATTCCAAAGGTGAAGTAGTGCCTTTTATTCAGAGCAATCAGTGGCCGGGAACCGAACAGCCCGAACTGTTATTGCTGGCAGCTGTCTTGATGCTTGCCGGAGGTGGGCTGGTATTATTGCTGGAAAAGGTCGCCGGAAGCGGGCAAAAAAGCGCCTGATACAACGGAGCGGTTGTTTATAACATTGCAAAAGCGGCAAGTTACCTTTGCCGCTTTTTTGTATCATCAGGTATCGCTAGTGTATAGAAAGACATGTCAGGGTAAATAATTCACTTTTTTTAGAGTTTTTTGGAATATAAATTACTTTTTTAATTTTACCTGGTTCAAAGAGAGCCGCTGACAAACGGAACTCAAAAAGCTGTCATTTTTGAGTGTCAAAAAACAACCATCTGTAGGCAATGATGAAAATAATAGCCCCTGTCACATTAGTCATGTTAGTTACACTCGTAACAGGGTGTATCTCCAGTCGCGAATTCGTGTCAGTTGAAAGAAAGTTCAGTAAAGAACAAATTTCGTCAGGATTCCATCGCGTGGAAAAAGGCGACACCTTGTTTTCGATTGCCTGGCGTTACGGGCTAGACTTCCGGCAGTTAGCAAGTGCTAACTCGATTTCTGCCCCTTACATCATCTACCCAGGACAAAAAATTGACATCCGCAATCTGCCTAAGACTCCTGTCTTAGCCACAAAGTCGACTGTCGAAAAACCGTCGAAACCGGCTGTTACAAAGCGTTCAGTGGCTAAACCCAAAAGCAAAATCAGTCATAAGACGCCACAAAGATCGTCTCCAGCGTCGGCAACGGACTGGATGTGGCCGGTGAACGGTCGTTTAATAGCACGTTTTTCGACCACTAAACCCGTCAACAAGGGGATTGATATCGCCGGTCCTTTGGGGGAATCTGTTCTGGCAGCAGCGGCTGGCACCGTAGTTTACGCAGGGCGTGGATTACGGGGATATGGCAACCTGGTAATCGTCAAACACAATGAGATTTACCTCAGTGCTTATGCCCATACCAGCCGCATTGTGGTCAGTGAGCAAGACGTTGTTAAAGCTGGCCAGAAAATTGCCGAAATAGGATCTACCGGTACCGACAAAGTGAAACTTCACTTTGAGATCCGCAAAAACGGCAAGCCGGTTGATCCGCTCAACCACCTACCGGGTAAACCGGGTTAGGCCATCCGTGTTCCCGGATCTGAGCGGATAAAAATAAATTATCGTGGCGATTCAAGCCTGTTTCGGTTCAGGCCCGGCACGATCTCTGAGAGGCGGGAAATGACATGGCAGTACAACAACAACGCGAAATACGTGAAGAAGACGTTTTTGAAGATGTGGATGCACTGGCGCTGGTTGAAGCGAATTCTGAAGAAAAATCAGATGAACGTTTTGCCGCAGATACATCCTACAAAGCGCTGGATGCAACCCAGCTTTATCTGAACGAAATCGGCTTTTCGCCGCTGCTGTCTGCGGAAGAAGAAGTGCACTACGCACGTCTGGCCCGTAAAGGTGACGAAATGGGACGCCGTCGTATGATTGAAAGTAATCTGCGACTGGTGGTGAAAATTTCCCGCCGTTATGTCAATCGTGGCTTGTCGCTGCTGGACCTGATTGAAGAGGGTAACCTCGGTCTGATCCGTGCGGTTGAGAAGTTTGACCCGGAACGTGGATTCCGCTTTTCTACCTACGCTACCTGGTGGATTCGTCAGACCATTGAACGCGCCATCATGAATCAGACGCGTACTATCCGGTTGCCGATTCATGTCGTAAAAGAACTGAATGTGTACCTGCGTGCCGCCCGTGAGCTGACTCAGAAGCTGGATCACGAGCCAACCGCAGAAGAAATCGCTGAGCTGCTGGAGAAACCGGTTGCTGACGTTAAACGCATGCTGAAGCTGAATGAGCGTGTGACATCCGTCGATACCCCACTGGGGCCGAGCTCGGACAAATCCATTCTCGATACCATTGCCGATGAACGGGCTTCCGATCCGAGTGAGGAGCTGCAGAGCCAGGACATTCACTCTAATCTGGATCAGTGGATTGAAGAATTACCGGAAAAACAACGCGAAGTTCTGTCGCGCCGTTTTGGCCTGCGCGGTTATGAAACCAGCACGCTGGAAGATGTTGGCCGGGAAATCGGCCTGACCCGCGAACGTGTACGCCAGATTCAGGTCGAAGCTCTGAAGCGGTTACGCGAAATTATGGAAAAACAGGGACTGAATGCCATGACCCTGTTTGGTGAAGCTTAAGCTATCCCGGGGCAGTTATTAAACTGCCACACCAGCCTGGCCTTGCTGCGGGTACCGGCTGGTAACCGACCACAGAGAAGATACCCGCATTCTCTTCTCTGTTCTGGAAACGAGCACTCCGGAAACAAAAAAGCGGAACCTTCGGGTTCCGCTTTTTTGTGTCTGACCGGTTTGTGACCGGTTAACGTTCCAGATATTGCAGTTTGTCCGGTACGCCATCCCACTCAGCTGCATCGGGCAGCGGGTCTTTTTGTTCGGTGATGTTGTTGTCCACCCACTCTTCTGACAGTTCTGCGTTCAGTTCGATGTATTGTTCCTGACCAGCGGGTACTTCATCTTCGGAGTAGATTGCTTCTGCCGGACATTCCGGCTCACACAGAGCGCAGTCGATACATTCGTCCGGGTGAATGACCAGAAAATTTGGTCCTTCATAAAAACAGTCCACCGGACACACTTCAACACAGTCGGTGTATTTACACTTAACACAGTTATCAGTTACCACAAAAGCCATGCGGTGTTCTCCTAATCTCAGTCGCTGGTCTGTGTGTCCACAGGCCTTTTTTAATAATAGTCGGCAATTCTAGGTAGAGGCCGGTTGCCTCGCAAGCGCTGAACCAGACGAAAGGGTTATAGTTTCCTTTCGTCTGGTTCTAAAAACGCATACATATAGAAGCAAGGTTTATAACAATTCCTGCAGCTGGTAAAGGGCCTCCAGCGCCTGACGGGGTGTCAGGTCATCCGGGTTCAGCTCCCGTAAGCGGTTTTCAGCGGCCGATGGCATGGCAGAAAACATATCCGCCTGCAGGGGCTGTGCGGCACTGCCGGGCTCAGATATTGGCTGTTCGGATGTAAGGGGCTCAGGCGTTTGTCCAGCGGATGTTGCTGTTGCTGGGCTGATTGCTTCTGCCGGAGCCTGCTGCTCCAGTTGCTGCAGCTGCGCCCGCGCCTGGTTGATTACGCTGGTTGGCACACCGGCCAGTTGTGCCACTTGTAGACCATAACTCTGGCTGGCCGGCCCGTGTTCGACGGAGTGCAGAAAGATAATTTTATCGTCGTGTTCCGTGGCTTTCAGGTGCACATTGGTGGCATTGGCGTGATGCTCGGGTAATGCCGTCATTTCGAAATAGTGGGTGGCAAACAGAGTAAACGCATTGATCTGATCGGCCAGTTCGGCGGCGGCCGCCCAGGCCAGGGACAAACCATCAAAGGTGCTGGTTCCGCGGCCAACTTCATCCATTAACACCAGACTGCTGGCGGTGGCATTGTGCAGAATATTGGCGGTTTCGGTCATCTCGACCATAAAGGTAGAACGTCCGCCAGCGACATCATCAGCGCTGCCCATGCGGGTAAAGATACGATCAATCGGCCCCAGGGTGGCTGCTTCGGCCGGGACGTAACTGCCGATATAGGCCAGCAATGTAATCACCGCCACCTGACGCATATAGGTCGACTTACCCCCCATGTTCGGGCCGGTGATAATTTGTATCCGTTGTTGCGGATCGAGTTGTGTATCGTTGGCGACAAACGGATCTGTAATCAGGTTTTCGACCACCGGGTGACGGCCCTGCTGAATATGTAACACGCTGTCGGTCACCAGTTGTGGTGCAACAAAACGCAGGGTTTCTGCGCGTTCTGCGAGGTTGGTTAAGACATCCAGCTCCGATAACCCGGCGGCGGAAACCTGCAGTGCCACCAGGTCTTCGCCCAGCTCGCGCACCAGCGCTTCGTACAACATTTTTTCGCGGCTCAGTGCCCGGCTTTTGGCGCTCAGTGCTTTATCTTCAAACTCTTTCAGTTCCGGGGTGATAAAACGTTCGGCATTTTTCAGTGTCTGGCGGCGAATATATTCGGTCGGAGCCTGATCGGATTGTGCCTTACTGATTTCGATGTAATATCCGTGGACGCGGTTATAACCCACCTTCAGGGTGTTCAGGCCGGTACGCTGTTTCTCACTTTCTTCCAGTTTTATCAGAAAATCACCGGCGTTTTCACTCAGGCCGCGCAATTCGTCCAGCTCGTCGTCGTAACCTGTAGCAATGACGCCACCGTCGCGTACCACCACTGGCGGGTTGTCGATGATCGCTTGCTGCAGGCGACTGACCCACTGCGGAAACTCCTGAATACGTTCATGCAGTTTGCTGGCTAACGGTGTGTCCAGCTGCGCCAATTGCTGGCGGATGTCGGGTAATACGCTGAATGCATCACGCAGCCGGGCCAGATCCCGCGGGCGCGCCGAGCCCAGTGCCACACGGGATAAAATCCGTTCGATGTCACCAACCTGTTTCAGCAGTTTATTCAGCTCTTCTGCGCTGTAATGGCTGATCAGTTGTGCGATAAAGCTCTGGCGTTGCTGCAGCTGCTGAATATCGCGGATGGGGCGGTTGAGCCAGCGTTTCAGTAAACGGCTGCCCATGGCGGTGGCGGTTTTATCCATGATCCAGGCCAGGGTGTATTGGTCATCGCCTTTCTGATTGATGTCGATTTCCAGGTTACGGCGTGAAGCCGGGTCGATGATGATGGCATCATCCGGTTGTTCGACCATCAGCGAGCGGATATGTGGCAGGCTGTTGCGCTGAGTGTCCTGGGCATAATGCAGCAGAGCCCCGGCGGCGCGTATCGCGGTGTGCATGCCCTCACAACCAAAGCCACGCAGATCCCGGGTTTTTAACTGCTGGGTTAACAGCCGCAGGGCGGTGTCGGATTCAAAATGCCAGGGGGACATACGCTTGCTGCCAGTGCGTTCGGCTATCGCTTGCGGGTAACTGTTTTCTTCATTCAGCAGCAGTTCCGCCGGGCGCAGGCGCTCCACTTCGGCCAGCAGGGATTCTTCGCCGTCGACTTCCAGCACCGAAAAGCGTCCGGAGCTGATTTCCAGCACGGCCAGGCCATGACGTTGTTGGTCGGAGCACAATGCGACCAGCAGGTTGTCGGAACGTTCGTCCAGCAGCGCTTCATCGGTCAGGGTGCCGGGCGTTAATACCCGCACCACTTTCCGTTCGACCGGCCCTTTGCTGGTTGCCGGATCACCGATCTGTTCGGCAATGGCAACCGATACGCCTTGTTTTACCAGCTTGGCGACGTAGTTTTCAGAGGCATGGAAAGGCACGCCAGCCATCGGAATCGGCTGGCCATCGCCACTTTTACCCCGGGCCGTCAGGGTGATATCCAGTAACTGAGCTGCTTTCTTGGCATCGTCATAAAACAACTCATAGAAATCCCCCATACGATAGAACAGAATGGTGTCTGGGAAATCGGCCTTGATGCGTAAATACTGCTGCATCATCGGCGTGTGTTTACTGGGCTGGGCTGCCATGGAATGTATCCTTGTGTCGCTGCGTTTCAGCGCGGTGAATCAAAAGCACGAATTGTAGTGATTCCGGAAGGAGAAAAAAATGCCGCAACTAATTGATTCGATCCACTCTCTGGCAGAGATGTTAAAAAGTCGGGGTTTGCGGGTGGTGACGGCTGAGTCCTGTACCGGCGGTGGCGTTGCCAGTGCACTCACCGATGTGGCTGGCAGCTCAGGCTGGTTTGAATGTGGTTTCGTGACCTACTCCAATGAAGCCAAGGTGCGTTATCTGGATGTGCCGCCGATGACGATCGAACAGTTTGGTGCCGTCAGTGAGGCAACAGTACGGGCTATGGTGGCCGGTGCGGTGAATAACAGCCTGGGTGACCTGGCCGTGGCGGTCAGTGGTATTGCCGGCCCCGGAGGAGGCAGTGAAGAAAAGCCGGTGGGGACTGTCTGGTTTGCCTGGGGTAACGACAAACAACAAATTGTTGAGTGTCACCGGTTTGCCGGCGATCGTCATCAGGTCAGGCAGCAGGCGATTGCCGTGGCGGTGCAGGGTTTGTGTCACTGGCTGGCTTCCTGATCGCCGGAACTGATTCCCAATGGCTGTATATCTTTCCAGTATTTTTTCATATTTGGGGTTGGCGGCAAAAAAAACCTGTGCTTAAATACTGGTTAAATTTACAGTGATCTGAACAGGGTGAGTCACCCACTCGTTTTAAAGGAATGTTTATGGACGCTAACAAGCAAAAAGCGCTAGATGCGGCATTAGGCCAGATTGAACGTCAGTTTGGTAAAGGCGCCATCATGAAGATGGGTGAGCAGCCGCGGGAAGCTATTCCGGCGGTATCCACCGGTTCTCTGGGACTGGATATTGCGCTTGGCATTGGCGGCCTGCCAATGGGCCGTATTGTTGAGATTTATGGCCCGGAAAGCTCCGGTAAAACCACGATGTGTTTGTCGGCCATGGCTCAGGCACAGAAGTCCGGTAAAACCGTAGCCATTATTGACGCAGAACATGCGCTGGATCCGCTGTATGCCGAAAAACTGGGTATCGATCTCGACAGCCTGTTGGTTTCTCAGCCGGATACCGGTGAACAGGCACTGGAAATCTGTGACAGCCTGGTGCGCTCTGGTGCAGTGGACGTGATTGTTGTCGACTCCGTCGCAGCGTTAACACCAAAAGCGGAAATTGAAGGTGACATGGGTGATTCTCATGTTGGTTTGCAGGCTCGTCTGATGTCACAGGCACTGCGTAAAATTACCGCCAATGTAAAAAATGCTAACTGTCTGGTGATCTTTATTAACCAGATCCGGATGAAAATTGGTGTGATGTTCGGTAGCCCGGAAACCACAACCGGTGGTAACGCACTGAAGTTTTATTCCTCGGTCCGTCTGGATATTCGTCGCACCGGCTCGGTGAAGCAGGGTGATGAAATCGTGGGTAATGAAACCCGGGTTAAAGTGGTGAAAAATAAGGTATCACCACCATTCCGTCAGGCAGAATTCCAGATCATGTATGGTCAGGGTATTTACCATATGGGTGAAGTGATTGACCTGGGCGTGAAGTGTAATCTGGTGGAAAAATCGGGTGCCTGGTACAGCTATCAGGGTGATAAAATTGGTCAGGGTAAGGCCAATGCTGCTAAATACCTGGAAGAAAACCCGCATCTGGCGGAAGAAATTGAAGCGCAGATTCGCGCACAATTACTGAACATTGCCGGACCGGAAGACAGCAAGGCTGAAGAGCAGGATGCCGAACAGGAAGCCTGATCTGCTGGAAGCCGGTGATTTACGCCGTGGCATCGTGGAGCTGTTGTCACGGCGTGATTATTCACGCCTTGAGCTGTTGCGCAAATTCCGGGATCGCTGTGAAGACGGTGATCTGCTGGAACAGATTCTCGATGATTTCCAGCAACGTCAGTGGCAGTCCGATTTGCGTTTTGCCGAATCTTATCTGAATTCACGCTTTCAGCGTGGCGTTGGACCGTTACGTTTACGCCAGGAGCTGAAAGAAAAGGGAGTTGACTCTCATACTATCGAACTGGTTTTTGACGCTTTTGACGGCGACTGGTTTGAAAATCTTTATCGCATTGCAGAAAAAAAATCCAAATCGATAAAAGAAAACGATAAGAATAAAAAACAAAAATTATTCCGTTTTCTGGCGTATCGTGGGTTTACCTCTGAGCAAATCAGCAGCGTTATCGACGACTTGTAAAACCCTTTAAAAATCAGATTGTTACTGATGATTTTTAACTCTTTTTTTGCAATCTGCTGAAATCTTGTCGTGTTTTTCCATACTTTGTAACTACTTTCCCGCTTTTGAACTGACATTTGTTTCGCTGTCGTCTCAGTCTATTGACATAATTCGTAGCACTTCACACACTCCATTTTGTATGGGCTTAGTCCGAGCATGCGGAAGTGCGTCTGCCGCATTTGCGCACATTTTCAGGAAGTCACAAATAAAAAACACAAGTCCGTGTCGGGGAGGGATATGAGCCCAACTGCTCAGGTTGATGTTGTCGTGTTGCAGCACTTATTGAATTTCTGGGATAGCCAGGGAATAGAAATCGATCCTGTTTGGCAAATTTTAGGAATTGATACGACGCAGCCGTTACCACGCTGGGTCAGCACGGATCGTTTAGCGGAAGTCTATGTTTTTCTGTCGCAACAGGGTTATGACCTGGGCTTCTTTGTGTCTGCCGGAAAATATCTGGCGGAACAGGAGTTGCCTCTGGATCATTTGCTGAAGCATGGTGAAAGCCTGGAGCAGGCGCTGCCATTGTGTTTTCGTTTTGCTTATCTGATGGTTGGCAGTGTTGAGTTTGAACTGAAGTCGATGCCGCAGTCGCGCAAGGTACTGGTAAGGCCGGTTAACGCTGAACATGCCAGTCATCAGCAGTTGCTGGTGGCGCTGAGTACGCTGACTCATGCCTGTTATAACGTGATTCAGGGTTCACATCAGCAGGGCGATCTGCAGGTATTTCTGCCGGACCTGGAGGACCGTTACCCTGACGCTGTGATGGCTTTTGATGTTCCTGTGGTGCAGGCGGATTGCTTTGCGCTGGAAATTTCGATGGCGGCCTGGCAGCGCAATAACCCGCACCGTAAGGAAAGTTTGTTCCGTATTGCCCAGCGTGAATTTGAGCGCGAGCATCAGAAATTTACCGAATACCTGGCGGTTTATACCGAGCTGAAAGATATTCTGCAGCAGTGTTTGTTGCAGCGTAACGTCAGTCAGGAAGATGTTGCTGGCCGCCTGGGCATCAGTGTCCGTAATCTGCAGCGCCGTCTGAAGGCACTGGGGACCACATACCAGTTGCTGCTTGATGAAGCGCGTCAGGCACTGGCGATGCGTCTGTTACAGGACGAAGCGACTCCGCTTTACGAAGTGTCCTTTATGGTGGGGTATAACGAGCCGAGCGCATTTTATAAAGCATTTAAACGCTGGACTGACATGACGCCAGGCGATTACCGCCTGACGCATATACCGGTGCAGCAAGCTGCCCGTATTAATGCAGTTTCAGACGAGGTCTGATGACCTTATTGATGTGTCCTACCAGGCTGAGCAACAGGGTGTGCCAGTAACCGTGTAGAGCAATCTGATGCAGCCGGTACAGTGAGACATACACCAGTCTTGCCAGCCGGCCTTCGATCATCATGGAGCCTCGGGTCAGGTTACCCATAAGACTGCCCACGGTGCTGTAGCGACTGAGCGATACCAGCGATCCTTTATCTTTGTAGACAAACTCCGGCAAAGGCTTGTTATTGTGCCGTGCTTTAAGCGCGCGGAACAAATGGCTGGCCTGCTGATGAGCTGCCTGAGCCCGCGGTGGAACCGGTTTACCATCCTGTTGCAACATGCTGGCGCAATCCCCGAGGGCAAAAATATTTTCATCCTCGGTCTGCAGGCTGCGGTTGACCACCAGCTGGTTCGCACGATTGGTTTCCAGCCCCAGTTGGGTCATAAAATCGGGCGCCTTAACACCGGCGGCCCAGACTTTAAGACGTGCCTGGATAGAACCCTGATCTTTGGTTTCAAAGCCGTCGGCGGTGGCGGCAGTAATCAGAGTGTTAGTGCGTACCGTAACCCCCAGTTTCTCCAGCTCACGGGTGGCGGCTGCGGAAATTCGCGGCGGTAAAGCCGGCAGAATCCGTTCTCCGGCTTCGATCAGTGTGACCTTGAGGTTTTCCGGGCGCAGGTTTTTCATCCCGTAACTCACCAGCACTTCCGCGGTGTTATACAGTTCTGCCGATAATTCCACGCCGGTGGCGCCGGCACCCACAATGGCAATTTCCAGGTCCTGGATGGCCCCATCGCTGCTGGCGCTGGCGTTCGCACGTAAGAACGCATTGAGCAGTGTTTGATGAAACTTCTCAGCCTGTTGCCGGCTATCGAGGAACACGCAGTGATCTTTGGCGCCCTGGGTACCAAAATCGTTGGTGACACTGCCGATGGCCAGTACCAGGGTGTCGTAGCTGACGCGCCGTTCACTCAGTACCTCATCGCCCTGATCGTCGAGCATCGCTGACAAAACAACCTGTTTGTTGTCGCGATCCAGCCCGGACATGCGGCCAATCTGAAAATTAAAGCCATGTTTTTTGCCGTGGGCGCGATAGTTCAGTTCATCGATTCCTGAATCGAGTGCGCCGGTGGCGACTTCGTGCAGCAGCGGTTTCCACAGGTGGGTAGGGTTGGCGTCAATCAGTTCGATCTGCGCTTTTTTACGGCGCCCCAGTGATCGGCCCAATTGGGTAGCCAGCTCCAGACCGCCGGCACCACCGCCAACAATGACAATGCGTTGCATAAGCAAACTCCGAAAGTGAATGTAAAAGTGAAAAATCTGGCGCCATTATACGGACAATGCCGTCATTTGTGGCGTGCTTTCGGAGATGAAAACCGCTGCTGAAATGCGTGTTTTACAGGGTGTTCTGAAATGACCAGAATCCGGTCAGGAGGGTCAGTGCCAGCAGGATGATGGCTACTGACAGGGTTGTCAGGCTGTGTCTTACAGCAACCGGCCATGTTAAATAGGCCTTATGCAAATGGATAAACTTCATATGGCCAAAAGGCCCCACCGCCAGCTGCAACATTAACAGTGTGGCGGCGACGATCAGTGCAATTAACAGCAGCGGGGTGGCGGTTTCAGCCGCAAATGGCAGAGTCATTCAGTTACCGGCGATTACAGAGGCAGACAGCCTATTCTGACATGAGTCGCGGTTTAATGCTTCCTCGGCACTGTAGACCGGCAGTTTGGCACAGCGTTGCAATACCTGACGGATTTGGTCAGCGTATTCTTCCTCGTCGAGGCGGATCAGTGCTTTGGCATATTCATTCAGAATAACCGGCAGGTCTGATTCCAGCTCCAGTGCCTGGCTGAAAGCCTGCAGTGCTGCGCTTTCGCTGGAGCCGTAGGTAACCCGGCCAATAAATGAACCGACCCGCTCGACAACACCGGCGTGCAGTCCGCCCAGCATCGCCGGATATAACGCCCGCTGCGGGTATTGTTGTTGCATTTGTTCCAGTGTGTCGCGGGTTTCACTGAGGTAACCGGTGGCCGTCGCTTCACTGGTGCCAAGCAGCTCCAGTTCCCGGGCATGGGCATAAGCCAGGCCAAACAGGGCAAAAGCGTGATCGGGCGCTTTTGGTAATAACTCCGCGGATAAGGCGGAAACCTCACGGTACACCGCCAGTCGTTGCTGCTTGTCGGGTTCCAGCAGAGCGGTATGCATCAGGCGGGAATACAGTGCCGGGATAAATCCGGCCGGACCGAGTTGAGAGCCAAGCTGGTAGGCCTGCTGAAAGTCACCTTCAAAATGGAAACGCCAGACCTGAGCGACGGCTTCGGACAGCGGCTGATAGTTGCCATCCAGGGCCGCTTTTAATGCCGGATGAGCGTTGTTCTGGCTGGCTTGTTGCCGGGTATATTGCTCCAGCGCCGGGAAACGTTGTGCTTCAGCCCGCAGATTAGCTGCGCTGGGGTAGGCAATAAAGGTCGCCTGAGTCAGTTGTGGCCAGGCTTGTTTAAGCTTGTCACCCTGGTAGTCAAACTGAGGCAGGTGAGCGGGATATGGGTGCCAGCCCGGTGCCGCGGCGCAGGTAACGGAAATAAATAACAGCGTGGCTGTCAGGGATCGGGCAAATGACATGACAATACACCTCTGAATCAGAGGGGCATTATAACGACGAGCGGTTGTGATTCAGGGTGAATTCGGGCCAAGATGAGCCGTGTCAGCACCGCTCACCTGTGACCGCAGCAGCTTTCAGTGAAAGGCGTTGCCCGGCTGTACCCCCAGCTTTTTCAGCATCATCGCCAGAGGACAGAAACCGGTAAACGCGGCCTGCAACATATTCAGGCCAACGAAGGCGGTAAAACCCAGCCAATAAATACTGTGCAGTTGTGACAAGGTCACGCTGAGCAGGATAAAGCAGCCGGCAATGGCAAAAACCAGACGATCAACGTTCATGGTGGTACCTCATTGTTTAAATAAGATTATTCTAATATAGTTATATTTAACAGATTTTTAGTCAAGTCTTTTGTTGATGGATGGAGTGGTTAACAGCAAACCGCTATACTCCCGCTTTTACCTTATTCCGTTCGGATTCAAGCACCGTATGAAAAGCTCAGAAATTCGCCAGAAGTTCCTCGACTTCTTTGCTTCCAAGGGGCATGACATTGTTGCCTCCAGTCCGCTGGTTCCGGGTAATGACCCGACACTGCTGTTTACCAATGCCGGTATGGTGCAGTTTAAGGATTGTTTCCTGGGCAAAGACAAGCGCAGTTATACCCGGGCCACTACCTCGCAGCGTTGTGTGCGCGCCGGCGGTAAACATAATGACCTGGAAAATGTCGGTTATACCGCCCGTCACCACACCTTCTTTGAAATGCTGGGTAACTTCAGCTTTGGTGATTATTTTAAACAGGATGCAATTGCGTTTGCCTGGGAATTCCTGACTTCAGAGCAGTGGCTGAATCTGCCCGTCGACAAACTGATGGTCACCGTTTACGAAGACGATGACGAAGCATACGACCTGTGGCACAACACCATGGGTGTGCCAGCCGAAAAAATTGTTCGTATTGGTGATAA
This sequence comes from Bacterioplanoides pacificum, assembly GCF_042648445.1. Classification (NCBI taxonomy): domain Bacteria; kingdom Pseudomonadati; phylum Pseudomonadota; class Gammaproteobacteria; order Oceanospirillales; family Oceanospirillaceae; genus Bacterioplanoides; species Bacterioplanoides pacificum. Next base: position 146,684 of record NZ_JBHRYB010000001.1, read on the forward strand.
CAAAGGCGAACGTTACGCATCCGATAACTTCTGGGCGATGGGTGATACCGGCCCGTGTGGCCCGTGTAGCGAAATTTTCTACGATCACGGCGAAGAAATCTGGGGCGGGCCTCCGGGGTCTCCGGAAGAAGACGGTGATCGTTTTATCGAAATCTGGAACATCGTTTTTATGCAGTTCGACCGTCAGCCAGACGGCGAAATGTTAGCGCTGCCAAAACCGTCGGTGGATACCGGTATGGGACTGGAGCGGCTGGCGGCTATTCTGCAACATGTCCACAGCAACTATGAAATCGATCTGTTTCAGGCGTTATTGCATGCCGCCGGTGAACTGACCGGTTGCAAGGACACAGAAAATAAATCGTTGCGGGTTATCGCGGATCATATCCGCTCTACCAGTTTCCTGATTGTCGACGGGGTATTACCGTCCAATGAAGGCCGCGGTTACGTATTGCGCCGCATTATTCGTCGTGCGGTACGCCACGGACATATGCTGGGTGCGCCGGCCGGCTTCTTCCACAAACTGGTGCCGGCGCTGGTTGAACAGATGGGTGAAGCGTATCCGGAGCTGACCAATCTGGCCGAACACGTACAAAAAGTTCTGCGTCTGGAAGAAGAACAATTCGCTAAAACCCTGGATAAGGGCATGGCCATTCTTAACGACACCATTGCCGGGCTGGATGGCGATATCATCCCTGGCGAAACCGCGTTTAAACTGTACGACACCTACGGTTTCCCGCTGGACCTGACCGCCGATGTCGCGCGTGAGCGTGAACTGCAGGTTGATGAAGCCGGGTTTGACGCGGCGATGGAAAAACAACGGGCAGCAGCCCGCGCCGCCGGTAACTTTGCCGGTGATTATCACGCTGGTCTGGAAATTGACGGCGAAACGGTATTCCGTGGTTATGAGCAGCTGGAAAACCAGGGGCAGGTTAAAGCGCTGTTTAAAAATGGTGAAGCGGTACAGCAGCTGAACGCCGGTGATGAAGCGATTCTGGTGCTGGATGAAACCGCGTTTTATGCCGAAAGTGGTGGTCAGGCGGGTGATACCGGTTTCCTGAAAGCTGATGGTATCGTGTTCCAGGTTAAAGACACGACCAAAGAAACGGACAATCACCTGCACCAGGGGGTGCTGGTAGAAGGGCAGCTTCAGATTGGTACTCAGCTGACAGCCTGTGTTGATGCTGAAAAACGTCAGACTACGGCGTTGCATCACTCCGCAACTCACTTATTACATGCAGCGTTGCGTAGCGTGCTGGGTGATCATGTGGCTCAGAAGGGCTCTCTGGTCACCTACGATAAACTGCGTTTCGACTTCTCTAATCTGGAAGCAGTATCCGCTGCTGAGCTGCAGCAGATCGAAACCATAGTGAACGCCCAGATCCGCGCGAATACGCCGGTCACTACCCGTCTGATGAATATCGATGAGGCGAAAGCATCCGGTGCAATGGCCTTGTTTGGTGAGAAATACGACGACGAAGTCCGGGTATTATCGATGGGGCGTGATGACTTTTCGGTTGAGCTGTGTGGCGGTACCCATGCCCAGCGTACCGGTGATATCGGCGTGTTAAAAATCACTGCAGAAAGTGGCATTGCCGCCGGTATTCGTCGTATTGAAGCGGTGGTGGGCCAGGCTGCACTGGACTTTATTGCAGCAGAAGAAGCGGCACTGCAAAACATCGCCCGTCAGCTGAAAGGTTCAAAAGACAATGCGGCGGAAAAAGTCGAACAACTGGCCAAGCGCAGCCGTGATCTGGAAAAAGAACTGGAAGCGTTAAAAGCCAAGCTGGCTTCCAGTGCCGGTTCCGACCTGGCGGGTCAGGCAAAAGACGTTAACGGTGTGAAGGTTCTGGCCGCACAGATGGACGGTGCCGACGTACCGGCGCTGCGCAACACCATGGATCAGCTGAAGAATAAGCTGGGCAGTGCCGCGATCATGCTGGCCGCCAACAACGATGGCAAAGTCACCTTGCTGGCTGGCGTCAGCAAAGACCTGATTGCTAAAGGTAAGGCCGGTGATGCGGTTAAGGCCTGCGCTGGTTATGTTGATGGCCGTGGTGGCGGTAAGCCGGAAATGGCCCAGGCCGGTGGCCAGAAACCTGAAGGCATTGCCGAAGCACTGGCAGCCTTTGAACGCTGGGCTGAAGAGACCTTCTGAAGCCACGGTGAGTCAGGCTCCGGCTGCGGAGCCTGACAACGATTTATTCAGTACAGGAAACGGGTTGTTTAAAACGCAGCCAAATCTTTCCTGGTTCGGCTAATTATTGTTTAATTAGCGCCCTTTAATTCAGGCTATTCAGTAATTCGACATGGCGTTATACGTACAGAAATACGGCGGGACCTCGGTGGGTTCGGTCGAGCGGATTGAACACGTCGCGGATAAAGTGAAGTCTTTTCATGATGCGGGTCATCAGGTTGTGGTTGCCGTTTCTGCCATGAGTGGCGAAACCAACCGTCTGATCTCGCTGGCAAAAGATGTCACCGAAACTCCGGATCCACGTGAAATGGATGTGTTGGTGTCCACCGGTGAGCAGGTGACCATTGCACTTTTATCGATGGCGTTGCAGAAACGTGGCGTTAATGCCCGTTCCTTTACTGGCTGGCAGGCAGGTATGAAAACCGACAATGCCTATATGAAAGCCCGTATTGAAAATATTGATACCGATGCCATGCGTAAGCAGCTGAATGACGGTGGTGTGTGTGTGGTGGCTGGTTTTCAGGGCATCGACGACGACAACAATATCACCACTTTAGGTCGTGGCGGTTCTGATACCACGGGTGTTGCGCTGGCCGCCGCACTGGGGGCTGATGAATGTCAGATTTACACCGACGTAGATGGGGTATACACCACCGATCCCCGCGTGGTGCCGAACGCCAAACGTATGGAAAAAATTACCTTCGAAGAAATGCTGGAAATGGCCAGCCTGGGCTCGAAGATCCTGCAGATCCGTTCAGTTGAATTTGCAGGGAAATACAAAGTTCCGCTCCGTGTTCTTTCCAGTTTCGCGGAAGGAAACGGCACTCTGATCACGATGGAGGAGAACAGCTCCGTGGAAAATCCAGTTATCTCCGGTATTGCATTTAATCGCGATGAAGCCAAAGTTACCGTTAAAGGGGTGCCGGACATTCCGGGTGTTGCCTCTAAGATTCTTGTTCCGGTCAGCGATGCCAATATTGAAGTGGATATGATCGTACAGAACGTTTCTGAAGACGGTACCACGGACTTTACCTTTACCGTACATCGCAACGATTACCACAAAGCGCTGGATGTATTACGCAACACCGCCGCCGAGCTGAATGCCCGTGAAGCAACCGGCACCGATGATATCTGTAAAGTATCTATGGTGGGTGTGGGTATGCGCTCACACGCCGGTGTGGCGAGTCAGATGTTTAAGGTTCTGGCGGATGAAAATATCAATATTCTGGCGATTACCACCTCTGAAATTAAAATCTCTGTGGTGATCGAAGAAAAATATCTGGAGCTGGCTGTTCGGGCACTGCATTCCGCCTTCGGCCTGGACGCCGACAGCGACGCAAACTGAACAACAGCCCATCAAGAATAGTGTTAAGAAGGGGTCAACGATTGACCCCTTCTTAATAACTAAAAGTTCTCAAACCCACGTTTACGTGACTTTCAATCTGGTCAGACTGGTCAATACTGGAAGTAAAGGGATGAGAATCAGGCAACTGCCAACAGCACCCTAAAATCGAACAGGAACGTTAGGAGAACCCCTATGTTAATTTTGACTCGTCGTGTCGGCGAAACACTGATGGTTGGTGATGACGTCACCGTGACTGTACTTGGCGTAAAAGGAAACCAGGTACGGATCGGTGTGAATGCACCTAAAGAAGTGGCTGTACACCGTGAAGAAATCTATCAGCGTATTCAGCGCGAAAAAGACGGTGACGGCGAAACAAACGGCAATTATTGAGTGCCGGTTTCAGAGAAATTAGCTAACGTATTAATTTCTTTGAAATTTTCCTTTGAATTTCTGAAGAACGTGGTATTATGCGCGCCGTGACTTGGAGAGATGGCCGAGTGGCTGAAGGCGCGCCCCTGCTAAGGGCGTATAGGTTTACCCCTATCGAGGGTTCGAATCCCTCTCTCTCCGCCACGTTCTTTCTGCTTGTTGCAGATGTGTATTAAAGATAGTTGACAACTCATGCTAACTACCTATAATACGCGCCCCACGATGCGCGCTCGTAGCTCAGCTGGATAGAGTACCTGGCTACGAACCAGGCGGTCGGAGGTTCGAATCCTCCCGAGCGCGCCATTCTTTTTTGAATGATTCCAATCGTGATTTTACTCTGTTTTCAGAGAATGCCTTAAGAGACGCGCTCGTAGCTCAGCTGGATAGAGTACCTGGCTACGAACCAGGCGGTCGAAGGTTCGAATCCTTCCGAGCGCGCCATTTAAGCATCCTTTCTAAGAAATCTAATACTCTGATTTATCCCAGCTATTTAAATCTCTTCGCATCAGCGACGAAGGTGAGAACCTTCTGGTTCGTATCGAGCGTAGCGACAAACGTCAGAGCCTGCGACGACGGCCCGAAGGGCATTGGTAATCCTCCCGAGCGCGCCATTTCTTAAGCTTCATCCGAAGCAGTTTAAATACCTTATTATTTTTCAGATATTAAAGCCATCGTCTCAGCGACGGAGGTAAGAAACCCGTTTTCTCATACTTTTTGACTTCTCTGCTAGGCTTTAAGCAAACTTGCCGGAGAAAACTGTATGTCCTGGTCGCACATCCCGCTGAAACGCAAATTATTACTGGCGATGGCGGGCGCCTTGCTGATTTCTATTACTTTGTCGACCATCATGACGGGGATGTTGATAAAGAACAGTACGGTTAAGCGTATTTCAACGGCTGAAATTCCCGCCACTCTGACCGGAGTTGCTGCTCAGGTGGCGGTAGAAATTGAAACCCGGCTGGCGGTTGCCCGTACCATGGCGGGTAATGTATTTGTTAAGCGCTGGTTGCAGCAAGGTGAAAACAATACTCAGCAGGCTGATGTCACAGCTTACCTGCAACAACTGAAACAGGACGAACAGGCCATCACGGCCTTTCTGGTGTCTGGTGACAGTGGCAATTATTACACTGAAAACGGTCTGGCGCGGCGCCTCAACCCGACTAAGGATGATTGGTTTTACCAGTTTATTAACAGTGGTAAAAATTACAGCCTCGACCTGGATATTGATGACACCACCAAAGTACCGACGTTATTTATTAATTATCGTATTCAGGGGCAGCAGGCGATCACCGGTATTGGCCTGGAAATTCGTCAGTTGTCCGAATTTATCCGCAACTACCAGGTCGGTGAGCGTGGCCAGGTGTATCTGGTGGATGGACAGGGCGATATCAAAATTCACCCCGACAGTCAGTTATCCGGTAATGCCTCGCTGCGGGACCGGCCGCAGTTAAATGCCCGGCTGACCACTTTATTAGCGGATGGTAAACCACAGGTGTTACAGATTACCGAGCCTGTGCCCAGTCTGGTTGCAGCACAATACATCCCGGCCCTCGACTGGTACGTGGTGGTTGAATTGCCAACCGCTGAACTGTTTGCCGCGTTACAACAAATGACAACACTGGTGGTGGTGCTGAATCTGGTGCTGGTGGCGCTGTTTATTATGCTGGCGGTGTGGCTGGCGTCCTCCATTACCCGGCCGATCATCAACACGTCGGCCATGTTGCAGGCGATTGCAGATGGTGATGCCGACTTAACCCGGCGACTGGAAATCAGCAGCGCTGATGAAGTGGGGCAGTTGTCGTCGGCGTTTAATCGCTTCAGCGAAAATATGCGTCAGCTGATTACTCAGCTGGCCGGTACCTCCGGTCAGGTGCATAACGCTGCCGGCGAGGTGTTATCGTCGGCCCGCAGTTCCCACGAAAATTCCCGCGATCAGGTCGACAGCATCACCATGGTGGCTACCGCAATGACAGAAATGGGCGCCACGGTCAGAGAAATCGCCGGCAATGCCGAACAAACTGCCGGTGCCAGCCGCAGTGCGGTACAGGAAGCAAACGCCGGGCAGCAGGTGATGGAAGAAACCACCGCTGAAATGCAGCAATTAAACAACGAGTTGCAGGATATCGCCGCCGCGGTTGGTGAGCTGGCGGGGGATGTTGGCCAGATCAGTTCAGTACTGAGTGTGATCTCCGGGATTTCTGAACAAACCAACCTGCTGGCTCTGAACGCTGCGATTGAGGCCGCCCGCGCCGGAGAACAGGGGCGTGGCTTTGCGGTCGTAGCGGATGAGGTACGTAATCTGGCACAAAAATCACAGCAGGCCACGGAAGAAATTAATGCCATGATTGAACGGCTGCAGAAGGCTTCGGCCACCGCCGTGGATGCGATGCAACATGGCAGCGAACGGTGTGAGGCGGTAGTCAATCGCTCAGCGGATGCGCTGGCGGCGCTGGATGGGGTGCGGCAGTCGATTCAGCTGATGACCGATATGGCGACCCAGGTGGCGACCGCAACGGAAGAACAATCGACCGTGGTCAGTGATCTGGATAAACACATCAGTCATATCAACAGCCTGGCGGAGCAGACCGTACAGGCGTCTGAAACAACCGCCACCGTATGCGAGGAACAGCTCGAATCGGCGTCGCAGGACCTGACTCAGATCGTCGCCAATTTCCGTTATTAACCACGGCTTAGCGGCAATAAAAAAAGCTCTCCAGCCGGCGGCTGGAGAGCTTTTTGCTGACTGCTTATTGCAGTGCTAATAATTTCTCCATACGTTCCAGATCATTTAACACACGCCAGTCACCACCGCCATCTACGACCCGGTTTTGCCAGTTGGCGAGTCGTGACAGGTAGTCTCGCGGGTCGATATTATCGCTGCGTAACTTAGTGACATTGAGAGCAACGACGTGAATGTTATCCAGGCTAATTGGAAAGTCTCTAATGTGATCATCGGGTAAATCCTCTTCTAAATCAGAAAAAATAAATACGTATTTATTGCCGGCGCCGGTTTCGTTTAAATATTGTGTCGCCTGTAATACCCCACCGCTGATATCGGTATTGGCGCTGCCATGACTCAGACCCGCGGCAAACTGATCGATGGCCTGTTTAAATCGGCGTTTCTGGTCATTGGCAGCACTGGGGCGCATGTCAAAAGTAGTTTTGGCAATAATGTCTTTTTCGCTGAAGCTGCCGCTGTCGATGCGGGCGACTGCCATAGAATCACCACTGTCGAGGTTCGCCAGCAGGTAATTAATAATCGCCTGGGCTTTATTCAGTTCGGCGGTGTAAGTGCCGGAGGTATCAATTAATAAATACACGGCATTATTTTCAGCTACCGGTTCGCCACAGCCGGCCAGTGATAAGGTCACTGGCAAACTGACGGTCGCGATGAATTTCTGTAAGCGGTTCATTATTCATTCCTCCGTCAGGCGGCCAGTGCGTTGTTGTCGTCAGTGTCGTGGTTCTGGATATTGCGGGGTTTAGGTGTACGTTTTGTCAGCGCCTTTTCCAGTGCCAGCGGTATCATGATGGCCAGGTCATACACATGGGTCAGGGTTGTGAACAGGCTGGCGGCTAAGCGTCCGCTGCTGCGGCAGATAATGGCCAGCAGTTGTAATGCGCTGCTCAGCACTACCCCTAACACCGTGCGTAATGAATGGATAAAGGACTCCAGCGGAATGGCGATAAACGCCAGTGCAAAAGGCAGAATAAAGCCCATCACCATCTGACCAATCGATGGAATCCAGCGGAATTCCGCATGGCCGTCAATAACACCGCTGCTGGCGGCCGCCAGACTGAGCGACTGCTGCAGTGCTTCACGGTCAAGGGCCAATAAATCACGCATATACGCCAGTGATGCTTCGATCCCTGCCAGTACGGTGAGAATGGTCAGGCTGATGATCATCATGCGGCGGCGCATTTTATCGTCCATGCTGGCAATCACCGGGAACAGCCGGGTAATACGCATGGATTCCAGTAAAAACAGGCCCATGGCCACTTCGATCAGGATAATCACCAGCGCCGCGATGTCGGAGGTTTTCATGGCGCCGATATAACTGGTGCCGCCCACCATTTCTGACATTGGCATAGCAATTAACTGGAAGTTAATCAGGCCACCCAACAGTGCAATGGTTAATACCAGGCCGGAAATAAAAAACTGCGTCAGTGAACTGGAGGTCAGGCTGCGCAGCGTGCCGTCTTCGGCGCGGCGGATTTCTTCATATTGCTGCATCTGTTTATCCAGCTGATGGCTGCGCTGATCCAGGCCGTCGATGGTGCTACCCACTTCAGCGACCTGATCGTTCAGGCGGCGCCACAGTGGCTGCATTTTACTGAGCTGTTGCTGTCGCTGAGCGACGCTGTGCTGGTACGCCTTCAGGGTTTCTTTGTGGGTTTCTTCCACCGCTTGCTGAATATTGGTCAGTACTTTAGCGACCGCCGGATCACCATGGCTGGGTAATTCGGCAATGGTGCTGACCACCTCGCTCCAGGCCGGTGGTAACGGCGGATTATCGGCGGTTTGCTGGTAGTTACTCTCGATCTCGGCGATATGGCTGCTGATCTGGCGCTGCAGCCCCGGGTAACCTGCCAGATCGCGGGCGACCAGGGTCTGGATACGGCAGAACTCGCGTTCAATCCGGCGTTCGGCATCGTGACGGGCGGCGCTTAATAACACCTCGCGATTACGTTCGTTCAGCGCCCGCTGCCAGCGTTGCAGGGCACGGCTGCTGAGACGCAGCAGTTGCTGCAGACCGCTCCCCAGCGATAACAGAATCTGGTGCGCCGGCTGGCGGGCAAAATACATCAGGGTCATAACCAGCAGCAGCCAGACAGAAGCGGATAAAGCTGCGTGGTCAGACCAGAGAGTCAGAAGGTTGGTCATGGTCTTATCCTCGTTGCGGGGGCCCGTTGTGAGCCGATGAAACCAGTGTGTAAAACGCTGGTGAAAAATCGGTGAGAAGAATGTGATTTGTGTCGCTGCTGCTGTGTTGCCGGCTTCTGTTTCTGACGCTGGCTGGTATGCTGAAGGCCTGCCGCAGCGCTCAGTCGCGGCCAATCAGGACGTGACTGAAACAGGTAAAAGGATCGCAGCATGATTAAAATTTTCTGGGTGGAGGATCAGCAACACTGGATCGATAAGTTCCGGCCAGTGCTGCAAAGTAATCACTTTGCGCCCGGTGAGCCGCCGCTGGCTGGCGCTGAACAAAACCGCTTAGAAGTGTTTAAACAGCTGGATGCGGCCCTGGCCCGCATCGCCCAGACCGACCACAGCGATGCCCCCCAGATTGCGCTGCTGGACGCCAGCCTGAATGGCGACGACGATGGTGGCTATACCATAGCCCGGGCGTTGTTAAAAAAATGGCCGGCATTACCGATCGTCTTTTTATCGGAACACTCCGGTACCGGGATTGAGCAGAAAGCGTTTGAAGAAGGTGTAAGCCGCGATTTTATTGCAAAAAATCAGCGCAATATTGAAGCGGTACTGCTGTGGCGTATGAAAGCGTTGCTGAAAGATGTATTGGCTCCGGCAGCGCAATCACGGCAGCTGACCAGTGGTGACCTGAGTATCGATCTGATCAGCTGGGAAGTACGCTGGCGAGGTAATGTGCTGATGAATCCGGCCAATCCGAAACGGCCGCTGGCGCCGACACCGCGTAAAATTTTACGCTTTCTGGTTGAGGCTTCCCCGCGCCCGGTAACCACATTACAGATGGCTGAGTGGCTGGAAGCAGACCTGGAAAAATTTTCTTACGCCAATTACCGCCAGCATATTAAAACCCTGCGCAAATCACTGGCGCTGGCTCATGGTGATGAACAGGCTTTTATGGATTTGTGTCGTGCCGGTGACGGTGTGGCGACATTTGGCGCCGATGGCGCTTATTTATGGAAAGCACCAGCGGAGCGTGTGTAATGAACAAGGGCAGGGAGGAAAAATTCCGGTTTTCCATGCATTACCCCTGGCGCACCTTATGTGCGGCTGTGTTGCTGGGCAGCTATGCCTTGTTGTTATTGTCGCCTGCACTGCAACAGCGGCTGGCGCTGCCAGCTGGCTGGTGGCAGCCGGAATACCTGCAGGGCGCGTTTGTGGTGTTGCTGTTGGTTGCCTGGTTTGAGCTGGTCAGATTTCGTCAGCAGCAACAAAAACTGCGCTCCCTCGTTGAGCAGTTATGGCTGACTAAGCGTGAGTTGCAGCTGAAAGCACAAACGTCGGCCAGTCATACCGATAAACTGAAATTATTTATCAGTGATAAATTACTGGAATACATCGAATACGACGAAAAATTTCTGCATTTTAAAAGCATCGCGTCTGAGGTGCGTCATAACGGTGTTATTTCATTTGATAAAGTGCAGTCAGCGTTATTGTACGCCCGGGATCACAGTCTGCCGGATGAACAGGGCACACAGGCGACCTTGTACCTGGAAGCGCTGGTGGGGATGCGTTATTTATGGGATCTGCTGGATTTATCCACCACCGATAATATGGCGTTGCATATTGGCGATCATATTGCGGCCTGTGAAGAACAGGTATTCGCCGCTGAGCTGCAGGGGATTAATGCTGAGGAATTACCACAGGCTCCGTTGTTTGATCCGCGCCAGGCATTGGTCGATAGCCTGACGTTACACCTCGGGCTGGAGGTGTTGCGACGTGGCAATAAGGACAGCACTGAGGCGGCGGAACCACAAGCGCTGTGGCAGGCCGTGCTTGAGGATCATCCTGACGAACCTTTGTATTTGCAGGATAATAACGGCCACTTCCGGGTTGATATTTTTCCGTGTGAGGTGTTGTTGGGCAATGCCAATCACTTTGTTTTATTACTGGAGAATCTGTTACGTAATGCGCAGTTTTTTGCCGGTAAACGTCAGTATAAAAGTCCGTTCCCCGGAGTCAGTGTCAGCCTGAAAGAACAGCAACATTATCTGGATCTGAGTATTTATAACCGTGGACCGCATATCAGCCCGCAACAACAGGCGCAGATGTTTCAGCTGGGGTATTCCACCCGGCGGGTGAAAGAGCATAACGGCAAAGGGTTAGGGTTGTATTTTGTGCAGCAGATTGTGCAGGGGTTTGATGGTGTGGTGGTGCCGCATAATATCGACAATCAGGCCTGCCAATATCATTTGCGGCTGCAGCTGGCAGACGGAGAAATACGCCATATCAGTCTGCATCAGCAGCTTGAGGACGGTTTGCCACTGATTCGCACGGATGACTGTGCAGCACAAAAACACTGGCAGCTGGTACTGGATAAAGCGCTGGTCAGCATTGAAGTCTCGCAGCCGGCGGCTGATTGCGTCAGCCGGCTGGAAGTGAATAACAGATTCAGAAGCTGGTTTGATCCACAACATCCGGGCCGGCCGCAGTGGCAAATCACCCTCAGTGGCCGTAAACAGGATAAATTAAGTTTTATTGCGCTGGATATCCGCGGTGTTGAATTTAATCTGCGTATGCCAACGCTGACGGGCCGGATGGACGGCATTCCGGCATTAGATGATGGCCCGGATGTGGATAAGCTGGGTGAGCATTTTCAGGCGCCGGATGATTTTTAAGCAGTCGCTTTGTGGGTTGTAACGTTGTGGGTTGTAACGGCAGCAGCGCACGTATGATCAGTTAGTGATAAAATCCGGCGTAAGATTCAATCCCGAACCCTTTGCCGAACGGAGCTGACGTGACCACCCGCATAGCAATTAATGGCTTTGGCCGTATTGGCCGTTGTGTTTTACGTGCGCTGTACGAGAACGGTTATCGCGACCGCCTGCAGGTGGTGGCCATTAACGAGCTGGCGGATATCGAATCGCTGCGCTATATGCTCAACTACGACAGCACCCACGGGCGTTTTCCCGGTGATGTCAGCATTGCCGATGAGCGTCATTTGCTGGTCAACGGCGATCGTATCTGCGTCCGCCATGTTGAAGATCCGGCACAGCTGAACTGGTCTGAGCTGGGCATTGATCTGGTGCTGGAGTGTACCGGCCAGATTAAAACCCGCGCTGATGCCGAACAACATCAGCAGCGTGGCGCCGCCAGGGTACTGATCTCCAACCCGGCCGATGCCGCGGTGGATAACACCATTATTTATGGTCTGAATCACACCAGCCTGACGGCTGAACACCGTATTGTGTCGAACGGCTCCTGTTCCACCAATTGCCTGATCCCGGTGTTAACCCTGCTTGATCAGGCCTATGGCATTGAAGCCGGTGTCACCACCACCATTCACTCGGCGATGAACGATCAGCCGGTGATCGATGCCTACCACTCGGATTTGCGCCGCACCCGTTCCGCGGTACAGAGTATTATTCCGGTGGATACCGGTTTGCCAAAAGGGATCAGCCGCCTGATGCCACAGCTGGATGGCAAAATCGAAAGCCTGCATCTGCGGGTGCCAACCGCTAACGTATCGGCCCTCGATCTCAGTATTCAGCTGCAACAAAATACCAGCGCGGCGGCGGTGAATGAACTGCTGCGCGCAGCGGCAGCAGGCCAGGTGGAAGGGCTGAATCTGCAGGGAATTCTGGGGATCAGCGCTGAACCTCACGCCTCCATCGACTTTAATCACGACCCGCGTTCCGGGGTGGTGGATGCCACCCAGACCCGGGTCAGTGGCGGCCGGTTGTTAAAACTGCTGGTATGGTTTGATAACGAATGGGGCTTTGCCAACCGTATGCTGGATACCGCAGCACTGATGACACAGCCCGACGAGTGGTAAACAAGCCGTCAGAACTGACGGCAATCGAGCCACTGTTTATTGCTGTTGCTGACCAGTTGCTGCAGTGCCGGTAAATTATGCAACGCGCGGCTGTGAATATCGTGGTACAGGATAATGCCACGGCGCCATAACAACATCAGCGTGGTTACCCGGTCGGCCACCTGCTGATCGGTTAACTTACGGTTCCAGTCCTGGCTGTCGATATTCCATAACATCAGCTTTTCCTGCTGTTGCTGCAGATCGGTTAACAACGCTGGCTGACGCTGGCCATACGGCGGCCGGAACCAATAAGGGCCGGGCTGATAGGCGTTTAACTGCGTGCGGGTATCGGCCAGTGACTGTTGCCAGTTTTCCCATTTCTGATGGCTTTTATGCTGATAACCGTGAGACGCCAGACACTGATCTTTATAGAGTGCTTTGGGCGGTTTTACTTTCTCCAGATTTTCACCCAGCACAAAAAAGAAGGCGTGAATATTCAGCTGATTCAGCGCCTGAGTTAAGGGTGCGCTGCGTTTCGCCGATGGGCCATCATCGTAGGTTAATAAAAACTCACCATCGTTTAATTCAAAACCGCTGACTTCCTGCTCAGAAAATACCTCAATTTCACTGCTGATACGCGGAAACAAGGCGGCTAAACGCACCTGTTCGTATAAATAACGCTGATGAAATTTACGGCTGTGTTGTGCCCATTCGGCCAACCCGGCGGGTAACTGTTGTTGCAGTTGTTTTTGACTGAGTTGTTGCAACGCCGGCCAGTCGGTTGCGCAGGAACCGGCGTCCAGGCTGTGGCAGGCTTGTCGATGATTATTCAGCAGCCGCTGCCGGGTGCTGGTTAACCAGTGTTGCACCTGTGCCGGGTTAATCTTCTTTAATCCGGTAAAGGCTTTTATATCCGCTTCCTGCTGCAGTGCGGTCTGGCTGATAACCAGGGTTAACATCTGAATTTCGGCATTGGAAGCACGATCAAACTGTTCACTGCTGCTGATCGGGTAAGGCCATAAATCGCGCTTTAAAGTGGCGACTTTTTCCGGCCCGGCGGCCTGTGCCACTAACGGCAGACAAAGGCAGGATAACAGGCCAAAACGTGATAAAAATAAGCGCGCTGATTTCATAACGGCTCCTGTTGAGGGGAGAAAAGACAGGAATCACCCGACGGCAGAACACCGCCGGGTAACGCAGCACTTATTGCAGTTTTTCCTGCATGCGCTGAATGCCTTTGTCGTAAGCACTGTGCTGGCGCAGCGCTTTGGCTTTATTGAAGTTATCCAGCGCGTCCTGCCATTGGCCATTACCTTCGTAGATACGGGCAATGTTGTAATAGCTGCTGGCCTGAACCCGGTTTTTGTTTTTACCGCTGGCCAGTTCAATGGCTTTACGGTTAGCCCACAGCGCTTCGGCGGTGCGGTTCAGTTTCTGGTAAGTCAGACCCAGATTGCTGTAAGCCTGGCCGTAAGACGGATACAGGTTGATGGCATCCTGGAACTTGTACATGGCATCTTCCAGGCGTTTTTCGTGGTACAGAGATTCGCCCCGGGTATTGATGCGCTTCGCTTCTTTTTTGATTGCCGGTGTTACCAGCGAGTGATTCTCGAAGGAGTCGGCGGCAATCAGGCTGTCCATATGGCTGGCCAGACCCTCACGGCTGAGGCTCAGGTACTGGTTGATATCGTGGAATGCGCCGTTTTCATCAATACCAAATACCACCCAGCTGGTGGCGGTGGTATCCGGCTGGACGCGGTAAGTCCGAATCAGAGTCTGGCCGACATACACTTCTACCCGGGCGTTGCTGAAGCCCATCTCTTTGGAATCTTTGCGATTACCGGAGCCGTTAGTGAAGTCGTGCACCGCATACACATAACGCTGACCATCGTACTTCTGTTCAATGGTGATGGTTTCAGGGCCAAAGCTGGTGGTGTCATCGACGTCCAGGTTGGCGTTGTCACCGTTTTTCTCAACGTAAAACACGTGGTTGTTGGGGAAGGTCAGGTGAGAATCCAGGTCGCGTGGCGTTTCGCCCCAGGTTAATACCGCCCGCAGGCCATCCAGATTCTGCATTACCGGCGATAACGCGTAGGTGAAGTTATCACACGGGCACTTCACCACCAGGGTGGAATACCCCGGCTTATTGATGATCATGGTGGTGTCAGCATCGTCGGTCAGGCTGGCGGGTACCGTAGCGCTGCCGTCGGCGGCGGTCACCGCCTGTTGTGAACCTTCACCGTTACGCTGCCAGGTCACCTGAGCGCCATCGATGGATTTGTCTTTTACCACGGCGCTCAGCACCTTAATATCACCAGCCTGTGCCTGGCCGGCTAACAGTGCTGTGGCGGAGAACAGCACGGAAGTAAACAGATTGCGCATTATCATTCCTTAATGTCGTAAGCAGGAAGCTGTGCCGTAGGCCGGCCAGCAAAGGGTAAAGTCTAATGGCTCAAACCCGAGTTCACCAGTGATAAACTTCTCATTTTAAAACAGCTTTAAGCGGTTATTGTTGCTGCTATAATGCCGCCTTTTGTTCGCCCGGCTGGCCAGCTGGCAGGGCTCAACGGGTAATAACAGCGGGAGAGACCATGACTGTTTTAAAAATGACCGATCTGGATCTGAAAGGTAAACGGGTTCTGATTCGTGAAGACTTAAACGTACCGGTAAAAGACGGCAAAGTAACATCGGATGCACGTATCCGGGCCTCGTTGCCAACCATCCAGCACGCGCTGGCAGCCGGTGCCAAGGTCATTGTTATGTCTCATCTGGGTCGCCCGACCGAAGGCGAGTACGAGGAGAAATTCTCGATGCAGCCGGTGGCTGATCACCTGGCGGGTCTGCTGGGTCGCAACGTCGAAGTAGTGAAAGACTTTAACGCCGGTGTTGAGGTCGCGGAAGGCGAGCTGGTGTTGCTGGAAAACGTGCGTTTTAACCCGGGTGAAAAGAAAGACACTGATGAACTGGCACAAGCGTACGCCCAGCTGTGTGACGTGTTTGTGATGGACGCTTTTGGTACCGCTCACCGCGCCCAGGCGTCGACTCACGGTGTTGCTAAATTCGCCCCGGTTGCCTGTGCCGGACCTCTGCTGGCTGCTGAGCTGGAGGCGTTAGGCAAAGCGCTGGATAACCCCGCTCGTCCGCTGGTGGCGATTGTTGGTGGCTCCAAAGTGTCGACCAAGCTGGAAGTGCTGGAAAGCCTGTCTGACGTATGTGACCAGATCATCGTCGGTGGTGGTATCGCCAATACGTTCCTGGCGGCGGCAGGCAAGCCGGTAGGTAAGTCTCTGTGTGAAAACGACCTGATTGCAAACGCCAAAGCTCTGATGGACAAGGTGTCTATTCCGGTTCCGACCGATGTGGTGTGTGGTAAAGAATTCTCCGAAACGGCTGAAGCGACGCTGAAATCGGCAGACGATGTTGCTGAAGACGATATGATCTTTGATATCGGCCCGGATTCTGCCAAAGCCCTGGCTGAGCAATTAAAAGAAGCCAAAACCATTATCTGGAATGGCCCGGTGGGGGTGTTCGAATTCGACCAGTTTGGTGAAGGCACTAAAGCCCTGTCGCTGGCTATTGCCGATTCCGACGGCTTCTCCATCGCCGGTGGTGGTGACACACTGGCTGCCGTGGATAAGTACGACATTGCCGATAAAGTCTCTTACATCTCTACCGGTGGTGGTGCCTTCCTGGAATTCGTTGAAGGCAAAACCCTGCCTGCGGTTGCGATTCTGGAGCAACGTGCCAAGCAGTAATATCCAGCGTACCGGATAACTGATCAGCCGATGCCGACCGAGAGGTCGGCATCGGCTTTTTAGTCGCTGGCCACACCTGTTACTAAGCGGCAGAAACCGCTAGAATAGCGGCCAATTGACTAACCTCAGATAAGGTACTTTTTTCATGGCTCTGATCAGCATGCGTCAGATGCTGGACCACGCTGCCGAATTTGGCTACGGCGTACCAGCTTTCAACGTTAATAATCTGGAACAGATGCGCGCCATCATGGAAGCGGCGGACAAAACTGATTCGCCGGTGATTGTTCAGGCTTCTGCTGGTGCCCGCAAGTACGCCGGTGCGCCTTTCCTGCGTCACCTGATTCTGGCGGCGATCGAAGAGTTCCCGCATATTCCTGTGTGTATGCACCAGGATCACGGTGCTTCCCCTACCGTTTGTCAGCGTTCTATCCAGCTGGGTTTCAGCTCGGTCATGATGGACGGTTCTCTGGGTGAAGACGGCAAAACCCCGATGAGCTACGAATACAACGTCGACGTTACCAAACGTACCGTGGAAATGGCCCACGGTTGTGGTGTCTCGGTTGAGGGTGAGCTGGGTGTGCTGGGTTCGCTGGAAACCGGCCAGGCTGGTGAAGAAGACGGTGTTGGCGCTGAAGGCACGCTGACTCACGATCAGATGTTAACCGATCCGGAAGAAGCGGCTGACTTCGTCAAGCAAACCGGTGTTGATGCGCTGGCAATTGCCTGTGGCACGTCGCACGGGGCTTACAAATTCACCCGTCCACCAACCGGTGACATTCTGGCGATTGACCGCATTAAAGAAATCCACAAACGTATTCCGGATACTCACCTGGTGATGCACGGTTCTTCTTCGGTACCGCAGGAGTGGCTGGCAATCATCAACGAATTCGGTGGCGAGATTCCGGAAACCTACGGTGTGCCGGTTGAGCAGATCGTTGAAGGCATCAAATTTGGTGTACGCAAAGTCAACATCGATACCGACCTGCGTCTGGCATCGACCGGTGCGATTCGTCGCTTCCTGGCGGAAAACCCGGCTGAGTTCGATCCGCGCAAATACCTGACGGCGTCGGTGAAAGCGATGAGCGAGATTTGTATCGCCCGCTACGAAGCTTTCGGCACCGCCGGTAATGCCTCTAAGATCAAAGCCTTGTCTCTGGACGCTATGTTTGATCGTTATCAGTCCGGTGAACTGGATCCGAAAGTGAACTGAGTTTGCCCGGCTGCTGATAAAACAACCCATCTTCGGATGGGTTTTTTTATGCCCGCAATTCGCCAGTGTTTATTGGGGCGGGTGAAAGTATGCCAATAACCTGATAAAAACTGCTGACTTTTACGCAAATAACCATTGAAAATATAAGGAATTGATCTGGGTCAATTTCCGCCCGACACGACCCCCTAAACTCCCGCCTCTGGTATTGAGAAAAAAATAAGTAATAACACCAAACTTAGGGAGCTTGTGTTGTATGGAGCATTACGACTGGACCGCCGACCTCGACCTCGGCATCGATGTGATCGATTCCCAGCATCGCCGTATTGTGGATTACATTAACGAGATTAACGACGCCATCGCCCAGCAGGATGTGACCATGGTGTTTGATGTGATGGAACGTCTGAAAGACTACACCATGGACCATTTTGCCTTTGAGGAACAATTACTGAAGCAGGCCGGTTATCTGTTGATGGAAGCGCATCAGCAGGTGCATCGCCGCTTCGAAGATCGCATCGCGAAATACGAAGAGTCACTGCTGAACGGCCACGATCCGTTTGGTGTGGCACGTCGCATTCGTACCGCGCTGATGGCTTGGCTGATTCAGCATATTAAACAGGAAGACGCCGATTACGTGCCGGTGGTGAAAAAGGTACTGAAACGTGAGGAAAGCTGGATTAACGGTGCGCTGAAGCGCATTTTCGGCCAGCCCGAAAACGCCTGAACGGCGCTGGACAAGGTCCTTTTTTCGGGTATGGTGTGGCCTCTTTTTTTACCGGAGGTCCGCCATGTTAAAAGGACTTATCAGCGCTTCTCTGTGTGTCCTCAGTAGCCTGGCTGTTGGCACTGTGCGTCTGGGTTATATGTTCTGAGGCGGTTATAAAGCCTGTAAAATAGTTTGTCGTAGCCGGCGCGCAATAAATCGTGCTGTTGCCAGCGAACAGTCGTGCTGACAACACAAAGTAATCACCAGCTGCCCGTGGGAACTGCTGATGGTTTCAATCACAATTTTGCCGCAGTTTGATTCAATATCAATGGTCTGGCTGTCTTCAGAAAATACTGCCCTGGCAGCGGAGTTACTCATTGCCATAATGGAGCTGGTAACCGCGGCAATTTTATCGCCTTCAATATTTAACCCCTGGCGCGCTACCTGACACACGCGAAAGCCATCGGTGGTAGCCAGGTTCAGTAGTTGTAATTGTTGATTGTTTTTCAGCTCACTGACAAACGCATGTTTGGCGATGTCACTGGGTACCCATGCGGGGATATTGCTGCTCATATTAGTTGGCCAATGTATTGATAACAGTTAACAGGGACAAAGCCTGGTGCGGGTCGCGACAATTGAGCGGCAGCACGGGTAAGCATAAATCATTCTGTTGCTGGTGGTCGTTGATTGCTCGTTGCAGTCGCTGGTAATCTTCATCACTAACCTGGTCGCTATGAGAGATGGCGACCAGTAGTGGTAATGAATTGGCGGAGACATCAAAAAACTGCAGCCAGCGCTGAAATGATAACGGATCAAATTCCTGCTCTGCGTGCAGTAATAAAATCATTCCCCAGGTGCCCGGCTTTACAGTTTCCCATATAAAGGAATAACGTGTTTGTCCGGGAACACCATACAGCCCGAGGGCGAGATTGCCGTTGAGATGAATACGACCATAATCAATACCAACCGTGGTGGTGTCTTTGCCGATATCAATGCTGGAGGTGACATCGGTATTGATGGTGTCTATCTCACTGAGTGTACTGATCAACTGTGTTTTACCACTGCCAACATCGCCTACGATGACCAGTTTACGGTAGTCAGGTTCTTGCATTCGATAAGGACCGGTTAATAAATTGACGAAGGGAGGAAAAAAAGCGGCTGCGTGTCGGGCTGGCGATCGGTTGTTCACCCAGCCGCAGTAAAGATTGCTGTTGCAGCTGTTGCAGTTCTTGGCGTAGTTGTTGTTCGTTGCTGAAAGGATTGCATCGCAATACGTCACGATAGTGCAATGGTGCACGGCTGAGCAAAGCATACAGCTCCAGTTGCTCACGTGCTGGCTGCAGACGGCCGGTAGTTGGCCAGCGTTTCAGTTTCAGCGTCTGTTGTTGCAGTGGTTGTTGCAGTGGTTGTTGCAGTGGTTGATTGGCGCCATGCTGCTCAAATACTGCTTCGAGTAAATTGTCCACTGTGCTGGCTGGAGGGTGTTGCAGACCGAAATGATGGCACAGATACTGTTGCAGCGTTGTGCTGGATTCGTTGCCAGACAGCAGTCGCAACGCACCATCGTCAAGCAGCCGCTGAGTGATCGGACGATTCAGCAGCAGTTGTATTTGCGAGTGGCGCGGATCTTGGCGGATGTTAGCCAGTAGCATTTGTAACGCTGGTTGTTGTCCTTCCAGAGCCTGAAAATATTGACCTTTATGGAAACATAATACGGACGATATGCCGTGGTCTTTATTCCGGCTGCGGCCGTGTACCAGAATGCCACTGATTGAGCGCGGTAATTGTTGTGCGTTTTGCTGATCGTTTGGACGACTGACGAACGCAAGAGTGTGAAGGTTCATTCGTAATTCCGCAAAAGTGCCCTCCGTGGCGATAAATATCAGATCTGAATATTGCTTTCTATTTCCAGCACTTTTCGGCGGGCTAGTGCCAGGTTGGCATTTGGGCGATCCAGTACCAGGTAGATAAATAATCCACTGTGCAGACTGGTTGGCCGCAGGATGTGCAGCTGATTGCTGAGGGTGATCAGCATATCTTCGATATCCCCCTCAATACCCAGTGACTGAATGGTTTTCAGCTTGGCTTTGATGACTTCGGAGTTACCGGCGGCAGCCAGGTCCAGGTCGACACCACCACCCTGTTGTCCGAGCACCATGCCGGAGTCGTAATCAACAATGCAGCAGCCCATCGCACCAGTAATAGCCATCAACTGGTCGAGGCTTTGTTCGATATTGTTCATCTGAAAAGTCCTGAAGGAAGAAAGAAGGGAAAATGTCCAAAATATGCAACTTAATACTTATAAAAATATGATACGAGTATTTCACCTATTCGCAACGGATCGTGGCGCATTTTTACAAATGTTTAACAACTAACCACTTTTATATGGTTTTTATCAGCAAGCGCCGGATTGAACCATCGTTCAGGACTTTTGGAGCCAGTTGGTACTTATTTATTGCATTTGTTTTCCCTGAGGCAGTATTCTCCGGCCAGATCTCTGCATTGCTGGCCGGAATTAACCGCCGCCGATGCTGTCATCGCGACCAAAGCCAACAATAAAAAACAGGTGGCTCACCATGAAAACTTCTCTGACGATCGCGCTGGGTAGCGCATTAACTCTGGCTTCGGCAACCAGTCAGGCTTTTACTCAGCCTACGCACAAACGCATTGTGACCGATGCCGTGGCTTATATGCAGGCGCATCCGGATTCCACCAACTTCGCTAAGTTAAAAGCTGCTGCCAATGCCGCCGGTTACAGCGTCGCCCAGTTTGCCGATGCCATTGGCCAGGGTGCTTATGATGTGGATGACTTTTCTGACACCTACCTGTGTGGTGCCGTGACCGGTGATTGTGTCCAGGCGCCGGTATTTGGTGTCGGCAGTTTTGTCGCCACGTATACCGCCTGGTGGCACTTCCAGAACCATTCGCGCAGCGGTGATGTGCACGGTAACGATATCCCGGGCTACAACAACTCGCAGATTCCGGTGAAAGGGACTGAAGACAGTTTGCTGGCCACCTGGCTGGTGGGTGATCACCTTGATGATGGTAACGGTGGCATGACCGGCTGGTGTTTCTGGTGGAGCTGTGCCGAAGACTCGGAATACAATTCTTACGGCATTACCGAGCGTAATTACCGCCTCGACAGTTATTCGTCGAAATCGCATTACGACGACTTTGAAGATGCGGCATTCCAGCCGATCGATAACCTGGGCCAGTACTGGTACAACGAGTTTCTGAAACGGCCAACCGCACAGACGCTGGGTTTTGCTTTGCACACCACCGATCTGCTGCAACCGCATCACACCTGGTCAACCTCAGCAAACCACCACGGTGGCTGGGAATCCTGGGTGGAAGATAATTACGATGCCAAAAACATGAATGACGATGCCGCGGTTACCTCCGCACTGGCAGCCTTTACTCCGCTGCCAGCCGGGCAGAATGATATCCGGCCGTTATTAACGGAAGGTGGTGCCATTTCTTATGGCCTGGGTGGTATCGTGCTGAGCAGCACCAGTGATGCCGACCGCTCAGAAGTGGCGGGTATTGTGATTCCGCATGCCATTGCGATGACGGTTCACGTACTGAATCACGCTGCCGAACGTTTCTGATTCACCTCTGCTGAACGACTCACCTCAGGCGGGCACAGTCCCGCCTTTTTGTTAACATTTTTTCAGACGGATACTGTTGTGAAACTGCTACTTCTCAGCCTGCTGTTGTTTTGTGCGCCATTGCAGGCGGCCATTCGTTACGATATCGATGATCCGCAACAGCTGGCGCGGGTGAATGATTTAACTCTCAGTGCTACGGTGGTGGAGATTTTCTGGCAGGCTTATAACCATCCGAGCCGGCCACTGAGTCCACCGCAGGCGATGCAGCGGATTATCGACGATGCATTATTGGCCGCTCATGCCCGTCAGACATTAACGCCACAACAGTTGCAGCAGGAAAATGCGGTCGGATTTTTACTGCAGGTACAACAGCAGGACAGGGCAACCGCGCTGTTACGCAAGTATTACGAAAAACCTCTGTATCAGGCGATACAACAATTACCCGGCAGCAGTCTGGATGGTATTTATCAGTTTGCTGAGGAAATAAACGAACAATGGCTGCAACAACATTTTGCCCTGTTATCCCGGGTTAATATTGAAGCGACCGCAGCGCAGCAGCAACTGGCCGAAAACACTGTGATTGCCCGGGTCAGACTGGCCGGCAACAGCCACACTCTGAGCTTGTGGGATATTTACCGGCGCCAGAATGTACAGGGCCGGCTGGCCATTCATAACGCCGACCTGCAGTTTCTGCGTGGCCAGGCGAAACAGCGGGCCGGTTCGTTATTTGTCCTCGACTGGACGCAACGGAAAATGGGCGAAAAGGATTTTAACGCTGTTTTTCAGATCGTAAAAAACGAACAGGATAAAGCCACGTTATTACGCAATATGGGATTGTACGCCGATGTCCACGATGACAATCCGGTGTTACGTGATGCCGCTAAAAAAGTAACCGAGGCTCAGGTAAAAGCCTTTTATCAGGCAAATAAACAGGAATTTAAAGTGGTGGAAAAAGTCCGTGCCCGGCATATCCGGGTACAGACTCAGCAGCTGGCTGATGAAGTTCATGAGGCGTTAAAAAACGGTCTGGAATTTTCTGTCGCCGTCAGTCGTTATTCGGTCGCCGATGATAAACACAATACCCCGGCCGGTGATCTTGGCTGGCTGAAACGTGCTGATAAAAACCGCAACTGGTTATATTCCGTGGCATTTACTCAGCCACAGGGCGCGTTTTCGATGCCGTTTCGCAGCCCTCAGAATCAGGGGGATATCGTCTATGAAATTGTTTATATCGACGAGCGGGTGGATGGCTTTTTGCCATTAACAGATCCAACCGTACGTTATGAAGCCAGCCGCGACGTGGCATTAAAACAATTAAAAAATGATTTTTATCAGCTGCAGCAAAGGTTGCGTCAGCAGGCTGATATTTCTCTGAATAAACGGGCGCTAACAGCGGCAACTGATTAACGGAGTCGATATGTGGAAATGGTGGCTGGCTGGGTTCACGTTACTGGCCGTGTTGGTTTACGCGTTACGGCCGCAGCCTCAAGTACGGGTAACGGCCACGGTTGCCGGCCCGCAAACCGCTGAACAGCAACCGCAGGCGAGTGCAGCGCTTATCGCAGAAACTCCGGCGGCGGTTGTATTGCCGCAGCCGGACGATCAGCCTGGCGCCACTGCTGCACTGACGGAAGCCGCTGTTATAATACCGCGCCCGGAAGTGGTGGAGTCATTACGTGAGGCCCGGCTGAACGGTGATTCACGTACACCGCCACTGAACCAGTCGCGCCAGCGTGATGAGTTGCCGAGCGCAGAGCAGTTGCAGGATCCGGAGCTGTATCAGCAATACGAACGGCGCCAGCAACAACGTATGTACCGTGCTTATGTCGAAGCCAGCAAAATTAAAGTGGCGGAACTGGAGAAAATGATCGAACGTGGCCGCCGCGAAGGCATCAGTGCCGAACAGATTGCTTTTGCCGAACAAAAAGCGCAGGGCATTCAGCAGATGGCTGAGCAGTTGCAACAGCAACACCCGGAAATTATGGCTGATGATTTTGCCCCGGCGGATGACTGGCTGACGCCACCGGCTCCGCGCCAGCAGGGGGCGGAGCAAGGACAACAAGCCGTTCAGTGAAAGAGCGTTTAGTGTTACAGGCAAAAAAAGAGGCGATAAAAATCGCCCGCAAATAAGAGTGGAATAACGCAATCTACAGGGATTTTACGCCAGTAACAATCATTGGATGGCAAAAGTCCTTTTTTTGTTATCGGACTAATGGCACCGCAGTCTAAGGTTGATGCCTTATTGTGCGACGTATTAATTTTTTGCTGTGCGGGCGGTATCCTGAATTTTCTGCACCATGGCACGCAGACCATTGCCGCGGGTCGGACTCAGGTGCTTCACCAGATCGACGCCGTCAAAATACTGCTCGATATCAAATTCGAGAATCTGCTGCGCCGTTTTATGATTATAAGCCGCCAGCACCACTCCTAATAAACCACGCACGATATGAGCGTCGGAGTCGGCTTCGAAGGTTAATACGCCGTCATTTAATTCACTGTCGATCCACACCTGGCTCTGACAACCGCGCAATAAATAATCGTCGGTTTTTTTCTCATCCGCCATCGCCGGTAGTTGTTTACCGAGGTCGATAATGTATTTGTAGCGCTCTTCCCAGTCGTCGAAAAATCCCAGGGTATCGAGAATATCGTCGCTGCTGATGTCGCTGCCAAAAGTGTTTTGAGTAATAGCCATAATAATATCTGTTACAGAGTTTCGATAAATTGACGCATCCGGCTGGCCGCTTCAATGCATTCTTTCACACTGGCCACCAGCGCCATACGGATACGGTTAGCGCCGGGATTAATGCCGTCGACGGTGCGTGATAAATAACTGCCGGGTAAGACCGTGACCTGTTGCCTGGCGTATAGCTGCTGCGCAAAGGTTTCTTCGTTAATCGGGGTTTTGGGCCATAAATAGAAGCTGGCATCGGTTTGCCGGACATCCAGTACCGGTTGCAGAATATCCAGTACGGCGGCAAATTTAAGGCTGTACTGGCGGCGGTTTTCGGCCACGTGTTGTTCGTCGCCCCAGGCCGCGATACTGGCTAACTGAGTCTGCAGCGGCATCGCACAACCGTGATAGGTCCGGTACAACAGGAACGGTTTTAACAGCTCGGCATCACCGGCAATAAACCCGGAGCGTAATCCCGGAAGATTGGAGCGTTTGGATAACGAATGGAACACCACACAACGTTTGTAGTCGTGACGACCAAGTTGTTCACAGGCCTGTAACAGGCCAATCGGTGCCTCTTTACCATCGACATAAATTTCTGAATAACATTCGTCGCTGGCGATAATAAAGTCGTGTTCATCGGCCAGTTGCAATAGCTTTTGCAGTTGTTCGAACGGAATCACGGCACCGGTCGGGTTGCCGGGGGAACACAGGAATAATAACTGGCAGTCCTGCCAGACATCGGCGCTGATGGCGTCGAAATCGGGCATAAAACCGTTTTCTTCCAGGCAGGGTAAAAAGTGTGGAGTGGCGCCGGCCAGATAAGCAGCCCCCTCATAGATCTGATAAAACGGATTCGGGCTCAGTACCAGTGGCTTGCTGGCGCTGCGGTCGATGGCCGCCTGGGTAAAGGCAAAAATGGCTTCACGGGTGCCGTTCACCGGAATCACCTGGGTTTGTGCATCCACGGTGCTCAGTTTAAAGCGTTGTTGCAGCCAGTCGGCAATCGCCTGACTCAGTTCCGGCAGACCTTTGGTGGTGGGGTAATTCTCCAGCCGGGCGATATTGTCGATCAGCGCCTGTTGCACAAAGTCCGGTGCCGGGTGTTTGGGTTCCCCGATCGATAGGGCGATATGCGCCAGACTGGTGTCTGCTGTCACAGCCGCTTTTAACGCGGTCAGTTTTTCGAACGGGTAGGGTTGTAATTTGCTAAGATCCGGGTTCATGCTGCACCAATGCCAGTTATAACGGTTTTTGCCGGTGGCGCAGTATATCAGCTTGTTATTCAGGCTGCTTACTGTCGGCCATGCTGGTTGGCTGCCAGCGATAATAGATACTCGCCCGATAACTTGAGATAAGCCAGGGCCCGGATGCCCCGGCGGTAGTTTAATCCAATGATGAATGTGTATAACCTTGCCCGTGGCACCTGGCTGCTGTTGTGTCTGCTGATGTTGCAGTGTTTCTGGCTGTCGCCGGCCCATGCATTGAGCGCGGAACAGGGTCAGCTGGACGCTTTTTCCTGGGACCCGCGCAAACAACCGTTGCCGCTGGATGGCGCCTGGGCGATCGACTGGAAACAGTTGCAGCCCGGTGATCTGTGGAAGCAGCCGGACTCGCCCTGGTTTAACATGCCTTCCACCTGGGATCGCAGTGGTTCCGCTGGCTGGAACTATCCTGGCCAGGGGTATGCCAGCTATACCTTGCAGATTGTTAACCTGCCCGGGCGTTACGAATACGCCATCTTTATTCCGGAAATTGCCACCGCTTTTCGTTTATTCGCCAATGGCCGGCTGATCGCTGAAGGCGGTCATGTGGCCGACAATGCCGCCGCCGCACAGGCCTATGCCGGTAATCGTCTGGCGGTGCTGGGCGCAGCCGATGACGGCCAGTTGCGTTTGTTGCTGCAGGTTTCCAATTTTCATCATCACACCGGGGGGCCGTGGCAGAGCCTGAGTATCGGGCCGCGTGACCAGATGGTGAGCGATTATTACGCCGCGATGGTGTATGAAGCTCTGATCGCGTCACTGATGGTGGCGATGGCGGTGTTGCTGATACTGGAATATGTGGCTGACCGGCGTGACCTGACCGGTTTATGGCTGGGGCTGTTTGCGCTGGCGCTGGGCATTCGCATCGGCATCAGCGGTTACGCGCCGTTTTATTGGCTATCCGCCGCCGAGCTGCCCTGGGAATGGCATATGCGACTGACCTACATCAGCATGATGATCAGCCCGGTGTTATTTTTGTCCTGGGTGCAGGCCTGTTTCCCGTGGGATTTATCGCGCCGCATGGTGCAGGTGGTGAGTGTGCCATTTGTCGTCAGTGTGGTGTTATGTGCGCTGTTACCGGCATTTTATTTTACTCAGCTATTAGGCCTGTTCAGTATTCTGCTGTTGCTGGTGGTACTGGCCGGTTATTGGGTGGTGATTGTGGCGCTGGTGCGCCGGCGCCAGGGTGCACCACTGGTGTTGCTGGGGATGAGTGCGCTGGGTGTGGCGGTGATTCACGATGTGTTGCTCAATAATCAGTTACTGGATTCCGGCCCCTGGCTGAACCTGGGGTTACTGGTGTTTATCCTGGCGCAAACCAGTAACTTTTTACGCCTGCGGGTATTTCAGCGGCGTCAGATTGAATTCCTCAGTCAGGAGCTGAGTGCTGCCAATCAGGAGCTGGAGCGGCGGGTGGAATTACGTACCCGCGATCTGGCCGACAAAGCCCAGGCACTGGAGCGGGCGAATAATCAGCTGCAGGTGCTGGCGAATGTCGATAGCCTGACCGGCCTGCTGAATCGCCGTGCTTTTATCGAACAGATGAAACAACTGAGTGAATTGCCGGTCAAAGTGGCCTTGTTATGGATTGATATCGACCACTTCAAACGGGTTAACGATACTTTTGGTCATGCCGCCGGGGATGAGGTACTGAGCCAGTTCGGCGCTATGATTCGACGGATCGGCCGCGACCAGGATCGCTGTGGCCGGCTGGGTGGTGAGGAGTTTGCCTTGTTATTGCTCGACTGTGACGAGCAGGGCGCCGTGCATTATGCCCGCCGTTTACAGGCCGCGATGCAGACACTGCATTTTGCTCAGTGGCCGGAGCTGAGCGACATCACTGCCAGTATCGGTATTGCCGTTGGCCGGTTGGGGGAAGACAGCTGGGAATCCCTGATTCATAACGCCGATGAAGCCATGTATCAGGTAAAACGCAACGGCCGTAACGGGTTCCGTTTCAGCTGACGGCGGCCAGCGTCTGTGGCAGATCGCCGGCCTGATCGGCGGTCAGGCAATAATAGCCGCTGCCCGCCTGTTGTTTGGCTTGTTTTTTCGCTTTGGCGGCCAGGTTCGCCATATGTTGTGCACTGCCGTTATCGATCAGCAGCGACGGCACCACACCAATCGAAATTCCCAGTAACGGGAACTGATCCTGCGCACCGGTACGATCACTGCCGCGGATATAACCGGCCTGCCAGTCCTGTTCGTTATGGTAGTCGCGCACGCCCTGGTCAAAGGCGTCGATCAGTTGCTGACACTGTTGCTGCAGATCCGCCGTTTCGCTGATAAAGACAAAATCATCACCGCCGATATGGCCGATAAAACAGGCCTGACTGCAATGTTGCTGTAACAGCTGGGCCAGCCAGCGTAATACCGAATCGCCCTGGCGATAGCCGTAATGGTCGTTATAGGGTTTAAAGAAATTCAGGTCGACGTAACACAGATGAAACTGCCGGCCGAGCTGCAGGCGGCGTTCAATTTCTTCATCAATCGGCACATTGCCGGGTAACAAGGTCAGCGGGTTAGCGTAGCGTGCTTTCTGTATCTGGTTTTCGGTGATGCGTTTCAGCAGATCTTTGGTATTGACCACGCCCTGATAACGTCCCATATGGGTGACGATAAAATGCTGGCGCAGGTAGTGATCTTCATCGTCGGTGATGATTTTACTGACGGCTTCCAGACTCATGGCTGCGTCCACAATTAAGGGGTCCTGCTGCATCATATGAGCCACGGTTTTGCGCTCATACAACGCCCGGCCATAAGGCAGGGAAAATATTTCCAGCAGTTTGCGGCGGTGTAACAGGCCAACCGGGCGGTCTTTTTCAAGCACAGGTAACGACATCAGCTGCTGATCGAGGCGGAACTGATCATCGGCTTCCGCCAGGCTGGTATCGGCATGGATACAGCTGGCGGCAGAGCACAGCTGTGACACCGGTTGATCGAGAACACCAAAATGACCGTGTTCGGCCGGCTGGCGTTCATTGCTGGGAATCAGTACTTCGGGCTGCAGCTGGGGTTTGCCCAATAAGAAACCCTGGCCCAGGTGAATCCCCAGATTGCGGATCAGTTGCAGCTCGGCTGGCTGTTCAATGCCTTCGGCGATGATTTCACACTTCAGCTGATCACACAGGTGAATAACCGAGGTCACAAACGCCTGTTTCACCGTATCCTGATCGATGCGGTCGATAAAATGGCGGTCGATTTTGACGTAGTCCGGTTTTACCTGCGACCACAACTTCAGGCCGGAATAACCGGTGCCCAGATCATCGATGGCGATGCCGTAGCCGAGCGCTTTCAGGCGGCTGAGCTGATGGATAAACTCATCCATATTGTTGATCGGAAAACGTTCCGAAATTTCCAGTACCAGCTGTTGTGGCGCCAACCCCAGTTGTTTCAGGTAAGTGGTGAGATGGTTGATCTCCAGCGCTTTATCTTCCAGACACTGGGGCGAGATATTCACAAACAACAGGCCAGTCAGGGCTGAATGGGAAAAATGATAGCTCGCCGCCCGCAGGCACAGGCGTTCCAGCTCAGTAACCCGGCCAAACTGCTGCGCCGCCTGAAACATCAGATCCGGCCGTTGCAACATATGACCGGGTTCACCCCGGGTCAGTGCTTCATGACCCAGCGGCTGATGATTGCGCAAATCAACAATCGGCTGTAACACCGAAAACAAGGCTTCCCTGCTGAGCATATCTTCCAGGCTGACTTCCAGTAACTGTGGTGCCATAACACGATCTCAGCATTTTCTCGTCCTCTAACTTAACCTGCAGGTATGACGTTACGATGACCCGCAGGTGAAAGATTGTGACTAAGTGTGTCGTAATTTGTCTGAAATCCACAGTTTTGTAATCAAATAACTTTCCGCCGCCCGCTGATTGGCGAAAGGCGTTGTTTGTTCTGTGATCAATGGCTTTCCCGGCGGTTCTGACCAATGGCAGCGTCCGGGCTGGTTACAATTTGCAAAAATTGCACAACCAGCGCGCTCTGGCGCACGGCGGGTTGTGGGAATTGCACAGTCAATGACCCGATTTTTCCTACCTCAGTGGCCGGGGCTGTTCCATGCTGCAAGCCGGTGCCGCCGCATTCCCGGGCATCTGGCAGTAATAATAAGAATCGAACCACGTCCCGGCACGTCCGGAACAACAAAAGGTATTCAGTATGAAACAGCATGAACTCAAACGCTGGTGTCACCTGACGCTGGCGGGTGGCCTGCTAGCTTTTGGCAGTGTTCATACGCCACAGGCAGCCGCTTTTTCTCAGCCGCCTCCGGCAGAAGCACCGGTTGAACAACGCATGGACGCCGATATGGCAGTGCATTCCCTGGCTCAGGGATGTTATGCGGTGCAATCGCCCACCAATGGCAAATACATCAACCGTTATCATAAAGGCGGAGCGATCGATAATGGCCTCGGCTGGCAGGTCCGTGCCACCAGTCTGGATCAGGCCGCCAGCTTTTATTTTAAGCCAACGTCATTTTTCCATTTTATGCTGACGGATAAAGACGGCCGTTATCTGGCAACCCATTTGCCGAACGAGATTTCTGCCGGCCGTTACGCCGGTGAGTTTGCCGAGTTTAAAATCACCGCCCATCCGCAAAGCAGCGGTGAATATTTCTACAGCATTTATGGCCCGAAACTGGCGAAAGTGTTGCGTCATAACTACGGCGGTACCGGTCATTACAGCGACGGTGGTCTGTATGTGATCGATATTCTGAACCCGACCAACAGTGGCAGTGAAACCCACTTCCGGCTGGTGCCGAAAAGCGACTGTACGCCGTTCCCGGAAGCCCAGCTGAATACCAGCGGCAGCCTGCCGGGCGGTGATGCCAGTGAGCCTGTGCGCGGTGCCATTGACCCGCACACTCACATCACCTCGTACGAGTTTATGGGTGGTAAGTTCCTGCACGGAGAGCCATTCCATCGCTGGGGTATTGAAACCGCCTTACGTGACAGTAAAGAGATTCATGGCCCGGATGGGGCGCTGGATATTATCGGTAACCTGATGGGTTACGACGATGTCAATCATCGCTATGACACCCGTGGCTGGCCGGACTTCCCGTCCTGGCCGAACCGCCAGCAGGTGTCGCATATGCAGTATTACTACAAATGGATTGAACGTGCTCACCTGGGTGGTCTGCAGATGATGGTGACTCATCTGGTGGAAAACGAAGTGTTGTGTAACGTGCAGAAAACGGTTAATCCGGCCAGCTGGATTAATCCGAATAACTGCAACACCATGGCCAGTATTCACCTGCAGATTCGTCGTCTGCACGAAATGCAGGACTATATCGATGCGCAGCAGGGTGGCCCGGGTAAAGGCTTCTTCCGTATCGTAACCTCACCGGAACAGGCGCGCCGGGTGATTGCCGATGGCAAGCTGGCAGTGCTGATGGGGATTGAAGCTTCAGAACTGTTTAACTGTGGCATCAAAGATAACTGTTCACGCGAAAGTGTCGAACGTCAGCTGCAGGAAGTGTATGACGCCGGTGTGCGGGTGATGTATCCGATTCATCGCTTCGATAACCAGTTTGGTGGTGCGCGTCAGGAGGATGGCTTTATTAACGTCGGCCAGTGGCTGTCGAGTGGTCGTTTCTTCGAAACTCAGGAATGTGATGCTGAAACCCGCGGCCAGCGCTTTACCAGTGGTTTCCCGCTGATCGGTCAGGTCGCGGTGATTAAAGATATCCTGGCATTGATTGGTCTTAACCCACAATACGATGAAAGCATCTGGCACTGTAACCGCCATGGCCTGACGGCGATGGGTGAATACCTGATTCAGCGTATGATCGATAAAGGCATGATCATCGAAATTGATCATACCTCCACCAAAACGGCCCGTTCGATCATGGACATCGTCGAAGCTCGGCAATATTCCGGTGTGATTTCCGGACATAGCCATCAGAATCGTAAACCGGATGGTTCACCACACGAAGTACACGAACGGATCGCCCGTGCCGGTGGCATGATGGCGCCGTATAACAGCGCTTCCAGCAACCTGGAGTGGAGTATCGGTGCGTTCCTCGACCTGCATGAGCAGACCGATTACCTCAATGGTGTGCCGTTCTCGACCGACATGGGTGGTATCGGCAGTCAGGCTTATCCACGCGGGGATACCGACGTCAAACCACTGGTCTATCCGTTTGAAACGGAATTTGGTGTGCAGATTGATAAACAGGTAACGGGTAACCGTACCTTTGATCTCAACAACGAAGGCCTGGCGCATTTTGGTATCGTGGCTGACCATATTCAGGACATCCGTGAAAACACCAGTCCGCGCATTTATGAAGCGGTCATGAACTCCGCAGAAGCCTATCTGCAGATGTGGGAACGTTCGTTGGCGAATAGCACCCCGAAATATTCTGAAGGGGAATACACCTGGTTCTCGGTAGTGAACCGTGGCAGTGGTCGCTGTATGGATATTCCCGGCAACGACGACAACCTCAGTAACGGTGTTAATGTGCAGCTGTGGGATTGTCAGCTGACGTCGCAGGATCAGAAATGGCGCTACGACGCTGAAAACCAGATGTTCCGTAATAAAGCCAACCCGGGCAAATGTCTGGATAACCGTGGTCAGGCGCACGACAACGGTGGTGTGGTGATCTGGGATTGTGTTGACTCCGATAACCTGCGCTGGACGTATTCCGGCACCAAACTGGCCAGTAAACACAACAGCAATATCGTCGCTGATGCTTACGACAGCGGTAATGGCGGTAACGTTGGTCAGTGGAGTTATCACGGTGGTGCCAACCAGCAGTGGGAACTGCGTTTAATGAATGCTGAAAACCGCTACGCCTTCTACCGCAGTGAAGAGACCGGTCAGTGTGTCAGTGCGGTAGCTGACCACATTGGCGCCCGGATTACGCTGCAGAACTGTGCCGGTCTGGCGTCGCAACAGTGGCGTTACGATCCCGGTACCGGGCTGATGATTAACGCCCAGGCCGGCGGCTTATGTATGGAAGTGCCGGAAGGCATGATTTACGACCATACCCTGCTGCAGCTGGCCAGCTGTGATCCTAACAACGCGGCGCAGCAGTTCAGCTATTCCGCCAAGCAACTGAAGTCGCGTATCGACCTGGGTCAGGTGCTGGACGTTTCCGGTGGTGATTCGGCAACGCTGATTATGTACGCCTCTCATGGTAAAGCGAATCAGCGCTGGCATGCGACGCTCTATTAAAGGGGGTTTTCCCCGTACCTGACACGGGGTTTTCTATCACTTAAACGGCAGCCCGGCTGCCGTTTTTTTATGCCGCCGGATCCGTTCGGGGTAATCGTTTCCGGCGACAATATTGGCGTTGTTGAACCTGCATCCTGAGCGGCAATATTTGCTACTTTCGCGGCACTTGCTGCACGACATCCGTTCGCAGCTGTCTCTTTTCTGGTTGATGGCAAACAATAATAAATAATAGGAGCCGGTTATGTCGGTTACACGCCATGTTGTTACCTCGGCTGATGTCCGGCTGTATGCCGAAACCCGCGGCAACCCGGACCATCCGGCGATCATTCTGGTGCATGGTTACCCGGATAATCACATCGTCTGGCAACCGCTGGCAGAACAGCTGGCCGATGAGTTTTTTGTCATCGTTTACGACGTACGCGGGGCCGGTCAGTCGGACAAACCCAGGCGTCTGGCCGATTATCGCTTGCCGCTGCTGGCGCAGGATCTGAAGGCGGTTGCCGATCAGTTGTTACCCGGCCGTAAATTTCATCTGGCAGCGCACGACTGGGGATCGATTCAGAGCTGGGAGTCGGTCACCAGTGGGTTGCTGCAGGGACGTATCCTGTCGTTCAGCAGTATTTCCGGCCCCAGCCTTGATCATATGGGCTTCTGGATGCGCAGCCATTTATTGTCACTGGCGCCACGACGGCTGTTTGCCGGTATCCGTCAGCTGTTTGCCAGCTGGTATATCGCTTTTTTCCAGGTTCCGCTGCTGCCGCCATTATTGTGGCGCTTATTGGTGGCCAGACATTGGGGTCGTTACCTGCAATGGCGCGAAGGCGTTTGTGAGCCACAGGTCAATCCGACCCAGGCTGACGACGGTGTGTTTGGCGTACGTCTGTATCGTGCCAATTTTATCCCGCGTTTGTTGCGGCCGGAACAACGTTACGCCCATTGTCCGGTGCAGCTGATCGTACCAACCCGCGACAATTATGTTGGCACCCAGCTGTTCGACGAACTGGGTGACTGGGTGACACAGCTGTATCGTCGTGATCTGGATGCCAGCCACTGGGCACCGCTGACACATGCGCCCCAGCTGGCGCAATGGCTGGCTGAGTTTGCTCACGCCATGGCCAGTGGCGAAGACACTCAGTCGCTGCGCCAGGCCAGAATTCCGGGTAACGCTGCCGGATTCAGAAACTGAAATCGCGTCGCAGACTGAGGTAAACCCGGTCCTGGTCATCAAACTGACCAAACTGAGTGTGGTTTTTGCCATCGAATGCCAGTGCTGCGACGCTGATTTTCCATTGCGGTAAAAATTCATAACTGAGCGTGGCCCGCCATAGCTGGCTGGTCTGGCCGTGGCGGTTATCGACGTGATTCACCAGCCACAATAAAGCGCTGCTGAGGCGATAACGGCTCCAGTTTTTTTCCAGCGCCAGCGAACTTTCCCAGACGTCGTCATGGCCTGGCTGACGATCGTGCCAGTGGCTGTTGGCCAGCTGCAGGTTCCAGCTCCATTCATTGGCGACCCGGTCCAGGCCGATCAGCGCCCGGCTGCGGCGGCTGTGTTCAATCGCGCTGCCGGACTGACGGCTTTCATCCGGGTAATACGCCAGGTCGCTGCGGATCACCCAGGCTCCCCAGGGGCGGGCCAGTGAGGCACCCAGCATGGAGCGCCGGGTCTGGCGGCGAAACGGCTTGCCCTGATCAAGGTGCAATAACGCATCCGGCTGATAACCGCGAAAGGCATACAGCTCAATATCATTACCCGACCAGAAGGTTTTACCACGCCAGCCGACATCGACCGGCTTGTCCGGCTGTTGCTGTGGTGGCAACTGCGCGGGCATTGCGCTCAGGGCAAAATCACTGCCGGCCGGTGCCAGCCGGGTGGTTTTCGCCTGTGGTGCAATAATCAGCTGATGTTCCCACTGACTGGCAAAATAATCGCCGATCAACATGCCACGAGGCTGGCGGCCAAGGGAATAGTTATCGAAATAAGGCAGCAGGAATTCGCGCAGGTCGAGCGGATTCCAGACATCGACAATACGAAAATAATCCGCCCGTCCCCAGGCCTGTTGTTGTTTGCCGGCCCGCAGCTCAAAGGTATCGCCCGACCAGCTGAGAAAATACTCCCGCAGCTCGGCGTCGTGGCGCATCTCATCGCGTACCTCAGGCGCGCTTGAGGCCTGATTGTACTGGCTGCGGTAACGTCCCAGCGCGATGCCTTTGGCTGTCAGCCGGCCGTTGCTGAGCTGGCCTTCAAGCAGCGCCTGATAGCGCTGTTTTAATGGCTCGCCATCGGGGTTACCGGCACGTTGCTGGTGACGCACTTCGGCGTGGCCACGGCTGCTGAAGGAGGTGGCTGCCACGCTGCTGCTGAGTAACAGCAGCAGTGTCAGAGACAATATTCTGTTCATCAGTGAATGCCGCTGCGTAATGTACGTTCGTTGAACAGGCGACTGGCGATGCCCTGGTTATAGCTGGTTTCCTTACGGATCAGACGGGTAAAGCCGCCGTCAACATGGTTGCTCATGCGGGCTTCGGTAACCGTCCAGAAGCCATCCACCTGTTCCAGGCCGGTCACTTCAAAGGTTTTGATATGGCGGCCTTCGCGGTAAAACTCGTCTTTGATGATCAGCTGACGTTCGGCGTCGACATAAATGGTGCGGCGGTTATAACCGGTGCGTGGATTTTCCAGACCGTCAGCCGTGCTGGCACTGATTTTATGCAACTGGCGGCCATCCAGCTCCACCATGCCCTGATGCTGGTACTGGTAGTCGTTTACCCGCAGCCGTTCGATATCGGCGAAGGAAAAGTCGGTGCCGAGAAACGGTCCTTCTTTGGAGTTGGTGGCAATCCGGCGTGACTGGCGCAGAGCGGGCAGGTACAGCCACTGATCGTCGTCTTTACCGCTGGCTTCTTCATAACTGAACATCAGAATGCCGGTGCCGGCGGTGTCAGCCGGGGCGGTAAAATACAACACCGCTTTGCGTTCCGGACCAAATTTTTTTTCCAGCATTAACAATTCACGCTGGCGCACAAAACCGTCACTCATAGTCTGTTCGAGAATCATGCGCGAGCGCCGGTCGTCACCTTCATCGCGGTCACGGACCTGTTGTAACAGGGTGTCCGGAGCGGTTGCCGGAGCGCCAGTGGCGAGCGCCGAAGTCAGGCTGGTCAGGGTGAATAACGCGCTGATCAGTAGTGTTTTCATAATGAAGTCTCCGCTGAAATTAATGCCGGGGAGCGGCAGTCGAGTACGCGGTAAGACTGCGTGTCGGCCTGCCAGTGGCTGGTGTGAATAAGTTGATAATGATCTAGAGAGGGCGCTGCCAGTGGCTGGCGATGACCGATAGCAACCAGTTGCAGCTGGCGGAAGTCCGGCCGCGCCAGGCTGTGCAGATCGCGGCTGCGCAGACTTTCGGCCATCATATACATCTGTGCCAGGGTATTGTTGTCGCGCGGCAGGCCCTGTTCGTCGAGCAACTGGTCGCCCAGCAGATTGCCGAGATAACGCAACAGATCGACGGCGGAATACAGCCGGCCGTCCAGCGCTGCCGGAGCCGCGTCTGACTGACTCAGTTGTTGCTGCGCCCGGGCCAGCTGCTGCAGTGCCCGGCGGCCATCGGCTTGTTGCCGGCTGGCGGCTGTTAGCTGATAGTGCCAGCGGCTCATCTGCTGACCATACAGCGGCCCTTGTTGCACTGCTTGCTGAATACACGGCTGGCCGGACAACGCCAGTTGTTGCTGTAACTGGTCGGTGAGGCGCTGCAGGCTGTCTGACGGGGCACCGGCAGACAGCCGTAACCACAGGTGGGTGGCCTGGCCATCGGCGCTGACCAGTCGGCGTTGCAGCAACGGATGTTGTTCCACCAGCCGTGCCAGCCGTTTGAGGCCGGCCTGCGACAGCTCACGCTGTTCGATCAGGCGGCGGAAGCGAATGTCCTGTTGCTGGGCAACAATCACATTCATGCTGGCCAGGCTGTCGAGCTGACGTATCAGTGGTTGCTGTTGCGGGGTTTTCAGCTGCCACAGACTCTCGCTGGCGCGTACCAGTTGCTGCAGTGTGTCAGCCTGATACACACCATTGGCGGGTAACAGGCTGATCACCTGCCACTGTTCGTCACTGCCGGCCTGTGCCGGCAGCGACACAGACAGCAGCGACCAGCTCAGCAACAGCACCAGCAGCCAGGGTTGTTGGTTCCGCAGCTCAGGCATTGGCAGGCTCCGCCCCGGGCTGATCCTGTTCGTGGCTGACCTGAGGGGCGTCCGGACGATGGAAGGCGGGTAACACCAGCAACGCAAATAACGCACTGAACAGCATGGTCAGGGAAATAAACACCCCGAGGTTCACCAGTGCCTGGTAGCCGGATAAGGTCAGCACCAGAAAACCCAGCCCCAGTGCCAGGGTATTGATCAGAATGGGTTTACCACAATATTGCAGCGCGTTGGCGACCAGCTGTTCGCGGTTCTGACCACTGCTCAGGCGCAGCGCGGCAATGGTATGAATGGCGTAATCGATCCCGATACCAAATGAAATAGCGGCGATGATCGAGGTGCCGATATCCAGGTCGGTGCCGGTCAGCGCCATCAGGGTAAATACCCCTACCAGGGTGAACAGCAGCGGCAATAACGCCAGCAGCCCGAGGCGCAGGGAACGCAGAATGGCAATCACCAGCAGCGCGATTAACACCACCGCCAGCAACAGGCTCTGGATCTGACCGGAAACCACGGCAGCGGTGGTGGATACCAGAATTTCGCCATAACCGGCAGCGCGGATCGTGACGCCGGCCGGCAGCTGCTGTTGTGCCTGGTGCAGAATATCGTCGATCACGGCGCCGACTTCTGACGAACGATCGCTGTGTAACACCGTCAGGATACGGCCATTGGCAAAACGCCGGTCGACCACATCAAACAGGTCCTGGCCATTGGCGTTTTCGTACAGCAGATAATATTGCGCCAGCATCGGTTGTGTCAGATCGTCCGGCAGGCGGTAATCGGCGGCCCGGTTGCTGTCGCTTAATACCTGATGCATACGTTTGATAAAGTCTGCTGCTGACAGGGTGAAACCCACCAGTGCATTGTTGTCGAGCCGCTGCTGCAGTTGCGCTATGGCGTTCAGCAGTGCCGGGTTTTTATAGGCGTCCGGCTGCTGGCTTTCGATCAGAAAACTGACCACGGTTGAGCCACCAAAGTTGGCATTGATCGCGGCGTCATCCTGACGAATCCGGCTGCTTTCCTCAAAATAACCAATCACCTGGTTATCCACCGTCAGGTTTTGCTGGGTATAGAGCAGGCCGCCACACATCAGTACCAGTACCAGTGCCACCACGGTTTTGCCGTGGCCCGCGAGTTGCCCCAGAGCGGCCATCAAGCGGCTGGTAAGCTGGCTGACCAGCAGGCCGAAGCGTGGTTTTGGTGCTTTCCAGAGGATCACCAGCGCCGGTAAAAACAACATAGTGACCAGCCAGGCGAATAACACCCCGAGGCCAACAAACAGGCCGAATTCACGGATAAAAATCACTTCGGTCCAGCTCAGTGCAAAAAAGCCGGCCATGGTGGTGATGGTGGTTACCAGCATCGGCCAGAACAGCTTGGTTAACGCAGCGCTGGCGGCCTGTGTACGGGCGGCGCGGTCAGCTTCGTCGGGTAACAGACGGTAATACGTGGCCAGGAAATGAATGGCATCACACACCGCAATGGCGATGATAAAGACCGGCAACATAGAGCTGACGATATTCTGTTTAACGCCAAACGCGGCCATGCTGCCGAGGGTCCAGAACAGCGCCAGAACGGCAATCAGCAGTGGTGCAACCACGCCCTGTAGCCGTCCGAAGCTGACTGCCAGTACGGCAATAATGACCAGCAACACACCGGGCAGCAGCGTCTGGTTATCCTGTTCCATGCTGGTGGCGGTCTGGGCGGCAATCATCGGCGGGCCGCTGAGGTAAACACGGTCGTGGAAATCGGCCTGATTGCTGATCTGTTCAATGATACGGCTGATCTCCCGGTGGGCCAGCAACATCGCCGGTGAGTCATCTTCTTCGATGGTAAATTCCACCTGAATTGTGGTGGCATTGCCCTGTGGTGAAATCAGGCCGTTGATAAACAGTGGGTTGTTTAACACCGCCGCTTTCAGCGCCTGACGCTGTGTTGCCGTGGCAGGCACGGTTTGCATT
Source organism: Bacterioplanoides pacificum (assembly GCF_042648445.1). Taxonomy (NCBI): domain Bacteria; kingdom Pseudomonadati; phylum Pseudomonadota; class Gammaproteobacteria; order Oceanospirillales; family Oceanospirillaceae; genus Bacterioplanoides; species Bacterioplanoides pacificum. Next base: position 185,888 of record NZ_JBHRYB010000001.1, read on the forward strand.
AACGGCGCCACACTCAGGCCACCGCTGAAGGCTTCAATATGCTCCATGCTGGCCAGGCTGCGTACCCGTTTTACTGGCCGTAAACGCACAGCCAGATTCTGCAGCCATTGTTGCTGCTGGCTATCCAGCTGCGGATGACCAGCCAGCTGGCGAATGGCGGGGATGTCCTGGCGGCTTAAACCGTCCTGCAGAATGGCCGTTGCGCTGGCGGCAAAGGTGTCCTGTTGTGCCAGCGCCGTCAGTTGTTGCTGATCCTGATCGCTGATCAGCAACATGGTTTCGAAGGCACGGCTGAGTTGTTCTACCGCCGCCAGACTGTGGCGGTTAAAAATGTCACCGTCGGGGTTATCGATGGCCACAAAAGCCTGTTCGCCGGCGTTGGAAAACAGCCGTTTAGTATCGTGATCGGCGATGCGGCTCGGGTGTGTATCGCCAATCATGTACGGTGTGCTGTTGATTTGCAGGTTACCGGCCGAAGCCAGTGCCAGCAACGTCAGCAACAACAGCCCGGCCATCATCAGCCAGGGGTGTTGCTGGACCCGGATCAGCTGCCGGGTGACGGGATTAAGTGGCGTGCTCATGCCAGAGCCTCCTCCGTGGGTTGAGTGAATGCGGTGACGTCAGCTTTCTGGTAAACCCCGAGGTTGAGGCCCTGGCGGCTGCGTTTGCCCTGATTCAGTTCGCTGATCAGGTTGTTCCAGATAACGTGGCGGTGAATTTCGATGGTGCCACCGGCAAAAAACACACCGATGGAGTCGCGTAACAGGCGTTCAAAATACTGGTCGCGGCGGTAGCCGGAATTGCCGTGAATACGGATGGCGTTAATGCAGGCCTGGTGCAGGTTTTCGGTGGCCAGCATTTTGACCAGCGATGCCAGGCTGGAGCAGTCTTCGCCCTGTTCCATGCTGTCCATCGCACGTAACAGGACGCTGCGTAACACTTCAACCTGGCAATACATCTCGACGATCTGGCCCTGGATATACTGGTTGTCGCCAATCGGACGGCCAAATGCCTGACGTTCCTGACTGTATTGCAGGCAGTCTTCCATCAAGGGTTCCATGCAGCCGGTGATCACTAAACCGGTTAACACCCGTTCGACCAGGAAGGCGAAATACAATACGTCGAGGCCCTGACCGACCTCACCTACCAGCGCCGATGGCGGTAATAACACATCGTTAAAATCAAACGCACCAATCGGGGTGCCGCGGTTACCGAGTAATTCAAACGGTTCACTGCGCTCCAGCCCGGCAACATCGGTGGCGGTGATAAAACAGCTGACGGAACGTTCGCCGACGTCCTGAACGTGGGCAAAGGTCATGACCACGTCTGCTTCCGGGGCATTGGTAATGTTCCATTTCTGGCCGTTCAGGCGGAAGCCGTCGAGCTCCTGATGAGCGGCCAGTTTCATCGCCCGCACGTCTGAGCCACAGCCCTGCTCGGTAATGGCAAATGAGCCCAATAATTCGCCGCGGATCAGCCCCGGCAGCCAGCGCTGTTTCTGCTGTTCTGAGCCGTAACTGAGCAAGCCGGCCTGTACCAGCCCGACCTGTGCCACAAACGACACCAGCACTCCCATGTCCTGACAGCCGCGGGCAAAACCTTCCAGTGCCGCGGCAAACTCGCGCAGCCCCAGGCCTTGGCCACCGAATTCTTCCGGCATATGCAGGCCAAATAAGCCACTGGCACCCAGGTCCCGCCAGATCTGACGGTCGAAGCTGAGATTCTGATCGCGTTCCGCGGCACTCGGGCGGACCCGCTGCAGCGCTACCTGTTCGTAATAATCACGGATTTCCAGCTGCTGTTCGTTCCATACCGGTTTCATAATTGTGCCTCCAGTTCCTTAGTGGCATTGCTGCGACTGCTGGCCAGCCGGCTCAGCAGGGTGTCGTCGTCGAGTTGTAACAGGGCGCTGACATCGTTGGCGCGTTGTTGATCGAGCTGCTCGAGTAATAACCAGAACGGCCGGACATCGCGGCCCTGATAACGTGGCTGATACAAATGATCGTCGGCCAGCAGTGATTGGCGGGCTGGTAATAACTGTGGGTTAAAGCCATAAAAGGTCAGGTTGCGCAGCGTCACCTGTTTTTCGCCGTCACCGACAAAAGCACGGATGCCGTATTGCGGCTGGCTGACTAACAGCCGGTAAGCGTGCAGCAGCATAATGCCGACCCGGGCATTGGTGGCCGGATCGTCCAGCTCAGCTTTGGTGACGCGGCCAATTTCACGCACGGCTGCCAGCGGCAGGTCGGCCAGGGCATCTGTCTGCTGATACAGGTCGCGGCCAAACGCCTGTTCAACGGCAAACGCCGGGCGCTGGCTATCACCGAAACGGTGACTGTCGGACAGCGGTGCTTTTAAGGTGGAATACGCCAGTAACTGGCCGTTGTTATCGTCGCTTAAGATGATATGCACATCGTCGTCATGCAGCTGTTGCAGCGGCTCGTGATGCAATAAGCCACGGGCGGCCTGATCGGCATTGATAAAACCAACCCGGGCGTAATGGACAAAGGCAAACCGCAGCAATTGACGACTGATGGTGTTATCCAGTTGTCGCTGGCTGATGGCGTAGGCGCTGATTCCGGCGGCCTGGTGTAAGCGCTGTTGCGGGTAGTCGACCGCCAGTGATGGCAAATGGGGTGGCTGGTAGTGGCGTACCGAACGATCGAGGAAAAACGGATCGCTATCACCTCCGGGACCATTCGCCCAGGCGCGCAGCTGCTGACGCTGTTGCTGACGCTGTTGCTGCTGCTCGTCGGTTTGCACATCGGCTTGTGGGCGACGCATCAGGCTCCATAAATCGACGTAGTTGTCGTTACATACCGGCCGGCCGTTAAGCATATCCAGCACCAGGGTAGAGCCCAGTACGCCAAACAGATTGGCGGCCAGACACAATTGTGAGGTGTAATCTTTGCCCTGCTGGTGGCGCTCCAGTTCGGCGAACATTTGTGGCGGGATAAATTCGTCCGGAATCAGGCGGGCACAGGCCTGTAGCGGATCGAGTGTAGCGACGTCTTCGGCGGTTAATAGATTATCCAGCAGCGCCAGCTGCTCATCGCGGTAATCAAACACCGGCACATATTGAGCGGCGGCCATGTCATAACCACAAATCACCGCCTTGTGTTGCCGCTGTGCCACCTGATGCAATAAAAACTTCATCTCCAGTCCGGAGCGGCCGGTAACATCAACGGCATCGACGATAATATCGGCCCACTGCACCAGCTCATCGACGTTATCCGGGGTAATGCCGTGAGCGTGGCAACTGATGGCCACATGAGGGTTTATCTGCAACATGCGTTCAGCGAACACGTCCACTTTGGCACGGCCAACATCGGTCAGCACCATGTTCTGCCGGTTGGCGTTATTCAGCTCGTAACTGCCGTTATCGGCCAGCGCCAGATTTTCTGCGCCGCTGCGTACCAGTACTTCGATCACACTGCCGCCGGTGGAACCACAGCCGGCAATCAGAATGTGGGCCTGGCGTAAGGTGTGTTGTTCGCTGTCGCTGATAAAACCGGCGTTGCGCAGGGTAAATTCCTGATAAAAAGATTCTTTGTCCTTCTGTACATCCGGGTGTTGCGTCATATTCCTCTCCTGAAACTCTTATCCATAAACGCAGTGAATGACTTTAGGCGGTATCACTGACGGAGCGGATGCTAGGGAGGGGATTCATGACAGCACAATCACTGTTTTACTGCGGCTGTCATGAAATGCTTTTCTGAGTTTTTTAATAATTAAGCACCAGAGCAAAAACGCCGTGTTGGCCTGTCAGGAATTGTCTGATGAGTGTTCGGCTGGAGGGGATAACGCCCCGGGCGATGGCTTGACGGCTAATAAAAACGGCTGCCTGTGGCAGCCGTCAAACGTTCCGTTAAGTGATCATACAGTCAGGCGGAAGCGGGTAATAAACGGTGCAGCTCAGGAGGAACCTGAGCCAGATCCCAGAGAAAGCTGTCGAGCCGGAAGGTGGCGCTGCGGATTTGTTCTTCGATGCGTAACAGTTCCTGGCTGAGCTGTTGGTAACGCTCCTGGCGTTTGACCGCCGCCAGTGCCTGGCGCACCTTATCCGGGTCACTGCCGACATAACGACGCTTACGTTTGCCGTTTTTCTGCGGCTCGATCAGATACAGATAACGCCCCTGATGCCAGGACGCACTGGCCTCGATCCGGGATAAGCCGGCAATCTGCTGTTGTTCGGTTAATAAATGGGTACGCAGTACTTTCAGCTGTTCCAGCTGGTCGCGGATACGTTCGATTTTATCACCCAACTGATGCTGGTCGGCCAGTTGTGGTAACAGGATCTGTTGTTGCGACAGATCGGTCAGTGTCATCATATAACCACGAAAACGGCCATCGCTGCTGGGAATACGGGTGGCCGAGATCTGTACCCAGTGTTGTTGACGGTTACGGCTGATCAGGCGGCTGGAAAAGCGCCCGTGATCGCTGCTGGCGGCCAGTCGCTGTTGCAGAAAATCGGCGTCATCGGCAGGCATCAGCTCGGCCAGGGTTTTGCCGGTCAGCTCAGCAGCACTATAACCACTGAGACGCACCAGATATGGATTCATATAAGTGATATGGCCAGCGGCATTAATGACTAACATGCCGTCTTCGGCCTGTTCCACCAGCGATTCGTAACAACGGCTGCGTTGTTCGCGGTTGCAGGTAGTGATATCCGGAATGAGGTTGTGTTGCTCGTCTGGCTGAAATGAAACCGGTACTTCCATATCCGGATCGTATTGACTGAGCAGGTTAATCAGATCGGCTGCCCGCATAATAAGTTCCTCCTTGAAGCTGTCATAACGCGACACTGGAGCGCATCATGCGGCAGTTTTGTCGTCCAGGCAAGCCTTGCCTGCCCGGAGCTGGCAGCCTGGTTCAGGGTTGCTGCAGAAAACGGCGGCAATCCTGTGCGGTTTGTTGTGGCAGTTCTTCCATCGGCAGGTGACCACAGTTGTGGTACATAATTCGCTGGCAATCCGGCAGCTGCTGTTCGAATTTTGTGGCATGAGCCGGCGGAATCCAGCCGTCCTGTTTGCCCCACATTACCAGCGTGGGCTGTGATATCTGCGGCAGATAGGAAGTGTCGAAACCGATGTTATTGCGGATAAAGGCCACCACTGCGGCTCCGGCGCGGCGGTTGCCGGGGCGGTGCATCAGGTCGTAATAGCGGTTCCGTATGCTGTCGTCGAGCCGTTGTGGCTGAGCGTAGGTGCTGTCCACCATGGAATGCACCAGCTTACGTGGCAGCGGACTCTGGCTCATCGGCCAGCCTACCAGCGGCAGGCCCATGGCGATCAGGGTAGCCGGTGGCACAAAAAAGAAGCCGGCACTGTCGATTAAGATCAGTTTGTCGACTTTGTGCGGGAAACGATGAGCGAATTCATAACTCATCCAGCCACCCAGCGAGTTGCCGGCGAGGTAGCAGTGGTCGATGCCAAGAGCATCGGTAAAACGATTGAGAAAATCACTGTACAGCTGTTTACGCATGCCATCCGGATGGGGGCCGGTAATACCGAAGTTCGGCAGATCAAGGCTGATGACCCGGTAGTCATCACTCAGTTGTGTTGTCCATTCCTGCCAGGTGTGTAACGACGAAAAAATGCCGTGCAGGCATAACAACACCGGCCCGTCACCGACGTCGCGGTAATGAACGCTGAGGCCGTCGATGTCGATAAAACGTGAGTCCGGCAGACAATGACGTTGTTTCACTTGCTGCAGCGGTAACTGCCAGCGTTCTTTGCTGAGCAGGTCGGTAAACTGATTCCAGTAGGCATAAAACATAAGCGGCTCCATCACAATGGCCGGTTATTCTGCCAGTCTGGTGGCCGGGTAACAGGGGCGATGCAGCCGAAAAAAACAAAAAAGCGGCCAGAATGACCGCAAAAAATGCAAATACCACCTGGTGACGTGGCGGCATTTGCCGGGGCTGCCAGCGGGCGCAAGTCCGCTGGCAATCTGGCGGGCGTCAGACGCCCAGAGTGTGGCGCAGGTGTTCGTTAAGGAAACGACCGTCCGGGTCCATTTCTTTACGCACCCGCAGGAAGTCGTCAAAGCGGTCGTAACGTGCGGCAAATTCTTTCGCCGCCAGGGTGTGAATTTTGCCCCAGTGTGGACGACCGTCGTACTTCCAGAAAATCGGTTCGATCGCGGCAAAGTACTTTTTGTAGTCTTTGTCGTGGAAGTTATGGCAGCTGATGGCAAAACCATCACGCTGATAAAACGGGCTTAACCAGACATCATCACCTTTGATGTAACGGGCTTCGATGGGGAAAATCACCGGGATGTTTTTCTGCTTGATGGTCTGCAGAATTTCGCGCAGACACTGAGGCCCGACTTCTGCCGGCACGGTATATTCCATCTCGTTAAAACGGATGTCGCGCAGGTTGCCGAAAATTTCCCAGGACTTGCCATAACGGGTTTCCGGCTCAACACCACCGGCACCGAAGTTCACCAGCCAGCTGCGGGCAAACGGCATATAGTCGATCAGGTTGGACATCATACGGAAAGCTTCATAAGCGTCGCCACTGGGTTCCGCCTGGTTTTCCGGAATGTCGGCCGGATCAACTTTGTCGATGGCGATGCCCAGCATGTAATCGCTGTGTGGCAGGGCGTACATTTCGTAATGACGGTGGGAATCACGCAATTCTTCCGCGCGTTCCAGGCCTTCCTGCTCCGACATCATCCAGCTGTGTTCTTTCAGGTGATAGGCTTTATCGGTTTTAATCCGCGCCTTGGTCATGATGCCCAGCGCGCCGAGGTTATTACCGGCGGCGTGGAACAAGTCGCTGTTCTGGTCGGCCGAACATTCGATGATTTCACCGGCGGCATTGGCAATACGCATCTGTGTGACGTGGGTCGACAGAGTGCCCAGATCTTTACCGGTACCGTGGGTGGAGGTCGCCAGGGCGCCACCTAATGCCTGGGTGTCAATATCGGACATGTTGATGGTCGACATGCCGTGATCCCACAGCTTCCGGCCAATCTGTGACAGCCGGGTGCCGGCCCAGACGTCGGCTTCCATGGTTTCCGGATTGATGTTTTCCAGGCCGCGTAAGCGGGCCAGCGATAATAAGGTCTGATCGGTTGGTACCAGGCCAGAGAAACTGTGGCCGGAGCCGACTGAGCGGATGTTCTGGCTGGCGTTGCGAATGGCGTCCAGCAGCTGTTCTTCACTGCGCGGGACCAGACGTTCATTGGGTTGACAACTCTGGTTGCCCGACCAGTTACTCCAGGGTAATACCCGTTTGCCGTCTTTACCAACGACTCCAATTGGCGCCTTGGCCTGGGGTTGGCTGGAACAGGCGCTGGTACCACCGGCTAATAAACCGGCCCCGGCCGCTTTTAACAGGTTGCGTCGGCTCAGGGGGATGCGGTCGAAATTCATATTATTTTTCCTCGGCCATATAACGGATCAGGTCTTCCATGTCTTCGGCGCTGCATTCAACACAGGTGCCCATGGCTGGCATGTTGCCGATGCCGGTGATGGCATTATTCACCAGGTTTTCCATGCCTTTATCCAGCCGCTCCTGCCATTCGTCGGTAAAGGCCTGGGGAGCGCCCGAAGCTTCGACCGCGTGACAGGCGGTGCAATAAAGGTCGTACAGTTCAACCGTGTAGTCGTCGGTTGCCTGGGAGAGTGGGCTGAGCGTGCACAGCAGCAGGAGCAGATAGTTACGCATGGTTCACTTTGCCGTTGGTTATGTCGGTTTTTATCAGTTGTTTTTATTGATGTTGCTAAACGGTGTCAGATTACCTAAAACGGAACCATCGTACAAATAAGTTTTTGTGATCCCGCTATCAGTTAACCGCCGCGGTTTTATGCGTGCCGGGTTGGGATTGCCGTTGTGGTCGTTGTTTTGGCTGTGGCTCTGGTGTTTGCTGTTGCTTTCGCTGTGCTTGTGACCGCGGTTGCAGCGCCGGCAGCCGGAATGGCTGCAGCTGGTATTTGGAGCGGACGCTGAGTGGTTGTTGCCACAGTTGCTGATAAAGGTACTGACGGGCGCTGACCAGCTCAATGTCCTGTGCCGCCAGAGTGGGCAATACCTGCTCCAGATGGTGCAGGGTTTGTGGATAGGGATGACCGATGGCAACTGCCATGCCGCGCTGTTTCGCCAGCTGAATGGCTTTCCGGAACTGGTGAGCGATGGCCTGAGGTTCGGTACTGTGATCCAGAAATACGTCGCGTTTCAGGCTGGGCAGATGGGCTTGTTGCGCTTGTTGCGCCGCAATACTGCGGGCAGTGGTCAGGCTGTCGACAAAAAACAATCCCTGCTGCTGTAACGTCCTCATCACCTGGCGCATAGCCCTGGGATTTTCCGTCAGTTCACTGCCCATATGGTTGTTGACGCCGCTGACGTGGGGAATGGCGCTGATGTTGTCGACTAACACCTGATGCCATTGTTGTGGCGTCATCTCGCTGGTCAGTGCGCCGGGCCCGAGTTTGGCGTTGTTTTTATTCGCCATCGGCGCGTGCAGCATAATGCCATGTCCGGCCTGGTGGGCTTTCTCGGCCAGCCGGCTGGCAAACGGTGTGTGTGGTAAAAATGCCAGGTTCAGTGGTCCGGGCAGGTCGACGGTACGCTGCCCCAGCTGACGGTTATTGCCGATGTCGTCGATGATCAGAATCAGTTTGGCCGTTGGCTGAGCAGCCGCCAGTGGGCTGAGCAATAAGCAAAAGGCAGAGCATAACAGCGTATTGAATAACGAACCGGGGCGCATTAACGGGCGCCCCGGCTGACAGTTGTTGCGGGTGTGAGCTTGACTCATGGCTGGGCTGTCTGACTCCGTGCCAGGGTATCGGCGTCTTCGTTATGCTCAGGCTGTGAACGACTGGCTGAGGTTTTGCCGGAGTTCGGTGACAGAATGGTCACGCCACGCAACAGGGTATGGGCTTCGTACAGCTGGAAGTCCTGTTTCAGCAGTTCGTTCGGACCTATGGTGCCATCCTGGTCTGGCTGACTGTCTTCGCTGGCCTGGTTGTCGTCCTGTTCCGGATTCTTCAGGTGGCCCGGCAGGTCGGATTCTTTATAAAAGCGATTTTCGTAGGTTTTCACTTCACTCTGTTCCACCCGGATGTCCGGCTCAATCCCCTGGGCCTGGATCGAGCGGCCGTTGGGGGTGAAATACCGGGCGGTGGTCAGTTTGATGGCGCTGTCTTCGGTGATTGGCAACACACTTTGTACCGAGCCTTTGCCAAATGAGCGGGTCCCGACAATCACGGCGCGTTTATGATCTTGCAGGGCGCCGGCAACAATTTCGGAGGCGGAGGCTGAACCACCATTCACCAGCACCACGACCGGGATATCGCGCGCCGCGGTTTGTTTGGTCGCGGAAAAACGCAGCTCTGAGTTGGCTGCCCGGCCTTCGGTGTAAACGATCAGGCCTTCATCGATAAAGGCATCGGTGACTTCCACAGCCGCATCTAACACCCCGCCGGGGTTGTTGCGTAAGTCCAGGATCAGACCGTTCAGCGGCTCTTCGGCATGGGTCCAGGTTTCAATTGCGGCCGTTAATTCCGGGCCGGTTTTTTCCTGAAACTGGGTAATGCGCACATAGCCGATGCCACCACTGAGGGTTTCGGTGCGCACACTGGCGACTTTGATTTCGGCGCGTTGCAGGGTGAAACTGAGCAGCTCTTTTTCATTTTTACGGCGTACTTCCAGGGTAATTTCACTGCCGGGTTCACCACGCATGCGGTCGATGGCATCACTCAGGGTCATGCCCATGACGGCCTCACCGTCGAGGGTGACAATCAGGTCGCCACTCTGGATGCCGGCTTTTTGTGCCGGAGTATCATCGATTGGGGTAACCACCCGGATCAGGCCGTCTTCCATACCGACTTCAATACCCAGACCTCCAAATTTACCGGAGGTATTTTCCTGCAGATCGGTAAAGGCTTCCGGCTGCAGGTAGGCTGAATGTGGATCGAGGGAGGTCAGCATGCCATTGATGGCGTATTCCAGCAGCGTGGTGTCGTCGACTTCTTCGACGTAGGCGCTGCGGATGCGTTCAAACACTTCAGTGAAGTTGCGCAGTTCACGCAGTGGCAGTGGTGCCGGAGCTGAGCTGATTTCTTCGCTAACGGGTTGTTCGGCCAGGGCCGCCGGAGAAATGGCCAGGCTAAGCAGCAGCGCCGGAAGTAAACGAAGGGAAATAACAGAAGACATGAAAAACGCTAACTCTGATAAATAGATGTTGGATTCTGAAGAATGGCATAAAAGCCTGCCATTGAAAAACCTTGGCTACCGCGAGCGTGCTGATTCAGCGCCGCCGCAGCCAGGCAGCCGGGTCTTTTGGCCGGCCCTGATGACGAATTTCGAAATACAGGTTGGCGCGGCCACTGTCCTGACTGATGCCGGATAAGGCCAGTACATCGCCCTGATTGACCCAGGCGCCAACGTCGTAAAATAACGTCTGGTTATGGGCGTACAGGCTTAAATACCCTTCGCCGTGGTCAATGATGGTTAATAAACCAAAGCCGCGCAGCCAGTCAGCAAAAACCACCCGGCCGTGGTGGACGGCGCGGACTTTCTGGCCTTCGTGAGTGCTGATCAGCCAGCCGTTCCAGCGCGCATGCTGATCGCGCTGATTGCCAAAGGCTTTAAGGATACGGCCGCTGGCCGGACGGGGGAGTTTACCGCGCATGGCACGAAACGGTCGTTCGTCGTTTTTACGGGGACTGTTGCTCAGCAGTGTCTGCACTTCGTTTAACAGTTGTTCCAGCCGGCGGCGGTTGGCCTGCTTGCGCTTCAGCTGTGATTCTTTGCTGTTCAGCTGCTGGCTGAGACTGGCGAGTAATTTTTTCTGTTCGGCTTTACGGGCGGTTAAACGGCGGTTTTGTTGCAGCAAACGGCTTTCGGTCTGTTGCAGTTGCTGCTCCTGAGCCACGACCTGTTCGGCGATGGTTTCCAGCCGTTGCAACTCGGCAATCAGCTGGCGGATATGGTTAATACGGGCCTGATTAAAATAATCGAAATAACGCATCATACGTTGTAACTGCTGCGGATCATCCTGATTGAGCAGCAGTTTCAGTGGCCCCTGGTCGCCCAGCTGGTGCGCGGCGCGTACCTGTTCAGCCAGATGCTGGTGGTGTTGCTTACGGATGTGACGGAGCTGGCTCTGCTCCTGGCGGAGCTTTTTTAGGCGGGCCTGCTCCTCCTTCAGCTCAGTACGGGTGGTTTCTACCTGTTTTAACAGCTCAGCGATTTCCAGATCGGATGTGCGTAACGCCTTATCCAGCTCACTGTATTCGTCCTTGGCGTTGCTGAGCCATTGCTCCAGTTTGTGAATTTCCTGCTTCAGCGCTTCCAGGCGCTGTTCATCACTGGCGCTGGCGGCTGCCGGCCATAACAGGCACAGCAGCAGAGTGGCCGTTGCCGCAAAACATGACTTGGCGTTTAACATCCTGGTCGTCATCCCGGGTGTGGTTTCAGGAGAAATCAATCAGTGGTTTGCCGGTCATTTCTGCCGGTTGCTGCAGATTCATCATCGCCAGCAGTGTGGGCGCCACGTCACACAGACGGCCTGGCTCTAATGTCAGTGGCTGCTGCCGGCCATGGACATAAATCATATCCACCGGACCGGTGGTGTGTTGAGTCATCGGCCGGCCCTGGTCGTCGACCATCATTTCGGCGTTGCCGTGATCGGCGGTGATTAAACATTCGCCGCCGACTTCCAGTAACGCGTCGGTGACTCGTTTGATGCTGGCATCAATCGCTTCGGCGGCTTTTAATGTCGCTTCGTAAGAGCCGGTATGGCCGACCATATCGCCGTTGGCGTAGTTACAGACAATCAGGTCGTAGTCACCTGATTTAATTGCCGCAACCAGTTTGTCGGTCACTTCCGGAGCACTCATTTCCGGCTGTAAATCGTAGGTGGCGACATCCGGTGACTGGATCAGTTCACGGCTTTCACCATCGTACAGCGCTTCGCGGCCGCCGGAGAAAAAGAAGGTCACGTGAGCGTATTTTTCTGTTTCAGCAATACGCAGCTGCTTCAGGCCGAGATTGGCAACGTATTCGCCCAGGCCATTGACCAGTGCCTGAGGTGGGTAAGCGCAGTTCGCCGGAATGGTGGCGGCGTATTCAGTCATCATCACAAAATCTGACAACTTCGGTGTCAGGTTACGTTCGAAGCCGCTGAAATCATCGCCTTCGACAAAGGCGCGGGTCAGTTCCCGGGCGCGGTCCGGACGGAAGTTAAAGAAGATAATGCTGTCGCCGTCTTTTACCTGAGCATCGGCCTCACCAATAATGGTGGCCTGCACAAATTCATCGTTTTCGTCGCGGGCATAAGCGGCGTTTAATGCCTCAATACCGGTGCTGGCCGTAAACGGCGCTTTGCCTTCGGTCATGGCGACATAACTTTGCTCGATACGTTCCCAGCGGTTGTCACGGTCCATCGCATAAAAGCGGCCGATCAGGCTGGCCAGTTTGCCGTTGCCGAGTTCCGCCAGTTTGTTTTCGATCAGTTGAATGGACGGTTCGGCCGAGCGTGGTGGCATATCGCGGCCATCGAGAATGCCGTGTACATTGCTGCGTTTGACACCCCGTGCTTTGGCCATCTCCAGCAAGGCAACCAGATGGTCTTCATGGCTGTGAACACCACCGGGCGATAACAGGCCAACAAAATGGACCGCGCCGTCGGCGGCGATGGCTTTATCCATGGCGGCAGCCAGTGCGTCGTTCTGTTGCAGCTGGTTATCGGCAATGGCTTTGTTGATGCGGGTGTAGTTCTGATACACGATCCGGCCGGCACCCAGATTCATATGGCCCACTTCGGAGTTGCCCATCTGGCCGTCGGGTAAACCGACCGCGGCGCCGGAAGTTTGCATCAGGGCGTTCGGGTATTGCTCCAGCAGGCGATCCCAGGTGGGCGTGGGGGCGTTGGCAATCGCATTGTGTTCGGTTTCTTCACGATGGCCCCAGCCATCCAGAATGATCAGTGCTGTTGGAGTAGGACGTGACGTCATGCAAACAAACTCAATTGAAGTGAACGAAAGTCGCGCATTGTACCTAAATTGCTCAGCTTCGGCATCTTCCGCCATCACCTTGCTGACACTAAGCCGGCCGGCGAGGAGCACAACCGGGTTGTAATTGCCGCACATCATCGCCATTAACGGATATTAACCGCTGATCGGTGGCTGACTGTGGAGCCAAACCGGGCGGAGCGCTATACTGCGCGCTCATTTTTCGCTGTGGTGCTGGTAGCGGTGTTTTTGCACGGTTGTCATATCCCGGTCATTTAACCGATTAACGATATAGGTCTCTTATGGATCAGCTTTTTGAATTCATTGGTAATCACTGGTGGTTAGTAGGTATCTGGGGTGTCTTCCTGGCTGCTTTGCTGTGGGATAACAACCGGCGTGCCGGCCAGTCTGTGTCGACGGCGCAGGCCACTCAGCTGATCAATAAAGAAGACGCTGTGGTACTGGATATCCGCGATAAAGCCGATTTTGGTGCCGGCCACCTGGCCAATGCGATCAATATCCCTTATGCCAGCCTGGCAACTCGCATGAACGAGTTATCGGCTCATAAAGACAAACCCATCATCCTGGTGTGCAAAACCGGTCAGACGGTCAGCATGGCGGGCAAAATGTTGCGTGAAAAAGGCTACAACGCAGTACGCCTGAGCGGTGGCATGATGGAGTGGAACGCACAAAACCTGCCGCTAGTGAAATAACAGGTTTTAACAATAACGATTAAGGAATCATGACAATGGCAGAGAACCAAGCTCAGTTTGCGCTGCAACGTATTTACATCAAAGACGCCTCGTTTGAAGCGCCGAACGCTCCGGCTTCATTCACTAAAGAGTGGAAACCTGAAATCAAGCTGGACCTCAACTCCGGTGCCCGTAAACTGGACGAGCAGCACTTTGAAGTCAGCGTGAAAGTAACGGTAACGGCGACTAACGCTGATGAAACGGCATTTCTGGTAGAGCTGGAGCAGGCTGGTCTGTTCACTATGGCGAATATCCCGGAAGAGCAACTGAAGCCAATGCTGGGTGCTATGTGTCCGAATATTCTGTTCCCGTACCTGCGTGAAAGCATCGACAGCCTGGTGGTTAAAGGTGGCTTCCCGGCACTGATGCTGGCACCGGTTAACTTTGATGCTCTGTACCAGCAACGGCTGCAGCAGGAGCAACAAAAAGCCGCTGAACAGGCTCAGGCCGAAGGTTCTGAAACCATTCAGTAAGATTGCTTCCAGACATAAAAAAACCGCTGAGCGACGCCATCGCTCAGCGGTTTTTTATGTCGTCTTCAGCTGCTGGCGCCGTCATAACCTATCTGGCGCCAGGCCTCGTACACCATCACAGACACGCAGTTCGACAGGTTCATACTGCGGCTGTCGGCCATCATAGGTAACCGTAACCAGTGTTCATGCGGAAACTGCAGGCGTACGTCTTCGGGTAAGCCACGGGTTTCCGGACCAAACATCAGATAATCGCCCTGTTTAAAACCGACATCCGAATGGGTGGTTTTTCCTTTGGTGGTCAGACAATACAGAGTTGATGGTGCCTCGCTTGCCATAAAGGCGGCGAAGTCCTTGTGAATGCGGACCTCAGCCCATTCGTGGTAGTCCAGCCCGGCGCGGCGCAATGCCTTTTCTTCCATATTAAAACCCAGTGGTTCAATCAGGTGTAACTGACAGCCGGTATTGGCGCATAAACGTATGATATTACCGGTGTTGGGCGGGATTTCAGGCTCGAACAAAACGATATTAAACATGGGGTCAGGTCAACAACTGAGCGGAATGAGACCGCCATTATAGTCAGGACTGGACGGTAAGACTATGTGAGCCAAAAGCTGGTCTACACTTAGGTCAGTTAACACCGGTATTGAGGATTGGCATGCGCTGGCCCTGGCAGAAACACACCACAACTCAACAGCGTTGTCTCGGCATTGAGCTTCACAACGGTCAGGCTTTCGCCGTGTTGCGCGATGTTCATGGCGTGACCGAGCGGTTTTTGCCTCAAGCTGAACACCAGGGGCTGGAACCTCTGGCGCTGTGGCTGAAGCAGCTGCGCCGGCAACAACCGGGTCTGCAACAATTGCCGGTGACGATTTCACTTGATCATAACGATTATGAGCTGCATCTGTTAGAAGCACCGCGGGTGCCGGATGACGAGCTCAGCGATGCGTTGCGCTTCCGGGTCAAAGATATGGTGTCACAGCCGATTGAAACTCTGGTGGTGCAGGCGTTCCGGTTGCCGCAAGACGCCTATCGCGGGCGGCTGGATATGGCGTTTGCGGCGGTTATCGAACGGGTGCGTATTCGCCAGCTGGTCGACTGGTGTGAACAGCAGCAGTTGTTATTACAACACATCACCATTCCTGAACTGAGCATTCTGCAGCTGGTGGCTGAGCTGGAACCGGAAACCAGCGTCGGCGTGTTACGGCTGGATCAGAGCGCCGGTGATTTCTATCTGTTTCTCGATGGCGGTCTGTATATGACCCGCAGTATTGGTGTTGGTAGCGACGATCTGGGATTACAACCACCGACAGACGGTGAATTTGAACTGGAAAGCCACAGCCGGCTGGAGACCCTGGCGCTGGAGATTCAGCGCTCAATGGATTATTTCGAAAGCCAGCTGGGGATGGGCAGTGTCGGCCAGATCTGGGTCATGGTGCCCGACGGTGCTGAACTGGATGTGCTGTTACCTGATCTGGAGCAGGCGGTGAATACCCCGATCCGGACTCTGGCGCTCGACAGCCTGTTTAACCGCATGGCAGCACCGGCGACGTTAACCGCCTCGCTGGCAACCGCACTGGGAGGGAGCTTGTGCTATGAGCTGGCAGGTTAAACAGCAGATTAATTTTTTCAGCGACGAGTTTCGTCCACCGCAGTTGCCGGCGGAGGTGGCTACCTTATTGCAGGCGCTGGCCGGCAGCGTGGCACTGGTGCTGCTGTTGACCGTGCTGGCACTGGGCTACACGCGTTGGCAAAGTGCTCGTCTGGCGGATGCCGAGGAGCAGGCCGGGCAATTACAGCAACAGCTTGATCAGCTGCTGGCAGCCCGGCCACCACTGAGTCGTGATGCCGGACTGCAGCGTCAGCAACAGCAGGCGGTGGCGGCGTTACAGGCCAGTCGCCAGGTATTGAGTTACCTGACTCAGGGCAAGCTGCAACGCAGCCAGTCGTTTTCGGATCAGGTAGAGCAGCTGGGACAGCAGAATATCCGTGGCGTGTGGTTACAGCGTTTTCGTATCAGCAGTGATGGCGTCAGGCTGCAGGGGTATCTCGATCAGCCACAGAAACTATCCGCTTATATCGCCAGCCTGGTGCAGCGCCCGGCCTATCAGGGAGTGGCGTTCCGACATGTTGATGTGCAAAAAAATGACCACCAGAACGGCCTGATATTTGAGCTCGACAGCCGCCCTTCGCCGGACGATACACAAACGGCCGAACAGCAGGCTTCCGGGCTGCGCCAGATTGATCGCCTGAAAACCCTGATGGCGGGAGAAAAATCATGACCAGCTGGTGGCAGCAGCCCAGAGCCGCGGCGCTGATTCAGCAGTATCTCAATCTGAACCCACGTGAGCGCTGGCTGACGTTAATCACGCTGAGCTTATTGTTGTTGCTGCTTGGCAGCTGGCTGCTGGCGGAGCCTTTGTGGCGTGATGGCTGGCAGCGGCAACAGCAGGCGCAACAGCGTCAGCAGGAAAACCAGCAGCTGCAGCAACGGCTAAGCCAATTACAGAACACACCTGTGGTGGATCCGAATCAGGTGTTACGTGATGAACTGGAGTTATTACGCAGTGAGCATCAGGCGATTGAACAACGTATTGCCAGCCTGACCGATGCCCTGGTGTCACCGCAGCAGATGGTCGTGGTACTGGAGCAGATGTTAACCCAGGACAGCCGGTTGAAAATTACCGGGCTGGTGACACTGCCGCAAGAAGAAATATTGCTCGGTGAAAGCGAACCCCGGGCGCGTTTATATAAGCACCGGTTAAGAATCACCCTGAGCGCCAGTTATCCCGCGTTGCTGGCCTACCTGCAACGACTGGATACGCTGAAATGGCGCTTGTATTGGCAGCTGCTGGATTATCAGGTGGAGCAATACCCGCGTGGTGAGGTCACGCTGGAGGTGTACACCCTGAGCAGCCGTGAAGATGTATTAGGAGGCTGATATGGCGAGAATGTTTAACCCCTTAATGATGGCCCTCCTGACTCTGTTTATGGCAGTCGGCGTGCAGGCAGCTGATCCGACCCGGCCACCGGCCTGGTTACAGCGAGGAACGGCAGTGGCTCCGGTGCTTGCGCCAAGGTCGTATGTATTACAACAGATCCTGATTCAGGGTGAACGCCGCCGGGCGGTGATCAATGGCCGGTTATTACAACCGGGTGACACCATTGATGACGCCCGTGTGGTGGCGGTTAATCCGACAAATGTGACGCTGAAAACCGCGCGCCAACAGCTGACTATTTCGTTGGCGGGCAGCAGTGCGGTGAAACTAACCACAACGGGCAGCAAGGCAGACTGATTTTATGACGATGGATATCAAGGTGTTCCGCCCGCAAACATTGGCTCATACAGCCGCTTACCGCCGCGGCATCGCCTGGTTGCTGAGTGCCTGGCTGCTGACTGGCTGTGCCACAAGCGGACCGCAGCCAAAGTCCGGCGAGGCGCAAAAAACGGAAAAAGCCGTGTTATTAACGGCCGACGAGGTACCGCGCACTGCTCGTTTGTTCGACCCGCAACAGTTATTACCGGCACTGGATAATGGCCGGGGGGATGAGGTACAACGCTTTGATGTGTCGGCGCGGCAGGTACCGGCGCAGGCATTTTTTGCCAGCCTGGTGGACGGCACCGATCAGAATCTGGTGATACACCCCCAGGTCAGTGGCGAAATTTCACTGAATATTAAAAATGTGACGCTGGCTGAAGCCCTGGCCGCGGTGCGGGATATTTATGGTTATGATTTTGTTGTATCCGACTACGGTATTCAGATTTTACCAAGCCAGCAACAAACCCGGATTTATCCGATTAATTACCTCAACGTAAAACGTAAAGGTAATTCCGGCATGCGGGTCAGCAGTGGTCAGGTCAGTAGCACGACCACCAATAATAACAGCAACAGTAATAATAACCGCAGCAGTCAGAGCACTACACAAACGGTGAATACCGCCCGGGTGGACACGGAATCCGGCAGTGATTTCTGGAGCAATCTGCGCGCCACTCTGGAGATGATGATCAGTGCCGAGGCGGATGCTCAGGTGGTGGTGGATGCGCATGCCGGGATGGTCATTGCCAAGGGATTACCGAAAACCCTGAACACCATTAAAACCTATCTTGACCGGGCGGAACTGAGTGTACAGAAACAGGTTCTGATCGAAGCTAAAATTGTGGAAGTCACATTAAATGATGGTTTTCAGTCGGGAATTAACTGGAATACGTTATCGGCGCGCAGTAACCGTAATTCCTGGGATGGCGCGCTGAGTTCCGAAGCACTCTTTAACGAAGACCGCATCGCCGGTATTTTTTCACTGAACTTTAATGTTGGTGATTTCGCCGGAGCGTTACAGCTGCTGGAAACTCAGGGTGACGTTAAGGTGTTATCCAGTCCGCGTATTGCCACGGTTAATAATCAGAAAGCGGTGATTAAAGTGGGCAGTGATGAGTTTTTTGTGACAGAAGTGACCAATAACACCACAACCTCAACCACGGGGACAACTGAAGCTCCGGAAATTGAACTGACGCCATTTTTCTCCGGCATCGCTCTGGATGTGACCCCTCAGGTGGGGGAAACCGACGAGGTCATTCTGCACGTTCATCCCACGGTAACGGAAGTGGAAGAACGTATTAAAACCATTGAACTAGGCAGCAGCGATTACAACTTACCGCTGGCTTTCAGCCGGGTGCGGGAAACCGACTCCATCGTTAAAGCCCGTTCCGGACAAATTGTGGTTATTGGTGGCCTGATGCAGAACCGCCAGGAAGTCATTACTGCCGGGTTACCTTTGTTAAAAGATATTCCACTACTGGGGTGGTTGTTCCGTCAGGAACGCAAGCAGGTGCTGCAAAGTGAACTGGTTATTTTATTGCAACCACGGGTTACCGGCTCCGGCATCTCGCAGCAGCAGATTGAGCAGTTAAATCAACGTTATTCCGATGTGTTATTACAGGAGGGATGATGGAAGCACTGCAACTGGCGGATGCCTGCTCACGTTATTACGGCCTGGCCCGGACGCCGTTCGGACTGACGCCGGATACGGGGTTTTATGTCGATTTACCCAGTCAGCAACAGGCGTTTTCAATGCTGCAGTTTGCACTGGCATCCGGTGAAGGTTTTATCAAAGTCAGTGGCGAAGTCGGTACCGGCAAAACCCTGCTGTGCCGGCGCCTGTTAAACAGCCTGGAGCAACAGGGAGTGCGCACTGCGTATATTCCGAACCCGGCAGTGGATACTGAAGCCTTGTGGCATTTAATCGCCGCGGAATTTGAACTGGATGCCAGCACCCTCGACCAGACCCGGTTACGTGCGGCGGTCGAACAGTTTTTATTAACTCAGGCGCAGCGGCAACAGGCGGTGGTGTTAATTATCGATGAAGCGCAATCCATGCCGGACAATACTCTGGAAGCATTGCGGCTGATTTCTAACTTGGAAACGGAACAACAGAAGCTGATTCAGATCGTGTTATTTGGCCAGCCGGAACTGGATGAAAAACTGGCTCAGCCCCATTTACGCCAGTTGTATCAGCGTATTACCTCATCTGCCCGGCTTAAGCCGCTGACCGATCACAACAGTCTTGCTTTGTATCTGCAGCAGCGCATGTGTCTGGCAGGTTACACCGGTCTGCCGGCATTCAGTCATAAAGCCATTCGCCGTTTGTGGCAGGCCACCCGCGGAGTGCCACGGCTGGTCAATATCATTGCCAATAAAGCACTGCTGGTGGGCTATGGTGCCGGGGTGCGTCAGCTGGAGGCGCAACATATTGAGCTGGCCATTGCCGATACCGAGTTTGCCTGCCCGCCTGATAAGCGCTTACCAGGCTGGCCTTATTTACTGATCGTTATTGTCATTGCGCTGGTGTGTTTATGAGTCTGGTGCATCAGGTATTAAAAGAGATCGACCAGCGTAGCGGGCAAACCCCGGATATTCCGCCAGCATTGCGTTATCCGCAACAAGAGTCTGTGTCTGTCGTTGGCTGGTCGCTGGCGCTGCTATTGCTGCTGATAATTTTGAGTGCAGCCTGGTATTTCTGGCCAGCGGCACCAGAAAAAACCGCGCCACCGGTGCCTCCCGGTCAGGTGGATGTGACCAAGCCGGGCGTGCTTAAGCAACCGTCGGTGGCGCCGCAGCAGGTGCGGCCGTTCAGCGAAACCCGGGTGGCTCCGCCACTGGTTAAAACCCTGAAAGAACCTCAGGTCAGCGCAGGCCAGACAACCGCGGCTGCTGAACAGCAAGCGGCGCTTGTGGTTGAACCTCAGCTAACCATTCATCGCCCGAATCAGCAGCTACAGCAGGATTATCTGCAGATCATCCGTGCTATGCGGGCTGCGGACTGGCCGCTGGCGGAGCAGTACAACAACGCGTTATTAACAAACGACAAGCTGACCAGTGCATTACGACAAAAAGCATTAACCAATAAAGCGCGGATTTTTCTTGAGCAGAAACGCTATGAAGAATTTAAACAGTTTTATTACAGCCAGCGCGATAATCAGAACGAACAATGGTTAGCAACCGTGGCTCCCGGGTTACACATTGTTGGTGCTTATAAAGAGGCGGTGGACAGTTATCGCCGGCTCAGTCAGCTGCAGCCAGGGGTGGCTAACTGGCCAATTGCGATGGCTGTTGCGCTGGAGCAGAACCAGCAGATTGACCCGGCACGGCAGGTTCTGGAAAACGTGTTACAGCAATATTCATTATCCGGGACTCAACAACGCTGGATAGAGCAAAAGCTTGCAAGGCCGAGGTAGCTGATGGAATCGCGAAAAAAAGTACGCGTTGGCGATTTATTAATGGAAAAAGGCCTGATCAGTGAAGAGCAGCTGATGCAGGCGTTAGCAGAACAGAAAAAAACCGGCAAAAAAATTGGTCGCGCTATTACCGATCTTGGCTATGTGCGTGAAGATCAGTTATTACAGGCGTTATCCGATTATTTTCACTACCCCTTTATTGAACTGGCGCGGTTTAAAATCCGTACTGAGCTGGTGCAGTTATTACCAGAAACCCAGGCACGACGGTTTCGTTCTGTGGTGTTAGCTGAAGAACAGGATGGGTTGTTGGTCGGTATGGCCGACCCGATGGATCTGATGACCATCGATGACCTGCAGCGAACTTTAAAAAAACCGGTACTGCCGGCCTTTGTTCGTGAGCAGGAACTATTGACGGTGCTCGACTCTGTGTATCGCCGTCAGGAGCAGATGGCCAGTATTGCCGGCGAGCTGGAAGGTGAACTACAAAGCAGCGACTTTGATATTTCCGAAATGGCGTTATCGTCCGATACCAGTGAAGCGCCGGTGGTACGGTTATTACAAAATCTGTTTGAGGATGCGGTTCAGGTTCAGGCGTCGGACATTCATATTGAACCGGAAGAAAATCAGCTGCGTATTCGTTTACGGGTAGACGGTGAATTGCAGGAGCAGGTGGTTAAAGAGCGGCGGGTAGCTTCGGCGCTGGTATCGCGGTTAAAAATTATGTCTGGCCTGGATATCTCAGAAAAACGTCTGCCACAGGATGGTCGTTTTAATATCCGTGTCAGTCAGCGCAGTATTGATGTGCGCCTGGCTACCATGCCGGTACAGTTTGGCGAGGCGGTGGTCATGCGTTTGCTGGACCAAAGCGCCGGTATTCTCAGTATGGAAGTGTTAGGAATGCCAGCGGAATTACGTCAGCGTTTTGATCATCTGATACATCGTCCACACGGACTGGTGCTGGTTACCGGGCCGACCGGTAGCGGTAAAACCACCACCCTGTACGCCGCATTAACATCGCTGAATACTGCGGAAAAGAAAATCATCACCGCAGAAGACCCGATTGAATATCGGTTGCCTCGTATTAATCAGGTGCAGGTTAATCCTAAAGTCGGGCTGGAATTTGCGACCGTATTGCGGGCGGCATTACGGCATGACCCGGACATTGTATTAGTAGGGGAAATGCGTGATCACGAAACCGCAGAAATCGGTTTGCGTGCCGCCATGACCGGCCATATGGTGTTATCGACATTACACACCAATGATTCCGCTTCCGCCGCAGCACGGTTGCTGGATATGGGGGTGGATCATTATCTGGTGGCTTCGTCCTTACGGGCGGTGGTTGCACAACGGTTAATCAAACGTTTATGCCCACACTGCCAGCAACCACATCAGCTGGAAGCACAGGAGAAGGCCTGGTTGCAGGGCATGGAGGCGGCGGCATGCAGCGACTCTTATCTCGAGGGGCGGGGTTGTCACCATTGTCATAACAGTGGTTACCACGGCCGTATTGGTATTTATGAATTGCTGGAAATCACTCCGGAATTATTAACCTGTTTGCGCCGTCAGGATGCTCAGGGCTTTGCCGAAGCTGCTGCCCGGGCGCCGGGGTTCCGGCCGCTGGCATTATCAGCGCTGGATTATGCACGTGCCGGAATTACCTCGCTGGATGAGGTGTTCCGGGTTGCCGCAACGCTGGAAGAATAGCCATGGATTTTTTGTATCGTGGCCGTGACGCCAGTGGCAATAAAGTGGACGGTACGATTTCAGCGATGAACAGTAATGCTGCTCAGATAAGCCTGGAGCAGCGTGGCATCGTGGTGGTTGGCCTGGAACAAACCCAGGTTCAGGCGACGCCGGAAAATAAACAATGGTCCTTATTCCGCCAGCGTATTAATGCCGAAGAAAGAATTCTGCTGACGCGCCAGCTGTATGCCCTGACCAAAGCCGGTATTCCGATATTACGTGCCCTGAACGGATTGATGGAATCCGGCAATAATGCCAGCTTAAAAACAGTATTACGCGGAATTTCAGACTCGTTGGTTGCAGGGTCTGATTTATCCACTGCGTTTCGCCAGTACCCGGAGGTCTTTTCACCGATTTATATCAGCATGATTCACATTGGTGAAACCACCGGTAAGCTGGATGACGCCTTGCTTAAACTAATCGCTCACCTGGAGATGGAACGCGAAACCCGCAAGCGGATAAAAGCGGCGTTGCGTTACCCGCTGATGGTCATCAGTGCCATCAGTGTGGCTATGGTGGTGATCACCTTATTTGTTATTCCCAGTTTTACCAGTGTGTTTAACAAGTTGGGTGCTGATTTACCGGTTGCCACCCAGATCTTGATTGCTGTATCTGATTTTATGCAGCACTGGTGGCATCTGTTGGCTGCCGTGCTGGCAGCAACTTTTTTGGGGTTGCGACAGTATATTAAAACCGATAACGGCGCTTTGTGGTGGGATCGGAAAAAACTGAAAATTCCGTTAATCGGCAGTATTTTTGAGCGCATTGCGTTATCCCGTTTTTCCCGTTCGTTTGCCATGATGATGGCTGCGGGGGTGCCGGTACTGCAATGTTTAGCGGTGGTCAGTGACAGTGTGGGTAATCGCTTTATTGGTCGTGCGGTTAACGGCATGTTATCCGGCGTGGAACGTGGTGACCGGTTAACCAATACCGCTTCCGCCACCGGATTGTTTACGCCACTGGTATTACAGATGCTGGCAGTCGGGGAAGAAACCGGTGCCGTGGATAAGTTGCTGGATGATGTTGCTGATTTTTATGATCAGGAAGTGGACTACGAATTAAAACAACTGGCAGACGCAATTGAACCATTATTACTGGCATTTCTTGGTGCTCTGGTGCTGGTGCTGGCACTGGGGGTATTTTTGCCGATCTGGGAATTGGGTTCTGCGATTCGTTAAGGCGATACAAAGCCCGACCTGAGTCATGAAATGTAGCTATTTGTTTGTGTCAATTCGTAATTTCAGCCCCGGAATCCGGATTTTGATCTAGGGTTAAAGCAACGGAGGTGAGCAATCTGATGTCAGTGGTAAGCGGCGAAACAATACCTTGGCGTCCCTCCGCTAAACTTTGTTGCGCTTCCGTTAATAAGCAGTGTGGTCTGGGGTTATTGCAGACCGTTGTAGCCTTGATGTTGTTGTCGCTGATGTTGGTCTTGGTTTTGTCACGTTTCCAGGCGGTGGTTGAAGATGCCAACGATGCGCGCTTAAAAGCGCTGGCCAGTGGTTTTCGTGCGGCGGTATTTCTCGCCCGTGAAACCTGGTTTGTACGTGGTCTGCAACAAGCGGGGCAACACGCGGGCGGCTCGCCTGGCTCCAGCCGCAGCGTGTGGATGTCTGACAGTGGCTGGCCGCAGCCCGGTGCAACGGCAGCGCCAGAGGTTATCAGCCATCAGGGTTGTGCGTTGTTGTGGCGTCATTTATTACAGAATAATGCGCCGGCGGTGATGGCCGTTGGTGCTGATAACGGGCAACAAATCGAGGCCGGTGCTATAGCTGAAATACAGGCAGAAGCGGTACAGGGTATGTGCCGTTATTACTTAACAGATAAGCTGCTGGGTGGCGGTTTCAGTACACCGGGCAGTCAGCGATTTATTCAATACGATCCGTCCAGTGGGCGGGTAACTTGGCAAGTCCGATAAATAATGGCAGGAGTCGGAAAATGAAAAAACAAGCAGGTTTTACTTTGATTGAACTGATCATGGTAATTGTGATTCTGGGCGTGTTATCTGCGTTTGCATTACCCCGGTTTGCGGATCTGGGTGGTGAGGCCAGAACAGCAGCCATTCAGGGGGCTTTTGGTGCCGTAAAATCATCCGCCAATATTGCCCATGCTCAATGGCTGGCTGATGGTGGTAATGCAACCTCTGTTGTTCTTGAAGGTGAAACGATTGACCTGGTTAACGGTTACCCTCAGGCAATTGATATCACTGCAGCAACCACTACGGGTGGCATTCTGGAAGCGTCTCAGATAACTGCTCAGGACTATACCATTGATGCAACCAACGCAGCCGCAACAGCTGCCGGAGTTATTCGTATTCGTGCCACCGGGGCTACGACTCCGGCTCAGTGTCAGGTTGAATACGATGCTGCAGATGCTAATGCCGCTCCGGTAATTACGATCACGGTCACAGGTTGTTAATAACTGAGCCATCTGCTGATGGATAAAGGTTTTACTCTGGTTGAGCTGGTAATGGTGCTGATTATCCTTGGAATAGTCGCTGCTGTTACCAGCGCCCGCTTTTCTTCTCCGCAAAATTATTCTTCCCGGGTTATTGCTGATCAGCTGTTAGCCAGCGCCCGATTAGCACAACAAACCGCGTTATCGCGCTCCGCCAGCGGCGATGTCACCATGCAACTGGCACGAACGGCTGATAACTGGCGGCTGACTATCCGTGGTGGTACCACGATCGTCAGTGATATTGCTGCAGGTAATGAAAATATCCGTGCCGGCGTTGATTTAGCCGTCAGCTGTAATGCGTTGGCCAGCTTACCGTTATTATTATCTTATGATGGCAATGGTAACCTGCTCTCCGGGCAGAACACCCGGATCTGTATCCAGGATAATAACCGGGTACGGGAGTTGTGTATCAGTCGTGCAGGATATGCTTATGAAGGCCCGTGTGTTTTATAACGTCTGTAACCAAAAGCCGGCCACCCTGAAGCAACAGGGCCTGACGCTGGTGGAACTGGTGATCAGTATTGTGGTCATATCAATTGCGCTGACGGCGTTGTTATCGTCCTTTTCCGGCTCGGTTGGCCGCAGTGCCAATCCGATGTTGCAGAATAAAGCATCTTTATTAGCTCAGGCCTACCTGGATGAAATATTAGCTATGCGGTTTCAGGAAAACTCGCCGTTAGCAGGTGGAGCTGTTGCCGGTTGCAGTGTGAATGGTAGCGAAGCCGGAGAAAGCGGACGTGAGTTATTTGATGATGTTGACGACTATCATGGCCTGAACCAACAAGCTGCTTTTCTTGATGGTACCGTGGCAGAAAACTATAGCGGTTATCAGGTTGCGGTGTCCGTGAGTTGCCAGGATCAGAGTGGTGCCGCCACGACTGCCAGCAAACTGATTGTATTAACTATTAGCGCTCCGGCGGGCCAGGTATTGCGCTTTTCGGCATTGCGTGGCAACTTCTGATGGCTGGCCGGCCGGGCAATACAGTCCTTCAGCAGCGGGGTTTTACCCTGGTCGAAATGGTGATGGTGATTGTCATCAGCGCCATTCTGGCGGTACTTGTCACTTCATTTATTTCGCGCTCAGCCCAGGGCCTGGTTGCTTCGTCACAGCGGCTGGAGCTGGCCAATAATGCCAACCTGATCAGTGAACGGATATCACGGGAAATTCGTTCTGCTTTACCCAATAGTGTGCGTACCTTTGACGATGGCAATAATTCCTGTATCGAATTTGTTCCCATCATTAACAGTTCTGAATATTTAACCTTACCGGTGGCGGCAGCCGCGAATCAGTTTACGGTTGTCGCTTTGCCGGCAGGCGGTAATACCGGGTTTGTGGCGGTGTATCCCAGCAGTGTGGCGCAAGTATATAACATCGGCAGTAACACTGTGACACAGGTACAGGCAAGTGCAGCGCCTGCTGTGGCTAACGTTCAGACCGTCTCCTTTGCCGGTGGCGCGAATGTGCGCTTTGATACACATTCGCCGACACACCGCTTTTATCTGACGGCGCAGCCGGTAGCGTTTTGTGAGGACACTAATGGCCGGGTGTGGCGTTATGTTGACTACGGTTTTCATGCCGACAGTCGTGCATTTTTGCCACCCGCAGTGGCTAACCGGGCTGTTGTTGGTGCTGGCCTGCAGCCTGGCAGCCTGAGTTTTAATTTATTGCCGGCGCAATTGCAGCGTAATGCCGTTGTGCGTATCAGTCTGACGGCACAATCCGCTGGCGGGGAGTCACTGGCCAGTGCGCAGGAGGTACAGTTGCGTAATGTACCTTAAACAAAATCCGGCCGGGCAAAGGAGCCGTGGTTTCAGTTTGCCGGTTGCTGTTTTTATTGTGGTGATTTTATCGCTGGTTGCGTTGGCGGTGAACCGGTTATCTGAAACCGGCGCCCGCTCCTATGTCAAAACCCTGCTATCGACCCGGGCGTTTTATGCTGCAGAAAGTGGTTTGCAGTTAACCTTGCCGGAAGTATTAAATACTGTGTCTTGCAGTTGTGCCGGTGTGGCTGATATCCAGTTTACCGTTGCCGGGTTAAGCGGTTGCCAGGCAGAGATTAATTGTGATGACAGCCTGCTGGTGGCCGGCGAACGCTATTGCCAGATTGAAAGTCGTGGTCGTTGCCAGGGAGATGAAGCGCAACGTACGCTGGAGGTCAGGGTTAAATGAAGTTTGGTCTCTGCTTGCTGATGGTGTGTTTGTTCAGTCTCCGCAGTCATGCGCTGGTACTGTTCAGTGATGATTTTGAACGTAATAATCTTGGCAATAACTGGCAGACCACCAGTAATGCTTATATCGACATTAATAATCTGACGGCTAATTCGCCCAGCCGCAGCCTGGCTTTTTTCAGCGGTGCGGTCATTGTCAGTCATCAACAAAGTTATGACTTATCGACGGTTGGCTCGGGCAGTCTGTCGTTCTGGTGGCGAAGGGGAGCGGATAGCTTCAGTGAAGATCCGGACTCAGGTGAAGATTTGCTGCTGCAATACCTGAATGACAATGGCAGCTGGCGCACTCTGATAACATTGAGCGGCAGCGGTACGCCAGGTGAATCGGATGTTGCAACACTGACATTACCAGCCGATGCCTTACACGATAATTTTCGTTTCCGTTTTTATTATCTGGGTGGATCGAGTACCTGGTGGGCAACCGATTATTGGCATATTGATGATGTCATGCTGGAGTCCTCTGAGCCGTTAAGTTGTTTTAATGACACCTTTCAGCGTGGGCAGCTGGGTGATGACTGGGTGGCCTCCAGTGTGGGCGGTACTTTTACTCCGGATATTGTCAGTAACCGGCGATTGCGCCTGACTCAGGATGTCGGTAATCAGTCGACAGCAACGACGTTGCAGCGTTTGTTTCCCGCCAGTGGCAACCTGATCACCATTGAATTTAATCATTATGCCTGGTCCCCCGATGGTGGAACCGGTGCCGACGGAATTGCCGTGGTCTTTTCTGATGCAACCATCACGCCTCAGGCCGGTAGTTTTGGTGGCTCATTGGGTTATGCACAGCGGGATAATGGTGACGAGGGCTTTGCCGGCGGCTGGCTTGGGGTTGCGATTGATGAATGGGGAAATTTTTCCAATAATAACGAAGGTCGCCAGGGAGGCATTGGTTTACGGCGCGACAGTGTTTCTATACGTGGCTCGGGCAGCGGCGGCAATGGCTATCGTTTTATCACTTCTACCGGGACGTTAAATCCGGAAGTCGATCAGCGTGGCAGTAACTCCCCGGGACCTGGCCATCGTTATCGGTTTGTGATTGATGCCACCAACCCGGGGCAGGTTTTTGTATCCGTTTATCGGAATACCGGCTCCGGTTTTACGCCATTAATTGCGCCGCGGGATGTGGCTGCAGAAACCGGTCAGGCGGTTATTCCGCAGGACTTATTATTATCATTTACCGGTTCTACCGGTGGCTCGCGTAATAATCATGAAATTGATGACCTGCAAGTCTGCGCGCAAACCATTAACCCGATCAATGAAACGATCCATCATTTTGAATGGAGCTTCAGCAGTACCGGCTTAACCTGTTCCCCTCAACAACTGACATTACGTGCCTGTGATAATGCCGACTGTTCTCAGTTATATACAGATCCGGTTTCCGTTAATTTATCCGCTTTGGGGTGGCTGGGTGGCAGTACGGTCAGCTTCAGCGGTGGCAGTACTAACCTGCAATTACGGCAAAATACTCCGGCAACGATTCGTCCTGAAGTGGTCAGTTCGGTTCCTACTAAGCGGGCATTTGAAACCGATGTTTGTATTCGTGATGGTGTTGCCGGTAATAATTGCGATATTCAGTTTTATGATTCGGGTTTTGAATTTTCGGTGCCGAATATGATCGCCAATAAAGCGGCACACAATATTATTGTCAAAGCGGTGCGTAAAGATGATACCACCCAGGCCTGCGTGCCCGGATTTGCCAATGTGACTAAAGCGGTTTCTTTCTGGTCTGATTATGCTTCGCCGCTCAATGGTAGCCGGTTAGTATCCGTCAGCAGTAATGGCAGTGGTTTTAATGACATCGGTCGTTCCCAGACAGATGCGACTGCGGTTAATCTGGCTTTTAATAATGCCGGTGAGGCGACCATTGGTGTCAATTATAACGACGCGGGACTGATACAGCTGAATGCAATTTATCGCGGTAATGCAGCGGAACAGGGATTGATCATGCGTGGCAGCGATATATTTGTCAGTGAACCGGCTGGTTTTTGTGTCACCGCTGCCAGGCTGGTCAGCGGTTCTCCCGGGGGAGGAGCCAGCGGTGCCTGTATTACTGAAAATCAGGCCTGTGATCCTTTTGTTGCTGCCGCGGAGGATTTTGAACTCAGTGTGCAGCCAGTTGCCTGGCAGCAGGATAACGATGCCGACTTTTGTCAGGGAAATATTTCAACCCCTAATTTTGTTGCCGCTGTAAGTCTGGCTTCCAGTCTGGTGCAGCCCAGTGGCGGAATTCCGGGGGAATTAACCCCACAGTCGTATAATCATACGGTTGCTGCAAACGGCATAAACCGCCTGACCGTACAACACAGTGAAGTCGGAGTATTTGATTTTTCCGCGACGGTGGATGATTTATATTTTTCTGAAGTTGTGGAAGCGCAGGGGCAGACACAGACCGCAATTGGTCGTTTTTATCCGCAAGCCTTTCATTTGCAATCGGCGTCGGTAACGCCAGCCTGTGGCGCTTTCAGTTATATGGGCGATAACCGTTTGCAAACCAGTTATCAGGTATTTGCGGTGAACCAGAATGGCAACCGGACGTTTAATTATCGCGATGCTTTTGCGTTTGCGACGCCAACACTGGTGGCGGAAAACAATAATAACGGTATTGATCTGTCAGCGCGGTTAACGGATATCGATACTATTAACTGGATTAACGGCGAACTGCGTCTGACGGATGTGGATCTGACGTTTGCCCGGCCAGCCACCGGAGTTGATGGCCCGTATCAGGATCTGGCGCTTGGTCTGCAGCTGAACGATAACGATGCCAGCCTGGCGGCGGTCGATATGCAGGCCGGCAGCAGTGGTCATTGTGCACCGAACTGTGATGCCCGCCAGCTGGGCAGTACAGATGTCCGGTTTGGCAGCCTGTATCTGGCGAATGTATTTGGCCCGGAAACCATGCCGTTGCAACAACGGCTGGAAGCGCAATATTTTGATGGCACAGAGTTTATTGTAAACGCTGACGATAATGGTTGTTTTACATTAGCAGCCAGCACGCCACCAATCACTGAGCTGAGTTACCAGGGGGAACTGGATAGCGGAGAAACCAATATCAGTGTGTTGCAAACAATCAGTGCCGGGGTTGGCTTTTTGCAGTATTCCGCGCCTGGGGTGGGCAACAGCGGTCAGTTGGATATGTCGTATCAGGTGCCGGCCTGGTTACAGACGGAAAACAGCGCAGATGATGCTTACGACGACGATCCCGCGGCCAGTATTACGTTTGGTCAGTTCCGTGGTCATGACCGAGTTATTTACTGGCGCGAGATTATTCGTTAACGATTTACTGAGAGTTAACTTTCTTCGCTTTCCTCATCGTGTTCATGCTCTGCATGGTTGCCGAAATCCATATTCAGTTCTTTGATTTTCCGTGTCAGGGTATTACGGCCCCAGCCTAACAAATTCGCAGCATCACGACGGCGACCGGCGGTATGCTTCAGCGCAGTTTCAATCATAATACGTTCAAATGCCGGTACCGCTGTATCTAATAAGCCAACCACGCCGGCACTGAGCTGCTGATCAGCCCAGTAACGTAATGCCTGCTCCCAGTTGCCACCACTGACAGAGCTGCCTTCCTGCTCCAGTAATTCCGGTGGTAAATCGCTGATTAATACTTCCCGGCCAGACGCCATGACGGTAATCCAGCGACAGATATTTTCCAGTTGCCGTACATTGCCTGGCCAGTCGAGGGAGGTCAGATATTCTTCCGTTTCCGGCTTCAGAATTTTGCCTTCAACATCCAGCTCATCGGCGGCGCGTTTGAGAAAATGTGCCAGCAATTTCGGGATGTCTTCACGCCGGTCTGCCAGGCGTGGCAGGTGGACACGAATAACGTTTAAGCGGTGAAATAAATCTTCCCGGAAGCGCCCGTCTTTAACCAGATTTTCCAGGTCCTGGTGGGTTGCGGCAATAATACGGACATCGACTTTAACCGGAGTGGTACCACCGACGCGGTAAAATTCACCGTCAGCCAGAACCCGTAATAAACGTGTCTGAGTGTCCGCAGGCATATCGCCGATTTCATCGAGGAATAAGGTGCCGCCATTAGCTTGCTCAAAGCGGCCACGGCGCTGGCCACCTGCGCCGGTAAACGAGCCTTTTTCGTGGCCAAATAATTCCGACTCCATTAAATCTTTCGGAATGGCGGCCATATTCAGCGCAATAAAAGGTTCGGCAGAGCGTGGGCTGTGTTTATGCAGAGCGTGGGCAACCAGTTCTTTACCGGTGCCGGATTCACCGTTAATTAATACCGTGATATTCGATTGGGATAAACGGCCAATAGCGCGGAACACCTCCTGCATTGCTGGTGCTTCACCAATGATTTCCGTGTTGTCCTGTTGTTCGCTGGTTTCCGGTTGCTGGGCATTCAGTTCAGCGAAGTGAGCAACGGCGCGCTGAATTAACGCCACGGCCTCATCGACATCGAAGGGTTTGGGTAAATATTCAAAGGCACCCTGCTGATAGGATGACACCGCGCTGTCGAGGTCGGAATGTGCGGTCATGATAATAACCGGTAACTGCGGATGGGCCTCTTTGGCTTCGCGCAGCAAGGTTAAACCATCCATACCCGGCATGCGGATATCCGAAATAATGGCATCCGGATGTTCACGCTTTAACTGGTTTAATGCCGGTTCGGCCTGTTCAAACACCCGGGTGGTGATATTGGCCTGGGCCAGGGCTTTCTCTAATACCCAGCGAATGGATTTGTCGTCATCAATGATCCAGACAGTGCTCATACGGATTCCAATGGTAAATAAATTGAGAAAGTAGTGTGTGCAGGCTGGCTTTCGAATTCGATAATGCCATTCACCTGATTAATAATGGATTGTGCGATCGACAGCCCGAGGCCGGTTCCTTCGGCGCGGCCACTGACCATCGGATAAAATAAATTTTCCTGAATTGCTTCAGGAATGCCCGGGCCGTTATCACAGATTTCGATCTGAGCAACCAGCCGGTGGCGCTTGTGGCCAATGGTAAACTGGCGCACGGTACGGGTTTTCAGACTCAGGGTGGGCTGCGGAATATCCACCCCGGTTTCCAGCATGGCCTGCATCGCGTTGCGGCAAATATTCAGTAACGCCTGAATCATCTGGCCTTTGTCGGCCTGTAACTCGGGAATAGAGGGGTCGTAATCGCGGTTAATGCAGATGGCATTACCCGATTCAACGCTGATCAGCTGACACACCCGTTCAAGTATTTCGTGAATATTAACGTCTTCGGTTTTCGGAATCTGACGTGGTCCGAGTAAGCGATCAACCAGGTCGCGCAGCCGGTCGGCTTCTTCAATAATGATGCCGGTGTATTCTTTCAGGCCTTCGGAGGGCAGTTCGCGCTCCAGTAATTGAGCCGCGCCACGAATACCACCGAGCGGATTTTTGATTTCATGGGCCAGGCCACGCACCAGATTTCGGGTGGTTTCCTGTTTGGCGATCAGTTGTTCTTCGCGGCTGATACGCATCAGCCGGTCACGGCCCTGCAGCTCAACCAGCAGAGTTGGCTGGCGTGTTTCCGGGTGAGCAACCGGGCTGACGCTGTAGTCCAGCGTGATCTGAGTCTGATTGTGCAACTGGATACTGGCTTCACGTTTGGTAAACGAATGGCCACTGCTGACTGCGTTTTCCAGTGCTTCGGTGGCTTCAGCAGATTCTACCGCCAGTTCCGGAAAGTGAACTCCCAGGCCGCGTTTGCCACTCATTTCCAACAGAGCTTCAGCCGCCGGATTCATATAAATCACAATCAGTTCGTCATCCAGCAATAACACTCCGGTGTTCAGGTGTTCGAGCAGACGTTGATTAATGATAGGGCTGGCCAGCATGATGTTCCTCCGTTGCCATCAGCCGTACAAAACGGCTGATCAATCCTGTTTCAGCAAAAAATAAGCCAATACTGGTGATTGCACAAAAATGGCGCTATTGCAGGCACCAGTCGTTTGAAGGTGCACCTAAATGGTAAAAATAGCCATATATATGCACTACGATAGTGCATATAGGAGGAAGAGTGAATCGTAATGGTGCCGGGTGGGGCGCTTGACTGGCCGGAGTGAGGTTAACGGCGCTTCAGCACCGAATGTCGCTGAATATAAACCGTGACCAGGTTTGAGCTGATTATAACGTCGCCTTTGGCGTTAACCACCTGCAGTTGCAGCTGATGTTCGCCGCGATCGAGGTATTCCAGAGCAAAACTGGTTTGCTGGCCTTGCTTGATACGCTGGCCGTTGTCGATCAGTTCAATGGTATCACCGGGTTGCAGCCCGGGTGATAACACGCCGTTAACGTTCAGGCTACCGGCCGCTCCGGTCGGTAGCTGGGCGCCATCCTGCGGAGACACGATACTCAGACTGGTATAGCTGGTTTTTTTATCGGCGCTGGGGGCGGCGGGCGGGCTGGTTTTGGCCGGCGCAACAAATGCCGGCACAACCGGCAATTGTTTTACTTTGTGGGTTTCTGAGCCACGTGATGGTTTATCACTGAACACCACACTGCCGTCTTTATCACGACTGACGTAGACATCGGTTGCGCTGGCTGTCAGTGATATCGCCACCATAAGCAGCAGGCTGCAGCCGTGGCGTAAAGATAACTGAAATAACCTGTGTGTGTTCATCGGGGATGTCCGCAACCAGTCTGGCAACAAAGAAACTATCAACAACCTTTAGCATGCCAGAAAGCGGCCCGGGTCGGGAAGTACCAGTGCTCAGTTTGAGCAATTATTGATTATTTAATAACGATCAGTATCCTGCCTCACAGTTTTATGCAGTTTAACAGGCGGTAATTCATGATTGGCTTAATTCAGCGTGTCAGCAATGCCAGTGTGAGCGTGGACGGCGAAATAACCGGCCAGATAGATCAGGGCATTTTGTTATTGCTGGGAGTGCAGCAGCACGACGATGAACAAAGTGCCGATAAGCTCCTGCATAAAGTGCTTAATTACCGCATTTTCAGCGACGATAACGGCAAGATGAATCTCAGTTTGCTGGATATTCAGGCTGAACTGCTGGTGGTTTCTCAGTTTACACTGGCGGCCGATACCCGTAAGGGCTTACGCCCGGGGTTTTCTTCCGCCGGATCGCCGCAACAGGCACAACAATTGTACGATTATGTAGTGGCCCGCGCCGGACAGCAGGTAACAACCGCGAGCGGCCGTTTTGCTGCTGATATGCAGGTGTCGTTGTGTAATGATGGCCCGGTTACTTTTTGGTTAGAGGTATAACTCTTGGAATACACAGCTCTGAAACATTCACACGCCGGTCTGGCGTATCTCAGCGGTTTATTATTTTTTATCCGCTTTTTTCTGTTTAAGGTCTCTCCGGGATTGCGCAGCAACAAGCTGCTGAAAATCCTGCCTCATGTGATCGATACTATTCTGTTAGTGTTTGCCGTGATGTTGTGCCTGCAGATTGCTCAGTATCCGCTAACCCATCTGTGGCTCAGTGCCAAGGTTGTCGGCTTGCTGGCTTATATTGGTTTTGGTGTGGTTGCCATTAAACGTGGTAGCTGGCCGGCGTTTATTGCCGCCATGTTGAGCTTTGGTTATATCCTTGGCGCCGCCAAAGCGCATAACGCTTTGTCCTGGCTGGTATTTTTCTGAACCGGCTGAGTTATCTGGCGGCGCTCTGACGATGGCTGGAAGGGTAAAGGAACTTTTATTCCACAGCCGGATCGAACTATAATCGCTGTAAATGGTTCCGGGTGTTATGTTTTCAACTGCGTTGCGCTGCTTACTGATTTTTGCCGTGCTCCTGACGTCTAACAGTCAGGCGCTGATGGCGATGCAGTCGTATCTGGAAAACAGCCATGCCAACGTCACAACTGACATGCCGGCCTGTCATCAGATGGCAGAGCACGATATGAGTGCTGCTGATGCGCCGCTGACGCTCGAATGTGAACGCGACTGTCATTGTTGTGGTGGCAGTTGTTCCGCTTATGCCATGATGCTGGATTTACCACAAGCCAGTGTTGCTCGTCAGTCATGGCTGGTTTTTCCACTCACCTCAGCTCAACCTGACCCCGATAGTTACCCCCTGCAGCGCCCTCCCATATTCGCTTAACACACCGTTAATCCGTCTGCAGTTCGCCCCGCTGGCTGCTGCGTTCCCGATGTATTTGTGTTGAGTTATTTATGAAAAATCTGATGTTAGTCATCCTGGCAGCTGCAATTGGTGCTGCTGCCAGCTGGTGGTGGAATCAGTCCACCACTGTTGCCACCGCCCCGGCGGAAAAAAAACCGCTGTATTGGGTTGCCCCCATGGACCCGAACTTTCGTCGCGATCAGCCCGGTTTATCGCCCATGGGGATGGAACTGGTACCGGTTTACGACGAACCGGATAACAGCACACCGGGCACGGTGAGCATTACGGCAGCGGTCGAGAGCCAGATCGGAGTGACCAGCGCTGCTGCCGAGTTATTACCCTGGCTCGATCAGCAACGGGCGTTTGCAGAGATCAGGATCGATAATGCTCAGCTGCAGCAGTTTCAGATTCGGGCAGCCGGTTGGATCGAAAAAGTCCACGTTTATGCGGTGGGGGAAACGGTGCAGCGTGGTCAGCCATTATTTGATTATTACAGCCCGGCTCTGGTGGTGGCTCAGGAGGAGTTTCTGGTAGCGCTGGCGGATGGTGAAGCAGCCTTTATTCAGTCTGCCCGCGATCGTCTGGCGGCATTCAATCTGCCCCGCTGGTGGATTAAACGGCTGGAAAAAAATAAAAAAATTGAAGAACGTATTCGCTTTGTTGCCGAGCAACCCGGAGTGATAACCCAGTGGCAGCTGACCACCGGACGAGCGGTAAAAGCCGGAGAAAACTTGTTAACCATCGCTGATCTTTCCAGACTGTGGCTGGACGTGCATTTAAATCAGCCGCTTCCACCGGCTGTCAGCCGGCAGTTAACGCTGGAGCCACTGGATGTTGCTGGCAAGTCATTACAGTTGCTGGATAAGCAAGGGTTGTTATTACCGTTACTGGATCAGCGTCGTTCTCAGGTATGGCGTTTTGCACTGGATAACCGCCAGGGTCAGTGGCAGCCCGGGGAGTACCTTAGCGTTAATCTGACGCGTCAGGATCAGCCGGTGTTACAGATTCCTTCTCAGGCGGTTATTAACGACGGAATTCAGAGCCGGGTGGTGCTGGCACTGGGGGATGGGCGTTATAAATCGGTGGCGGTGCAGACGGGGCGAGAAAGTTCGGTCACGCAGAGTGGTTACCGGCAAAAAACCGAAATACTGGCCGGCCTGGCGGTCAATGATCAGGTGGTCACCAGTGCTCAGTTCCTGCTGGATTCTGAATCTTCAGTGAATTCCGATTTATTACGTTTTTATCCATTGCAACAAAACCGCGACGATATTATCTGGCTGCAGGGGCAGCTGAAAAACTCCCCTGAGTCTGATCGTATCGAGCTGAAACACCAGGGGATTGCAACCTGGGGCTGGCCGGCAATGCAGCAAAACGTACACCTGGCGGTTGCCGGACAAGTGTTAACACCGCTGGCTTTAAGCGCTGCAGACTGGAGCCCGGTATATGCCATCAAACTCGCGGCACTGGATGACGGTGATTTTTGTATTGTCGATATCCGTTCGGCCATGCCGGACAATTCTGTGCTGCATCAGGGTATGAATCACGAAGCTATGAATCACGAAGCTATGAATCACGAAGCTATGAATCACGAAGCTATGAATCATGACGCTATGAATCATGAGGGTATGAATCATGATTAATATGCTGATTCATTGGTCGGTGAATAACCGCGTACTGGTATTATTGCTGAGCCTGATGTTGTTGTTAGGCGGTTTATTTGCAGTCAGGCAAACCCCGGTGGATGCCATTCCGGATTTATCGGATGTCCAGGTGATTGTAAAAACCAGTTATCCGGGGCAGGCGCCGGAGGTTGTACAGGAGCAGGTGACTTATCCGCTGACCAGTACACTGATGTCGGTTCCCGGTGCAAAAACCGTACGTGGTTTTTCGTTTTTTGGCGATTCATATGTGTACGTCATTTTTAATGATGATACCGATTTATACTGGGCCCGCAGCCGGGTACTGGAATACCTCAGCCAGATGAGTGGCCAGTTACCGGCCACGGCAAAACCTCAGCTGGGGCCCGATGCAACCGGCGTTGGCTGGGTATACCTGTACGCTCTGGTGGATAAAACCGGGCAACACGACCTGGCCGAATTACGTCGTTTACAGGACTGGTTTTTAAAATTTGAGCTGCAATCGGTTGCCGGGGTTTCCGAAGTGGCTGCTCTGGGAGGCATGGTGCGCCAGTATCAGGTACAGCTGCGTCCGGAAGTCTTGCTGGCACATAACATTCCAATCAATATGGTGGTACAGGCGATTCAGGCGGCTAATCAGCAGCGCGGGGCGGCGGTAATCGAAATGGCCGAAGCCGAATATATGCTGAATGCCACCGGCTTTATCCGCAGTGTTGCTGAACTGGAAAATATTCCGTTATTACAGCCGGGCAAGGCGCCGTTGTTATTACGCGATATCGCCCGGGTGCGCGAAGTGCCGGAAATGCGCCGTGGTATTGCCGAGCTGGATGGTGAAGGTGAAGTCGTCGGCGGCATTATTGTGATGCGTTCCGGTGAAAATGCACAGCAGGTGATTGCAGCGGTAAAACAAAAACTGGCGGACATTACCCCATCGTTACCGGCGGGTGTTGAGCTGGTGCCGGTGTATGACCGCACCGAGCTGATTGATGCTGCAGTCGAAAATCTGTGGCAGAAGCTGGGGGAAGAATTTTTAATTGTCGCTCTGGTATGTGCTGCATTTTTATTTCATTTACGTTCGGCATTAGTGATTGTACTGAGTTTACCGCTGGGCATTCTCGCCGCTTTTATCGTCATGAAATGGCAGGGACTGAATGCCAATATTATGTCGCTGGGGGGAATCGCAATTGCCATTGGTGCCATGGTGGATGGTGCCATTGTGATGATTGAAAATCTGCATAAACACCTCGAAGGTAAGCCGGAGCTGGAACAGGAAAAACGCTGGCAGCTGGTTATTCAGTCGTGTCAGGAAGTCGGACCGGCATTATTTTTCAGTTTGCTGATCATTACCCTGAGTTTTTTACCGGTATTTGTACTGGAAGCTCAGGAGGGGCGGTTATTTGCACCGCTGGCCTTTACCAAAACCTATGCCATGGCGGCCGCTGCGATATTAGCCGTGACTCTGGTGCCGGTGTTATTAGGCTACCTGGTGCGTGGTCATATTCGCCCGGAAGCAGATAATCCGGTTAATCGGCTGCTGGTACGTGGTTATATGCCGTTGTTAAAACAGCTGCTGAAATACCCGAAAACAACCTTGTTGTTTGCGTTTGTGCTGGCACTCAGCGCCGCTTATCCGCTGCAGAAAATCGGCTCTGAATTTATGCCGACACTGGATGAAGGCAGCCTGATGTATATGCCCACCACTTATCCCGCCATCAGCATTGGTGAGGCCCGCCAGATTCTGCAACAAACCGATAAATTAATTAAACAACAACCGGAAGTGGCCCGGGTGTTCGGCAAAATAGGCCGTGCCGAAAGCGCGACAGATCCGGCGCCGCTGACCATGATTGAAACCTTTATTCAGCTGAAGCCTAAAGCTGACTGGCGGCCGGGTATGACGTCGGAAAAAATCCGCGCCGAACTCGATCAGCTGGTGCAGTTTCCCGGCCTCAGTAATGCCTGGGTGATGCCGATTAAAACCCGTATCGATATGTTAGCGACCGGCATTAAAACCCCGGTGGGGATTAAGGTTGCAGGTTCGGATCTGCAACAGATAGAAACCCTGGCCGCGGCGCTTAAAAGCGTGGTTGAGCAGGTGCCGGGAACCACCTCAGTGTATGCCGAACGGGTTGCCAGCGGTCGTTACCTGAATATCGATATCGATCGCTTTAAGGCGGCACAATACGGATTATCGTTGCAGCAGGTACAGCAGCTGCTGGCTTCTGCGGTGGGTGGTGCAGCCATCAGTGAGTCGGTGCAGGGGCTGGAACGTTATGCGATCAGTTTGCGTTTCCCTCAGGGCTATCGGGATTCACCGGAGTCGTTGCGGCAGTTACCGTTATTAGGGGCGAATGGTGAAATTCTGCGGCTGGCGGATATCGCCGACTTATCGATTCAGCCCGGTCCGGCGGCGATAAAAAGTGAAAATGCGCGGATTAATGGCTGGTTATTTATCGATATTAATAACACAGATCTGGGGCTGTACGTGCAGCAGGCTCAGGCAGCGGTGGCGGAAGCGATGGCTGACGGCCGCATTCAGGTGCCGCCCGGTTATTCAGTTAACTGGTCGGGTCAGTATGAATATTTATTACGGGCACAACAAAAACTCAGTTATGTGGTGCCTCTGACCATTGCCATTATCGCCGTGTTGCTGTTTTTAAGTTTTGGCCGGCTGACGGAAGTACTGATGATTTTATTAACCCTGCCACTGGCGCTGGTCGGCGGTTTATGGCTGATGTGGTGGCTGGAATTTAATTTTTCTGTTGCTGTGGGGGTGGGTTTTATTGCGCTGGCCGGTGTCGCGGTAGAAATTGGCGTGATTCTGCTGGTGTACCTTAACCAGTCGTATCAACGTTTGTACGACCGCCGTCAACAGCAACAACAAGCACTCAGCCGGGCGGATATTGCAGAAGCGGTATTGCAGGGAGCGGGCTTACGGCTGCGGCCGATTGCTATGACGGTGGCCACCATTGCCATTGGTTTATTGCCGGTATTATCCGGTAGTGGCACCGGTTCGGAAGTGATGAGCCGTATTGCCGCGCCTATGGTAGGTGGTACGGCAACGGCGTTGCTGCTGACGCTGATTGTGATTCCGGTACTGTATTATTTATGGCGTTGTCGCAGTATTAAAAATGATTAAAGCCGCTTTGCTCGCTCAGCTGCTGCAACAAGGCATCGGTTGCTGACAGCACAACCCCGGGCTCACCGCGACGGCATTCGCCAATGTGGTGCAGCTGCGGGAACACGGCGGTTAACGGCTGCAGCAG
Organism: Bacterioplanoides pacificum; assembly: GCF_042648445.1. Taxonomy (NCBI): domain Bacteria; kingdom Pseudomonadati; phylum Pseudomonadota; class Gammaproteobacteria; order Oceanospirillales; family Oceanospirillaceae; genus Bacterioplanoides; species Bacterioplanoides pacificum. Next base: position 226,195 of record NZ_JBHRYB010000001.1, read on the forward strand.
TGTGGCTGGGCCACATAATAACAGCTGATAATCGTCGCCACCGGTCAGGCACAGTGCCCGTTGCTGGTCGTCAGCCACGCTCACCCGTTGTGTGTCGATGTGTAGCTGAAGGGCGGAGGAGCGGGCAATATGGCCAGCGTCCTGTAGCAATCCGTCGGACACATCGATACAGGCGCTGGCACGGCCTAATAATGCCTGACCCAGACTTAAGTGCACGGCAGGAAAATAATATTGTTGCGCCAAGCCGCTGTAATCGGCCGGGTTATTCAGTACCTGGGGCAGTGCCAGTGCTGCAGCACCAACCGGACCGGATAAATAAATACCGTCTCCGTCCTCAGCCGCTGCACGTGTTAATGGCGTATTGTCGTGTTTAATCCAGCCCTGTACGGCGACCGAAATAACCCGTTGTTTGCCCCGGGTGGTATCACCGCCGATTAACGCAATATTCAGTTCATGGGCCGCTTTTTTTAAGCCTGAGGAGAACCCGGTTAACCAGGCGCTGTCGGAGTCGGGCAGTGTTAACGCCAGATGAAAACCCTGCGGAGTTGCGCCCATCGCTGCCAGGTCACTGACGGCACAGCGTAATGCCCGCTGAGCGATCAAAGCGGCTGGCGCTGAAGCCGGGAAATGGACATCGGCCACCTGGGTGTCAATACTCTGAACCAGCTGGCTGGCGGCCGGCGGCTGAACCACGGAAGCATCATCACCAATCGCCAGCAGAGTGTCAGCAGAGTGGGGAAAACCGTGACAAAAATAATTGCGGATTAATTCAAATTCGCCGGGGGATGAGGGGGGCGTGTTGCTCATAATGACTCCGGAGATTAATGAACCGGAAAAATCCGGCGCTTGAACACCGCTTTATGATGGCAATGGATCATAAAGCGGGTCCGGACCGGGGCTGCGATGATTATTTTCTCGGGCCGCGGATTTCAACCATGCGGTCGCGCTGGGCCAGTTTATCGAGAATACCGTTAACGTACTTATGGCCGTCGGTGGCACCAAAGGTTTTTGCCAGTTCAACGGACTCATTAATCACAACTTTGTATGGTACGTCGAGACGATGCACCATTTCGTAAGCACCAAGGCGAAGAATCGCCAGCTCAACAGGGGTTAACTCGTCGAGGCGCCGATCCAGCAGCTTTTCAATTTTGGCGTCCAGCTCGGATTTTTCGCGTGGCACTCCATGCAGGATATCGTGGAAATATTCCAGATCCACTTTGCTCATATCGTTATCGGTACGGAATTCGGCTTCAATAGCGGCCAAATTAGCACCAGCCAGTTGCCATTGGTAAATGGCCTGAACGGCAAACCGTCGCGCTTTACGACGAGCGGCCGGGCTGGATTTTTTGCCACCCTGCTGAGGGTTACCGGGAGTGCGTGACATCGGGCTTACGCCTCCAGAGCTTGAATCAGATTAACCATTTCAAAAGCAGACATCGCTGCTTCTTCGCCTTTGTTGCCGGCTTTGGTACCTGAACGCTCGATGGCCTGTTCGATGGAATCAACCGTCAGTACACCAAACGCAACCGGAATACCGGACTGCAGAGAAATCTGCCCCAGACCTTTGGTGCATTCTGCTGATACGTATTCAAAGTGTGGCGTACCGCCACGGATAACCGCACCCAGAGCAATAATCGCGTCGTACTTACCGCTGTCAGCAACTTTTTTGGTAGCCAGTGGAATTTCCATCGCTCCCGGTACCCGGATAACGGTGATGTTTTCTGGTTCTACGCCGTGGCGGGTTAAGGAATCAACCGCACCTTCCAGCAGGCTTTCAACCACAAAGGCATTCCAGCGGCCAACAACAATGGCGTATTTACCGTCGTTTGGCGTTAAATCGCCTTCGATAATATGTAAGCTCATAGTTTTTCTCTCGTATAAAAGTTCAGGTTTTTAAACGCTTGTCTGTGTTATTCGCCGTAGGGCAAATATTCTTCAATTTCCAGGTCAAAACCCGACAAACCGCTGTAACGGGTTTCGCTGCTTAACAGACGCATTTTTTTAATTCCCAGCTCACGCAGAATCTGTGAGCCGGTACCAATGGTTAAAAATGCACCTGAGCTGTCGGTGTTCGGGCTGCGTGGTGGCCGTACCCGGCCAAAATGCTGATCCAGACTGTCGCAGATATCTTCTCCCTGACCGGCGGATAACAGCACCAGCACGCCGTTGCCTTCTTCAGCAATGCGCGCCATCGCTTTGGTGGATGACCAGCTTTCAGAACCCTGTTGCCGTACACCTAACACATCACGCAGCGCGCTGGTGTTTTGTACCCGTACCAGGGTGGCCTGTTCTTCGCGGATGTCACCCATGGTCAGTGCCAGATGAGTTTCGTTCTGGATATTATCGCGGAAGGTGTGCAGCTGAAATTCACCGAACTCTGTGTGTACCGCTTCTTTGCTGGTCAGCTCCACGGTTTTTTCATTGGCGATGCGGTAATGAATCAGGTCGGCGATGGTACCGATTTTAATGCCGTGTTTTTCGGCAAAAATTTCCAGATCCGGACGGCGTGCCATGGTGCCATCCGCATTCATCACTTCAACGATGGCGGCCGACGGAATCAGACCAGCCAGACGTGATAAATCACAACCGGCTTCGGTGTGGCCGGCGCGACTTAACACACCACCCGGACGGGCGCGCAGCGGGAAGATATGACCAGGCTGAACGATATCGTCCGGTTTGCTGTTCGGGTCGACGGCAACACGGATGGTTTGCGCCCGGTCGGCAGCCGAGATACCCGTGGTCACACCTTCTGCGGCTTCAATGGATACCGTAAACGGAGTGGAGAATTTAGCACCGTTACCACTGACCATTGCCGGCAGGCCGAGGAAGTCACAGCGCTCACCGGTTAATGTCAGGCAGATCAGGCCACGTGCTTCGGTGGCCATAAAGTTAATGATCTCAGGGGTGACTTTTTCCGCAGCAACAATAATGTCGCCTTCGTTTTCACGGTCTTCGTCATCCATCAGGATAACCATTTTACCGTCGCGGATATCTTCAATAATGTCTTCGATCTTATTCAGGGGCATGGTGCTCACCTATTTCCAGAAACCGTTTTTCGCCAGGAAAGCCTGGTCGATGCTACTTGCTGTAGCCTGTGTTTTGCCACTGTGGTCAGCGTGGGATTGCCCGCCGTGCAGCAGCTGCTCTAAATAGCGTGCGATAATATCAACTTCCAGGTGGACTTTCTGGCCAACCTGAGCGGAATGCAGTGTTGTTTCGGCCGCGGTGTGCGGCACGATATTCAGTTCAAAACCTTCGCTGGTCAGGGCGTTGGCCGTCAGGCTGACACCATCGACCGTGATCGAGCCTTTTGCCGCAATGTACTTTTGCAGAGAGGCCGGCGGCGCAATTACAAACCGCACCGAACGGGCGTCGGCCTGACGTTGCTTAATGGTGCCGAGGCCATCGACATGGCCGGTGACAATATGGCCTCCCATGCGGGTGGTAGGCAACATGGCTTTTTCCAGATTGACCCGGGTGCCTTTGCTCCAGCTGCCGATCTGAGTATGGGCCAGGGACTCACGCGATACATCGGCGACAAAACCGTCGCCGGGCAGTTCAACGACGGTCAGACACACGCCGTTGGTAGCAATGCTGTCGCCTAAGCGTACGTCACTCAGGTCGAGCGCCGCGGTATGAATACGCAGGCGGATATCACCTTGCTGGTTGTCTACGGAAGTCACACTTCCGACGGCTTCAATAATTCCGGTAAACATTCAGGCCTCTTTCGCCGCAGTCGGGTTGTGCTCAGGCGTCAGGGTCAGGCGCAGGTCGTTGCCGACCATCCGCACGTCCTGCCATTGCCAGCGCAGCTGTTGCTGCATCTGACTGAAATTCAGTTGCAGCAGCGGCCGCGCATCGCTGCCCAGCAGCGTCGGTGCGCAATACAACACCAGTTCGTTCAGTTGTTGCTGTGCGGCAAATGCTCCTGCCAGCCGGGCGCCACTTTCGACCAGTACTTCATTATGGCCCTGCTCCGCCAGATAGCGTAACAGCGCGGTCAGATCGACCTGGCCACTGTTGCTGGCCGGTGCCTGCCAATAGCGCAGTGCGCCACTGTTGGCTGGTCGTTGGGGGGGCTGTTCGGGTTCCTTCAGGGTGGCAACCAGAATATCGCCGGCCTGTTGCAGCAGCTTGGCCGTTGCCGGTAAACGGTTGCGGCTGTCGATCACCACCCGCAGCGGCTGGCGCCATAAGTGTGATGGTTGTTCGATACCGGTTTCAGCCGGACGTACTGTCATTGATGGATCGTCGATTAATACCGAATCAACACCGGTAATGATCACACAGCTGCGCGCGCGTAAACGCTGAACATCACGGCGCGCCTGAGGACCGGTGATCCACTGACTTTCACCACTGGCCATGGCGGTACGGCCATCCAGGCTGTGGGCCAGTTTGGCGCGGACATAGGGCAGACCAGTGCGCATACGTTGCATAAAACCAACATTAATGGCTTCCGCTTCGTCTGTCAGGCAGGCTTCAGTCACGTCGATACCGGCATCACGCAACATCTGGTAACCCCGGCCAGCAACCAGCGGGTTCGGGTCGCGGATGGCGCCTACTACCCGGGTGATACCGGCGTCGATTAAGCCCTGGGCACAAGGCGGGGTGCGGCCAAAATGAGAGCAGGGTTCGAGGGTGACATAAGCGGTTGCGCCGCGAGCCCGGTCGCCGGCTGCGCGTAAGGCATTCACCTCCGCATGGCCTTCACCGGCTTTCTGGTGCCAGCCTTCGCCAACAATGGTGCCGTTGTTGACCAGCACACAGCCCACTCTGGGGTTCGGGCTGGTGGAATACAGGCCGCGGCGTGCCAGCTGCAGTGCGCGGCTCATATAACCGGCATCGGTCATTCGCCATCTCCCTGCTGAGAGGAGTTGGCCATACGTTCAATTTCGGCCTGAAACTCCGACACATCCTGAAAACTGCGGTAAACCGAGGCGAAGCGTACGTAAGCCACCTGATCAAGCTGGTTCAGTTCAGTCATCACACATTCACCCAGAATGCGGCTGTCGATTTCGCGTTCGCCTTTGGTGCGTAATACGTGTTTGATGCGGGAGATAGCGGATTCAACATCCTCGACGCTGACCGGGCGTTTTTCCAGTGCGCGCTGGATGCCGGAGCGGAGTTTGTCTTCGTTAAAGGGTTCCCGTGTACCGTCTTGTTTAACGATACGGGGCATCAGTAATTCTGCGCTTTCGAACGTGGTAAACCGTTCGCCACAACTGATGCATTCGCGACGGCGCCGGGTTTGTTCGCCGTCTGCTATCAGGCGTGAATCAATCACTTTGGTATCGGGGTGAGAGCAAAACGGACAACGCATAACTGATAAAGAGCTGTTTAAACATCCCGGCCCGACATGGGCATGGGCAAAAGTTGCGCGATTTTACTGTATTTAACCCTTGTTAGCCAGCGATTCGCGGCTTTCAGGCCGGTTCCGGCAGAAAGTGCTGATTGAGAATATCGGCCAGCGCCGGGGTCGCCTGGCAATACTGATCGATGTTGCCCCAGTCGCGGAAGCTGCTGAGACAAAAACCACCACGGATATCATTGAAATAGATACAGCGGCGACCGAAGACAGCCACCACCCAGAAGCCACAACCTTCATCGCCCCAGGGGTGTTGTTGCCATAGCTCTGGCTGTTCCAGGCGCACTTGTTGCCAGATCCGGCGGCCATCGTCATCCATCTTCTGCTGCGCCTGTTGCAATAACAGCAGCAGGGAAGATTCCCGTATCGGTGTCCATTGTGGTGTTGTCATCGATATCCGAACCTGTGCAGGGCGTTAAAACCACGTCATTGTGTGACAGCGGTATGACAGCCTGATGACAACGGCTGATGCTGTACGGAGAACGGATAAAAAAACAGGCCTGCCGTAAAACGGCAGACCTGTTCGAGGTGTGACTGCTGACTGACGTTATGGCCCTGGCAGAGGTAGGCCATAACGCCGGGTATTAACCGTTAACGTCGTTAAAGGTTTGCAGCAGTTCTTCTTCGGGCTCAGCCGTCGCCAGACTGACCCCAACAATCGCGATGGTCGCGAAAATAAAGCCGGGTACAATTTCGTACAGGTCAAACAGTTCGAACATATCACCGCTCAGCTGTTTCCAGACCACCACAGTGATACCACCAACCAGAATACCGGCCAGACAGCCATAGCGGTTCATGCGTGACCAGAACAGTGACAGAATCACAGCCGGACCAAAGGCGGCACCAAAGCCTGCCCAGGCATAAGACACCAGGCCCAGTACTGAACTGTCCGGATTAAGCGCCAGTGCCCAGGCGATTACCGCAATACCGGCAACGGCAAAACGGCCAATTTTCACCAGCAGCGCGTCGTCGGCTTCTTTGTTGAACAGTTCTTTGTAGATGTCTTCGGTCAGTGCGGAAGACGATACCAGCAGCTGAGAATCCGCGGTGGACATAATTGCTGCCAGAATAGCAGCCAGCAGGATACCGGCGACCAGTGGGTGGAACAGGGCCTGTACCAGATCCATAAACACGGTTTCGGAATCGGCCAGTGGTGTGTCGAAATAACCAATACCGGCAACACCCACCAGGAACGCACCCACCAGACCAATCAGAGTCCAGCTGACGGCGATACGGCGGGCCTGGGGAATATCTGCGCGGCTTTTGATGGCTTTAAAACGTGCCAGGATATGAGGCTGACCAAAATAACCCAGACCCCAGGCCGCCAGTGACACAATACCCATCCAGCCTAAGGTGCTGCCGTCGGCTTTGGAAAAGGCATCCAGTAATTCCGGATTTTTTGCCAGCAGCAGTTCGTTCGGACCGGAACCAACGGCGCTGAAGGCGGCAATCGGTACAATGACCAGTGCAGCAGCCATTAACAGGCCCTGTACCAGGTCGGTCCAGGAAACGGCCAGAAAGCCGCCGAAGAAGGTATAAGACACGACCGCAATGGTGCCAATGGTAACGGCCATGGTGTAATCCAGGCCGAAGACGGTTTCGAATAATTTACCGCCTGCTACCAGGCCAGAGCTGGTATAGAACAGGAAGAACAGCAGGATAAAGACGGCGGAAATCGAACGGATCAGGACTTTATCGTTAAAGCGGTTGCTGAAGTATTGCGGCAGCGTCAGGCTGTTGCCGGCCGCTTCGGAATAGTCGCGCAGACGAGGTGCGACAACCAGCCAGTTGAGGTAAGTACCCAACAGCAGGCCACCACCCAGCCAGGAGGCTTCCCAGCCCGCGGCGTAGGCATAACCCGGCATACCGAGTAACAGCCAGCCGGACATGTCGGAAGCACCGGCGGATAATGCCGATGGCCAGGCACCGAGTGAGCGGCCACCCAGAATATAGTCAGAAAGGTCGTTGGTTTTACGGTATGCCCAGACACCAATCCAGAGCATGGCTCCGAGATAGGCGATAAAGGTAATCAGCGTCGATACATTGATACTCATGCTGCGCTCCTGAAATTGTCGTTTTTATTGGGTCGTTTCTTATAGTAGTAGAGCCGGTTACCCGGCTCATATTGGTTGGCGCCATGCTGACGCCGGATTGCAACGGAAGGTCAGTCTTCCGAATTCAGTGACAGCAGGGTGGCGTTACCACCAACCGCTGTGGTGTTAATAGTGCGCACCCGTTCTGTCGCGAAACGCTTGAGGTAGTTCGGGCCACCGGCTTTCGGGCCGGTACCAGACAAACCACGTCCGCCAAATGGCTGAACACCGACCACCGCACCGATCTGGTTGCGGTTAATGTAGCAGTTACCGACCCGAACGCGACTTTCGATATAGGCGGCGGTCGCTTCGTTACGGCTGTGAATCCCCAGAGTCAGGCCATAACCCGTGCCATTGATGGCGCTGATCAGGTTGTCCAGTTCGTTCGCTTTGTAACGTAAAACGTGTAATACCGGGCCGAATTGTTCGCGGCCCAGATCGGCAATATCCGAGATTTCGATAGCAACCGGGGCGACAAACTGACCATGAGCACAGCTGTCCGGCAGTTTGGCTTCGGCTAATACGCGGCCAGCTGCACGCCAGCGTTCGATGTGATTAACCAGCCCACTGCGTGCCCGTTCATCAATCACCGGGCCACAATCACAGCTGTATTGTTGCGGATCACCCATTTCCACCCGTTGCAGTGCGCCGTCGATCAGTTCAATGATGCGGTCGGCGATGTCGTCCTGCACACACAGTACCCGCAGAGCGGAACAACGCTGACCGGCAGACGCAAACGCAGAGTCCATGACATCGGCAACCACCTGTTCCGGCAGAGCGGTGGAGTCAACGATCATGGCATTCTGACCACCGGTTTCGGCGATAAAGGTAGCCAGTGCACCTTCGCGGGCAGCCAGAGTACGGTTGATATGTTGTGCCGTCTCGGTGGAGCCGGTGAAGGCAATGCCGGTAATCCGGCTATCCGGAACCAGTGCATTACCAATCGTGGCACCGGCGCCACACAGCAGCTGAACGACGTTGCCCGGTACACCTGCCTGGTGCAGCAGTTGTACGGCACGGCCGGCAATCAGCGAGGTCGATTCAGCCGGCTTGGCCAATACCGTATTACCGGCAACCAGAGCGGCCACCACCTGACCGATAAAGATCGCCAGCGGGAAGTTCCACGGGCTGATACACAGGAAGACGCCACGGCCTTCGTAATAATGTTCGTTACTTTCACCCGTTGGCCCAGGCAGCCGGGTTGGCAGTTGCATGTTGTCGCGCGCCTGCTGGGCGTAATAGCGGCAGAAGTCTACGGCTTCACGGATTTCGTCGATGCTGTCCTGCAGGGTTTTACCGGCTTCGCGGGCACACAGGGCCATCAGCTCGTCGGTGTGTTGTTCCATCAGCTCGGCCATGCGCTCAAGGCAAGCCGCCCGTTCAACAATCGGGGTACGGTTCCAGTCAAACCAGGCGGCATCGGCGATATCCAGTGCCTGAGTGGCCTGTTCAGCGGTTGCCCAGGTGACTTCACCCACGGTCTGACGCTGGTCGTAAGGGCTGAGCACCGGATGGACATCGCCACCGGCTACGGCTTTGCCGCCAATCAGGGGTTGTTGTTGCCATTGAGTGTCGTCAAAGGCACGGATGCTGCTGAGCAGGGGGGTGCGTTCGAAAGCCACGGCTAAGTTGTATCCTTGAGAGTTTTGCCGGTCGCTGAACAGTTCTGCAGAACGCGGAATTTTCGGGTTGCGGAATACTGCATGGCGGCTGGCCATCGCCACCGGAGATTGTACCAGCTCGGATACCGGGGTATCGGCATCCACCAGGCGGTGCACAAATGAAGAGTTGGCACCGTTTTCCAGCAGCCGGCGTACCAGATAAGGCAGCAGATCTTTATGCGCACCCACCGGGGCGTAGATACGGACATCGATCCGCTCTTCGCTCAGCAGGCGGTCGTACAACGCGTCGCCCATGCCGTGTAAGCGCTGGAATTCGAAGGCCCGGCCCGGATTCAGCTGCGCCAGTTCGGCAACGCTGGCCACGGTGTGGGCATTGTGGGTGGCGAACTGTGGATAAATATTGCCACGGGTTTGATCCGACAACAGATAACGGGCACACACCAGATAAGAAACATCGGAGTTTTCTTTGCGGGTAAAGACCGGGTAATCGGCCAGACCCAGCTGCTGCGCGTGTTTGATCTCGCTGTCCCAGTAGGCGCCTTTCACCAGCCGAATCGGAATTTCGTCACCCTGTTCTGCTGCCAGAGCGTTGAGGAATCCGAGTACCGCGGTGGCGCGTTTGGAATAGGCCTGAACCACCAGACCAAACTTGTCCCAGCCGCGGGCTGCCGGGCTCTGGTAAACCTGCTTAAACAGGCGCAGTGACAGTTCCAGACGGTCGGCTTCTTCGGCATCGATGGTCAGTGCGATATCGTGCTGGCGGGCTTCTTCCACCAGGCTGATCACCCGGGCACCCAGTTCTGCCATCACCTGATGCTGGTGGGATTCTTCGTAACGTGGGTGCAGAGCGGATAATTTGATCGAAATGCTGGGCGCCGGTTTGTCATCGCGCCACTGGGATTTGCTGTTGGCCAGCGTCCGTAACGCATCGCGGTAAGCGATAAAATAGCGTTCGGCATCGGCGTCGGTAAACGCCGCTTCACCCAGCATATCGAAGGAATAGGTATATCCTTTGGCACGGTAGTTTTTACTGTTTTTGATCGCTTCATCAATGCTGCGACCTAATACAAACTGCTTGCCCATGATTTTCATCGCCTGGTTCATGGCGGCACGGATCACAGGTTCGCCGGCGCGCTGAATCAGGCCCGACAATAAATTGCCCGGTGAGGTTTCACGGTTGGAAATACCGGTCACTTTACCGGTTAACATCAGACCCCAGGTTGAGGCGTTAACCAACAGGGAATCGGAACGACCCATGTGTTCGTCCCAGGCGGCAGCGGATAATTTATCGCGGATTAAAGCGTCGGCGGTTTCGGCATCCGGCACCCGCATCAGCGCTTCGGCCAGACACATCAGGATGACGCCTTCTTCATTATCCAGGCTGTATTCCTGCAGCAGTTTATCCACCGCGTGGGCAACGTCGCCTTCGGCACGAATGGCTTCAACCATCTGACGCGCGCGCATTTCGCTTTTATGGCGATGATCGGCATCGGGTTCGGCCAGGGTGACCAGTTGGGCCAGATAAGCATCTTCATCAACGGCGTATTGTTGTTCAATCGCCTGATACCAGTCCTCAGGACTGAGCTTTGCCTCGTCTGAGAACAGCACGGCTACATCAAAATCGCTCATCGCGCGCTCCTGTTTTTGTTGTTTGGGTGGCTTTTACCACCGTGAAGTTTCGGATAATGAGATAAAGGTACGCGTTCGGCAGGGTCAAAACTTGTGGAAAAATCCGGGGCTTTTGTCAAAAACTCCGGCATTTGGCAAAAATAACCCGACCTTTACGACCTTGGTCGCAAATACCACTTCTGTTGATAAAAGACGGCTTTATTTACCGGGGCGCTGCCTGATTGTTATTGATGGATTAAAAATTAGTGTTGTTGATACTGTTGTTATTATTGGGCGACGGGTATTTACGACTGTTGCCGCAACTGGCCGGGTGACATATTAAAGCGGGCTTTAATGGCGTGATTCAGCGCACTCTGATTAGCGAAGCCGGTTTCAGCGGCGACAGCACCAATGGTCATCGAAGAGTTCTGCAGCAGCCAGGCGGCCTGTTGTACCCGTTGCTGTAAAATGTACTGGTACGGCGTCATCCCGGTTAACTGGCGAAAACGCAAATGAAACTGACTGCTGCTCATATGGCAGGCGTTGGCCAGCTCCTCAACGCTGAGCTTCTCCGTCAGCCGGTTGGCAATCAGCTGATCGAGCAGGGCCAGATCAATCCGCCCGGCGGCACTCTGTTGCGGGTCCTGGTAGGGGGCTACCCGGTGGAACAGGCTGTGTAATAACAAACCACTGACGTGCTGTTGCAGCTGTACATCGTGTGGCCGCTGACTCAGCTCATGCGCCAGGCTACGCACCAGCGTGATCAGGTTATCGTCGAGATCGATAAAGCGTGGCTGGGCAAACAGCTGATCGAATAAACCGGCGTCGATCAGATGATTGGAACCATCATGGCTGCTGACGTCGATGATCACCACCGCGTTGTCACTGTCACCATGAAACGAGTGTTCGCAGTTGCCCGGTAACAGGCAGCCGTGCCCCGGGCCAAAACGCTGTTGCTGGCGCGGCGGCAGTTCAAACCAGACCTCACCGTGCAGGCCAAGCACCACCTGATGATGGTGATGATGATGGCGATGCGGCTGTGCATCTAACGACTGTACCCGGCTGGCACCGATGGTCCACATGTGAAATCCCGAAGTTACTGTCCTTTAACACTAAGGCTTGTTGCGTCTTTTTGCCATTCGGGAAACTACGCAGGTTGTATATATCTGAATGATAATGCCGTTACCTTGACCGAGTGCTGTGCGGCCATTAAAGTGCCTGCCATCCGACACTTCTGCTTTCAAGGACGATAGAGCTGTTGTTATGGCCGAACTTATTTCCCCCGCGATGCTGGCATGGCGTCATTTACCCCAATTAGAAGATCCCTTCTTTGTGCGCTCACAGGTTGAGGCAGCCGCCAACCATCACCAGGCTGGTGTTCAGAGTTACAATCGTCACTCGGTATCTAACTTCAGTGACTGGTTAAGGCAGAGCGGTGTCAGCACGGAAGAACTCTCGCAATATGTGTTACGCAGCCTGGAACAGGGCGAGGCATTTTATGTTCATACTATTAACGAGAAACCGATCCGCCCCTTAGTGTTCTGGCAAGAGAGTGAGGAGACTCAGGCGTCAGACAGCTTTTATGGTTACAACGGTCACTGGCAGGTGTATAGCTATGTTAAACCGGCGATCCGCAATAAACTGCAGTTTCTGCTGCAGACTCTGCGTCCACCTAAACCCGTTGTGGTGCGTAAAGCAGCTCCATCGGCGGTTCAGAAGAATCCGGCAGCACAGCCGAAGGTAAAAGAAAGACATCAGTTCGTTGTCAACATCGAAGCAGCCAAAGGTTGTGAGCTACCCGCAGAAGTGCCTGTGACTCTGGTGGTGCTGAACACCAATAAAGAACGGGTTCCTGTTAAACAGATCAACGACTTAATCTGGAATAGCGAAAGCCGGGTATTCCGGGCTGAGCAGGGTGACAGTTTTGAAGCTTTTGTTATCCGCGAGCGGCAGAAAGACGTTCGTAAAGACCTGAACGATAATAAAAACCTTAAAGCGTCGGTTGCTGCCGATCTGATTGCTCCTTTAAGTATCAGTAATACCTATACCCGTAATGATGACGTGATTGTGCATGAAGTTACCTATGAAGTGCCTAATCATTATCTGGAGATAGAACTGGTTGATGAGGATGATATTCCAGAGGCCTTTGCCCGTTATCAGGTGTTTGATCTGAATGACGAGCTGTATGCCGAAGGGGAGCTGGATGATCAGGGACGGGCCAGAGTAGAAGGGATTGATGAGCTGGAGGCGCAGGTTTTCTTTCCCGGGTTTGATGGGGCCGGTGTAATGACAGAGCAGGAGGCTCAGCAAGCATGAAAACGCATACAGTCCGGCAGGGAGAATGCATGATGACGATTGCTCGTCAGTATGGTTTTTCCGATTGGCGGATAATATATGATACACCAGAAAATGAATCTTTCAGGAAACTGAGGACTAACCCCCATTGTTTATTACCGGGTGATAAAGTTCATATTCCTGATAAAGACAAGTACCGTAAAACGGCGCAAACGAATAAAAAACATAAATACGTTCTTAAAAACCGTAAAAACTATCTTTCTGTCAGGTTAGTTGATCGTAAATTGAATCCGCTCGCTGATATCCCATATAACATTTCTTTTTTTGATGATGGAAATAAGGATGCGATCACTACGGAAGAAAACCAGACAACGGATAGCGATGGTTTTATACAAAAAAAAATACCTGCTAAAACAACAAAAGCCGTCGTAAGCTATTTTCCATATAAGAATCAACCGTCTTTAGTGCGGTATCTGACGTTGAAATTGTCGGAGCTTGACCCTGTTGATGAAGAGAGCGGAAAGCGGGAAAGAATGAGGCAGTTAGGATTTCCGGTTGAGAGAACTGTTGCATCCGATATGAATCGGTACTCAGGGCAAATCAACAATATTAGTGAAAGATTTTCATTGGCAGGCAGTAAAGACGTCGAAGATTTTCTGGAAAATCCAAATTTATAACTGTCATATATAGTATTAAAGGAACTGATATGTCCAGCTCTCTGGAAGAAATAATACGGAATTTTGAATATTATCGTAAGAAAATTGCATTTTATGACGTGTTGATAAAAACAGCTGAAACTCAGCTCGAAGAAAGAAAAGAAGAATATGGTGATAATGATATTCTGCGTCAGCGTTACATAAAAATTGTTGATAACAACAAGCATCGGTTGAATTTTTATAAGAAAACACTGGAAAAAATGAATGATATTACCAAAAATGGTGATTATCCACTGGAGGAGCTTTGTTCATATCAATATATTGAAAGTTCAGATCTGGAATACCAGCTGGAAGAATTTACACGTGAGCTTCAAAAAACCGCGTATATTGGTAATGGCAGTTCACCTGACTGGAAGCAATTACAGCAGGAGGACATACCGGCGACAGAAAAAGACAAAGGATGGTTCAAAAAATTTCTGAAGCCGATGGCTATTGGGGAATATAATCGGATTCATATGGTGTCGCAGCTATCAGATCCATCGGATAATCTGGAGATCCTCGCAGGGAGTTGTCATATTGCTGTCGAACAGCTGAGTACCCGGGTCAGATTTGTATACGACGACAATCCTGATGAGCCAGTGGCAGATACCTATATCCTTTATTGGATGTATGGAGAAGACAAACTTCAGGATCAATTGGCTACTGCAGAAATTGATCTGGATTTTTTCCAGAAAACAAAAACAATGCTACCACTTGGCATTGGTCTGACTGATGAATATGGCTATCTCATTCAGTCGCTGGAAATTGCTGATTTAGAAAAAAAGTTTCATGATATCGATATTGATAATGCAACCATCGAAATTAAGCCGAATAAAATATATGGTGGATGGGATATACGGAGCATTGCGAAAGATCTGGGGTTCTTTGATCTTAAATCAGGTAATCTGGATCCCGATTACGCTAAAAAAACGCGTGAGTATCTCGAAAATTCATGGTCTGAATGGTATGACTCTAAATATATAGAAAGGCTGTTGTCAGATTACAATCAGATTGAGAGGCTTGGTCAGAATAAAGAAATGCCAGCACTGAATACGCCTGTTCGGATTCTCCATAGTTACATACGGCATGGGTATTACCATGGAGATAAAGAGAAAATTGAAGAGGAGCTTTCTTTGCAGGACGACTCATATTTTAAATCTATGAGTACACAATATTTTTACACTGATCGTAAGTATGGTTTTTTTGCTTACCCGGTAAATCGTGGAAATTTCAAGACAAAAAATCTGATTGAGATGGCAGAAGAAGATAACTCTCCTGCCTGGAGTGGGTTTGTCCCGGTTAGCGATAATGAAGAGAAAGAGCCGGAAGCAATCCGGTTGCACTGCACTCTGCCAGAGTGGGATCGGCGTATAACAAAAAAGCTGGATCGTCTTAATGGCGAAATAAAAAATCTGGAGCTTAAAGTTAAAGTTCATTCTGAGAATCTGGAAACACTCAGCGCCATGCGCATGACCGCTCAGATGCATTACGATTTTCCGGGAGGGAGGCGGGACTCAGAAGAGTATGCGACTAACGGGAAGTTACTCGAAGAAATAGATAAACTCTACGCCGGGATTACAGATCGTCTGGTCAATGTTGACGATGATGCAGAGTTTATTCATACCTCAGATGTAGAGGAGCTTGAAGCCGCCGCCGAAGAACTGTGGAAAACGATAAAAAATGATGAGTTTCTGGAAGAACTTCGCCTGTATCTGAAGCACTCTAATACTCAAAACGAAGAAAGTTCAGAGCCGGAATCATTGCTGAATTCCGGACCCTATATGGAGAGAGAGCCATTCTGGGGGCATATATTTGAAACACTGAAAGAGTGTTTTGTGGCGTTATCAAAAACCAGTTTAAGGGAAGATGTATGGAATACCTGGATTGAGGATGCGTTTGATCTGATTTCCAGAATAAATGATGTTGAAAATATTTCTGAAGAGGAAGATGTACGATCGGATTTTAATAAAACAATTTTAAAAGGTAAAAAATATATTGAAATTACCGGGTATACTGATTCTGGATTTAGAAAAATAAATTTAGCTGTTAAGGATTCATTGAATAAAGAAAGGGAAAGACTGTCTGATATTGAAGATGATCATCTTCATCCGGATAATTGTAATCCGGTTCTCTGGGCTTTATTTCAGTGGAAAAAATACGCATCCGGTATTTTTCATAATTCTCCCGGACCTCAGAGCCTGGTTCAGAGTCTGATTAATCTTTATAATAATGAAATAGCATTAAAAATGTCGCGTGATAAAGGAGGGTTTGAAATACGATTTCCACTGGCGTTATTTCGTTTGTGTGGCATTTCTGAAATCGATGGCAAGCGGCTGCCCTTTTCATTTTTACAAAGTATCGTTATTACCGGTTATATCGCGAGTGCCCCAGGAGATAAGAAAAAAGATTATATAAAATCACTACGCAGGATAGATGGTATAAGTAAGATCAGAGTCGATAGTGAAACACGATCTGTTCTCAATAGCCTTGCTTCTGATAACATTCGTGGGAATCCCTCTCCGGATCTGGCAAGTACCATTTATAAGGCTAATAGCCAAAGCTGGTATAAGATTCTAATGCAGGTCGTTACACTGAGTTATCATTTTCATGCATTAAAAACAGCTAAAGATTCATTTGACAGTGATAATTATATTGAATCGTCAATGAAAGCAATGCTAGCTGTATCCGAGCTGATTTACTCCGTTGGAGTTGCTCATCGTCTGTTACAGACGATGACAGGTTTTGATATCAGCAGGCATATTCTGGGTAAAGAATATTCATCAGCATTGGCGGCTATAAATCCAGAAAAAATAGCACCGTATATTGGTGCATTAGCCGGGGTGTTGTCTTACTTTGCAGCGATTGAAGAGTATGTCAAAGGTGAAGATGCTAAAGCGAATATTAAAGTAGCAGAAGGCTCACTGATTATATTAAGCCATGCATTAGAAGCCGTCAGTAAAAGAGTTGCACAAAAATCTGCAGTCACTGCATTAGGTTATGCGATTCCTGGTGTTAATATCGTGTTATTTTTATTGACGGTATATGATGGTTACACCATTTACCAGGAGCTTACCCGGGAAAACTTGCACTTTATATATAATCACTATTTTGACAAAATAAAAGAATCAGAGGTTTCATATACAGGTCGAAAATGCCATGATCTGTATGAAGATAACTTACCGCCTGACTACAATGAATCTTATAATAGCGTTTTTTCATTATCAAAAGATATTAAGTGGTTAACATTAAGCTGGCGAGCGATTGTGCCTATGTATCTTCAGGGATATCCTGTTGCTATGATTGAAAAAATTGTCGATATCGGTGTCGCTCCTACTGAAACAACCCGGGTTTATCCAAGGCACAAGTCGGCCGATGTTCGGCTTACTGCAAATGTTAAAGATATAGTTGATTTTTATAATCATATATCAGACCCGGTTAATGAAGGTCATGGATTCTCCAGTGGCAAGCGTTATTCTGAAGTAGCCCGGGAAATGATTCGGGGTGAATATATTCCGGCTGATGGTATAAGCGAAGAGCTTGAAATAAAAGACCGGGAAGGCGCAAAGATTATATCAATGGATCATGAATACTTCAGAAATCAGGATGCAATTTATGGTGAATCCTGGGAAGAATTTAATAAATTGAGTTTTGAAAAATACCCGGCTAATTATCTGACCTGAATAAAATGATTTTTATAGTTTTTTGTTAAATAAGTGGTGTTTATATGAGTAGTGTTTATATGAGTAGGAGAGTTTTTATAGTATTTATCTATCTGCTGCTGGCTCCATATGCCTGGTCTCAGAAATTTATGCACCATGATGTGCCCATTTCCGAACATGACGCAGCACAAATAAAAAAGTTAGCAGCACATTTAGGTGTGCCGGAAGAAAAGTTCGGTCCGGCAACTGATGCATCAGGGAAGGTTTTTATATCTAATAGTAATGGTAACTTGTTACGTGATAAAAATAACAATGACATTATGGATGAAGAAGAATCAGTTCTTGAATATAAAGCAGGTGTTTTTTTAAGTTATTTGATGCCGTATCAATATGCATTAAGTGATGATGGTGATATCTGGTATCTTAATATGAGTTTTTCTGACTTCTCAGATCTTAGTATGTTATCAGGTTTTAAAAATCTAAAAGTTTTTGAATGTGACCCCTGTAAAATTAAAGATATTGATGTAAAGAAAGAGTCTTCTATTGAATATATAAACCTGGGGGAGACGGTGATAGATAGCATCACGGATGTTTCCGGATTTAAAAAGCTACAATATATTTCACTGGATTATTATGGTAATGACTTATCAAATTTTAAACTTGATAATATTAGGTGGCTGGATCTCAAAGCTCGTAATATCAATAATATATCTTTCTTAAAAAGCTTTGAGAGGCTCAAATATCTATATCTATGGGTTAATGACGATGATGAGTATGATTTGTCAATGTTACCTGAGGGGTTAACCAGATTCATACTCAGCGGTGGCGAAAAATCAACTAATTTCAGTAGTATCGGAAGATTAACTGATTTAAGAGATCTAGACTTGAGGTCGGATGCATTATCAAATACCAGTTTTTTGTCAAAGCTTAAAAACTTAGAATATTTATTTATTAGCGATTCTCCAAATATTAATAAAGTTGATGGATTGGAATTTCTTGATAATCTGGAAGAAATCTATTTAGTCCGGATCCCTATTGACAGTATCTCGGCTATACGATCATTAAAAAATCTTAAGCATATAGATATTTCAGATACGAATATTACATCACTGGATGGTGTTCAGAATAAACCCTTTTTGAAGACGATCAGTGTGATTGCATCGCCAATAAAACGGATTGAGCATCTGGAAGGTCTGCCAAAACTGAATGAGCTGATTCTAGTGAACACCGATATCAAAAAAATAGAAGGTCTGGAAAACCTGAACTGCCTGGAAGATCTTAATCTGTACGATAATGATATCTCGGTATTTGAGAATATATTCCACCTTCCGCTGTTATCAGAAATGAACTTAGATAAAACCAAAGTATATGAGTTTCCGGGGTGGGAGAAAACCCAGCGCTTACGGATTATTCATATGAATGAAAGGGAGTTTAAAAAGCGCCAGACCGACCCTGACTACTGGTATAACTATGTTCCCTATAAGGATTTTGACTGGAAGCTTAGAATGACTCCTCTTATAAATAATAAAGAGAGAGAAAAGTACGGCTGTTATCTCAAGGAAGATTGATTATTATCAATAACTAAATTTCAGTGAACATTTATGGAAAAATTTAATTTTAAATCAATACTCGTTTTTACCTTATTATTGCTGGTATCGGGTCTTGGTCATGCTCAGAAATTTATGCACCATGATGTGCCAATTTCCGAACATGACGCAGCACAGATAAAAAAGTTAGCAGCACGTTTAGGCGTGCCGGAAGAAAAGTTTGGTCCGGCAACTGATGCATTAGGGAAGGTTTTTATATCTAATAATAATGGTAACTTGTTACGTGACAAAAATAATAATGACATTATGGATGAAGAAGAATCAGTTCTTGAATATAAAGCAGGTGTTTTTTTAAGTTATTTGATGCCGTATCAATATGCATTAAATAATAATGGTGATATCTGGTATATTGACCTGAGTTTTTCTGATTTTTCAGATTTTAGTATGTTGTCGGGTTTTAAAAATCTAAAAGTTTTTAAGTGTCACTCCTGTAAAGTCCGAGATATTGATTTAAAACGAGAATCTTCCATTGAATATTTAAGTCTTGGGGTGACAGCGATAGATAGCATCACTGATGTTTCCGGATTTAAAAAGCTACAATATATTTCACTGGATTATTATGGTAGTGACTTGTCAAATTTTAAACTTGATAATATTAGGTGGCTGGATCTCAAATCTCGTAATATCAATAATATATCTTTCTTAAAAAGCTTTGAGAGGCTCAAATATCTATATCTATGGGTTAATGACGATGATGCGTATGATTTGTCAATGTTGCCTGAGGGGTTAACCAGATTCATACTCAGCGGTGGCGAAAAATCAACTAATTTCAGTAGTATCGGAAGATTAACTGATTTAAAAGATCTAGACTTGAGGTCGGATGCATTATCAAATACCAGTTTTTTGTCAAAGCTTAAAAACTTAGAATATTTATTTATTAGCGATTCTCCAAATATTAATAAAGTTGATGGATTGGAATTTCTTGATAATCTGGAAGAAATCCATTTAGTCCGGATCCCTATTGACAGTATCTCGGCTATACGATCATTAAAAAATCTTAAGCATATAGGCATTTCAGATACGAACCTTACATCACTGGATGGTGTTCAGAATAAACCATTTTTGAAGAAAATCAGTGTGATTGCATCGCCAATAAAACGGATTGAGCACCTGGAAGGTCTACCAAAGCTGAATGAGCTGATTCTAGTGAACACCGATATCAAAAAGATAGAAGGTCTGGAAAACCTGAACTGCCTGGAAGATCTTAATCTGTATGATAATGATATCTCCGTATTTGAGAATATATTCCACCTTCCGCTGTTATCAGAAATGAACTTAGATAAAACCAAAGTATATGAGTTTCCGGGGTGGGAGAAAACCCAGCGGTTACGGATTATTCATATGAATGAAAGGGAGTTTAAAAAGCGCCAGACCGACCCGGATTACTGGTATCGTGATGTTCCTTATAAAGAATTTGATCTTAAGCTAAGAATGAACCCATATATTACAAATGATGAGCGTAAGAAATACGGCTGTTATCTCAAGGAAGATTGATTATTATCAATAACTAAGTTTCAGTGAATATTTATGGAAAAATTTAACTTTAAATTAATACTCGTTTTTACCTTATTATTGCTGGTTTCGGGTCTTGGTCATGCTCAGAAATTTATGCACCATGATGTGCCCATTTCCGAACATGACGCAGCGCAGATAAAGAAGTTAGCAGCACGTTTAGGCGTGCCGGAAGAAAGGTTTGGTCCGGCAACTGATGCATCAGGTAAGGTTTTTATATCTAATAGTAATGGTAACTTGTTACGTGATAAAAATAACAATGGAATTATGGATGAAGAAGAATTAGTTGTTTTTGATAAGGCAGGTATTTTTTATAATTATTTAATAACATATCAATACGCATTAAATAGTAATGGTGATATCTGGTATCTTAATATGAGCTTCTCTGACTTCTCAGATCTTAGTATGTTATCAGGTTTTAAAAATCTAAAAGTTTTTGAATGTCACTCCTGTAAAACTAGAGATATTAATTTAAAACGAGAGTCTTCCATTGAATATTTAAACCTGGGAGGGGCATCGATAGAAAGCATTACTGATGTTTCCGGATTTAAAAATCTACAACATCTTTCAATAGATTTTTATGGTAATGACTTGTCGAAATTTAAATTTAATAATATTAAGTGGCTGGATCTTAAAGCTCATAATATTGATAATATTTCCTTTTTAAAAGACTTTGATAGCCTTAAATTTCTATACCTGTGGGTTAATGATAATGATGAGTATGATTTGTCGATGCTACCTGAAGGTTTAACCAGGTTTATACTTGGCGGTGGCGAAAAATCAACTAATTTCAGTAGTATTGGAAGATTAACTAATTTAAAAGATCTAGACTTGAGGTCGGATGCATTATCAAATACCAGTTTTTTGTCAAAGCTTAAAAACTTAGAATATTTATTTATTAGCGATTCTCCAAATATTAATAAAGTTGATGGATTGGAATTTCTTGATCATCTGGAAGAAATCCATTTAGTCCGGATCCCTATTGACAGTATCTCGGCTATACGATCATTAAAAAATCTTAAGCATATAGGCATTTCAGATACGAACCTTACATCACTGGATGGTGTTCAGAATAAACCATTTTTGAAGAAAATCAGTGTGATTGCATCGCCAATAAAACGGATTGAGCATCTGGAAGGTCTGCCAAAACTGAATGAGCTGATTCTAGTGAACACCGATATCAAAAAAATAGAAGGTCTGGAAAACCTGAACTGCCTGGAAGATCTTAATCTGTATGATAATGATATCTCGGTATTTGAGAATATATTCCACCTTCCGCTGTTATCAGAAATGAACTTAGATAAAACCAAAGTATATGAGTTTCCGGGGTGGGAGAAAACTCAGCGGTTACGGGTTATTCATATGAATGAAAGGGAGTTTAAAAAGCGCCAGACCGACCCTGACTACTGGTATAACTATGTTCCTTATAAGGATTTTGACTGGAAGCTTAGAATGACTCCTCTTATAAATAATAAAGAGAGAGAAAAGTACGGCTGTTATCTCAAGGAAGATTGATTATTATCAATAACTAAGTTTCAGTGAACATTTATGGAAAAATTGAATTTTAAATCAATACTCGTTTTTACCTTATTATTGCTGGTATCGGGTCTTGGTCATGCTCAGAAATTTATGCACCATGATGTGCCCATTTCCGAACATGACGCAGCGCAGATAAAGAAGTTAGCAGCACAATTAGGTGTGCCAGAAGAAAAGTTTGGTCCGGCAACTGATGCATTGGGGAAGGTTTTTATATCTAATAATAATGGTAATTTGTTACGTGATAAAAACAATAATAAAATTATGGATGAAGAAGAGCCAGTTTTTTATGATAAGGCAGGTATTTTCCATAACTATTTAATAACATATCAATACGCATTAGATAATAATGGTGACATCTGGTATCTTAATATGAGTTTTTCTGACTTCTCAGATCTTGGTATGTTATCAGGTTTTAAAAATCTAAAAGTTTTTGAATGTCACTCCTGTAAAATTAGAGATGTTGACATAAAGAACGAGTCTTCTATTGAATATTTAAATCTTGGGGTGACAGAGATAGAAAGAATCACGGATGTTTCCGGATTTAAAAATCTACAACATCTTTCAATAGATTTTTATGGTGACGACTTGTCGAAATTTAAATTTAATAATATTAAGTGGCTGGACCTAGAGGCTCGTAATATCTATAGTATATCCTTTTTGAAGGGGCTTGAGAGACTAAAATTTCTATACTTATGGGTTAATGACAACGATGAGTATGATTTGTCGATGCTACCTGAAGGTTTAACCAGATTCATATTCAGCGGTGGAAAAAAATCGACTAATTTCAGTAGCATTGAAAGATTAACTGATTTAAAAGACCTTGAAATTAGGTCGTTTGAGATATCAGATTCCAGTTTTTTGTCAAAACTTACAAAGCTTGAGTATTTGTCTATTCGAAATTCTCCAGGTATGACTAAAATTGATGAGTTGAAATACCTTAAAGAATTGAAAAATCTACGATTATTCAAAGTCCCTATAAAAAGTATATCGGCTATTCGGTCTTTAAAAAATCTTAATTATATTTTTATTTCATATGCAAACATTACGTCACTGGATGGTGTTCAGAATAAACCATTTCTGAAGACGATCAGTGTAATTGAATCGCCGATAAAACGGATTGAGCATCTGGAAGGTCTGCCAAAACTGAATGAACTGATTTTAGCGATCACCGATATCAAAAAGATAGAAGGTCTGGAAAACCTGAACTGCCTGGAAGATCTTAATCTGTACGATAATGATATCTCGGTATTTGAGAATATATTCCACCTTCCGTTGTTATCAGAAATGAACTTAGATAAAACCAAAGTATATGAGTTTCCGGGGTGGGAGAAAACCCAGCGCTTACGGATTATTCATATGAATGAAAGGGAGTTTAAAAAGCGCCAGACCGACCCGGATTACTGGTATCGTGATGTTCCTTATAAAGAATTTGATCTTAAGCTAAGAATGAACCCATATATTACAAATGATGAGCGTAAGAAATACGGCTGTTATCTCAAGGAAGATTGATTATTATCAATAACTAAATTTCAGTGAACATTTATGGGAAAATTTAATTTTAAATCAATACTCGTTTTTACCTTATTATTGCTGGTATCGGGTCTTGGTCATGCTCAGAAATTTATGCACCATGATGTGCCCATTTCCGAACATGACGCAGCACAGATAAAAAAGTTAGCAGCACATTTAGGTGTGCCGGAAGAAAAGTTTGGTCCGGTAACTGATGCATTGGGGAAGGTTTTTATATCTAATAATAATGGTAATTTGTTACGTGATAAAAATAACAATGAAATTATGGATGAAGAAGAATTAGTTGTTTTCGATAAGGCCGGTTTTTTTTACGAATATTTTTTACCATATCAATATGCATTAAATAATAATGGTGATATCTGGTATCTTAATCTGAGTTTTTCTGAATTCTCTGATCTTAGTATGCTATCGGATTTTAAGAATATAAAAGTTTTTGAATGTGATCCCTGTAAAATTAGAGATATTGATGTAAAGAAAGAGTCTTCTATTGAATATATAAACCTGGGGGAGACGGTAATAGATAGCATCATGGATGTTTCCGGATTTAAAAATATACAACATCTTTCAATAGATTTTTATGGTGACGACTTGTCGAAATTTAAATTTAATAATATTAAGTGGCTGGACCTAGAGGCTCGTAATATCTATAGTATATCCTTTTTAAAGGGGCTTGAGAGACTAAAATTTCTATACTTATGGGTTAATGACAACGATGAGTATGATTTGTCGATGCTACCTGAAGGTTTAACCAGATTCATATTCAGCGGTGGAAAAAAATCGACTAATTTCAGTAGCATTGAAAGATTAACTGATTTAAAAGACCTTGAGATTAGGTCATTTGAAATATCAGATTCCAGTTTTTTGTCAAAACTTACAAAGCTTGAGTATTTGTCTATTCGAAATTCTCCAGGTATGACTAAAATTGATGAGTTGAAATACCTTAAAGAATTGAAAAATCTACGATTATTCAAAGTCCCTATAAAAAGTATATCGGCTATTCGGTCTTTAAAAAATCTTAATTATATTTTTATTTCATATGCAAACATTACGTCACTGGATGGTGTTCAGAATAAACCATTTCTGAAGACGATCAGTGTAATTGAATCGCCGATAAAACGGATTGAGCATCTGGAAGGTCTGCCAAAACTGAATGAACTGATTTTAGCAATCACCGATATCAAAAAGATAGAAGGTCTGGAAAACCTGAACTGCCTGGAAGATCTTAATCTGTATGATAATGATATCTCCGTATTTGAGAATATATTCCACCTTCCGCTGTTATCAGAAATGAACTTAGATAAAACCAAAGTATATGAGTTTCCGGGGTGGGAGAAAACCCAGCGGTTACGGATTATTCATATGAGCGAAAGGGAGTTTAAAAAGCGCCAGACCGACCCTGACTACTGGTATAACTATGTTCCCTATAAGGATTTTGACTGGAAGCTTAGAATGACTCCTCTTATAAATAATAAAGAGAGAGAAAAGTACGGCTGTTATCTCAAGGAGGATTGATTTGTTATGAGTTTTAGCTACCAGGAGTTATGTTGGAAGAATTCCTGTAATAAATAAACTGTCAGATAACTAATAACCCTAACGTAACTAAAAACACCCCGGCAGAATAATCTGGCGGGGTGTTGTTTAAACGGTTCTGAAACCAGAGGTCGGTTTATTTGTAAACCGGCAGCTTCTCACAGACAGCCAAAACTTTGGCTTTTACTTCTGCTTCTACAGCTTCTGAATTGCCGTTTTCCAGCGCATCCAGTACGTCGCAGATCCAGTTCGCCAGGTCGGTACACTCGGCTTCTTTGAAACCACGGCTGGTTACGGCTGGGGAACCGATACGCAGGCCAGAAGTAACGAATGGAGAACGAGGATCGTTTGGAACAGAGTTTTTGTTCACAGTGATGTTGGCACGGCCCAGAGCGGCGTCAGCATCTTTACCTGTGTACTCTTTACCAATCAGGTCAACCAGGAACAGGTGATCGTCGGTACCGCCGGAAACCACGTTGATTCCGCGGCTGATGAAGGTGTTGGCCATCGCCTGAGCGTTTTTAACTACCTGTGCCTGATAAGTTTTGTACTCTTCAGACATAGCTTCTTTGAAGCACACGGCCTTAGCAGCGATGACGTGCATCAGTGGGCCACCCTGAGATTCAGGGAATACCGCAAAGTTCAGCTTCTTGTTCAGCTCTTCGTCTTCTTTCGCCAGGATCAGACCACCACGAGGACCACGCAGAGTTTTGTGAGTCGTTGTAGTTACAACGTCAGCGATACCAACCGGAGAAGGGTATACGCCAGCAGCGATCAGACCAGCAACGTGGGCCATATCAACGAACAGGTAGGCACCTACGGCATCGGCGATTTCGCGGAACTTGTTCCAGTCCACCACGCGCGAGTAAGCCGAGAAACCAGCCACAATCATCTTAGGCTTGTGTTCTTTAGCCAGACGTTCAACTTCAGCGTAATCGATTTCGCCGGTTTCCGGGTTCAGACCATACTGAACAGCGTTGTAGATACGGCCAGAGAAAGATACCGCCGCACCGTGAGTCAGGTGACCACCGTGTGCCAGGCTCATACCCAGAATGGTGTCGCCTGGTTGGCACAGAGCCATATAAACGGCAGCGTTGGCCTGAGAGCCGGAGTGTGGCTGTACGTTGGCGTACGGTGCGCCGAACAGTTCTTTGGCGCGGTCGATGGCCAGCTGTTCGATCACGTCAACGTGCTCACAACCACCGTAATAACGCTTGCCTGGATAACCTTCGGCGTATTTGTTGGTCAGCTGGGAGCCCTGGGCTTCCATTACACGAGGGCTGGTGTAGTTTTCAGACGCGATCAGTTCAATATGGTGTTCCTGGCGTGCGTCTTCTGCCTGCATTGCTTCCCATAAGGCTGGGTCGAAATCGGCAATGTTCATATCACGGCTAAACATGCAGCTATCCTCTTAGGTATGGCTCGTATGAAAAATTGACTCAATGGTTGAGTTTTTTAGGAGAAAATTTCAGGCGGGCATTCTACCCCAAAGTCGCGCCGCTGGCACTTGAGAAACAATAAAGTTCAAATTGAAAATCCTTCACGCCGATACTCTGGTCGTTAATGGTATCGACAGCCAGACCAATGCCCATCAGGCCAGCAATTCCCGCTGGCGGCGGAAAATATCCGTTTGTTTGGCTGATGTTTTTATTTTTCTGTGCCGGGTGATTGAGCTTGGTGAACACGGCACGTAAAGTGAGGTTTTATTGTCAGGGAAGAAGGTTATGCCCGCCGCAAATTATCATTCCGGCTCCTGTTTATGTGGTGCCGTTGCGTTCGAAATTCATGGCTGCTTTGAGCAGTTTTATTTATGCCACTGCCAGCATTGCCGCAAAGATACGGGCTCGGCTCATGCCGCCAATTTGTTTTCTACCACCGCCCGGCTGAGCTGGCTGAAAGGTGAGGAGCTGTACCGGGTGTATACCCTGCCAGGCAGTGCTCACAGTAAGCAGTTTTGTATTAACTGTGGTTCGGCTCTGCCTGGGTTGCAGCTGGACGGCAGGCTGTTGGTGGTGCCGGCCGGAAGTCTCGATACACCACTGAGGCAAACCGCCGATGCCCATTTATTTATGCAATCCCGCGCGGAGTGGGATAACCAGCTGGAGCAGGCAGAGAAAAAAGCGCGCCTGCCATGAGCTGATGCAGATCATGATAAAGTACTTTATTGATAAAAAAGCAGATTAAGGCCGGAACTCTGCCACTTGCCTTCTATACTGATCGGAATGATAAAAATTCAGGATAGTCAGTATGAATTTTCTCAGCCATATCGGCGTACGGAATAAATTATGGGGGCTGGTGGCCGTGGCACTGGCCGGTGCCTTACTGGTGCAGTTATTTGCGGCTTATCAGAGTCGTTCGTTATTAATTGATGGCCGCCAGCAGCAGATCCGCCATCTGGTGGATAACGCCGTGGCGCTGGTGGATCATTATTATCAGCAACGTGATCAGCTTGGTGACGAGCTGGCTAAGCAACGTGCTTTTGAGGCGTTGCGGGCATTACGTTACGACGAGGGTAAAGGGTATTTCTGGGTTAATAATCACCAGCTGACCTTGCTGATGCATCCGATGAAACCCCAGCGTGAAGGCAAAGATATGAGCCAGGTACGGGATGGTGATGGTCAGCTGCACTGGCAGGCGATGCGCGACGCTGTGTTAGCCGCTGGTGGCGGCTTTGTGAATTACCGTTATCAGGGCCCGCAGTTTGATCAGCCGGCGGATAAAGTGTCGTACGTTAAAGAATTTGCGCCCTGGGGCTGGATTATTGGTACCGGGGTGTATCTGACCGACGTGCAGGCGCAGTTTATCGATTTAACTCAGCGTTCGTTGTTGATATTTATTCTGGTCATTGCAGCGGTACTGCTACTGGCTGCGCTGTTAGCGCGTAATATTATTCAGCCGCTGGAAGCTATGGTGGCGCTGATGAGTCAGGTGGCGCAGGGTAATCTGCAGGTGGAGGCCAGTGATCAGCGGCGTAAAGATGAACTGGGCAAACTGAATCGTTCCTTCAGCCAGTTACTGGTGACTTTCCGTGAACTGATTCGTCATAACCGGGACGCCAATGAGCGTATTGTTGCATCGGTGGAGCAGGCAGAAGTAGTGGCAGCCCAGACGGAAGGCGGAATGGATCAACAGTACGCTGAAACCGATTCCCTGGCATCGGCGGTGGAAGAGCTGTCAGCAACCCTGCAGGAGGTGTCGGCTAACACCAGCGATACTCATCAGCTGACGGCGGCGGTCAGGCAGCAGATTGGTGATTCTAACGATAAAATGAACCGTACCGTAGAAGCTGTGACACAGGCTTCTGAATCGGTTGATCATGCGGCGGCGGTGGTCAGTAAACTGGAACAGGACCTGCAACAAATCGACAGCATCCTGGATGTTATCCGTAATATTTCTGAACAAACGAATTTGTTGGCGTTAAATGCGGCGATCGAAGCCGTCCGGGCGGGGGAATCCGGGCGCGGCTTTGCCGTGGTGGCCGATGAAGTACGCTCGCTGGCACAACGTACTCACGAGTCGACGGAAGAGATTCAGAGCATGACGGAGGCGCTGCAAAGTGAGGCATTAAAAGCGGTAACTGTGATGCAGCGCAGCGTACAGCAGGCCCATGACGGACGCGGTTTTGCTGAAACCACCGGCGATGGCTTGCAGCAGGCCACCGACGATGTAAATGCGGTGGCTGCGCGCATCGCTCAGGTCGCGGATACGGTATTGCAGCAAAGTAACGTCATTGAAGAGGTCAGTCATAATGTTGCCCGTATCCGCAACATTGCCCGGGAAACGCGTCAGGGCAGCGAGCTGGTATCGGCCAATCGTCAGGTGTTAAGTGATCTGGTGCGCTCCGGTGGTGAATTATTACGTGGTTACCGTTATTAGTTGCGGCCAGAAAACGTGGCTAATAACGGTAACGAATGGCGACAGACCAGAGGTCGTAATGAATCAGCGTCGGGGTTTCCCGGTTATCACCCGCCGGCCCCCAGTCTTCGCTGCTGCGATACGATTGCCAGTCAAAACTCAGCTGGGTAGCCGCCAGCGTCAGATCAATACCGGTTGACCATTGCAGCGCGCCATAGGCTGATAACCGGGCGTCGTTCGTCTGGTGGCGACTGGTCTGAGTGGCGTCCAGCGAATAAAACCCGGCTTGTTGCTGGCGGTAATAACGGGTGCCGATACGCCAGCGCAACCAAGAGTTAATATCCTGTAACCAGGACAGTTTCAGCGTGTGTGAACGCACCTGCCAGTCATCCTGATAATAACGGTAATCCAGATGGTAAGCGCCGCTCCAGGGTTTCATATAAAAGCGATAATTGACGCCACTGATGGTGGCCAGACGTTGTGACGGGCGGCTGTCGATATTGCGATAAGGGTCGTCCAGATAACCGCTTATTTGTTTACGGCCAATACTCAGCTGCACGACTTCGTATTTATTTAATACCTGAGTCAGGCTGATATAACCTTCACTTTGTTGTTTGATTTCACCACGAGCCTGCTGCCGTTTGACGCTGAGTTGTGGCTCACTCGGATTCAGCCGGTCGCGTGAATAGGCATAAGAAGCGGCCAGTGTGGTTAATGCCGAATTCAGTTCCAGTTCGGCGCGCAGGTTACCGGCTTTGGCCTGGTAATCGTTTTCGTCTGACTGGTAATAACCCGCTGCCAATAATCCCCGGGAAAAATAATGTTCACTGCTGAGGCGGAAGTCGCGGCGCTGCTCTTCAATGCTGGCGCCGCTCATAATCACCTGACTCTGGCCACTGCTGTTGCTGAAGGTTTGCAGTGGGGATGCACCACTCATGCTTTCATAGCTGGCGGCGCCGGTTAAGACCCAGTTGTCGGCCAGTTTCTGCCGCCAGCCGAGTTGCTGAATATCAATCTGATAGGCCTGGGTTGAACCTGAACTGACCCGGTTTGCGGGAAAATCCCGCTGCTGATAATGACTGATGCGATACCGGATTTCGTTATCATCCGGCGCACTTAACGCCTGGCTCTGGCTGGCAGCAGCGAGTGCTAACAAGGCACTGGCGGGCAGTCCGTTATTCATCATCCTGAGTGACCTCTGATGCACTCTGATCCGTATTCAGGCAGTGCAATAATTCACTTTCAGGCAGTGGCTTGCTGAATAAAAATCCCTGAACTTCTTCACACTCAGCGTCCTGTAAAAAGCCCAGTTGCTCCACCGTTTCCACCCCTTCGGCGATAACCCCTAGCCTCAGATTGTGGGCCATGGCGATAATGGTTCGGGTAATTTGTGCATCGTCGGTATTATCCGGCAGGTTGCGAATAAAACTCTGATCAATTTTTAATGTATCGACGGTAAACTGTTTCAGGTAATTAAGTGATGAATAGCCGGTTCCAAAATCATCAATCGCAGTACGTACCCCGACATTGCGCAGTGCGGTTAACACTTCCAGCGTCAGTTCCAGATCGTCAATCAGGATACTTTCTGTCAGTTCCAGTTCCAGTTGTTGTGGTTCGATCCCTGCCTGCTGAATGGCGTGTTCCACTTCCTGAATAAAATCGTATTGCTTAAACTGCCGGGCCGACACATTGACAGCAACGCGTTGCAGCTGGCTGCCTTGTTTTTTCCAGTCAGCAAATTTCAGACAGGCCTGCTCCAGTACCCAGCGGCCAATCGGAATAATCAGGCCGGTATCTTCAATGATCGGGATAAACAGTCCGGGAGAAATCTGGCCTTTACGGGCATGATTCCAGCGTAATAACGCTTCGACACCAACTACCTGTGCGGTTGCCGACTGATATTGTGGCTGGAAGTAAAGTTCCAGCTCGTCACGCGCTAAGGCATGGCGTAAATCGTTTTCCAGCTCCAGTAATTCAACCGCTTTCTGGTTCATCTTCTGATCGAAGAACTGTACGTTATCACGCCCCAGTTCTTTGGCGTGATACATCGCCATATCGGAATTTTTTAACAGCTCAATCACACTGTCGCCGTCGTGGGGGAAAATGGAAATACCGATACTGGCGCTGATAAACACTTCGCGCTGGCCGAGCTTAAAGGGCTGGTTGATGGCGTGTAAAATACGTTCACCCACTTTAACGGCGGTATCGGCAGCACTGTCGCCGTTTTTCTGATGGCCCAGTGCTACGGTAAATTCATCGCCGCCGATACGGCATACCAGATCGTGTTTTTTCACGCACTG
Organism: Bacterioplanoides pacificum; assembly: GCF_042648445.1. Classification (NCBI taxonomy): domain Bacteria; kingdom Pseudomonadati; phylum Pseudomonadota; class Gammaproteobacteria; order Oceanospirillales; family Oceanospirillaceae; genus Bacterioplanoides; species Bacterioplanoides pacificum. The sequence continues at coordinate 257,405 of NZ_JBHRYB010000001.1, forward strand.
CATTAATCGTTCAGACACCTGTTTCAGGACCTGATCGCCGGCCGGGTGTCCCATGGAATCATTAATTGGTTTAAAACGATCCAGGTCGATAAATAACAGCGCTACGGATTCATCTTTGTGGCGTGCCTGGGCGACCAGCACGTCCAGTTGTTCATGCAGCTGACTGCGGTTAGGCAATCCGGTTAACGGATCGTAATAGGCCAGTTTGTGGATACGCTCTTCGATGGCTTTCCGTTCGGTAATATCTGACATAATAATAATCAGACTCTGTACTTCCCGGTGTTCATCGCGAATGGCACTGACCCCGGCCCAGCCGGTGCGGACGTCGCCATCTGCCCGCTGATAAAAGATCTCTCCCTGCCAATAACCGTCGATCACCAGAGCCTCTCCGATTTCTTCAAAGAAACTGATGTCGTGACGCTCGGGAGAAATGAGAAAGTCCGGCGTATGGCCAATCACATTCTGAGGGTCGTAACCGGTAATGGCCTGAAACGCTTTGTTGGTACTGGCGATGTTCATCGAACGATCGGTGATCAGGATGGCTTCGTTGGAATTTTCAAAAACCTCGGCTGCCAGCTGCAGTTCCTGTTCCAGCTGGCGGGCTTCGGTCACATCACGGGAAATACCGGAAATACCCTGCAACTCTCCCTGATCATTCCACAATAAGCTGGCCTGAATCTCCATGGTAATGATGTTGCCTGCTTTGGCCGTGGCAATCAGGTCCTGACGAATCACGATGTTTTTCTGTGGCAGGCCAGTCGGGCGGCGTAACGCGATATTGATATGCTGGCGCAGGGTTTTCATTAAACGGCGCAAATCGTTATCGCGGAAAACGGTTAACAGGCCTTTATTGAGTAATTCATCCGGCTTATAACCGAGGGTTTTTTCCACCGAAGAGCTGACGAAATTAAAATTCAGTTGGGCATCCGTGGCCCAGATCACATCGGTGATATTTTCGGCTAATAAACGGTAGCGGCGCTCACTTTCAACAATCTGCTCCTGTTTCTCAATATCGCCGGTCACATCCCGTGCTGTGCCGACAATACTTTCGACGTCGCCGTTCTGGTTCCGGGCAAAACTGGTGTACGTAAAATTAATAATATGCACGCTGCCGTTGGCATGGATAAAACGAGCAGTAAATTCCCCGGTTTCATCCTCCAGCAGATTCGTCAACTGGCTGCCATGGCTTTTCAACCAGCTGGCATCTTCCGGATGGGATAACGAGAGCCAGTCTTCACTGGTTTGCGGGTGATAGGAATAGCCGAGAAAGTCAGCCAGCGAGCGATTGTGGAAAATCAGCTCCGGTTGCTGATCGGTCGGACGTAACACATATACCAGATCGGGCATGGCTTTCATGACCTTGCCCCAGAACGCTTCGCGCTCACGGGTTTCTTCAGCAATACGATTGCGTTCAGTGATGTCGAGCAGCGTCATCAGCGCGATGCCTTCGGCACCGGAGCGTAATGACAAATTGGCCCATACATCGATATGTTCACCGCGGAAGGTGGTCAGCTGTAATTCGAATTCAGTGGTGTCCAGTTTGAGCTTCCGGCCACGATCAATAGCTTTGCGGAAGTCCCCGAATGAGGAGCTGATCAGCGATTGATAATCGCGTAATAAATGTTGCAGATCCCGGGCCTGGGTCAGTTGCACTGCGGCGTCGTTGGCGCTGACCATGATCAGGTCTTTAACGTCGCCCTGATAGCGGTTCATATCAATCAGGCAGTGGGCGACGCCGGCTTCTTCAAACAAGGCTTTGTAACGTGAGCGACTCTCAGATAACGCCCGGGTGGCCTGTTCGGCTTCGGTGACATCGCGTAATAACCAGACGATGCCTTCAATCTGACGACCGTTGTATAACGGGTTATAACTTTGTTCGAAAATCCGTTCCTCGTCACCGACACGGGCGCTGAGTTTACGGCCATTTTCATGTAATAACTCCAGCTCTTCACTGTCCAGGCCGCGGTTCCATAACGCTTCTGGCTCCGGCCAGGCCTGACTGAGGGGAAGGCCAATAAACTCGCCCAGGCCATTTTCGCGGATTAACGCGGCGGCTTTTGGGTTGGTGTAGTTAACAAGGCCTTTTTCATCGGTTGAAATCAGTGCCTCGTCGATAGAGAGCAGGGCTTTGTCTGCTCGTTTTTCTGTTTCTCTGCGAATGTTTTCCAGCCGCCGGGCTTTACGTTCATTGCCGCGTAAATAAAACCACAACACCAGTGCCAGTACGCTGAATATCAGCAGCACCAGTGCCGGTTGTTTCAGGCGGTTCCACAAACGTTCGTTTTGCTCCTGTTGTTCCGGCAGTGCGATCACATCCCAGGGGGTGTGTGCCAAGGCTTGCCGGGTGATGATATTTTGTTGTTCCTGCGGCAGCAGTTCAGGCGCAGAGTCTGAATTGGCGTAATAGAATTCGCGCATCGAAATACGGTTGTTACGACGATCGATAATGGCCATCTCAAAGCCGGGAAAATTGCCCTGATAAACAATGGCCGACATCTTGCTGTATGAGCGCCGGATCACCAGTACATAACGCTGCTGGCGCAGCTGAAAGCTGGTGTAAATGTAATAGCCGCCGCGGCTGCCATAACGTAATGAAAAGATTCCTCCGTCAGGCCCCTGACTGAGTATTTCATGGCCGATTGCCGCCGGCTCTTCGGCATTCAGCAGTTGACCATGGTGATTCAGCTTCTCGCCGTTGGGGGAATAAATAAAAAAGCCGGTCAGGTTAAAAAACGCCGATGTCATATCCTGCCACAGTTGCTCTTCAACCTCGGCATCCGGGGCTGCCAGATAGCGACCCAGGCGTTCGGCATGGGTGCGGGCAAAGGTCTGGTTGGCGTGCAGGCCGGCCTGTGCCAGCAGGTTGACCTGCTCACTGTAGTTTTTCACCGTAGTGGTAACTGTTTCCGTAAATCGTGCCTGATCCTGTTGCCATTGCTGGTATGCATTGTGAAACAGTACAAACACCAGAAAAACAAAACTGAGCAGAAACAGTGACAGATTAAGGCGTGTACGGGAGCGTTCCTGCGGCTCAGGACTGGAACTGTTAGACGAATAAAAATCCATTAATACCGGGTCTTAATTATAAATATATCCCCCAAGTATAGACGGCCTTTCAGGCATTGGTGGCTGTCAGCGGGGCGGACAATCGGTGATTGACCAGGTCTGATAGCTGTCTGCATCCAATATTACACGTCGGGCACTATTGTGTGGTGATGCTGACGTAAGTTTGAACAGCTTTACTTTTACCTGCTTTGCCGTTGACTGGCTGTTTTCCCCTGGCAGGCCTGATACCATACCGGCGATATTCTTTTACAGGTAGGTGGGCATGGCTCAATACGTATTTACCATGAACCGCTTAGGCAAAATTGTGCCGCCTAAGCGTCAGATTCTGCGCGATATTTCGCTGTCTTTTTTCCCCGGTGCCAAAATTGGTGTGCTCGGCCTGAATGGCGCGGGTAAATCCACACTGTTGCGCATTATGGCGGGTGTCGATAGCGACTTTATTGGTGAAGCCCGGCCACAGCCGGATCTGAATATCGGTTACCTGCCGCAGGAGCCGGAGCTGGATCCGGATAAAGACGTTAAAGGCAACGTCGAAGACGGTCTGGCGGAACTGATGAATGCCAAAGCCGAACTGGATGCGGTCTATGCGGCCTACGCTGAGCCGGATGCCGATTTCGATGCGCTGGCGAAAAAGCAGGGGCGGCTGGAAGCGATTATCGAAACCGCCGGTGGTCATGATGTCGACCGTCAGATGGAAATTGCTGCGGATGCGTTGCGACTGCCACCCTGGGATGCCGATGTTAGCAAATTGTCTGGTGGTGAACGTCGCCGGGTGGCCTTGTGCCGTTTGTTGATGTCGAAGCCGGATATGTTGTTGCTCGACGAACCGACCAACCATCTGGATGCGGAGTCGGTTGGCTGGCTGGAGAAGTTCCTGGAAGAATACCCGGGTACTGTGGTGGCGATTACCCACGACCGTTATTTCCTCGATAACTGTGCGGAGTGGATTCTGGAGCTGGATCGTGGCCACGGTATTCCGTATCAGGGCAATTACACCACCTGGCTGGAAGCGAAAGAAAAACGCTTAGAGCAGGAAAAGAAAGAAGAAGATGCGCACGCCAAAGCCATCAAACACGAGCTGGAGTGGGTGCGTAAGGGCGCCAAAGGTCGTCAGGCGAAAAGCAAAGCACGTTTGGCCCGTTTCGAAGAAATGAACTCGCGCGAGTTCCAGGCACGTAACGAAACCAACGAAATCTATATTCCACCGGGTCCGCGCCTGGGTGACAAGGTGATTGAGTTCCATAACGTCAGCAAATCGTTTGGCGACCGGATGCTGATCGATGATCTCAGTTTTAGCGTTCCGGCCGGCGCCATTGTTGGTATTGTCGGTGGTAACGGTGCTGGTAAGTCGACCCTGTTCCGGATGATTAACGGCAGTGAAACCCCGGATGGCGGTGAAGTGGTGCTGGGTGAAACGGTTAAGCTGGCGTTTGTCGAGCAGTTGCGGGATGAACTGGATGACAGCAAAACCGTATGGGAAGCCATCTCAGATGGTATGGATATGCTGAACATCAATGGCAAAGAATATCCAAGCCGTTCGTATATTGGCCGCTTTAACTTTAAAGGTGGCGATCAGCAGAAGCGCGTCGGTGATCTGTCGGGGGGTGAACGTGGCCGTCTGCAGCTGGCGTATACCCTGAAACAGGGTGCAAACGTGTTGCTGCTCGATGAACCGTCCAACGACCTGGACGTCGAAACCCTGCGGGCGCTGGAAGAAGCGATTGATGCTTTCCCGGGTGCGGTGATGGTGGTGTCTCACGATCGCTGGTTCCTGGATCGTATCGCTACCCACATTCTGGCCTACGAAGGCGATTCTAAGGTGACCTTCTTTGAAGGTAACTACAGTGAATATGAAGAAGACCGTAAGAAGCGTCTGGGAAATGATGCGCAGCCAAAGCGGATGAAATATAAGCGTCTGGCTTAACTTTCAGTCGCCTTGGCAGTCAGCAGAATCGCCGGCACATCCCTGTGCTGGCGATTCTGCTGCAAGGCCAGGTTGTTGCTTTAAAAAGCAAGCAACTCTTCCGGCCGTTAATAACCCTTAATTCCTATCATTTATCCCAGCTATCAGATAACAGTCGTTTGCTAAATCCCCTGAATCAGCTAAACCTAAGTCATAAGTATCAGCCAAGAGTTCTCATTCATGGAGCAACGCCACTTTCAGCGCGTCCATTTTTTCAACCGGGTGCAGGTCACTGTGGCCGCTCAGACGCTGGAAACTCATTGCCTGGATATCAGTCTGCGTGGCATTTTGCTGGTGCTGCCGGAAGGGGTTAACTGGCATCTGGAGCAACAGATCGATATTTTGCTGGAGTTATCCGCCGAACAAACCATTGCCATGCAGTGTTCCGTGGTCCATATCGACGACGATGTGGTGGGTTGTGCCTGTGATTCGATGGATCTCGACAGTATGACCAGTCTGCGCCGCTTGCTGGAGTTTAATCTCAGTCCGGAAGCAGTGAACCGCGAGCTGAGTGAACTCATCCGCAACCATTAACGTTATACTGGGGCCTCTGTGATACGAGGTCTGTTATGTTTTTCCCCAGAATTAATGGTCATATCGCCGAGATGCAAATCGGCAAAGTTGTGTGTGTCGGGCGTAATTATGCCGCCCATGCCAAAGAGCTGAATAACCCCATCCCATCACAACCTATCCTGTTTATGAAGCCGGCATCGGCGCTGGTGGACATGGCATTGCCGCTACGTATTCCACAGCATCAGGGCAGTGTGCACCATGAGCTGGAAATTGCCATCCTGATCAATGAATCATTGCATAACGCCAGCGAAGAAGACTGCCGTGCGGCCATTGCCGGTGTTGGCCTGGGGCTGGACCTCACGCTGCGCGATGTGCAGGATCAGCTGAAACAAAAAGGCCACCCGTGGGAACGGGCCAAAGCCTTTGATGGCTCCTGTCCGTTGTCTGCTATGGTCAGTGCTGATCAGATAACGGACTGGCACAACCTGTCGCTGAAGCTGGTGCGTAATGGTGAGCTGCAGCAGGATGGTAACAGCCGCGATATGTTGTTTCCGGTGTTGCCACTGTTGGCGCATATCAGCTCGGTGTTCACACTGGAGCCGGGCGATCTGGTGTTAACCGGAACTCCGGCGGGCGTGGGCCCGTTACACAGCGGTGACCGGCTGGAAGCATCACTGGCTGAGCTGATTCAGGTATCAACCGAGGTCGAATAACTGCTGTTCCAGCGACTGACCATGACTGAGCTGGCGGTAGCGGATGTCCAGTCTGGCCAACAGCTGTAACAGCTGCTGGTCGAGTGCCGGATTGTGCTGCTGGTCGTAATCGATCTGCAGTTGCTCCCGTTGCTGTTTCACCTGACGGACGCCGCTCAGCTGACGGATGGCATCGGGTAGCTGAGCGTGACTTTGCCACAACTGTAAAGTCAGCAGGTTGCTGTGTTGTTGCTGCAGGTTCTGCTGCAGTTGTAACCGTCCCTGATTAAGAAATAACACCTGAGAACAGAGCTTTTCCAGTTCGCTGAGGTTGTGCGAGCTGATAATAAAGCGGGTGTCATCGGCCAGCTGTTCGATACAACGGCGGATGTTCAGGGCATTTTCCGGGTCCAGTCCGGCGGTGGGTTCGTCCAGTAACACCAGTTTGGGTGAGCCAATCAGTGCCTGGGCGATACTGAGGCGTTTTTTCATACCATGGCTGAGCTGCGATGGTAAAACCTTATGCTTATCGGCCAGTCCCATCAGCTCGCATACCCGCTGTGCTTCGGTTAATGCCGGAGCCCGGCTGAAGCCCTGTAAGCGCGCCAGAAATTGCAGCTGCTGCAATAACGCCAGATCAGGGTCGAACAACGCATCCTGCGGTAATGCGCCAATCTGACCACGCAATGCGGCCGAGCCGGGAGCGTGTCCCATGACCCGGATCGTGCCGCTGTCAGCGAACTGGTAACCACAAATAATACTGAACAGCGTGCTTTTACCGGCGCCATTAGGACCGATCAGGGCCACCGGTTGCTGGCTGTGCAATTCGAAGCTGAGCTGGTCGAGCGCGGTCTGGGCAGCAAAACGTTTGCTCAGTTGCTGGCATTCGATTAATGCAGTCACAGTGTTTGCCTCCGTAATGTCAGCCAGCAGCCGCCGCCCAGCACCAGACTCTGCAGAACAGGCCAGAGCAGCAACGACCAGCTTTGTTGTGGCATCTGATTCAGCATGTCAGATAACTGGTTGCCGGGAATCAGGTAGGCCAGATAAGCGGCACCGGGTAACAGCTGGTTCAGCCAGTGCAGCAGGTTATCGCCCAGCAAAAACAGCAACGCGGCAATAAACACGGCATTAAAAACCTTGTTCAGACGCAATGACAGCAACGCCATTAGTAAGATAAAGGGCAGGACAACAATCAGCAGCTGTAGCCAGCAGAGCATTACCAGCAGCAGTTGTTGTGCGATGATCAGAGGATTATCGAGTCGCACTGCGGCCAGCAGGGTCGCTCCCAGGAGGGAAAATAAAATCAGCCCGGCCTGAACCGCCAGCTGACCTGTAACCCGTCCGGATAACAGCTGCAGCCGGCTGCAGCGCAATAATAAAAACCGCAAGCTGCCACGTTGGCGGTCGCTGATAAACAGATCGGCGGCAATAAATAAGGTAAACAGCGGCACCAGATACAGCGCCAGCGCCCAATAAGCTCCGAGTTCCGGCACGGCCCAATAACTGAGATTTTCCAGTCCGAACATATTCAGAATACCGGCGGTATGGCCGGTATTCTGCAGAGCAGCGGCACTTTTTCGTACCGGATACCACAACAGCAATAGCCAGATCAGCAGGCATAACAGGATGCTGAGAGAGCCGGAGCGGCTGTAAAACGGTTTACTGATTTGCTGCTGGGCCAGCAGGAGCCAGGTATTCATGCGGCATCACCGTAGAAATAATTATTGGGGTCGGTGGTTGTTGCTGCTCCACCCCCACCAGGATGGGGGGAGGCAGAGCGTGGCATTGTGATGCGAAAGACGCGGTGACTCAGAACGGAATGTCGTCGTCGAAATCGTCGAAGCTATTGCTTGGCTGAGGCGCTGGCTGCTGTTGTTGCGGTGGTTGTTGTTGCGGCGGTTGCTGTTGCTGATAGCCACCCTGTTGTGGCTGTTGCTGCGGTGCCTGCTGGTAGCCACCCGGAGCAGCCATCGGCTGCTGAGGCGCCTGTTGCTGCTGTGGCGCCTGTTGCTGTTGAGGAGCCTGTTGCTGCGGAGCAGGCTGCTGATAGCCCTGTTGTGCTGCCCCCATCTGACCCATGCCTGCCATCGGCGCATTATTTTGTCCCATCATTTGTGATGGTGACTGGTAACTTTGCGCTGAGCCCATGTTATCGCCACGGCTGTCGAGCATCATCATATCGTTAGCAATGATCTCGGTGGTGTAACGTTTGATGCCGTCTTTTTCCCATTCACGGGTACGCAGCTTTCCTTCGAAGTAGGCTTTGCTGCCCTTTTTCAGGTACTGCTGCACAATTTCGGCCAGTTTGCCGTAGACAGTAATGCGGTGCCATTCGGTTTGTTCAACCTTCTGGCCGGTCTGTTTATCGTTGTAGCTTTCGTCGGTAGCCAGTGACAGGTTGGCTACGGCGTTGCCGTTGGGCATAAAACGAACTTCAGGGTCACGACCCAGAGTACCGATGAGTGTCACTTTATTAACGCTGCGACCCATGTTGTTCTCCGTTTGCAGAATTCACGATGGCTGTTGCCTGTTGCATATCAAAGGCATCAGCACTGACTTTTAAATAAATGGCGCCTTCACTGGCCAGCGGACTGACCTCCGACACCCCGGGTAATGCCATCAGTTGCTGCAGCTGCTGGTCGCTGCATTGACGAATGGCCAGACGGACGCTGGTCAGGTGTTGCGGCGCCTTAGTGCGCCAGATAATAAACGCCCAAAATACCATTAACAGCCCCAGCGCGACAAATAATGACGCACTGCCGTATTGCGCCAGTAACCAGCCCCCGATACTGCCGCCAACAAAGGCGCCGAGAAACTGCATACTGGAATAAATGCCCATGGCACTGCCTTTCGCACCCGCCGGTGCCACCTTGCTGAGCCAGGATGGCAGGCTGGCTTCCATCAGATTGAAGCCCCAGAAGTACAGTAACAGCAGCAGTACCCATTGCCACAGAGTGCTGGCTAATGCCATCAATAACAGAGCTGTGGCGATCACCACGGCCCCCGTCAGTACCACACTTTTCATTTTGCGGCGTTTTTCCGCCACGATAATAAAGGGCACCATTAGCACAAACGCAGCCAACAATACCGGCAGGTACACCCAGCTGTGCTGATCTGCCATCACTCCCTGTTGTTGCAGTTGCAGCGGAATGGCAACAAAAATGGCGACCATCACCGCGTGCAGGATAAAGATGCCGCTGTTCAGCGGCCATAAGGTGCGGTTGCCCAGTTGTTGCCGTACCTCGCTTAATACCGCTCTGGAGTCGCGATGAGGCAGAGGGGCCGGGTTGGGAATCAGCAGCAGGGTGACCACAACGCCGGCCAGCGCCAGTATTGCAGTCAGGGTGAAAATGGCGTTCAGCCCGCCGATCCCGGCCAGCCAGGGGCCCAGCACCAGCGCCAGCGAAAAGGACAGACCGATACTGGCACCGATGGAAGCCATGGCTTTCATCCGGTTTTCTTCACGGGTGAGGTCGGTTACCAGAGCCATGATAGCGCTGGCGATAGCACCTCCCCCCTGTAATGCACGACCTAGAATCACGCCATAAACGGATTCGGCGCTGGCGGCAATCGCACTGCCCAGAGCAAAAATTAATAGCCCGGCCACAATCACCGGCTTACGGCCGATACGGTCGGACAGGCTGCCGGCAGGAATCTGCAGCAGCGCCTGTGTCAGGCCATAAACACCCATTGCCAGACCCAGCAGTTCCGGCGTGGCGCCGGCCAGCTGCTGGCCGTCCAGCATCATCACCGGTAACACCATAAACAGGCCAAGCATACGCAGCGCGTACAGCGAGGCCAGTGAGATCACGGCTCGTTGTTCAGTGGTCGACAGTACTGCCTTGCTAGTCAAATCAGTAATCCAGCTGTGCTCGAAAAAAAGGGGCGTCAGTTTAGCAGCTCGGACCGCATTTGATTAGAGCCGGATGCAATTGCCGACCCGCCTTATGCGACGTGGCCGGGTGATGGTCAGTTTCTGACCATCCTGATTCCAAAGTATGAAAAAATTTTTCCGGACATATAGCATTTTGTTGCAGATTGCGTACACTGATTTGACCTGATTCGGATTGATCAGGGGCATGGAGCAGTTGTGTCGGCAGACATTTGGTTAACGGATAAACATTACAAGGAGTCTTCTTATGGAAAAGACCAATACCCTTCCCGGACGTCGCATCATTCTGTTTGGTCAGCAAAACCTGCAGAACTCAATTCTTATCGGCTTTATCCATCAGCGCACCAATATCGACTGTCAGCTGGTCAATCAGACCCAGTGGCGTGATGACTGGAGCAGCTATCCGTGCAAAACCCTGGCGCTGATCGACGCTGAGTGTGCCCGGCCGGAAAAAATTCAGGAGCTGCTGGAAACCATTTATGAGCAGCCGATGGATATTATGGTGGCCTTCTTTAATACGCCCCAGGGACATGCGATGGAGCGGATGATTGTCTGGCCGATGGTGAATGGCCTGTTTTACCGGGATTCATCCCAGCAGCAGCTGAGTAAAGGCATTCTGGGCATGTTTAACGGTGATTACTGGTTGCCGCGGCCGCTGATGGCACAATATCTGGAGCGTACCCGCCATAAACCACGCCGTATGTCAGCTCATGCCGCATTGCTGACCAAGCGAGAAAAACAGATTCTGAAACTGACCGCGACCGGCGCGACCAACACTGAAATAGCCGAACAGCTGAGTGTCAGCATGCATACAGTAAAAACTCATATTTATAACCTGTTTAAAAAGATTGGTGCCAGCAACCGTATTCAGGCGGTGAACTGGGCGCAGGAAAATATGGACGAGTTGTTGCACGAGATGGCGGAATAAACCCGGCCAGGCTGCTGATACTGCCTGATAGTTAGCATACAATGGCGGACTTTGTTTTAACCAGCAGTGACAGCCATCTATGGATAAGATTCAGGTACGGGGTGCCCGCACCCATAACCTCAGGAATGTCGACCTCGATATTCCGCGCGACAAACTGATCGTTATTACCGGATTAAGCGGTTCCGGTAAATCCTCCCTGGCATTTGATACCCTGTACGCAGAAGGGCAGCGGCGTTATGTCGAATCCTTATCGACCTACGCCCGCCAGTTCTTATCTATGATGGAAAAGCCCGATGTCGACCTGATCGAAGGTTTGTCACCGGCGATTTCGATTGAGCAGAAATCCACCTCCCATAACCCACGCTCCACCGTGGGTACGGTGACGGAAATTTACGACTACCTGCGTTTGTTATTTGCCCGGGTTGGTACCCCGCGTTGCCCTGATCATGATGTGCCGCTGGAAGCACAAACCATCAGCCAGATGGTGGACTCGGTGATGGATCTGCCGCTTGATGGCAAATACATGATTCTGGCGCCGGTGATCCGTGACCGCAAAGGTGAGCACCTGCACGTGTTTGACAGTTTGCGTTCCCAGGGGTTTATCCGGGTGCGTATTGATGGCCTGGTATGTGACCTGGACGATGTCCCGGAACTGGATAAACGTAAAAAACACAGCATTGAAGTGGTGGTGGACCGCTTCAAAGTGAAAGAAGGCATTGAGCAACGTTTATCGGAATCACTGGAAACCTGTATCGAACTCAGTGGTGGTCTGGCGCTGGTGGCGTCTATGGAAGATGACCGCGCTGAGCCGCTGTTGTTTTCTTCACAGTTTTCCTGTCCGCATTGTGGTTATAGTTTATCGGAGCTGGAACCGCGGCTGTTCTCCTTTAATAACCCGGCCGGTGCCTGTCAGAGCTGTGATGGCTTAGGGGTTAAACAATATTTTGATCCACAACTGGTAGTGCTGGACGAAACCCTGACCATTGCTGAAGGAGCCATTCGTGGCTGGGACCGCCGCAGTGTGTATTATTTTCAGATGATCAGCTCGGTTGCTGAGCATTATGGTTTTGATATTGATAAACCCTTCAGCAAACTGGCAAAAAAATACCAGAAAATATTGCTGCAGGGATCTGGCGATGATTCTGTGCGGTTCAGCTATGTGAACTCCCGTGGTGATCAGATTTTTAAGGAGCATCCGTTTGAAGGGGTGTTGCCGAATCTGGAGCGTCGCTACCGGGAAACGGATTCACAGATGGTGCGTGAAGAGTTATCCAAATATCTCAGTGTACAGCCTTGTCCGGCATGTGATGGTTCGCGACTGCGGACCGAGGCACGAAACGTGTTTGTCGGGGAAAAAACCATTCACGCCTGTACCGCGATGCCGGTGGAAGAAGCACACGAATATTTCAGCGCTCTGCATCTGGATGGCCACCGCGGTGAAATTGCCGAAAAAATCCTCAAAGAAATCCGTGAGCGGCTACAGTTTCTGGTGAACGTCGGGCTGGAATATCTGACATTAAACCGAAGCTCCGACACGTTATCCGGTGGTGAGGCACAGCGGATCCGGCTGGCGTCTCAGATTGGTGCCGGGCTGGTAGGGGTGATGTATATCCTTGATGAACCGTCGATCGGTTTACATCAGCGCGATAACGACCGTTTATTAAAAACCCTGTTTCACCTGCGCGACCTGGGCAATACCGTCATTGTGGTCGAACACGATGAAGACGCGATCCGCAGTGCCGATCATCTGATTGATATTGGCCCGGGGGCGGGGGTTCATGGTGGTCAGGTGATTGCTCAGGGCACACCGAACCAGGTGATTAAAAATAAAGCGTCGGTTACCGGCCAGTATTTATCCGGTAAAAAAGCGATTGCCGTACCGCCGCAGCGGACTCCCTATGATGCCGCCAGGGTACTGACCTTAACCGGTGCCAAAGGCAATAATCTCAACGATGTCGATCTGACAATTCCGTTAGGTTTAATGACCTGTGTGACCGGTGTTTCCGGTTCCGGAAAATCGACTCTGATTAACCGTACCTTATACCCGCTAGCCGCTACTGCACTGAACGGCGCCACGACATTAAAAGCAGCGGAACACGACACCATCGAAGGGTTAAAGCAGCTGGATAAGGTGGTGGATATTGACCAGAGTCCGATTGGTCGTACCCCTCGTTCTAATCCGGCCACATACACAGGTATTTTTACGCCGGTGCGGGAACTCTTTGCCGGTACTCAGGAAGCCCGTTCACGGGGTTATAAGGCCGGGCGTTTTTCTTTTAATGTGAAAGGAGGACGTTGTGAAGCCTGTCAGGGCGATGGTGTGATTAAGGTCGAGATGCATTTCCTGGCCGATATTTATGTTCCCTGCGATGTGTGTAAGGGCAAACGTTATAACCGTGAAACACTGGATATTCGTTACAAGGGTAAAAATATTCACGAAGTGCTGGAAATGACGGTGGAAGATGCGCGCACATTTTTTGATGCCATTCCGGCGGTGGCGCGTAAATTACAGACCTTAATGGACGTTGGCCTGAGCTACATTAAGTTAGGGCAGGCGGCCACAACGTTATCCGGTGGCGAAGCTCAGCGGGTAAAACTGGCGAAAGAATTATCCAAACGTGATACCGGTTCAACGCTGTATATTCTGGATGAACCCACCACCGGATTACATTTCCATGATATTGAACAGCTGCTGGCGGTGTTGCACCGGCTGCGCGATCACGGTAATACCATTGTGGTGATCGAGCATAATCTGGATGTTATTAAAACCGCTGACTGGATAGTTGACCTCGGTCCGGAGGGGGGCTCCAAAGGAGGTTATATTATTGCTGAAGGTACACCGGAGCAGGTAGTAAAAGAAAAATCGTCACACACCGGGCATTTTCTTAAACCATTGCTGAAAGCTGCCAAATAATATGCCAGCGGGTTCGCCAAAACGTGTGCTGTGCCAGGGATGTGGCAGGCCGCAGCGGGTGTGTTTGTGTCAGGCGCTGGTAGCGGTTCATGCGGATATTGAATTGATTATCTGGCAGGACCCTACGGAAGCAAAACACAAGTTGTCGACTGCCCCCTTATTACATAAAAGCCTGCCTAACAGTCAGTTACTGGTAGGTGAACGGTTCAGTTATGAGCAGATTTTTGCAGCGACGGAACCGGCACATTGTGCCTTGTTATATCCACTGGAGGCGGGGCAACCGGTTTCAGTGGCGAGCCGTCATAAAGTAACCAAACTGTTGCTGCTGGATGGTACCTGGAAAAAAGTACGACGGCTGTTGCACCTTAATCCCTGGTTACGGGAATTGCCGTTTGTGCGTCTGGCTCCGCAATCTGTCAGTCGCTATGCCATTCGTAAATCACCCCGTGAGGATGGTTTATCGACCATTGAAGCCGGGGTAGCGGCACTGTCCTGGCTGGACACAGGGCAGGATTATTCAGTGATTCTCGGGGTGCTAGAGCGACTGGTGGAATTGCAACAACAACATACACCGGAAAACCGGCGTTATCGCCGTTCCTGAAGGTATATCGGTTGGAATTCACGGAAGGCTGAAGAAAAAGTATTTCTCTGCCGGGCGGCAGAGAAATACCGGAGTGCTGCAGGAGATCTGAAATGAGTCAGATCAGAACTTATAAACCACTTTGACGGATCCATCGACAACAGCACTGTCGACGTAACCAATCAGATTCGGGTTGTTGGCCACCAGGTTTTTGACCGCTGCATCATCACCGGATTCTTTGGGTGGTGTGCCTTTGCCGGTAAAAATCAGCCGCGACCAGTAAGCTTTTAACTGGCTGGAACTTTTGCCTAATACTGTGCTGCTGAACGCTTCGCGACTATCGGAGCCGGCGGTTTGATCAACCGGCACAGCCTGGCTGCCATCCGGGAAGGTTTTACTTTTGCCGAGGAAAACCCGGGCGATGGTGTCCTGATCCAGATTGCCATTGGCATTACTGGCACTGACGATGACAGCGATCTCTGCCTGCGCCAGACCCGCAATCAGAACAGAAGATAATGTCAGCGCCTTAAGGATATTGTTGAATATTTTCATTACAGCGCTCCTTAAAAGACTAAGCTTAAGCCGACATTGTACAGTACACCTGACTCTTCTGTCAGAGAGAGATTACGGGCTCCATTGATATCCGCCGGGTTAGAGGCGATAGCCGCGAGGCGTTTATCCGAGCTTTTATCGGTCAGGTGCTGTACCTCAAACTTAATGGTGGCGGCGCTGTCATAATCGTATCGCAGACCGAGGATAATGCTGTCGTTTTCACTTTCCGTAAAGCTCTGGGCGATGCCGGTAGCGCCGGATTTCAGCTGATCTTCGCTGTGGGCATAGGTCAGGTGTAAGGCGGTGGCTGCGGTAATGCGTTGCGAAGCACCAACCATCCAGGCGTCGTCGTCGTTCAGTAAAGCTGAATCGTGACGTAATGCGGTGTATTCCGCCAGTAGTGCGGTGTCGCCATTATCCCAGCTGAGAGACGCCTGATAAAAATTGGATGTTTCGCCGTCCGGCACAAATTCTGAGGTGATATCGGTGCCGTTCGCCATGTCGTAACCCGTTGCCAGAGCAATTAACTGATCGAGTGCCCGGTCGCCCGTGGGGTCGAGTCCGTTAATATAAAAGTCGGCTTTGTGGTAGCTGATACGGCTGCCGAAATTGTCGTAGTTCAGGCTGACGACGGCACCACCGGCGCGGCGTAACTCCATTTCATAGCTGTCGCCAGACAGAGTGAAGTCATCGTTGTAACGGCCGGCGTAAATTTGTACCGAGCCATCCAGAGAACCGGCACTGAAACGGTGAGTCATATCCACACCGGTTATCGAGGACATATCGTTCAGTCGGTAAACCACCGATGGCGGGCTGACCCAGTTAAAGGCGTAACCGACTTCAAGGAAGTCGGAATAATGGAAAAAGGGAGTTCTTAAGCGTCCCGCCCGCAGATCGGTGTTTTCACTGGCGGCATAAGTAATATAAGCCCAGGCGGCTTCGGTCTGATATCGTTCTGAACCGCGGGAAATCAGCTGCACCGTTGCGGAGGTGGTATCATTGACCTGTTGTGATAACTGCAGACCTACCAGAGTTCCCTGATCGAAGTTAACTCCATCTTCATAGCCTGTGACACCAACATCCTTGTTGTCGAGATAACCGGCGGTCACATTCATAAAACCATTGATATTAAGATCCCCGGCAACGGCAAGCTGACTGCTGGCCAGCAATATTGCCGTGGCTAAAGAACGTTTGCGACTTACCATGAAATAACCCCTTACTTGGTTCGGTTTAATAAAAGCTTAGTAAAGGGCCAAAATAGTGCAAACAATAAATAAGCGATTAGTTATGTGGTTTCGCTTCAGGCCTGCTCGGTCATGGCTGTGATGTGTTTAATCTGGCGCGCAATTAAGGACTGATTTTTTTCCGGTAACTGATTCAGCCAGTAGCTGAGTTGTTCGTTGCCACTCAGGTCGCTGATTGCCGGGCCGTCCTGCCAGTGAATATCGTTGTGGTTGCCGATCTGGTCGATAATGGCCTGGCTGGCTAATAAGCGCCGTTCTTCACCATTTTGTGCCAGTTGGCTGGCCCAGTGGATGGTATCACCAATCAGGTTGCCCTGAATGTTCTGGCCATCGTGAATCGGTGCCAGCAATACCGGTCCGAAGTGAGCAGCAATCCGGAATTCCAGTGGTAATAACCGGCTGTCGTGCTCGCGCAGATGATCGACCAGACCGAGAAATAATATGGCGGCATATAAACTGTGTAAGGCATCCTGAGAGTCAGATGAAGGCAGGCCAAATAACATCACAATGCCATCCCCCTGAAAGCGGTCGAGCTTGCCGTTATACAGTTTGGCGGCCTGGCTGAGCAGATAATGATACTGGTTCAGCAGTTGTGACAGTTCGTTGGCAGACAACCGTGACTGCAATATTTCCAGCTCCTGAATTTCGATATAAAGCAGTGCGCAGTTGTGGTAGCGGAATTTGTCTGCCGGGTCATGCAGCGGTTCATTGCTGATGAACTGATCGAGTGCCTGTTCCAGAGAGCGTCTTTGTTGCTCGGCGGCCGACATCTGTTCCAGTACCTGATAAAGCGCCCGGAAGTCCGGGATGAGAGGTTCGGTGAGAGTCAGCTGATCACCATGCTGCCAGCGTTGCAGCCGGGTTGATAACTCACGGATAAAGCGCAATACCCGTTCACACAGGTAATAGGCCAGCCAGGCACCGAGTAGCGCCAGCAACGAACTGACAAACAGGCTGATGGCGAGGTAACGCCGGGCTGCTGCGGAAACCGCCGAAAGATCAATGCTGGCCTGCAGCATACCTACGGCGAGATCATCCTGAGTAATGGCCTGAGTCATAATATCCCGGGCCCGGGACATGCGTCCGGTTTCGGCGACCACCTGCTGATCGTTGTTGAGAATACGGACGGCGGGTACTGAGGCATCGAGTTGCCATTCATTCAGGGTCAGATTCAGGCTGACTCTGTCTTCATTAAGAATACTGGGGGCCAGTGTTAACGCCAGGCGCTGCAGCTGCAGACGGATATGTTCACGACCGTTGTGTTCGCCCTGTTGCAGCTGATGCTGGTAGGTCAGCAGGCCGACGGTGACCCCGGTCAACAGGATAAAGAACGCAGCCAATAAGCCACAGGCTTGACTCAGGTTCAGCTTTTGCCAGATCACACTGGAATTCGACATGCTATTACTCAAACAATTCTCTTCTTTGATGCTATTATATGCGCCGCCTGACGTAACGCCAGCGGCTGAACAGTCGTCAGCGTGCAGTATTTTGACCAATTATTTGATGATGGGGATTCACCATGAGTGATGTGAAACAGTCTCTGCAAGAGAAACTGGAACAACTGGAGAAAGGCCTGTTCCTGATGAGCCTGGATCGTGTACGTGCGTTATCAGTACATGAAACCGTGGACCTGATTGAAGAACTGCGTGGCGTGGTAGCGGCTGCTAAAGCGGACGCAGACAAACTGTAATTGGTCGAAGCAAAGGGTTTTTCCGTGACTGAACTGGTTCTAATCCGTGTGACTGGGGCCGATAAGCCCGGGTTAACCGCTAACATCAGCGCCATTCTGGCGCAGTATGATGTGACCATCCTTGATATTGGCCAGGCCGAAATTCACGATACATTAACATTGGGAATTCTGGCCGCCATCCCAGACCGGGCTGAATCGGCTCCGGTTCTGAAAGACGTATTGTTTAAGGCTCATGAACTGGGGCTGTCGGTACGTTTCACTCCTGTAACTCCGGAAAGTTACGAAAACTGGGTAGCCGGACAGGGCAAATCCCGGCATATCGTTACCTTGCTGGCACGCACCATCGAAGCCAAAGCCATTGCCGCGATCACCGCTATTGTGGCCGAGCATGGCCTGAATATCGATCAGATCAATCGTTTGTCCGGCCGCGTACCGCTGGCTCAGAATGAAGAAAATACCCGCGCCTGTGTGGAATTTTCAGTTCGTGGTGAAGCGGACCAGAGTGCCATGCGAGCACAGTTTCTGCAGGCAGCCAACGACCTGGGAGTGGATATCGCCTTTCAGGAAGATGATAAATACCGTCGCAGCCGTCGTTTGGTGGCGTTCGATATGGACTCCACTCTGATTGAAGCGGAAGTGATTGATGAGCTGGCTGCTGCTGCCGGAGTCGGCCAGCAGGTGGCCGAAATTACGGAACGGGCGATGTTGGGCGAACTCGATTTTAATCAGAGTTTCGAACAACGTGTTGCTTTGCTGAAAGGCCTTAACGGTGATGTGTTGCAGGGCATTGCGGAACGTTTGCCTGTGACGGAAGGGGCGGAGCGTCTGATCCGCAACCTGAAAGCACTGGGGTATAAAACGGCTATCCTGTCTGGCGGCTTTAATTATTTTGGCCGTTATTTACAGCAAAAACTGGGCATCGATTATGTCTATGCCAATGAGCTGGAAATGGAAAAGGGAATTGTTACCGGACGGGTGACCGGCAAAGTGGTTAACGGTGAACGCAAAGCTGAGCTGCTGCGTGAACTGGCTGCTCAGGAAGATATCACTCTGGAGCAAACCATTGCGGTAGGGGATGGTGCTAACGACCTGCCGATGTTAAGCATCGCCGGTTTGGGTATTGCTTTCCGCGCTAAACCTCTGGTGAGGGAAAATGCCAAAAATGCCATTACCACGCTGGGTCTGGACGGCATTTTGTATTTGCTGGGTTATCGCGATCGCGATATCGGTTAACGGCGCAGTGATGCTGATAACAAGCCCCGGGTCGCCAGACTGCGGGGCTTTTTTTTGTGGCGTTATTCGTCGGTAAAGTCGAAGACCATACCGGACTGAGGTGCCTGAACATAATGGCCCTGAATAAAGTGAGCACCCATTTGCCACAGGCTGGCGACCGATGAGGCGCTTTCTACCAACGGTACAATGGTGCGTTTTTCTTCTTCATGCAGCTGCGCCAGCATTTCTTTCAGGTGTTTCTGGGCATCGCTGTTCTGGCTCAGTTCGCGGGTAAATGAACCGTCGATTTTAACGTATTCCACTTCCAGGTGTTGTAACGCATGGAACGGATTCAGGGCACAACCAAAGCGTGACAGAGCCGTAGGAATACCACGTTCCAGCAAGCTGTGGGTAAAGTCCTGACATTGTTTCAGCGTCCGTCCGGCGTCTTCTTCGTTAAACTGGAAGATGGCTGCACCTTTCGGCAGTTTGGCGGCATTCAGTGCAACGCCAATCCAGTTAGCCAGGCTATCATCGGCCAGTGACGCAGCCGACAGGTTAATAAACATCCGCGTATTGTGACCTTTGGAGCGATGTTCACTGAGCAGTTTGGTGGTGTGCAGAATAACCCAGCGGTCGATTTTTCGTTTCAGGTCGTCGCTGATTTCAGTTGAGTTAAGGAACTCGCCGGCAGAAATATCGTCGCCGTTGTCCTGAGGTAAACGCAACAGGGTTTCGTAATGTTCGGTTTCGTCACCCCGCAGGTTAATCAGTGGCTGGAATAACAAGCGGAAGCGGTTGCCTTTCAGTGCGTCTTTCAGCTGTTGTTCCAGCTGGAGGCTGTTATCTTCATCTTCGGCTTCTTTCGGCAGATACAGGTGAACGCCGTTACCGCGCTCGTGCCCTTCCTGCTTACGTACATCATCCGCAGCATGGTGTGCCTGCTGCAGAATATCTTCCGGCCGCGAGCTGTTTTCAGTAATCAGCGCGATACCGATACTGGATGTGACTGTGATGGTGCGTTTATTCGCCTCAATCAGCATCTTCTCAATGTGTGCGCGCAGCTGTTCGGCTCGCTGTAACGCATGTTCGGCATCAATACCCATCAGAATAAAGGCAAAAATATCTTCGCCGATGCGTGCCAGCCGGGCGTTGTCTGGCACCTGTTTACGCAAAGCGTCGGCCAGAGTGGTGATGACGGTATCCGAATGATTGATACCAATTTCACTTTTCACCTTATTAAACTGGTCGATGTTGATATAAAACACCGCGCCGGTTGCGCCTTTGATCACGGCGCTGTCGACGGCGTGTTCCAGCTGTTCATTAAAGAAGCTTTTGTTATACAGGTGGGTCAGCATGTCGTGGCTGCGCACTTCCTGTAATTTTGCTTCCAGTTCCCGGCTGTTGGACTGGCCACGAATCACCACCTGGGTGCACTGTTCCTCGGCGTAGGTCGCCGGAGTAAATTGCATGGTCATGGCAAAATCGGCGCCACTACCATCAACTCCGGTCAGGTTCAGTTCGCCGGACTGTTGTGACTGTTCGTATTTTTTCAGGAAGGCTTTGAATTCTTTCTGAGCGTTGACGTGCACCATATCCATGATGGGCATGCCTTCCAGTTCTTCAGCCGACTGGTAGCCAAATAGTTCGAGGTAAGCATCGTTCGCGTAAACGTGCATGCCGTCGTGAATATAGGCGACCGCATCTTTGGAGCTAGCCAATAATGCCTGGCTGCGCTTTTCCGCTTCGCGCAGCTTAACCTCAAGCAGCCGTTTTTCACGGCGATTGTGCAGATGCTTCAGTTCACGCTGAATCACCATCAGCATGACATTGGTTTCTTCCAGTGGAACGACGCTGGATGCGCCTTTTTTGAAGGCCGCTTCGAAGGTAATGGCATCCAGATCTTCATGGGTCACCAGAATTAACGGCAGGTCTTTATTAAGACGCTGAATCTGCTTTTGCAGCTCAGTCCAGTCGATTTCGTTGGCCTGAGGCTGGGTAATCACCAGATCCCAGGACTTCTCCTGCAGCTGCTCGACGAAGTCCGCCAGAGAAGTAATCTGATGTGCACGGGTTGCATTACCTGAATTGCGTAACATGCTGACGATGTTTTCAGCGTGGTTATCAGTTTCAGTTAGCAGCAGCAGGTGCAGTGTTTCTCTGTTTACGGACATACCGGGCTCGGAAAATTTAAAAGACACGATTATAAATATCGCGGGGCAAAAAAAAATGTCCGAATCAGGCCTAATTAGTCAGTAACTGACATAACTCGTCATTTTTTACGTCCTTTTACAGCTTATTCCAGATAGAGTCAAAGTCGTCGTCGATACTCGTTGGTGTGCTCTGCAGATTGGTGTGGCGTTGCTGGGCGCCACCGGTGGCCCGAAACTGGAACTGGCCAAAGCTGCTGGTTGAGGCCAGACGTTTGGTCAGCTGATAACGACCCTGCTCCGTTTCAAACATAAGCTCAATTTTATTGCCGGTACGGAACGGCATACGGGGTAATAACAAGGTGGCTGGCTGGGCAATCGCTTTAATCGCCGGCAATAACAATGCCCGCATCAGAGGGCCGTTGCTGCCGGTTTTTTGCAACAGCCGGGCCGCGCCGATTTCTGCTTTTGGGGCCAGCAATTCGATGCCCAGCTGGGTGCCTTCGTTGCGCAGATGGCGAATCCAGCGAATCACACCAATGGACCAGTGGCGGATACCACCTTCCTGAATACCAATCAGTTCTCCGGCCTGAATGCTGGGTGGCACATTGCCATTCCAGTGCAGGCAATAGCCTCCCGGGCTGCTGTTAATCAGGTCTACCTCATGAGAGGGGTATTTAATTTGTTGTTCGCCGTCGTCATCGTCCTTTTTGTGTTTGTTAATAAACTCAATGGCGTCGATGTTCATGGTGGGGTTGTCGGCGATGCGGGAACCACCGGCGTCAAAGGCGTTAGCCCAGACATCGTCGGTGCTGGTTTTACCGGTATCCGGTTGTGTTGCATCCCCCTCCACCGCTTTCGGCTTCAGGCGCGCCAGCATCAGCTCGAAGTCGGTCATGCCACCGCTGTAATAATGGGTCGCAGACAGGCCGATGCAGAGCCGGATCTTTCCGTCGCTGGGGCTGCGGCGGAATGAGCGCTGCCAGTGGATGCCCCACGATTGAATGGCATGGGACAGCAGGTTGTCGCTCAGTTTGCCCGGTACGGTAATTTTATGGCTGCCGCCTGGGTTCGCTGCCCACAGCTTCAGTGCTTTTACCAGTTCTTCGGTGTTGAGGCTGCGGAATAATGGCTTCTGGGCATCACGCAGGTGCTGACGGTATTGTCCGGGGCGGTCACGGTGCAGGTTGATGATAAACAGCGCACTTTCATCGTCGGCGTCGGTCAGGCTGACATATTCGGCCCACAGCTCACTGGCATCGTACAGCTGCGCCAGATCCTGCTGGCGCAGATTATTCGGCTTGGCGGTGCCGAGTAAATGAGCCCGGACAAACACATCTTTGATGGTGGAACTGGATAAAAACCGGGTTTGACGATCACTGACCTGGTACGCCGTCAGGCCGTTCATTTCGGCCAGCAGCAACAGCTGGTTTACTTCCAGCCAGGCGTGTTCCGGTGGCTGACAATACAGCTGAAAGGCCCGAAGTATGGTCTGACTGGTATCTGCAATGGCGCGATGAATCGCCAGGGTGACAATTTTTGAGGGTTTATCGGCTGCGCTCAGCCGCGCGATGCTGTGTGCCACCACCAGTTTGTAACCGGTGGCCAGGTGGCCTTGCAACGCCTGGCTGAGATTGGCAATTTTCAGTTGCTTTTCGTTCAGCGAAATCGATGACTGCAGGAAATGTTTGTTCAGTAAAGTGCAGATGGAGTAGATGTAAGGACGGATCACTTCCAGCACTTTAAAACGTAATAACGGGTCGGTATCCCACTGATTCAGTTCACGAATCGCATGATATAAACGACGAGCGGACTCACCGGTATTCGCCATAGGCAGTTCTTTAGCCCAGCGGGTGATACCTTCAACGTTTCCGGCACAAATCGTTGGCTGAGCCAGCGGAGTGGCCGGAATATGTAGTTTGATTGGCGCTTTCGGGCTGTCCATGCGTTCCTACTATTGGTTATAAAACAAACAATTAACCGATAATCTGCTGCGTACAGTTAAACCCCAGTATAGCCAATTTGCCTTAAGTGCATGTGAGCATTGACAAAAGATTGCGGCGTATCGGGTAAAAGAGTGTAAAACCGTCGCGGATTCCTTTCCCAGGCAGCTTTTCCGCTCAGCTTGGCAGCAGGGTTTTGTGGCGTTTGCCACCTTCCTCCCGAACCAGTCGCGGAATCAGGTAACCGGGCAATATTTGCTGTAATTGTTGGTGCAAATGCCGGGCCTGGGATTCCGGCACATCATAGTGGGCTGCCCCTTTGACCGGATCCAGTAGGTGAAGGTAATAAGGGACTATGCCAAATTCAAACAGTTGTTTGTTTAACTCAGACAAATCTCTGAGTGAATCATTCACTTGTTTCAGCAACACCGCCTGGTTCAGCAAAACTACGCCACTGTGCTGCAGTTGTTTAAAACGGAACAGGTCGTTTTCTGACAACTCGTTGGCGTGATTGATATGTAATACACAACTAACGGCTAACCGGCTGTCCGCCAGCATATGGCAAAGTGCGGTGGTAATTCGCTGCGGAATCACTACCGGCAGGCGGCTGTGAATGCGTAACCGGCGCACATGAGGAATGGCTTCAATCTGTTGCAGCAGTTGTTGCAGGTGCTCGTCCTGCAGCATCAGGGGATCACCGCCGCTGAGAATGACTTCTTCGATGCTGTTATCGTTGCGGATGTAGTCCAGTGCCTGTTGCCATTGTTTGCGGCTGAGACGGTTGTCCTGATAAGGAAAGTGGCGACGAAAGCAGTAGCGGCAGTTGACCGCGCAACCCGAAGCTGCCAGCAGCAACACCCGGCCATGGTACTTGTGGATAATTCCCTGCTGGATATTGGCGTGTTTTTCAGCCAGTGGATCAGTGATGTAACCAGTGACTTCCAGCGTCTCTGCCTGTTGCGGCAGTACCTGTAGCAGCAGTGGGTCCTGAGGGTTACCTTTTTGCATACGGTCTGCGAACGGGCGGGGCACCAGCAACGGGAAATCGCGGCAGGCCTGCTCGCTCAGCTCAACATCCGCCGGCTGCAGATTGAGGTAATGCAGCAGCTCACTGGCCTGACGGAATGAACCGGCCAGCAGCTGACGCCAATCTTGTGGCTCTACAGCGTCGCTGGTTCGGGTTATGATAGACACTTTGATACGAATTCCTACAAGTAATCAGGTTTTAACATGGCGAATTATTCTACCAACGAATTTAAATCAGGTCTTAAGGTGATGCTGGACGGTGATCCGTGCTCTATCGTAGAGAACGAATACGTTAAGCCCGGTAAAGGACAGGCATTTAACCGGGTTAAACTGCGCAACCTGAAAAACGGCCGGGTCTGGGAACGTACTTTCAAATCCGGTGAATCGCTGGAAGGCGCGGATGTGATGGAATACGACATGGAATACCTGTACACCGATGGTGAATTCTGGCATTTCATGGCGAAAGACGGCTCGTTTGAGCAACACGGCGCGTCTGAAGAAGCGTTGGGTGATACCGTCAAATGGCTGAAAGAGCAGGAGACCTATGTGGTGACCCTGTTTAACGGTGCGGTGTTGACCGTTGCACCACCTAACTTTGTTGAACTGGAAGTGACTGAAACCGATCCGGGCCTGAAGGGCGATACCGCCAATGGTGGCTCTAAGCCAGCGACACTGAGCACCGGTGCGGTGGTCAAAGTACCGCTGTTTATTAACATTGGTGAAGTACTGCGGATCGATACCCGTACCGGCGATTACGTCGGTCGTGCGTAACCGATAAGCCATTTAAGCATTCGATTTTCAGGGAGCGTTCGCGCTCCCTTTTCTGTTTTGGGAGAACGCCGATGATACCGGACTGGCGTCCCGGGGCCTCTGTGGCCAGCCTGCAGCTTCGTGCCCGGCTAAACGGCCTGATACGGCAGTTTTTTGCTCAGCGTCAGGTGCTGGAGGTGGAAACCCCTGCGTTGTGTCAGGCACCTGTGTGTGATCCGAATATCGATCCCATCCCGGCTGATGGCCGCTATTTGCATACCTCACCGGAATACGCCATGAAGCGTTTGTTGTGTGCCGGGGTGGGCGATATTTATCAGTTATGTAAGGTATTTCGCCGGGCTGAAGCGGGCAGTCGTCATAATCCGGAATTTACCATGCTGGAGTGGTACCGGGTTGGCTGGCACCACCGGCAGCTAATGGATGAAGTGCAGGCGCTGCTGCAGCTATTGCTGGCTGAGCGGGTTAACGGTCGGCTGGACCTGAGTTATCGCCAGGCGCTGCAGCAATTTGCCGGACTCGACTGGCTGTCTGCCAGCGATGCCGACATTGCTGAGCGTGGCCGGCAACTGGCCGGCGCTGATTTACAACTGGGGCGCGATGGCTGGCTCGACCTGATTATGAGCCACCAGGTAGAGCCGCAACTACCGGCCGATAAATTGGTTTTTATCTCTGATTACCCGGCTTCTCAGGCGGCACTGGCGAAGATTCGTGGTCAGGGACAGGCGGCGGTAGCGGAACGTTTTGAGGTGTATTTTAACGGCATCGAGCTGGCCAATGGTTACCACGAGCTGACCGATGCTGCTGAACAGCGGCAGCGCTTTGAGCAGGAGGCGCAGGGACGTGCTGTTGATCAGTCGTTACTGGCAGCGATGTCCGCTGGTATGCCGGCGTGTGCCGGGGTTGCACTGGGGATCGATCGTTTATTGATGCTGCTACTGGATAAACCGATGGATCAGGTGCTGAGCTTTTCCTGGGATCGTGCCTGATCGTTTTCAGCCCGGCAACCGGGCTGAAAACCGTTCGCGGCTGATCAGCCAGCGTTAATTTCACCCAGCTGTTCACCCATACGTAAAGGTGAACCGGCGCTGAGATTTTCCTGCCATTGCATTTTGTCTTTTTCAAAACACAACACAACCGTCGAACCCAGCAGGAAACGACCCATCTCTTCACCTTTTTCCAGGGTGATCGGTTGTGGGCTCGGGTACGAGGTGACACGCAGCTCACGCTTCGGCGGCGTGACCAGGCCATGCCAGACGGTTTCTACCGCTGCCACGATCATGGCACCCACCAGTACCATCGCCATTTGCCCCAGTTCGGTGTCAAAAATTGCCACCACCCGCTCGTTACGGGAAAACAGCCGCGGTACATTTTCGGCTGTGGTCTGGTTAACGGAAAATAAATCGCCAGGCACGTAAATCATTTCGCGCAGGGTGCCGGTAACCGGCATATGCACCCGGTGGTAATCTTTTGGTGATAAATAAATGGTGGAAAACTCGCCGCCCATAAAAGGTGCGGCACGATCGCTGTCACCCCCGAGCAGTTCAATCAGAGAATAATCCTGACCTTTAGCCTGAAAAATGCGGCCATTCTCGATTGGACCTAACTGCGACACCGCACCATCGGCGGGCGAGACCAGAACGTTTTCACCGTCTGCAACAGGTCGTGCCCCGGGTTGCAATTCACGGGTGAAAAAATCGTTAAAACAGCGGAAGTCTTCCGCCTGCTGGCGTTCGGCTTCGTCCATATTAACGTCGAACTGTTTAATAAACCCTTTAATTAACGGGTTTTTAATCCAGTCGATTTCTGTCGCTGCCAGTGCACCAACTGTACGAGACAGCAGGTGTTGGGGAACCAGATACTGGCTGGCAATAAATAATTTATCTTTTACAGAAGTACTCACAATAATGTCCTCAGGGCTGTTCGCCGGTTGTGATTGGGGTCTGTTCATCGTTACCCCATTCGGCCCAGGAGCCCGCATACGCTTTGATATTAAAATTCAGAAGTTTACCCACCAGATAGGTAAAGCCAGAACGGTGGTGAGTCTGGCAATGGGTGGCGATTTCTTTGCTGTTGTCGAGGCCCATGCCAGCCAGCAGCTGGCGGAAGGCGTCCAGATCACGAATGCGCATGCCATTATCTGCATCCATGCCGCGGGTCCACTCATAGTTCACTGCCCCGGGGATATGGCCACCACGGGCAGAAACCACTTTTTCGCCGCTGTATTCTTTATCCGAGCGGGCATCCCAGACAGCGAAGTCCGGCTGCCCCAGGCGAGCGAGAATCTCGTCTTTGGTTAACGCAAAACCACTGTGCAGTTGTTCAACACGGAAAGCGGACGGGGTTGGCAGGTTGTTACCAGTTTCACAGGGCAGCTCATCTTTCAGCCAGGCGTGAATACCACCATTGAGATAGCTGTATTGTGTGTGGCCAATCATATCCAGTGCCCAGATCAGACGTCCGGCCCAGCCGCCACCTTCGTCGTCATAAGCAATCACATGGGTGTCCGGGGTTAACCCCAGTTCACTGAACAGCTGACTCAGCTCGGCCAGTCCGGGCAGGGCACCGGGAGTTGGTTTTTCCCCCAGCTGCAGCCGTTTAAAATCCAGATGCAGCGCGCCGGGGACGTGGTGTTGCTGGTAGGTCTCCGGTTTGCTCTGGTCAATAATCAGGGTATTGGTCAACGGCAACAGAGGTGCCAGTTGCCTGGGTTCAATAAGCAGGGGCAATGCAGACATGAAAAATTCCGGCTAAAGAGATTCGCGAAAGCGTTAGTTTATCCGAGCCTCCGGCTAATGTCAGGGAAGCTGACGATGATTTGCGTTTCTCTTGTTTGC
Organism: Bacterioplanoides pacificum; assembly: GCF_042648445.1. Lineage (NCBI taxonomy): Bacteria > Pseudomonadati > Pseudomonadota > Gammaproteobacteria > Oceanospirillales > Oceanospirillaceae > Bacterioplanoides > Bacterioplanoides pacificum. Next base: position 285,378 of record NZ_JBHRYB010000001.1, read on the forward strand.
CGGGACCGGCCAGCGGTCACTGACGTTTATCGGCGGTGTTGGAGCGCAACATAGCCAGGCTGCGGCTGGCGGTCTGGCATAAATTTTTAAACGCACGATATTCGTCGGCCGACAAACTTTGTTCGCCGTGTTCGTTATAGGCGATCACCAGGCCTACCGGAGCGTGGCCGGCGTCGATAGACATAATCACCAGCTGGGAGGGCATGATATCCAGTGTACTGGCAGGCAGGCCGCGTAAAAACTTATCGCGGTTGGCCGGTGCAATCTGCAGGCTGGCGGTTTTTTCCAGCAGTTTGTTAAACACCGAAGGTTTGCGCAGGTCAACCGCCAGCTTACGGATCGGATCGAGCTTGGCGTTACCTTCGGTATAAAACACTTTCATCAGGGTTTTGTCTTTATTCAGCAGGGTGATACAGGCACCGGATAAACCAATACCGCGGCAGACCCCTTTTAAAACCCCCCGCATCAGGTAATGCCAGTCGCCGAAACTGTCGGGCTCCTGTTGCAGCTGTTGCACCAGCTTGTTGAGGTACAGATGATCGGGCTGCCGGGGTTTATCCTGGTTCTGGTTCTGGTCCGGGTCGTTGCTCTGAGCGCTGTTCTGAGCGCCGGACGGGCTATTCGGTGTGACGCTTCCGGGTGTTGCTGTGCCTGTGCCTGGTCCTGGTCCAGGTTTGGTGGGCTCTGACTCCGGCTGGGGGAGCTTGCCCGGCGCGGGCTGAATCAGCGGGTAACTGCGCTGATTTTCTGCCAGGCGGGTATCCGGGCTCAGTAATAACGCTAAGCCGGTTGCCGTGCCATCGTTGTGATAATGACTGGCGTTCACCTGCAGGATACGCAACCCCGGCAGCAGCATTGCCGCCGGTTTGCCCGACCAGTGGCCAGCGATGGCCAGCCAGCGCTGGCTGAGTTTACTGTTTGGGTTGATATGCCAGTGCCAGGCGAGTGCGGTGGCGATCCAGGCCGTCAGGCAGGGTTGTTGTAACAGATGTAATAAGGGGCGCTGGTTGTCGAGGTCGCGCGGATCATGGTGACGTAACAGCCGCCACTGGGGAGCGCTGAGCTGGGTTTCGCTACGATAACAGTCCACCGCCATCGCCGGTAAATGAAGTTGTTTCGCCTGTTGCTGCCACTGACTCAGTTGTTCGTCACCAAAGGTATGGCGCGCGCTGGCCGCCAGATCCTGCCCTTGGCTGAGGCAATAAAACCAGTTTTGTGCCAGCTCTTCATTGATTAACCATTGCCATAACGGGGCGCTTAATAACAGTGTGCCCCAGCGCGCCGAAGAGACGGAGCTGGTGCCTTTCTGGCTGGCCCAGTGGGCGGCAAATTCTCCCGCCATATCGGCGACTAACAAGGCCCGGCGATACAATTGCAGCGCACGCTCATCACAATCGGCTTCGACCACGGGCAGCTGTTTGATCAGGCTGACCAGCTCTTTCATACCCAGTAACGACACGCAGCTGGCGGCACCGGTGATCTGGGACAAACAGTCGGGGTTCTGCTCCACGGTGTTGATCATCAGGTGCAGACACAAAGCCGGATCACGCTCGACAATTTTGCTCAGCGCGTCAAAGTTCACCTGGCTGCTTTGCATTTGTTTGCGCATCCGGGTGCGGGTTTCAGCCAGTATCGGAAAATCACGGAACTGGCGAATATCGGAGCAACGCTCTGGGCTGGGAAAAACTGGCGGTAAATGTGTCATTTCTCAATTTGTGTAACAGCGGATTGTGACCTTTACTTACTATAGTCATTTTCCTGTTCTTCGCCTGAATAAGTTGTCCCAAAGGATTGATTTAATGCTGTTTTTGTTTGGCATGTTTATTGTTTTCGGTAGCGTGTTGTATGGCTATGTGATGTCACATGGTCAGTTGCTGGCGTTATGGCAGCCGTTTGAAATTCTGATCATTGTTGGCTCCGCGTTCGGGGCTTTTTTATTGTCGAATCCGTGGCATGTGATTCTGCAGTGTTTTCGTCTGACGCCACAGATTATTTTTGGCAGCAAGGTGAATAAAGCCATGTATATGGATGTACTGGGGCTGATCTACGACATTCTCAACAAAGCGCGGCGGGAAGGCATTATGGCGATTGAGGGGGATGTTGAAAGTCCACATTCCAGTGCCTTGTTCGCACGTTATCCGGCCATTCAGGCCAATACCGAACTGGCTCACTTTATCGCCGATTATTTCCGCATTATCGCTGCCGGTAACCTGACCTCGTTTGAACTGGAATCCTTAATGGACCAGGAAATTGATGCCCGCCTGCATGAACTGGAACAACCCGGGGTGGCGGTTGGTAAGGTGGCTGATTCATTGCCGGGGTTTGGTATTGTGGCAGCGGTACTGGGGATTGTGATCACCATGGGGGCAATTGGTGGTGATGTGGCTGAAATCGGCAAACACGTTGCCGCTGCGCTGGTGGGAACTTTTTCCGGGGTGTTTTTAGCCTATGGTGTGGCCGGGCCGGTCAGCGCAACCATGCGCCATATTGCCGAAGATGAAATCAAATTATACGAAGCCACTAAGGCGTGTATTGTGGCGTCGTTAAACGGTGTGCCGCCGCAGCTGGCGGTCGAGTTTGGCCGTAAAGCGCTGTTTACTCACGGCCGGCCGAGCTTTACCGAAGTTGAAAGCAAGGTGCGTGGTCGCTGATGGAAAATCTCGGACAACATCAGAACATCGTCGTTCGGCGGGTGAAAAAAGGCAAACACGAAGATCACGGTGGTGCCTGGAAAGTGGCGATGGCCGACTTTGCTCTGGCGATGATGGCTCTGTTTCTGGTGCTGTGGGTGATCAACTCCTCCAACGAACAGGAAAAAGCCGCTATCTCGGGTTATTTCCAGGACCCTAAAGCGTTTGAGGATGGCCAGCGGGTGCCGTCTAAATATGTGATTGATCTCGGCGGTTCGCCATCGGAAGCGGATAATATCGCGATATCGGAAGTGATCGATCCGGAAAAAATTCTGCAGGCGGAAGAAATCGAAAATCTGGCCGACGTGATCGAATATCGTCGTATGATGGAAATGATGTCGAAAATCAACGCCCGTATTAACGCCAGTCCAACCCTGAGTCCGTTTAAAAATCAGCTGTTGCTGGATATCACTACCGAAGGGTTGCAGTTGCAGATTGTTGATCAGACCAAGCGACCTATGTTCGACCCGGGCAGCGCCCAGCTGAAATATTATTCCGAGGATATTCTGTGGGAGCTGGCCCCGGTGCTGGCAACCCTGGAGCATCGGTTGTCGATTACCGGCCACACCGACTCATCCAAAGCCTTTGGTGTGCGTGAAGAAGACGACGTGAACTGGGGATTATCGTCGATGCGGGCGGATGCTGCGCGGCGGGCGCTGATGGAAGCCGGGGTGCCGAAAGAACAGATTGCTCAGGTTATCGGCATGGGGGATACCGCACCGCTGAAAAAAGACGACCCGGGTAATCCGGTGAATCGTCGTATTTCGATCACACTGTTAAATAAGCATTCCGACGACAGCATTCGTGGCCGCACCGGAAAAGGTCCGGAAGTGGAGTTTATTAATGGCGAAACCACGGATGACGCTGCGCAGGATGCCCGCGATCCGGTGATAAATAAGGCCGGTTCATTGCTGGAGGAGTTACGTCAGCAACGCGAAAGCCAGGATAACAGTTACGATAACCCGCCGAACCGTGACGAAGTGTTCTGGTAGACCGGGCCGGTTATAGCTCGGTCAGGGTTTCCAGAATGCGTTTATAGCTGTTAAAGCGGGCTTCGCTGATCTCACCTTGTTCCACCGCCTGGAGAATGGCACACCCCGGCTCCTGTTCGTGGTGGCAATCGCGGAAGCGGCAATAACCCGACAGATGGCGGATTTCTTTAAAGCCCTGTAACACTTCGTCTTCCGACATATGCCACAAACCAAACTCACGGATCCCCGGCGAGTCGATCAAATCACCACCCTCAGGGAAGTGATACAGTCGTGCGGTGGTGGTGGTGTGGCGGCCTTTTTTGCTGGCATGAGATAAGGCGCCGACTTTTAATTCTTCATCCGGCAGCAGGGTATCGATCAGTGACGACTTACCGACCCCGGACTGGCCAACAAACACGCTGATGCGACCATTCAGGAAGTCTTTAAATTCACTCAGGCTGCTTTCCTGTTTGCTGCACACCCGTAAGGTGCGATAGCCCAGTTGCTGATAGGTGGCCAGTAATTCATCAAACCGCTGCTGGTTGCTTGCGTTGATCAGGTCGGTTTTATTGAGCAGCAGGATTGGCTCGATATCGCAGTTTTCGGCAGCCACCAGGTAACGATCAATCAGGTTGGCATGGGCTTCCGGCTCCGGCGCAATCACCAGCACGATAAAATCGATATTCGCGGCCACCGGTTTAATTTCGTTATACGGGTTCGGGCGGGATAACTCGGACTCGCGGGGTTGTACCATTTCCACCACACCGGTGCGGATGGTATCACCACTGGCGGCCTGTTGTTCCGGCCCGGGGCGGAACACCACCCGGTCGCCGGTCACCAGCGAACCCAGATTAGCGCGCAGATAACAGCGATAACTGCTGCGCTGGGCATCTTCCACTTCCACCTGGGTACCAAAGTGCGCAATGACCTGGCCGTGAATTTCTTCGCCCAGTTCACCGGCGTTCAGCTTCTCGGAAATATCCTGCTCTTTGCGTTCTGCGCGTTTGGCTTTTTCCTGCTGAATTTTTTCGACCCGCCATGTCTGGCGTTTGGTGAGTTTGCGTTTGGCCATGGAACCTGTGATCGTGGCTGAATAAAGGCGCTATTCTCGCGGTTGCCCGGCCCGGGTGCAAGCGTTGTGCCTGATAGCGCTTGCGCTGGGCTTGGTGGGGCTGATGCATGTTGCTAGACTAAGGCCCTGTAAAAAAGGCGGATGGTATGAATCAGAAAGAAAATCTGGTCTGGATGGACCTGGAAATGACCGGGCTGGACCCGGAACAAGACGTGATTATTGAAATTGCCACAATCGTCACCGATAAAGACCTGAATATTATTGCCGAAGGGCCGGTACTGGCGGTGCATCAACCCGATGTGCTGCTGGATGCGATGGATGACTGGAACACCAAAACCCATGGTAATTCCGGCCTGACTAAGCGTGTGCGGGAAAGCCAGACCAATGCCCGGGCGGCGGAGTTACAGACACTGGAATTCCTGCAACAATACGTGAAGGCCGGGGCATCGCCGTTATGTGGCAACAGCATTCATCAGGACCGGCGCTTTCTGGTGAAATATATGCCCGAGCTGGAAGCCTATATGCATTACCGCAATATCGATGTCAGCACCCTCAAAGAGCTGGCGAAACGCTGGAAGCCGGAAGTGGTGTCTTCGTTTAACAAAAAAGGCGCGCATCAGGCACTGGACGATATTAAAGAGTCGATTGATGAAATGTTGCATTACCGTCAGCACTTTTTAGCACTGGACTGATTCGCTGGGTTAACGGCAGTCACGATTATTCAGCCACGCCACCGGTGTGGCTTTTTTTTGCCTGACGTTTTTCCGCTTGCAATACCAGACAAATTAAAATCAACAACATGCCGAACCAGCCGGCTGGCGTGAGTTGTTCTCCTACCACCAATACCGCCATCAGAGTCGCCAGAGCCGGTTCCAGTAAGGTTAACAACGTCGCCTGGCTGGCACTGACAACACGCAGGCCATAACCAAATAACAGGTAACCGATAAACATCGGGCCGAGCACCATATACACCACAATGGCGCTGTTGCTGAGCGACGCCAGCAGGTTATCTCCCACCACCGCCAGTAGCGGTAATAACACCAGCGCCGACAAGCCGAACTGACTGGCCATCGCACTGGCGGAGGCCACGCCCTGTTCAATCAGCGCTTTGGCGACCCAGGAATACAACGCATAACTGGCGGCGGCGACCAGTCCGAGGGCGATGCCGAGTTGATAATCGTCGCTCAGTTCGCTGTTGGCGGGTTGTTGCAGCGCCAGTAATAACACGCCACTGCTGCCGATGAGAAAACTGCACAGCCAGCGTACTGAGGGCCAGCGGCGATAAATCAGGCCTTCGTACAGGGCGGCAAAAAACGGCGCGCAGGCCAGAGAAATCACCGAGCCAACGGCAATACCGGCAAATGCCATAGCGCTGTAAAACGCCAGTGGATAACTGCAGACGGCCAGTCCGCCCAGCAACAGGAGATAGCGTTGCTGATATAAACGTCCGCGGTCGTGCCATAAGCTTTTGCGCGCATACAGCAGCAGTAACAGGCCACTGCCGCCCATGGCGGCGGCGCCGATCGCCAGCGGGCTGATGCCCTGGGTAAAACTGGCCGCTGTGCCTGTGGTGCCCCATAAAAAACAGGCCAGCACAATGCTGCTGATCGCACGATAGTGAGGGGATAAAAAACGCATGTTACTGACCTGACGGATAATGGCTGAATGAAACAGGCCGGCAGTGTAAGGCTACATGGAATATGAAATTGTGCAGATCGGACACTGTTATGCAGCGCAAAGACGCTTTGTGGGTTCCTCTTTATTGTCGCATTTGTGACGGAGAAAGCCCGAAGTACTGGCGAAAACGGCGACTGAAAGCAGAACCATCCAGATAGCCACAATGTTCAGCAATGTGCTGAACCGGCAGGTCGGTATGCAACAATAAGGCTTTGGCTTTGTTCATGCGTTGCTGGCAGATATAGCCCATCAGTGTTTGCCCGGTGTGGCGGCGAAACAACGATTTCAGTTGTGTCGGGCTCAGATGTGCCTGTGCGGCCAGCTGGCTGATGGTCAGCGATTGTTGTAATTGCTGGTCGATGGCGGCAACGACCCGGCGAATCCGGCTGTCGACCAGACGGAAATCCTGTTGCTCGGATAACAATAACCAGAAGGTGCTGTGCAGCTGTTGCTCGATCGCCGGATTGACCTGAGCCGACAGCTGAGCCTCAATAAATTCACAAAAACGCTGCAGTGCCGGGGTGATGGCAAACACCAGTTGTTCAGCCTGCTGCAGATTGGCCGGTAACTGATCGAGATCCGCCACCACAAAACGGGCGGCTTCGGCCGCGGCAAACTGATGGCTATTCCCCTGATGAATCACCACACATTCCCCCGGGCTGACCAGCCCCTGAAACCCGGGTTGTTGCAGGCGAATACTGCCTTGCAGAGGTAACACCAGCTGATGAAAATCATGCTGGTGGGCATTGGGCTGGCGGCTGTAACGACGGATGGATAACTGCATCGTCAGTCGCCAAACACCCGGGTAAATAAGTGACGCTCGCTGCCGGGTGCCGGGATATACAGTGCCGCTGGCCGGCCTTTGCCGCCAGCCGGGACCCCTTCGCCAACTTCTTTTAATAATTCGGCATTGGCAATGCGGCGGCGGAAGGATTTTTTCTCCAGCTTTTTATCCATCAGTAATTCAAACGCCTGCTGCAGTTGAGTGAGTGAGAAGGGCGTCTTCAGCACATGCAGCGGTAATACCGTATACGCGGTTTTATGCTGCAGCCGCTGGCGTGCCTGCTGGATCAATTGCTGATGATCAAAGGCCAGCTCCAGTGTCAGAGCCTCGCTCAGTGGCCACCACTGGGCATCGGCAACGGAATCGACAAAGCCGGCGCTGGGGGCATAGGGAATTAACGCCATATACAGAGTGGTAACCGACCAGCCACGCGGGTCACGGTGTTTATTGCCAACACTGACGACCTGCTCCAGCAGTGGTGCATCAACGCCGGTTTTGGTCAATAATTTGCGCCGTGCGGTGATATCGATATTGGTGTCTTCCTGCAGGTCGACAAAGCCACCGGGTAACGACCACAGGCCCTTGTGGGGAAAGTCGCCGCGTTGTACCAGCAACACTTTAAGCTGGTCGTCGTGCAGGGTAAAAATAGCGATATCCACCGAATACAGCGGCGCATCAAACTGCTGGCGGTTATAGCTGGCCAGATAGGCCTGTTCATCGGATTGTTTCATTTTGCGAATATCTTGACATTGGTGGCATAACGCCAATAATAAGCCTTTGCCCGATTCCGGGCAACTGTCATGCGGCGGGAAAGACCGGCCGTTTAATGTCTCACGGCAAGGAGCTTGCTGTATGTCTTATGAATTCGATTTTGCGGTCTTTATTGGCCGTTTTCAGCCTGTTCATCAGGGTCACCTGCAGGTGGTGCGTAGCGGCCTGGCACGCGCACAAAAACTGATTGTATTACTGGGTTCAGCTTGGCAGGCACGTAATCCGCGTAACCCCTGGAGTCATCAGGAACGTGAGCAGATGTTGCGCGGTTGTTTATCGGCCAGCGAAAACGAGCGGTTAATCTGTTTACCGCTGATGGATGTGCCTTATAACGATGAACTCTGGGTACGCAACGTGCAGAGTACGGTTTCCGGGTTGGTAACCGCTCACCACACAACGCCGTTACAGCCACCCCGGATTGCTTTAATCGGACACCGGAAAGATCAGAGCGGTTTTTATCTGAATTTATTTCCACAGTGGCAAAGTATTGCAGTCGATAATTATCACGGCATCAGTGCCACACCGTTACGCCAGCAGTTTTTTGATCGCAGCCGTTGTGCGGCGTTATTACAGCAGGACGAACGTTTGCCAGCGGCGGTACAGCAGTGGCTGGCAGAGTTTGCCGCACAACGGCCAGAATATCAGCGCATCTGTGACGAAATTGATTTTATTGGCCAGTATAAACAGGCCTGGCAGGCGGCGCCGTATGCGCCCACCTTTGTCACGGTGGATGCACTGGTGGTGCAGTCGGGTCATGTGTTGCTGGTCGAACGGCGTGCCAACCCGGGCAAAGGGTTGTGGGCGTTGCCCGGTGGTTTTGTCGATCAGCAGGAGCGGTTACTCGATGCCTGCCTGCGTGAGTTGCGCGAAGAAACCCGCTTAAAAGTACCGGCACCGGTATTGAAAGGTTCGATAAAACGCCAGGCGGTGTTTGATGATCCTCACCGCTCTGCCCGTGGCCGTACCATTACTCATGCGTTTTATATCGAGCTTGATGCCAGTGCCAGCCTGCCGAAAGTCAGAGGTGGTGACGATGCCCGTTGCGCCCGCTGGCTGCCGCTGGGTGAGCTGCAACCACAGCAGTTGTTTGAAGATCACTACTTTATTATTCAGGATTTACTGGGCCACGCCTGAAGCCCCTGATCAGCGCCACTGTTCAGGGGTTATACGGGCTGAAATTTTTTCTTGCTTTTTAAGTGGCGTTAAGCCACTATGTATTTCATCGAACGACGGGAACCGTGGTTCAGCGACAAACCAGCACAGGACAGACCAGTGCTGTTTCATCATCAGACAGGAGGAGCTCCGTCATGAACAATATGATTCTGAATACCGATTCGTACAAAACCTCACACTATCTGCAATACCCGCAAGGGGCAGAATATGTTTCCAGCTATATCGAATCTCGCGGTGGCGATTATGCCGAGACGCTGGTGTTTGGTTTGCAGGCATTTATCAAAGAATATTTAACCCGGCCGATCAGCCGTGCCGATATTGACGAAGCGGAAGCGGTGTTAACCGCACACGGTGTGCCTTTTAACCGCGCCGGCTGGGAATATATTGTTGAGCAATACGACGGTTTTTTACCGGTAGAAATTCAGGCGGTAGAAGAGGGCACGGTGTTACCGGTGGGTAATGTGATGGTGCAGGTTCAGAACACCGACCCGGCCTGTGCCTGGTTAACCAGCTATCTGGAAACGGCGTTATTACGTGCCATCTGGTATCCGACGACGGTGGCGACGGTATCCAAAGCGTGTAAAAACATCATTGCTGATTATCTCGATAAAAGCGCCGATAACCGTGATGGCCTGGCGTTTAAATTACACGATTTTGGCGCCCGCGGAGCCAGTTCAGAACAGAGCGCCGCTCTCGGAGGTGCGGCGCACTTAATCAATTTTATGGGTACCGATACGGTATCGGCACTGATGGCCGCCCGACGTTATTACGCTGCGCAGATGCCGGCCTTTTCGATTCCGGCGGCGGAGCACAGCACCATCACCAGCTGGGGCAAAGACGGCGAAACCGACGCTTACGCCAACATGCTCAGACAGTTCGGCGGCGACGGACAAGTCGTGGCCGTCGTTAGCGACTCCTACGACTTATGGAATGCCATCGACAATCTGTGGGGCAAAACGTTAAAGCAACAGGTGGAAACCATGGGCGGCACACTGGTTATTCGTCCGGATTCCGGTGACCCGGTTGCGGTGGTGTGCGAAGCCTTGCAGCGCTTAATGCGGGCGTTTGGCTACCGTACCAACAGCAAAGGCTTTCGCGTATTACCCGATTGCGTACGCCTGATTCAGGGCGACGGTATCAGTGCCGCCACCATTGACGCCATTCTGGCGGCGTTAACCGCGCTTAACATCAGTGCTGAGAATATCAGTTTTGGTATGGGCGGCGAGTTATTACAGAAGGTGAACCGCGACACCCAGAAATTCGCTATGAAAGCGTCGGCCATTTGTATTAATGGCCAGTGGCGCGACGTTTATAAAGATCCGCTGACGGATCCGGGTAAACGTTCCAAACGTGGCCGTCTGGCGCTGATCAAAGATGTGGCTGGCTACCAGACCATTCGTCTGGAGCAGCTGGCCGGGCAACAGAATTTGTTGCAGCCGGTATTCCGCAACGGCCGTTTGTTACGGCAACAAACCTTCGATCAGGTACGCGCCTGTGCCGCCGGGCAAAGCGACATACCGGTGTCTGATAGCGCGGCATAAGCTCAGTAATTCTGCTGTATCGCAGCGCTTAAGCTAGCGATACAGCTGATACAGCAAATAGCCGATTAATGCACACCAGAATATAGCGCCGGTAACAAACACCAATAATACCGTACGTTGTTTGTTTGAATCGCGTGGTTTAATGCCTTTAATACGCATGGTCAGCTGGGCCGTCAGATTTACCGAAGCTATATTGGCAATCAGCAGCTGAGTAGCGCCCATGGCTTCCGGGTATGCCCCAAGTCCCAGACAAATACCAATGGTGACGGTGGGCGGTAGCAGTGCTACGGCGACCATTACCCCGACCAGCACGGACGATACCCCTGTCATGATAGAAAGTGCTGCGGCGGTACCTGAAGCAAGCGCGAGGGCCAGCCCATCCAGACCGACGCTGGTGCGGGCAAGTAACTCTTCGGTGAAGTGAATATTGGGATAAAATAGCGCGATGAGCAGTGAAATCAGTAACGCAGTTGTAATGCCGACAATCAGTGTGCGGGCAGCACTGAGCACGCCATTTATCTGCCCCAGTGTGGTGGATAACGACAGTGCCAGGTTAGGCCCGAGTAATGGTGCTATCACCATCGCGCCAATAATCACCGCGACGTTATTCTCAAGCAACCCAATAGCGGCGACGATCGTGCTGAGAAAAACCAGCATTAAATAGTGACCGTCGAGCTTGCTCTGAGTTTTTAATTCACTCAGCAGGGCTTCACGCGAAACGGTACTGGTACCATTTCCTTTGCTGCGGTCGTAGGGCAGCGCAATTTCCAGAGGATAAGCCAGTACCCGAAAATTACTTTTTCCTTCCATCACTTTTTGTAGCTGATCGAGAATTTTCTGAGACTTGGATTTTTCGATCAGAATTTTAATGGCTATTTGTTTCTCACTATGGCTACTGATCCAATAATCTGTTGCATCATTTTGTTTGGCGATACGAATAATTGCATCTTCATTGGACAGCGGAGCAATAGCTTCAATAGTAATCATAAGATTATCTGACTCCCGAATTAACGAAGGATTATGGTATGTCGTTATGATCAAAATGGCGAATAGTAGCTGATTTATGAACCCAAAAGGGGAAAAACAGGCTCGGTCAATATGAATCTCTTACCGCGGATACTTTCCTTATCGTTGCTGAATAGTGAGGTAGCCGCTTGCCAGGCGGCATTGGTTCGCAGAGTTTATAAGTCTCAGGGTTGATCCCTCAATCCTTTATCGTGTCTGCTTGGTGGCAGTAACCGCATCGGTCTTTTTCTTGCGGGGCTTCTTAGCGGCCTTTTTCTCAAGCGCGAGTTTTTCACGCTCGGCCTGTATCTTCGCCAGCAGGGCTTCGGCGGAGTTGTCACCGCTGATCAGCTCCGGGTTGGCGGCGCGCCAGCCGGCCGTCAGTTCACCCCGGAAGGCTTTGGCCAGTATCGACTGGGTAAGGTTGTTCACCTGCTCCAGTGCCGCTGCGGCTTTCTGTTCGATTCTGTCGGCGAAGGCAAAGAGTTCTTCGACGCGGCGGACGATTTCGGTTTGTTCATCGATGTCCGTATACGGTACAGGAAGTTCCTTGATTCGCTTTAGCGCCAGTTTACCTTGCGCTCCAGATTTTATTTCTAACTGTATTAGATCTTGTAACTCCTGAGAACGAAGCCAATAGGATAAGAATTGACTTTTAATCGGTTTCTTAAACTCAGTAATTTTTGCAGCATTCTCAGTTAAATTCGCACCTGAGTAGTGTTGAGGAATAACCCCAGCGTCACCAATTGATGCACCTACTATTGTTATGTATAAATCCCCAGGATTAACTGTATAGCGACTTATCTTCGCTTGAGTCTCTGCTGTAATAAATAGCTGTTTAGATCGTGCATCACTCGTGTTGATAACTGTGCCTTGCTTCAACTGGCCAGCTCGTATATACGGAAATCCAGTATTTTCTTCTACTAGCTCATCACCTTTTGGTAGTCTTTTACCGCCTTTTACCTCACCGATGTCATCTATCACCAATGATTGCCAAACAGTCCCTTCATTTTTCCGCCACTCCTCCGTCAGCTTCCCACTCACCGCTGCGGCCAGTACCGACTGGCGGAAGCGTTTGATGATGTCCGGGATGCGTTCGAGGCGGGCTTTGGTGGTGTCGACCTGTGCCAGCAGGGTGTCGAGTTTTTCGGCGATGACTTTTTGTTCGGCGAGGGGAGGGAGAGGAAAGCAGTATGCCTGAACGTCAGATGATTTCGCAGCCGGATAGAGAGCACCTTGTACAGCACCACTTATTGAATCAACAAACTCTTTGGATTTGGTTAAAGCAAAAATATAGCGGCTGTCTACCAACAAAGGATGAATTACCTCAAATCCTGTTGAAGCTATTTGCTCGTCAAACTCACCACTTACCAAAGCAACTGCATTTAAGTTAGGTCTTGTCAGTGAGACAAGTACGTCTCCTTGCTTAATAACCTTTCTAGCCCGACTCGGAGCTTCTTTACCGAGGAGCTTTTGAGGCGATTCGATTACTTTTAAATCTCTGTTGATGCTACCAATATCAACATAGGCAAATGATTCCTCGTCGTCTGGCTTTCTTTGAGAAGCTTTCAGAGAAACGTCGCTTATCTGCGAAAAACACCACCCCTCCGGCAATGGATTCCCGCCTTCGCGGCGGTCCGGCGTTCCGGAATGACTGTTGGCAGCCATCACTCCACCCCTTCCAGCGCTTTTAATAAACCATCAAGCTCACTCAGTGCGCCTTCCAGTTCGTCTTTTGCTTCGCGGGCGAGTACGTCCGGCTCGGGCAGGCTGGCGGCGTCGACGCTGTCTTTATCTTTTAGCCAGCTGATGTCGAGGGAGTCGCCTTTGGTGTTGGCGATCCAGTCGCGGCTGAAGCAGCGCCAGCGGCTGTGACTTAACTCATCGCTGACGTCTTTGTTTTCTTCTATTGCGTCGGCGTCAACGTCGATGTCGCGGGCGTCGAAGGAGTATTCCCCTTCTTTGCGGTTGGCGAGGTCGGGCTGGCACTCATTTTGAGTGTCTGTGTCGGGGATAAGATCCCCACCCGCCGGTTGGGCAAAATAGACCGCTTCAAACGGTTTTAAATGATTTTCGGTAAAGGGCGTGCGTTTACCAAAACTTGGCATGTTAGTACGCAGGTCGTAGACCCAGACGTTGTCGGTGCAGTTTTCTTCCTGATGTTTGTCGGTCGCTGAGCCCTTGGTAAAAAACAGTACGTTGGTTTTTACGCCCTGGGCGTAAAAAATACCGGTCGGCAGGCGCAGAATAGTATGCAGGTTGCATTTATTCATCAGGTCGCGGCGCACGTCGGTGCCGACACCGGCTTCAAACAGGACGTTATCCGGCAGCACGACGGCGGCGCGGCCACCGGGTTTTAAGTTGCGATAAATATGCTGTAAAAACGCCAGTTGTTTGTTGCTGGTTTTAAACGTTAGGTCGTCGCGGGTATTGCTGGCTTCGCCGCCTTTGCTGGTACCAAACGGCGGGTTGGCGAGAATAATATCGGCCGGTTTTAAAGATTTACCGGCGTCGCCCAGAGCGTTGCCACCTAGAATGACGCCTTCGGAGCCTTCAGCGCCATTTGAAGAGCCACCCTCCATGCCATGCAGCAGGCAGTTCATCAGGGCTAAGCGGCGGGTATTGGGTACAAGTTCGACACCGACAAAGGCTTTGTTGCGCTGAAAGTCGGCGTCTTTGGCGTTCAGGTCGATGTAGTCGTCGGTCTGTTCGCGCATGTACTGGTCGGCGGCGACCAGAAAGCCTGCGGTACCGGCGGCCGGGTCTTGTATCACTTCGCCCGGTTGCGGGCGGATGCAACGCACCATGCTGTTGATGAGTGCGCGCGGGGTAAAGTACTGGCCGGCACCGGATTTGGTTTCAGACGCGTTTTTCTCTAACAGGCCTTCATACAAGTCACCGAGGCCGTCTTTGCTGGCGCTGAACCAGTCTTTGATTTCGTCGAAGCGTTTGATGATCTGCTCCAGGTGGCGCGGCTCACGCAGGCGGGTCTGGGCGTCGGCGTAAATGGCGCTGATCAGCGGGTCTTCGTGTATGGTGATTTCTACGGTTTTACTCGGATCGGTGAGGTCGGGCACCGTGACTTTACCAGTAGAGAGCGCCAGCAGAATACGTTTGTAGTCGTCGAGCAGGTTAATGCCGGATTTACCGCTCAGGTCGGTCCAGCGGCAGCCTTCCGGCAGCGGATGTTTTTTCAGCACCCCGGCTTCGGTGTTTTCGTGCACCATTTTAATAAACAGCAGCAGTACCAGCTCGGTGACGTAGTCGCTGTAGTTGATGCCGTCGTCACGCAGTACGTCACAGAGGTTCCAGAGTTTTTGTACGATGTCGTTGCTGGTCATGGTTATTCCTGGTTCAGTACGTCGATGTAGGCACTGTAAGCAAATATTCGGTTACGTTTCTGGCCGGTGAGTTCGCGGACGATGTTCAGCTCCGGCTGCGATAATCGGTCGAGCACTTTACCTGCCGTGGCGGGGGTGATGCCAGCCTGTTTTACCAGGGTGGCAATATTGATGATGGGGTACTCGAATAACACGTCGAGCACCTGCTGCGCAGACGGCGCCATACGGCCAAGGCTGCTGAGCTGCGCCCGGTGTTCAGCCCTGAGGGCATTGAGCTGCTGTGCGGTGTTTACCGCCTGTGTGGCGGTATCGGCTACGGCATCGACAAAGAACAGCAGCCAGCCTTCCCAATCGCCAGTCAGCCTGACCTGCTGCAGTTTGTCGTAGTAGACCTGCCTGTGTTTTTTAAAGAACACAGACAGATAAAGCAGTGGCTCAGCCAGTACTTTGCCGCCGGTCAGTATCAGGGGAATCAGCAAGCGCCCCAAACGACCATTACCATCCATAAAGGGGTGAATGGTCTCGAACTGAACGTGTGCGAGTGCTGCTTTAATCAGTGGATCAGTGGCTTCAGGCACATCATTAAGAAAGCGCTCCAGCGCTGCCCAGCATTCTGCCAGTTCGTTTGCTGGTGCGGGGACAAAGGCGGCTTCGTCGGCACGGTGGCCACCGATCCAGACCTGATGTTTGCGGAATTCGCCCGGCCCTTTGCTGATGCCTCTGCCGGAGGTCATCAGGGCTTTGTGCATATCAGTCAGCAGGCGGTAAGCAATGGGTTCGCCTTCGCGGATGCGGTGTACGCCCAGCTCTAAGGCACTGACGTAGCACGAGACTTTCTGCACGTCGTCCATCGGGACACCGGGCAGGCCTTCCATTTCGTAGAGCATGAGGTCGCTGAGCGAAGACTGCGTGCCTTCGATCTGCGATGACATCACGGCTTCTTTGCGGACGTAGCTGTACAGAAACAAGCGGGCATCGGGCAGTAAAGTGCTGATGGCATCAAGCCTGCCAAGGGCCAGCATGGCGGCATTGATACGACTCTGGAGCTTGCTGTCCATCAGTAAGGCAGGCTGCGGCGGCAATGGCGCAGGTATAAACGCCTGACACGCCACTCCGCCTGCGATGCTTGGCACGTATGTGCCTGTGACTCCCCGATCCATAGGGGCTCCTGAAGTTAAAATAAGCGAAGCTATTATTTTAACTTAATTCTAAAGATAAAATAAAGGAGGTGTTTATTTTAGGTTAGGACTAACGGTTGAGAATCAAATGCCTGTTAATACATTGCCTCACGAGCAGCACGGCCTCGTTTTCATCGGCTCCTGTGAGATCCAGCTCGATATCACACATACTTTTCAGGCGGCTTATCACCCCATCTCTGAACTCAGAGTTGAGGGTTTCGATGTCTTCGGCAGTTGTGCCGCGTTGCTTTAGCCTGTGTTGCCGATCTGCCTCATCGAGAGTCAGCAGGATGCTGAGGTGCGGTTTTATGGCCTGGCTGAGCATTGCATTGAGATCAATCGTCACCCCTCGCTCGAAGGCGTAGGCAATGGTGGAGGCGCGGTAGCGGTCCATCACTACGGTTTTACCTTGCTTGTTGAAGCCACGGGCTTTTTCACCTTCGGCCTGCACAGTAGCGGCGTAAAACAGTGCTCTGGCGGTCTGGCTGTTGCCCAGGCCGTTGATGATGTCGGACCGGATAGGCAGCAGCTGTGTACCGGGGGTGGTCATCAGCTGGTAACCGCATTCGCTGGCAAGACGACGGGCCAGTGTGCTTTTGCCGACGCCGTCCAGTCCTTCAAGCACGATAAAATATGGCATTGTTTTGCTCCTTAGATACATCCTTGAATAAATCGTTGAGGTGAGTGGTATCGGACTCGCTGGTTGCTTCGGCGAGCCTCTGCATCTGACGGTACTCCTGATGGCTAAAGCTGTTACTGGCGATAACCTGCGGAATGGCCTCGTTGTCAGATTCCACCAGCCCGAACTCTTCGCGTTGTTTATCGAGTTCGGTGCCACGCAGAATCATCAGTGGCCAGGCGCGGATTACCGGCACCTGCTGACGCCAGCACCAGCTCAGGGATTCGCGGAAGCTGGCGAGTGTCTGCTTCGGCAGGCCATAGATCAGCGAGACCTCGAAGGGGATGTTACGGGCCTTGAGCTTTTCAATAACACGCTCGGCCATATCCAGCCGGTTGGGGCGGCCAATGGCTTTTCCTTCTTCGTAATCTGTCGTCTGCAGGCCGAATTCGAGAACAACGTTCAGGCCTTTGAGCGTATCAAGGAATTCGTCTTTCACCGATTCAAAACGGCATTGCAGAGCCAGTTGAGCTGTGAGGCCCACTTCTTTGAACATGGTCAGTAGTTCGACGGTGCGTTTACTATCGAGGTGAAAGATTGGGTCAAGAATCGAGATACGTTTAACGCCTGCCTGCGCGAACAAGCGGGCTTCTTTGGCGATGCGTTCATAGTCGAACTGCTTTTCAGCCAGTTTGAAGCGATTACCCGATTCACGATGCTGGCAAAAGCTGCATTTAAACGGGCAGCCGCGCATGGTCTCCCACCGGATGGACTCGCCGGGGGTCATTACCCCGGTAAGCCAGGGTGACGCCAGTTGCTCAAGATCAGTTTCGGCTTTCTGGTTACGGTCTTCAGAACCGACAACGTGAATGCCCAGATGCTCCGGCCTTTCACCTCTGGCAAGTGCCACCATGGCCAACTCGCCGTGGCCACGCACGAAGATATTGGCATAGGGATAAAGACCTTCAAGTGTGCCTTTCTCTGCGTATGAAATCTGCGGGCCGCCCAGAACCACTGGTACCGAGGTGACGTTATGAATCACCTCGGTCAGCTTCTGAGTCACAGGCTCGTTCCAGATGTAGGCGCCAATACCGACCAGACACTCCGAGCCCTGAACTTCCAGCTCATGAATCGCAGCCAGAACTCTGGCTTCTAACCGGTCGTAATCAAAGTCTGGGGCGTTTACGGCATCTTCGATCGCGGTGTAGTGAATACCCGCGGCTTTCAGCGACGCCAGAATCGATGCCGCGCCAAGGTTTGAGCGGCCGTCTTGCGGGCGCTCCCAGTCGACGGAGACAAATACGATGTGCTTATTCATCGCCCACCTCACAATCTGCTGGATTTGGTCAGATGCCAGCCATGCTGATGAGGGCATTCGTAGACACTGAGCGTAATACCGCGTTCTGCTCGTAGGCAATCTGCGCGCTTCTGAGCGGCCTTCTTGCTCTTGTATAACTGCTTGGGCTTTCCTTGGCTGCTGGTGCAGTGGTGACAGGTCTCGCTCGGGGTATGGCGGTCTTCCGGGCAAAGGTGCCAGAAATCGCAGCGTTTACACTGATACGGGACCATGCTCCGGCCATAGTAGAGCTTTGCGTGATCTGCGGCTTGCTGGGCTGCGGATTGATATTGATAGGATTTTAAGGGTTCGCCAGTACGAGTGCTGGTGCATTGAGTAAACATAGTCAGTTCCTGTTTTGGTTATAGGTACTGACATACGCAGAGATTCAGGTTTTTTTTCGCTTTTTATTTGAGCGAAGAATGATTAAGACGGAACGATGGTCACTATAGCCCGGTTACTTTCTGTCGCGAGTGCATCGGGAATGCTGAGTGTTGATACTTCTTGATCAAAAAATATCAGTATGACTGGGCCGTCCTCAGCAACTACATCCCAGGTATCATTCGGCTCGAGCCAGCCTTCACCTCCGGCCATCTGATAGTGCCAGCATTTCAATGTTTCGGAGCCGAATGACAAACGCAGGCCTGACGGCAGCTCTTCGATGCATTCGTTATTCCATAGGACCTCGATTTCTCTGGAAGTGTCTTCCGGTACGGTCCCCTCATCTGAGGAAGACAGGTAGCTGTTGAGTTCGTCGAACTGAGGGGTGACAGTGAGTTTTCCAGCGGTTTCAGCAAGGTTCTGCATAAGCCGTCGAGCCGATTGCAGACAGGATGCTATCAAAGGGGCTACGCTCACCAGCTTAGTGAATCGATCAATCTGTCGGCGACGCTCGACTGCTGAAAACCATAGTTCATCAGCGTCAGGTTCTAACAAAAGCTGCTCCCAATACTGACGGTCTACATCCTGCCCCTGTACCATGGCATCCAGTACATGTTTTTCGATACTCATACCACCGCCTTATTATTTTCGAGAGTTGATAACAGCTGCCGGCCTTTCGCTGTCATACTGTCATCAAACTCATACAAATCAAGCAGAGCCTTCTTTAGTGCTGGCTTCAAAAGTATACGCTCGAGATTATCAAGATCTTCATTCATGCTGGAAAGTTGTTCGATCAACCGCATGATGAAGGTTCGAATCTCCTGTTTGGTCTGATGTGACTCAGGTTCAGTTCCCCGGTACACGTACTGGGGTGAGTTATTACCTTTCTGAAAGTACTTAGACTCATAGTCCCTGCGCGCAGTACGATCCCTGACGTCCGGGATGTTGCCGAGCTTTAAATGGAGATAGTTAAAACGGAAGCAAGCGTCGGCTTTGTATCTTGATCTTTGGGGGGGTGAAGTATTTCTGCAAGTATCTTCAGCTGAGCCCTCAAATTGATCGCCTATATACTCTTTGAACTTTTTGTTGGCTTCCAGCCAGAAGCCGACAAGATCGGCATCCACTTTTGAATTCAGTCGCTTGAGAGTAGTAGCAACCTTCTCCATAGGATCAAGAACCAGATCGCTGGCACCCTCAACTCCATCAACATCGGGGAATGAAGAACCGCTCTGTCGTGCAGCCCCTTTCCGCCCACGCGTTTTGTGTTTGGTCCAGAAGTGCAGTTCAGAAAATACACTTATATCAGTGCACGGAAGTTTACTGGAATCAAGTTCAGGTACCAGAAAGCGGTTAATAACTTCATCAGGAACTTTGTCCATCGATCCATACACTGTTGAGACCGTTTCGTCATCAAGCAGCGTCTCGGCAGCGTGCTCAATGATCAGAACAATCCTGTCTCTGTGCTCTTCAACAAAGTTTTTTCTACCCTCAAGTGTCCAGTCATCGGGGGTCAGATCATTGGTATTCATGATGTTTTGATAAATCCACTTTTCAGGCCCAGAGTCGATAAATACTTCAAAAACTCAGCCCTGCTCTCTTCGGTGACTTCAAATGGCGAAGGGTCAATGTATTCAATCTCGTGTTCATAAAGCCCGCAAAAGCGGAATCCAGCCCAGGTATGTGGATGCTTCAAACGATCAAGAAGTGCCTTTCTCTCATTCTCAATTCTTTTCTTATCATTGGCTTTCACTGGGCCTAAGAGATCATCAACCGAAGGCTCGGTAGACGTCGAGATGCCTAAAGAATGTAAGAATTCATTCACCCCACCAAACAGGTGAGCATCAGAATACTGCGCCGCCCCTGTTGCCAACCACCAACGCTGAGCTGCAAGCAGAGCTTTTGAAGGGCTGATGCCCTCATTTTTCAGTACGTCGTATTTACCCTTGATAATACGAGTGGTTAACTCAGGGACGCGCCACAAAGTACCAATTGCAGAATTCACCCCATGCAGCATCATCTTCATATCCATGCCGAAAGGTTCATTAACTGGGCAGCCGAAAGGAATATCAGAGCGATTCATCCCTGCTTCGCACGCCCAGATTTCAGCCAGTTTTATTCCGGCTAACTTCTCCCCCAGTTCATCGGCAATAAAAGTGTATTCACCAATCTGTAACTCGGGTATTTCCCCCTGGCGATGTTCACCATGGCCGAGATATGAAAATTCTTCTACCAGTGAGAGCTTATGCGCCAGCTCAACTTTGGTTAAAGATTGCTCTACTGAATCGCTGAAGCGGAGGTTCTTGCCCTCCACCCGACACGCTCCCTCACGACGAACTTTTGTCCCTATATGGTTGTAGATGCTCAGAATTCCCGGGAGCCAGATAACATCATCAACGAGATCAACTAACTTCTCGCCGTCATTGCCTGTTGCTACCCAGGGGAAGCTGGCTGCATAAAATGACGGTAAAAGTGCGACTCGGTTTATCCCTTCGGGAAGGATCTTCTTCCAATCGATAAAGCTAAGATCAACATCTGTATCGTAATGAAAGCCTGAATCAAACTGGGAGACCGTATTGATCAGATCACTGGCGATAGGAAACGAATGGCTTTGATAAACAACTCTTTTACCATTCCAGTGGGCCGTAATGACCAACAGGTCATTCATATATTGTTGAATGTCCAGCTTAACCAGAAGAAAACCGGGGTTACGCTCTATTGTTTTGACAAGTACATTTGGGGTTATAAGAGTAATATCCGACTTAGACTGTTTCTCAACCTCGGCTTGAATAATCTGGAGGTCAGCAAAAAGACTAGCAACCAGAGCCTTGCTTTTGTCCAGATTTTTAGCGGTAGATATAAAGCGATCAAGATAAAGAACATCTAATGGGTCTATCTCTTCTCTTTCACTATTAATCGCGGGTAAAACCTCATTCATAAAGCATTCTTTCTGAGACTTTGTAGTGTCTCGATGTATGAAATCGGTCTGTGCACTTATAGATCTGAGTAATTGAGAAATGGAGTAACTGAGTCGAAGGGTAAAAAAGTGATCAGTTTTAGTGAACCTTTGCCAAAAGTATAACATTAATTCTGACGCCCTGAGGTTGCTACATCCCTCCAAGCAAATTAGTGCATCGATATAAATATTATTACTGGATAGGTATCTGGCCATTCCAGAAGAAATTATCTGTATGCTTCTCGCCAGAATATCGCTTTCATGGTCTGTCAGACTGAAATATCGCTTTCCAAAAAGCTCTGAGATATATCGCTCAGACGTTTGGATTTTTTCACCAGAAATAACCGACCGACTGAGAAATTCAGTGATATTTTCAGTACTGGAAGAGTTAATATATCGAATAGAGAAAGACAGATCCGGATAGCCTACCACGTCAACAATCGATTTAATTTCTCCGAGTAACACTGGATATCTTTGGCCATCAATTGACTTTATTGATCTATAGGCCAAACCTATTACACTAGAGTAAACCATCCTATTTTTTGGATATTGAAGAAATCGAAGCCCAAATCTCTTTATCTCTGAAATAATGATCTCTGCTGACTTTACATACAATATTAAAGACGCATCATATTCTTTCAGATCACAGTGCAACACTGCCTTATTTGCGTAATTTTCAGCATGGAGCATGGATAGTGATGGGTACTCGCTGCCACTTCGATTACTCAAATATTTCTCGACACCTTGAAAGCACTCCATGGCTTTAATTCTGCATTCATTAGGAGAAAGGGGATATAAATACTCATTCGCGGCTCTTCTGTAGGTGTTTCCTAACTGAGTAAGGCAAGCCACATATCTATCTGGATAGTTGTTAAGAATTTTCTGAGATAGCGCAAAATCAAATTCATCAACAGCCTCTATTAGAGCTTGTATACTTGAGACCGGATGTTTCTGAAAATTTGTATATAAAAATACACCGCGGGAAAATCTAGCGGACGCTCTCTCATAAATATTACCCGCTAAACGATATAATTTTCTATATCCTCTATCAACCGAGTTAAAATCATGCGAAGAAACAGTCAACTCTCGATTTAGATCATCGGATCTACCTGCGACCTCATTATATAGTCGCATGAACTTAAGCCCTTTAGACCCTTTACTTCCAGCTTTCAGTTTCCTCTCATCGTAAGCTTTCCAATAAACAACAAGCCTATCAAAAACACTCATACTATTTCCGACCAAACTGCTCCCGCCAACTTTTCAAGAACCGTATCCAACTGACCGTTAAGAGCATTATTAAGCTGCTTTGCCCCGCCCTGTTCGCTGAATCGGTTATTAACGAACTCGTGGTCAATAATGACTTCATGCACCAGCTGCTTGGCTAAGCGCTCCAGCCACTTACGTTGGGCTGGCGTCCAGTTATGGCTTTGGTAGATGCGCTGCATAGCCTGCGCGACGCGCTGCTCGAACGGAACTAATGCTTCACCTAACGCTGCGCGGCGGATATGGCCGATAATGCTGGCAGCGATATCCTGATTAGTCTGGTTGCGGTAGGCGGTCTGTAG
The DNA here is from genome assembly GCF_042648445.1 of Bacterioplanoides pacificum. NCBI lineage: Bacteria > Pseudomonadati > Pseudomonadota > Gammaproteobacteria > Oceanospirillales > Oceanospirillaceae > Bacterioplanoides > Bacterioplanoides pacificum. The sequence continues at coordinate 308,435 of NZ_JBHRYB010000001.1, forward strand.
CTTGGCCTCAGAGTAGCCTGCGCTATCGAGCAGAAGTTTCACTTCTTTCAGTTGTTCCCGGGTCAGATCCCGTGGGCGGTTCACTATCGCACTGAGTGCCGCACTCTGGTTTACCTGCTCTTTGATAAACGTATTGAAGCTATCCAGGTAGTCTTCCGGGCGCTGATGCTCGCCGTAGCTCTGAGTACGCTCTCGAATCTCATCGTCGTGGTGCGAGATAACCGGCTGACGGTCGCTGCCGATCAGGTGCTTCACTTCATCGAGCTGGTGCAGCAGACCGCTGTGGCGGTTAATAAACTCCGCCGCTTTGGCTGGGCCCAGGTCATACAGGTGCTTGTGCAGGCTCTTGGGCTCAACGCCCCAAAGATCATGCAGCTCGCTGAGTTTCTGTTTCAGCTGCGGTGAGTTCTCGGCTTTCTTTTCTGCCTTGCGCAGTACGCGCATAACCTTCTGGCTGAGCTGACTGAGTACCACGTCGGCCTGACTCTGGTCGGGTGTCTCGCCCGGCGCGTTCAATGCCCGCTCTAACTGCTCTGGGTCAGTCAGTTCTGTGGTTAGCTGCTCCAGAGTGATATTCGGGTCACGCACCAGTGGCTTCATGGTGTTGACGTCAGCCAGCGCTGCATAGATATCCACCGGGTCGTAGATGCGGAATACGGTTTTACCGATTTCGTCACAGCGACGCGTTGCACGACCAATCATCTGCTCATAGAGAATCCGCGACTTCACCCGTCGCATAAATACGAGGTTACAGATCTTAGGTACGTCGATACCTGTGGTCAGAAGGTCTACGGTAATGGCGATATTGGGGTAGCGTTCGTTTTTGTAGCGGCGAATAAGCTGATCGACTTTATCACTCTGGCCAGTGATTTTTTCCACGGCGGCCTGATTGTATTCACCGTTATACATAGCTTTGAAGGCATCATCTAACAGGCGCTTCACCATGTCGGCGTGCAGGTCGGTGGCGCAGAAGATCATGGTTTTTTCGTCACCGAACGGATCAAGCTCCTGTGCCAGCTGCTCACAGATAACGCGGTTAAAGTTCTCGTTCAGTACCCGGCGGTTAAAGGCATCGACTTCAAAGCTGAGTTCGTCATCCAATTCAGCGCTCTGCACCTCACCGGTCTGCATATTGACGCTTTCTACCTGCTCGCCTTTGGCAAAGTTAATGCCTTGCTGGGTGAGCAGTGTTTCGTAGCGGATGGGCGGCTCGTGGTCGATAAGCCAGTCGTCAGCGACCGCTTCACGGTAGGAATAGGTGTAGACCGGCTTACCGAATATCTCACTGGTGTGCTTTGCAGGGGTGGCCGTCAGCCCGACTTTCACGGCATCGAAGTAGTCCAGCACCCGGCGGTAACTTGACAGGTACTGACTGGTATCGCGGGTAGCGAGTTCACCGTCTGTCATTTCCTGATCAAGCGTGTAGCCCCGGTGGGCTTCGTCGATGATGATGCAATCGAACTGGTCGACTGGCGGCGGATTGTCGCTCTGGAATATCCGTTTCACCATGGCCTGTACCGTAGCGACCTGTACGCGGGTTTCTGCCTCGGCGGTCATATCGCCGAGTTCTGCCACGTTATATATCTTGGACAGCGTGTGGTTCTGCTCTAACGGTGCTTCGTTAAAGGAATCCAGCGCCTGCTGGCCAAGTGCTGTTCGGTCGACCAGAAAAAGAATACGCTTAAAGCGTTCAGCCTTAAGAAAACGGTACATCAACCCAATGATGGTGCGTGTTTTGCCTGTGCCCGTTGCCATGGCAAGCAAAGCGGAGCGCTCGTCTCTGGTCAGAGTCTGCTCTACGGCGTTAATGGCTTTCTGCTGATAATCACGCAATTTAAGGTAGCCAAAAGGTTCGCTTTCGAGTTTTTTCTGCGCTTCTTCTTTGCTGCGTTGCAGCAGATCAAGCAAGCCTTCTGGCGTATGAAACTTCTGCAAGGCCCGTTTGGTATTCGCGTGGCTGCGCACATCACGGAACCAGGTACCTGACTGCTCTGCCAGTTGCGGAACATACGGGCGGCCATTGCAGGAATAGACGAACGGTATCTTGTAGTGGCTCTCGCCTTCGTCCGGCCAGGCAATGGTCTGACCCGCCAGTTCCCATGCCGGCGCTAACGGTGCACTTACCTGAAAGCCTTTGCTGTATCGCTCAGCCTGAGTGATTTTACCGGCGACATTGGTGTTTTCTTTTTTCGCTTCGACGACAGCGATGGGTGTCAGGCCAGCAAATAACACGTAATCTGCCCGGCCCTTATGGCCCAGATGTTCTGTTGGCCACTCAGCAATGGCAAGGTTCTTTCCTTTTTCGGGGCGCACACCACGTTGATAGGTCAGGTCGGTGCTGTCGGCTTGCCAGCCAGCCTCAATCAATTGGGTGTCGATCAGGATGCGGGTCAGTTCTTCATCCAGCACAATGTGCTGAGTTGCAGCCTGAGTTTTACTTGAGACCTGCTGACGTTGCTTGCTCTGAGCTTGTGAGTCCTGTTCTTTGACCTGCTCGCGCAAAGCCGCGAGCTTGGCTTCGTACTCTTTTGCCTGAGCTACAAGCGCCGCTTCAATCGCCTGAGTCTGCTCTGCCGTCGCTTTGGACTCTTCATCCATGACATCCAGCAGTTCTTCGTATTCGGCTTTTTCGCGGGCAATCAGGTCGTTGAGTTGCTGACTTTCACTGAGTTCGAGGCTTGCCTGCTCCAGCTCATTACTCAGCTTTGATATCTGAGCCTGTAGTTCGCGCAGGTCGGCACTTGGATCAGCCGGTGCGACAAATGGCCCAGGCTTGAACGTCGTGCCTTGCTTGCCAAATGACTGATGAAACCAGACCGCGAGATTGCGGGCGACTCTGAGGCCATCAATAGCCTCTTTGTGCTGTGTACGGAATTGGTGAGTCGCTTTATTCCCTTCGATACGCAGAATATGGAACATCTCGCGTACATTCGGGTCGAGGCGCAATTCGCGATTCAGGTGATAGAGGAGGTCTGCCTGAGAGGTTTGCTCTGAGAAATCTAAGCCAACCATGGCCGCAAGATGCTGCGCCATCGCTTCGCCTAACTGACGGAGCTTAATCAGCGTCGTATTTGGATCATTAGCGAAAACACGCTCCGCCGCCTGCGCCAGCTCGGCAAAGATCGAATCATGCTCAGCAAGAAATCCAAAGTTACTGCTTGGGTTGCGTTGTGAGGCAGCTGTCATTACTCGGAAACTCCATTTCGCTTTCTGGCTAAGTCGGCAATACGCATCTTGTGTTCCCCCATCATACGGGCGAGATGGCAGTGGATTGCGAGGAGGACTCTAATCGTTAGTTTTAGCAATAGTGGCAGAGGCTACCACGGATTCACTTTAAAATCGTTTTTTGTGAGTTGTCGTTGAATTTTTTGACCGAGGCAATGGCTTTGTTTGGTCAGGCGTTTTGCTTGAAAGGGTGGGCGGATGATCATTCTTTTAACTTGATGGAAATGTGCGGCAGCCTGCTCAAGTTATCTGGAAATGTGCTGAAGTTAAGCTTCACCGCCGCACAACAATTTTTTGTCGCGGGGAATAAATGGTGGGCCCTCACGGACTTGAACCGTGGACCTATCGATTATGAGTCGAGTGCTCTAACCAGCTGAGCTAAGGGCCCATTTTCTTCGCGCAGATCGCTTTGGCTGTGTTGCGTGCTCAAAAATTTCAGTTATGTGGTTTACCACACGCCTTCCATTTTTTTTGCTGCGCCTTGCCAGCACTCCTGCGGCTTGAAAATTCAGATATTCGGCTGAAGGAATCCTTATTGCCGAACGCACGAGATTATAACCATGCTTAGTAATAAGCGCCAGTCCTTTGATTTATCAACGAAAACCTGGCAAGCATAAAAAAACCGCCGTCTGCTAACAGGCGGCGGTTGTTTATTTCAGCGCTTAGTACAGCCGCTGATTATTCGTCGATAAAGCTGCGCAGGTGGTCTGAGCGGCTTGGGTGACGCAGTTTACGCAGTGCTTTGGCTTCGATCTGACGAATACGCTCACGGGTAACGTCGAATTGTTTGCCAACTTCTTCCAGCGTATGGTCGGTGTTCATATCGATACCAAAACGCATCCGCAGAACCTTGGATTCCCGTGCCGTCAGGCCCGACAGTACCGAGCGGGTGGCTTCGGTCAGGCCGTCGTTGGTAGCGGTATCCATTGGCGATTCTGACTGGGTATCTTCGATAAAGTCACCCAGATGTGAATCTTCGTCGTCACCGATCGGCGTTTCCATCGAAATCGGTTCTTTGGCGATTTTCAGCACTTTGCGGATTTTATCTTCCGGCATGTCCATGCGCTCAGCCAGTTCTTCCGGCGTTGCTTCACGACCCATCTCCTGCAACATCTGACGCGAAATACGGTTCAGTTTGTTGATGGTTTCGATCATGTGCACCGGAATACGGATGGTGCGTGCCTGGTCGGCAATCGAACGGGTAATCGCCTGACGAATCCACCAGGTGGCGTAAGTTGAGAACTTATAACCACGACGGTATTCGAATTTATCCACCGCTTTCATCAGGCCGATGTTGCCTTCCTGAATCAGGTCGAGGAACTGCAGGCCGCGGTTGGTGTATTTTTTGGCGATCGAAATAACCAGACGCAGGTTGGCCTCTACCATTTCTTTCTTGGCACGACGAGCACGGGCTTCGCCGATGGAGACCTTACGGTTCACTTCTTTAATCTCAGGGATGCTGAGGTTTACACGGTCAGCAACGGCTTTGATTTTTTTCTGCGAACGGAAGATGTCCAGCTTGTAGGTATCGAGTTTTTTCGAATACGGGCGGCCCGCTTCGATCAGGGTTTCGATCCATTCGTTGTTGATTTCATTGCCCTGGAAACCTTTGATGAAATCTTTACGGTCCATGCCACATTTACGTGTCATCAGTACCATAATCTGACGTTCCTGAGTGCGGATAGCATTCAGTGCGTCGCGGGCTTCATCCACCAGGCTGTCGAAATATTTCGGCGTCAGCTTGATTGGCGCAAATAACTCGGCCAGTTTGGCAATGGCTTCTTCTGCCTGCTTGCTGGCACGGCCGTGTTTTTCAATGTCGGCTTCCATCACATCGTTAGCGGCTGAGATTTCCTCAAAGCGACGGATAACTTCGGTCAGATCGACGCCGGAATCCTGCTCCTCTTCTTCAGAGTCTTCATCATCGCTATCGTCATCAGCGTCATCGCTTTCTTCCGCTTTTGCCGCTTCGGCTGCGGCACCGGCTTGTGGGCCGGGTTCCGGATCTTCGTCGGATGGGTCAATAAAGCCGCTGAAGATATCGCCGACTTTATTCGGGTCTTCTTCGGCTTCTTTGAAGGCATTCAGAATGGTGTTAACCGCACCCGGGTAATAGGCCAGGGCAGACATCACTTCACGGATGCCTTCTTCAATGCGTTTGGCGATTACGATTTCGCCTTCACGGGTCAGCAGTTCCACGGTACCCATTTCGCGCATATACATGCGCACCGGGTCGGTGGTACGGCCTACGTCGGATTCCACCAGTGCCAGGGCGGCAGCGGCTTCTTCGGCGGCAGCGTCGTCGGCTGCTTCGTTAAACAGAGATTCACCATCCGGTGCATTTTCTGATACCGGGATGCCGATATCGTTAATCATGCGGATGATGTCTTCAACCTGGTCGGGGTTGGCAATATCGTCCGGCAGGTGGTCATTTACCTGAGCGTAAGTCAGGTAACCCTGCTCTTTGCCCTTGGCAATCAGTTCTTTCAGTCGGGATTGTTGCGTCGATGACATAGAAGCCTAGGTTCCGTTTTTTAAGGCGGAAGAAAAACGCCAAAGTATAACTTTTAACCGTCTGTTAGGCCAGCAAATAGCGGGGAAGTTCCCGTCTTTTTTGGCCGTCAGTGGTGCATGCTTCGACATCTCAGCCAGGTTACGTGTAGCATTCAATCGGTCGGCTTGTGGCCCGACGGTCCGATGTTGCCTCCCGGGTTTCGGTTACCGGGGCTGGTCACGTTGTGCGCTGTGCTGCTGCAGTCGTAACTCCGCAGCACCTGGCTGCGGAGCTTTGAATATGGGGCTGGTCGGGCGGAATTCAAGTCCGGGTGGTGATTATTTCACCCATCCGGGGGCGACCAGGCGCTATTGCCGTGATAGTCAGTGGGGTTTGTAAATGCTGGTGCGCTTTTTCTGCAGTGTGTGCATTTGCCGCTGCAGCTCCCGGAGGCGTTCACGTTCGCTGCCGGAGAGTTTTTCTTTGTTGGCCAGTCTGGCCTTCAGCTGCGCCAGTTCGGCTGCCAGTTTGCGGCCACTGAGACGCTTTAACAGTTCGGCAACGGCGCCGGCACCCGGGCTGATGTCACTGCTGGCTGCTTTTTCCGCCAGTTGGCGTAACTCAGCCTGATACGGTGAACCGGTCCATTGAATGATCAGGCCGATGCTGTTGCTTTGCGGTGCCTGCTTCAGCTTATTCAGCACTTCAAATAACAGCCGCTCCAGCTCGGTTTCCGGTTCGCACTGGGGAATTTCAAGCTGTTGCGCCAGGGCCGGGTTTTGTACGATGGCGGTTAACGCCTGGTAAACCTGAGGCGCCAGCCGATCTTCCTGCTGCTGGTCGTCCTGCTGATAATGGCTGGCGGGCAGGGTGTCGATGACCGGCAGTGGGATATCGTCGTCAGGGCTGGTGCCGCTGCTGGCCGGCGCTTCGGCTTCCAGCTTGTTCAGTGCATGGCTGTCGACGCCGGTTTCTTCTTTCAGTTTCTGCCGCATCAGCTGGCGTAACATGCCGTCGGGCAGGCGATTGATCAGCGGGGCGGCGAGCTGATCCAGACGTGCTTTGCCATCCAGGGTGTCGAAATCGACCTGTTGTTTCAGGTGAGCAAATAAAAACTCCGGCAGGTGATCCGACTGATTCAGGCGCTGTTCAAAGGCGTCTTTGCCCTCATGGCGCACCAGTGAGTCCGGGTCTTCGCCGTCGGGTAAAAATAAAAAGCGGGCCTGCAGTCCATCTTGTAATAACGGCAGTACGGTTTCCATCGCCCGGGCTGCGGCGGTACGCCCGGCCTGGTCGCCATCGAAGCAGAAGATTACTTCTGGCACGATCTTAAATAACCGCCGCAGGTGGTGTTCGCTGGTGGCGGTGCCCAGGGTGGCGACGGCGTAATGAATGCCGAATTCGGCCAGTGCCACGACGTCCATATAACCTTCAACAATGACGAAGCGGGTCAGCTTCTGGCGGATTTTGCGCGCTTCGTAGAGGCCGTAGAGTTCGCGGTTTTTCTGGAAAATCGGGGTTTCCGGCGAGTTCAGGTATTTGGGCTTTTCGTCACCTAATACCCGGCCACCAAAGGCGATGGTACGCCCGCGGGCATCGCGGATGGGAAACATGATACGGTCGCGGAAGCGATCGTAGGTACGGTATTGTTTGCCGTCGTCGTCTTTTTCAATCAGCATGCCACAGCTGACCAGCTGTTTGATGGTGTCTTTCTGTTGTTCTTTTGGCTGTTGTTCTTTTGGCTGTTCCGGTGCCAGTTGTTTGAGCAGGTTGTCCCAGCCGGGTGGGGCATAACCGATATGAAAAAACTTCGCTGCTTTGCCGGATAAACCGCGCCTCTGCAGGTAATCAACCGCTTTGCTGCGTTGTTCGTGGCTGCGCAGCATGGCTTCGTAAAAATCGCTGGCACGTTGCATCTGGGCAAACAGCGGCTGATGTTGTTGTTCCTGGCGGGCTTCAAAGCTGACCTGTTCGCGCGGCACTTCGAGGTTGGCGTCGCTGGCCAGTTTTTCTACGGCATCGGGAAAACTGAGACCGTCAAACTCCATCACAAAACGTAACGCGCTGCCGGAGGCGCCGCAGCCAAAACAATAATAAAACTGTTTATCCGGGCTGACGGTAAAAGACGGGGTATTTTCGTTATGGAACGGGCAGCAGGCGGAGTAGTTCTTGCCGGTCTTTTTCAGTTTGACGCGACTGTCCACCACATCAACAACGTCGATGCGGGCAAGTAGATCATCAATAAACGACTGTGGTATACGGCCAGCCATAACGGTCATTGCCTGGTGGATTACACGGGAAAAAAGACGAATCAGTATAAACGCAAAAAGCGCCGCTCATGAAACACGAGCAGCGCTTAATGTTCGCCTGAACGAAATCAGCCCAGTTGAGACTTAACCAGTTGACTGATTTGTGCCATGTCGGCACGACCTTGCACCTGTGGTTTCAGGATGCCCATAACTTTGCCCATGTCCTGCATACTTGCAGCACCAGACTGTGCAACGGCATCAGCCACCAATTTGGCCAACTCTTCTTCGCTCAGGGCTTCCGGCAGAAACTCGGTTAATACGTCAATTTCGTATTGTTCGGCAGCTGCCAGTTCGTCGCGACCCGCATCCTGGTATTGCGTGATGGAGTCGCGGCGTTGTTTGGTCATTTTGTCGAGGATGGCCAGAGCGCGGTCGTCATCAACTTCGATGCGCTCATCAACTTCCACTTTTTTGAACTCTGCAGTAATCAGACGTAAGGCGCCCAGACGTGGTTTGTCTTTGGCGCGCATGGCATCTTTAACTGCCGCTTTAATGGTGTCGACTATAGTACTCATGGCAACCTCTGATGACGGTCTGATTAGTACAGACGGGTCATCTTACGCTGTTCGCGCTGTACCTTTTTCAGGTGACGCTTAACAGCCGCAGCGGCTTTACGCTTACGAACCCAGGTTGGCTTCTCATAGTGCTCGCGACGACGAACTTCAGACAGTACACCTGCCTTTTCGCAAGAACGCTTGAAACGACGCAGAGCAACGTCGAACGGCTCGTTTTCTTTAACTTTTACAGCTGGCATCCAATCACCTACGTGTATTAAAAAATTCGGTATTACAGGGTCGTTGTGTTTGGGCAAACGGAACGACCCCCAGTCAGAGGGCGGGCATTCTAATGCCTTTGATCGCGGATTGCAAAACCTCTGCATGGATTTTAGTGCATTGCACCAGTATTATGGCGCCTTTCAATTCATATCAGTCGTCACCATCTGGGTTTAAACGAGGTTATCTATGCGGGTTTTGGGGCTGGAATCGTCCTGTGATGAAACAGGAATTGCCTTGTACGACAGCGAAAAAGGCCTGCTGGCACACCGTGTGTATTCTCAGATAGCGGTGCATGCTGAATACGGCGGTGTGGTGCCGGAACTGGCATCGCGTGACCATATCCGTAAGTCGCTGCCACTGATCCGTGAAGTGATGGCGGAAGCCGGTTTGACCCTGGCGGATCTCGATGGTGTGGCCTACACCCGTGGCCCGGGGCTGGTTGGGGCGCTCTTGGTGGGAGCTTGTCTTGGCCGTTCACTGGCCTGGGCACTCGATGTACCGGCGATTGGGGTGCACCATATGGAAGGCCATTTGCTGGCCCCGATGCTGGAAGATAATCCGCCACCGTTTCCGTTTATTGCGTTATTGGTCTCCGGTGGTCATACCCAGCTGGTGCAGGTTGACGGTATTGGCCGTTACAGTTTACTGGGGGAGTCGCTGGATGACGCCGCCGGTGAAGCGTTCGATAAAGCCGCAAAAATGATGAATCTGCCGTATCCGGGTGGGCCGCAGCTGAGCCGGCTGGCCGACAGTGGTGATGCCGGCCGGTTTAAGTTTCCGCGGCCGATGACGGATCGTCCGGGGCTGGATTTCAGTTTCAGTGGTTTAAAAACCTTTACCCGAACCACGATTCTCGATTGCGCCAAAGACGGCGTATTGGCTGAGCAGGATAAGCGGGATATCGCGGCCGGTTTTCAGGCCGCGGTGGTGGATACCTTAGCCATTAAATGCAAACGGGCGATGGAGCAAAGCGGTATCAAACGGCTGATTATTGCCGGTGGTGTGGGCGCTAACAAAAGCCTGCGGGCAAAACTGCAGCATACTGCAGAAAAGCTGGGTGGTGCTGTGTATTACCCCCGTCCTGAACTGTGTACCGATAATGGCGCCATGATTGCTTACGCCGGTACTCAGCGGTTGTTGGCCGGCGAACGGGCTGAGCTGGCGGTATCTGCGGTGCCACGCTGGCCGATGACGGAACTGGCAGCCGTCGATTACACCGCACGTGGACAATAAAAGGCAGAATTTATATGGATAAAGTATTTATTCACGGCCTCAGGGTAGACGCTGTTATTGGTGTGTACGATTGGGAAAAGCAGGTGCGTCAGCCGCTGGTGTTTGATCTGGAGATGGCCTGGGATATCCGCGTCGCAGCCGCTACCGACGATTTAATGCATGCGCTGAATTATCAGGCGGTCAGCGAATTTGTTGAAACGTTTGTGCGTGAACAACATTTTCAGTTACTGGAGTCGCTGATCGAACGGCTGGCTGAGGCGTTGCGCAATGAATTTGGCATGCCCTGGATCGGCGTGCGGGTGGAAAAACCGGCGGTGGTACCTCAGTCACGGGCGGTGGGTTTGTACATCGAACGTGGCGAGCTGGTTGCCGCTGCGGGCAATTGTTAATGGCACGGGTCTTTTTAGGTCTGGGTTCTAACCTGGACGCCGAACGTAACTTAACGGCCGGTATTCAGCGTCTGGCGCAGGATTATACTATCCGGCAGCAGTCGCCCTGGTACCGTTCGCCGGCGCTGGGATTTGACGGGCCGGAATTTATTAATCTGGTTGTCGAAGTTCAGGTCAGTGATGCGCTTTCGCCACAGGATTTGTCTCAGCAGTTAAAACAGATTGAACGTGATTTTGGCCGTAGCGCGGATGCGGTCAAATATTCATCCCGCTACCTGGATATCGATATTTTATTGTTTGATGAGCAGGTCGGAGAATTTATAACAGCCGGCGGTTCCTTTTCTTTACCCAGAGATGATATCTGGAAATATGCGTTTGTATTAACGCCGCTGCTGGATATTGCGCCGGACTTGATCTGCCCTAAATACCAGCAGCCGTTGCGTGATTTTACGACGAATATTCAGGGTCAGCTGCTGGGTCTGGTAGAAGAGTGATGGGTTTTACGCCTGAGAAAGCTTCCACTCTTTTAATTTCTTAGCCCGGGCGCTCTGCAACCCTTCCCGAATGGCCGGGCCGGCTAACCCCTGAGCGATCATGTCCTGCGCCGTTACCGACAACGCCACCTGAAATGCATCACGCATATAACCGGCCTGTGGATAATCACAGTGTTCAAAGCCGGTACGGCCACGGGAATCGGCGGTGCTGACAACTAACAGCTGCTCAAAACGCTCCGCTTTACGCCACGCATCGGTACTATCAAATACTTTTAATAAGGTCTCGGGTTTGAGTTCAAAGGCGCGGTGGATATGGGTGTGAAATTCACAGCTTAATAATGCCAGCTGCTGTGCCTCTTTTGGCGCTTTCAGTTTTTTGCACAAGGCTTTGATGGGCTTTAAACCTTTTGTTTCATGGCCGAAGTGGCGGGGCAGGTTTTCTTTGTCTGAAAGTGCTTTGCCAAGATCGTGCGTTAGCGCCGCCCAACGGGTTGCAATATCTTCAGACAGAGGCACACAAGCCTGTAACGACATCAGGGCATGGATACCGCAGTCGATTTCCGGGTGATATTGTTCCGGCTGGGGAATGCCGAATAAATCATCGATTTCTTTAAACCAGATTTTTAATGCACCGCAATCGCGCAACACCTGAAAATACACCTGGGGGTGATCTTCCGTTAATGCCCGCTGAGTTTCCTGCCATACCCGTTCTGCCACCAGGTGATTCAGCTCGCCGTCCGTCACCATCTGGCGCATCAGTGCCAGGGTTTCTTCGGCGACCTGAAAACCCAGTCCGGCAAAACGTGCGGCAAAACGGGCAACGCGTAATACCCGCAACGGGTCTTCGGCAAATGCCGGTGACACATGGCGCAACATTTTGTCCTGCAGGTCCTGCTGGCCGTGATAAGGGTCGATGATTTGACCCTGCTCATCCTGCGCCATGGCATTGATGGTTAAATCACGGCGTAATAAATCTTCCTCCAGGGTAATATCCGGGCTGAAACGGCAGTCAAAGCCCTGGTAACCACTGCCGGATTTACGTTCGGTACGGGCCAGGGCGTGTTCTTCTTTGTTATGCGGATGCAGAAAAACCGGAAAATCCGCTCCAACCTGCTGAAACCCCTGGGCCAGCAGCTGATCCGGGGTGGCACCCACGACCACCCAGTCTCTGTCTTTGATCGGAATATTCAGTAGGGCATCGCGTACAGCACCACCGACCAGATATATGTCCATAATGTGTATTACCTGAAAAAGAAAACCCTGATTTGTTAAACAAATCAGGGTCTAGTGTAACCCGCAGTTATCTGCAGAGCGATAGCTGCTGGCCGCTAACAACCAGCCTGGCAGGGTGGCTCAGATCAGAAATAAAAGCCGGTTTCCAGCGCCACACCGGCTTCTTTTTCCGGATTGCTTGGATTGGCCATGGCCGCGATGTCCAGGTGTACGCCAAACGGCGAGATGCCCAGGCCAACGGAAACTACTTCGGCATTGGATACGCTCAGGTTGGTGCGATAACCGGCACGCAACTGTAAGGTGCTGAACACATCCAGTTCGGCACCAATGGAGGCAAACTGCGTCGGATTTTCAAAGGCTACCGGGTCGTTCTCCATCAGGTCCAGATCGGCAGCAAGGTTAATCCAGTCGCTGGTGTAGGCCAGACCGGCGCGGAATTGTGGATCAAGGGATACACTGCCGCCTTCCAGAGTGTACGGAACACCGTTCGGGTTGCCATCGGAATCTTTTGGCTGTACCTGAGTTTCGGCGTAATCAAATTCACCGCCCAGCAGGTTTTTAGCGACAACGCCAGCAACCCAGTTGCCTTCGCTGCCAAAGCGGTAAGAGGCGCCAATATCCAGGTTGATCTGGCTGTAGTCTTCACGGGTGTCTTCGATATCATCGGCTTCCACTTCGTCGAAACCATCAATTTCGTCAGCGTAGTGGAAGGTGGAAATTTTCTGGATTTTTGGGGTAATACCAATCGCTATTTTTTCACCGACGATGTCGAATTCACGCGATAGCGAGATACCGGCATCAATCACCGAAACCGCCACGATCTGAACATTGGAAGACAGATCCGGATCGCTGGCCGCATTGGATAATTCACCGTTGGCAATAACCGGATTGCCATCAATTGTGGTGTTGGAGGTATAACCATTGGCAACATTTAATAATGCATCGGCATCCAGGCTGTTCAGCTGATTGGCCAGCTCTGTCGGATCATTAGAGTTGGCCAGTGCGGTATCCACGGCATCGGTCAGATTATCGGCAGCGGTCACGTATTCCTGTGCTGCCGGTACATAAGCGCCCAGCAGTTCCAGATCTTTGTCGCTGAAGTTGGCCAGCGCAGAAACGTTTGCCGACCCTTGTACCGAAACGGCAGCGGCAAATGACTTACCCGGAATCGCCAGGGCACCACCCACTCCCAGTTTGGCGGTTAACGGGCTGCCGGAAATATTGCGTAATGATTTGGTCAGATCGTTGGTGCTGGAATTCAGCGCGCCCAGATCATTGCCTACGGCTGTTAGCTTGGTTTTCAGGTCGTTATTGGCGTCAGTCAGATCAGAAATAGCATTTGGGTTACCACTAAGACCATTAAGAGTGGTTTCAAAACGACTGATGCTGTCATTTAACTCGTCGATATTAAATTCCAGGCCGCTTGAAGAATCCCCAACGATGTCTTCAAACTCCGGGAAAATATCATCACTGATGGCTTCCGCTTCATCAATCATCTCTTCTTCATCAGCCACACTGACACCGATCTGGGGAAATAACAGCGCAAAGTCGTCATCTTCATGAGCCTGAGACAATAGCGATGGGTTATAGGCCGGTGCGTGAGCCAGTTTGGCACTGGCGACCCCGGTGTTGCCCATGGCCAATCCTCGGGCATCCATGGGCATGAATGGGGCGGCAACAGCCGACTGGACACTGACAGCAGCAATAGCTGCCGCTAAAAGAGAGCGTTTGATCATGATCACGATTCCTGAATGTTATTAAAACAAAATCCCTGAATATCAACCCGATAAGCCTGCCATCCCGGCGTTGGGTCCCTTACGGACTAATACGATTGTTTAGAGTACAGTTATAATAGCCACAAAAATTGACACTTGCATGATCATTTTGTCGGCCCTATTCTGGTTGAGTTATTTGTCAGAAACCGGCGTTGCCGGTTTGTTATTGTTAATCATCAGGCGTTGATAATGAGTACGAACGTTCAGAATATTTCAGCCCGTTTCGCTGTGTGCATGCCCGCAAAGCCGATGCGTGCCATTCTGCGCGCCCGTATGCCTTCCCGGCCTGGTGATTAACAGCAAAGGTTAATCAGGAGGCCGCGCAATGCGGCCTTTTTTGTGGCTGCTTGCTGGCTTCTCCGTCATTGCTATCAGAGGAGAAACAGGCATGGTGATCATACTTGCCTATTTAACGGTTATTTTTATCTGGTCGACCACACCGCTGGCGATTCAGCTCAGTCAGGATGGTCTGGAATTCTATTCGGCGGTATCCCTGCGTATGTGGCTGGCGGCATTGTTGTCAGTGCCGGTGGTATGGTTGCTGAAGCAACGTCTGGCGTTCCATAAACAGGCTCTGGTGAGTTATCTGGCGGGTTCCGTTGGGGTCTATGGCGCCATGATGGCGGTCTATTGGGGCGCGGCGTATATTCCGTCCGGGCTGATTTCTGTGCTGTATGGTCTGGCACCTATGTTATCCGGAGCGATTGCGTTTTTCTGGCTGAAGGAACGCGAACTGACGCCCGCCAGAGTGTTGGCATTACTGATTGCTTTGTCCGGTCTGACGCTGGTGGTCAGCGCCCGGCTGGCGGTGGATGACAACGCCTGGCGCGGTATTCTGGGTACGCTGGTGTCGGTGTTGTGTTTTTCCTGGAGTGCCGTCTGGGTGAAAAAAGCCAATGCCGGCTTACACCCCATGGTACAAACCAGCGGTACGTTATGGTTGTCGTCACTGGGTTATTTATTGACCTTACCGCTGTTTGGTCTGCACCTGCCACAGCCCTGGCCTCTGACCAGCCAGTTAGGGCTGGGCTATCTGGTGGTGTTTGGTTCGATTGTGGGCTTTATGTTGTATTTCTTCATTCTTAAATATCTGTCCGCGGCACGGGTCACCCTGATCACGCTGGTGGCACCGGTGCTGGCTATGAGTTGGGGAAATCTGATCAATGGTGAAGAGTTCCAGCCGACGGCGTTGCGCGGGGCGGCCTTATTGCTGGCCGGACTGGCGCTGTATCAGTGGCACCGGCCACTGGATACATTTTTTGCCCGCAGCCGGAAGAAAAAAGCGCCGGCGCGTTAGAGCGTTAATAAATCGCTAAATATCCGTGGCTGATGGCCGATAACCCCGATAACTAATCTCTGATTGATTCAGTTTGGGAGAATCGTATGAAACAGCCAGTTGGTATTGCTCTGGCTCTGGTGGCGTTGACGGGCCTGCAGGGCTGCTCCAGTGCTTTGATTGAGGAAGACAATGTCATGGATGAGCCGGAAGCGTTTTTTCAGCCGGTTGAACAGGAAATCGATCCGATTGCACCGCTGGTGTTGCGGGTGGTTGGTTATGGCGCTATTTCAACCGATGACAAACGCTCGGCAGTGCAACGCCGTCTGATGGCGATTCGGGCGTCGAAAATGGATGCTTACCGGTCGATGGCGGAACGGGTATACGGCACGGCCATTCAGGGCAGTACTACGGTGCGCGATATGGTGGTACAGAACGATCGTTTCCGTACCTACGTCGAAACCTACATGCACGGTGCCCGGGTGGTGACTTCCGATGTGATGCCGGATGGCAGTGTAGAAACCATTCTCGAAATGACCATTGACCAGGGTTTCCGTAATTGTCTGCAAACCAATGATAATCAGCGCTTTAATGTTGACTGCCGGGTACCACTGGCGGGTAACGGTCCCAACAAGTTTGCTGCCTCCCAACGTCAGCGGGTGCAAAGCGAAGCAGCGATGCCTGAGTCCGGTTTCTATTTTATTGAATAAGTGAGGTGGGGTATGGCGCGATATATCATGATCATTCTGTTTCTCTGCCTGCCAGCGATCGCCTGGTCGTTAACTGTCGAGGTGGTGGGTCAGGCGCCTGTTGAAGGCGCACTCAGCCATGCCCGCCAGCAGGCACTGGAAGATGCCATGCAGCAAGCGAGCCTGCGCGCCGGCGCTCAGGTCAGCAGTACTCAGCTGATGGAACAAGGCGTGGTGAAACAAGATGACGTGCAGCTGCGTTCTCAGGCTGAATTAAAAAATGTCGAGGTGTTGTGGGAAGACCAGCAGCACGGCTTATATCAGGTCGCTATCCGGGCCGATGTCAGTGCCGGGGTGATGTGCCCGAACAGCTCGCAGCGCTATCGTAAAGCCATCGCCGTTACCGGTTTTGGTCTGGCGCAACCGATGCAGGCGACTCTGGGCCGGCTGGAAAATATTGAGCAGGATCTGCCACGGGTGCTGGTTAATACGCTGAACGATCGTGGTGCCACTCACGCACTGGATGCCACCCGTACCAGCTTATTCCGCGATCCGCGTCGGGCGCCATCGGCTGAAACACCACAACAACGGTTAACCACCTCGGTGTCGCTGGCAACACAATTGGGCGCACAGTATGTGGTGTCGGGCGTGGTACGTGATCTGGCGATGCAGGGCGAAACACGTGACAGCACGCCCGGTCAGGGCGAGCGCTGGTTATCTTTACTGGGGATGGAAAGTAATGACCACGAACGCCAGTTTGTGCTGGATGTCTTTGTGCACGACGGGTTAAGTGGCGCGATGTTATTTCAGCGCAGTTATGCCACTCAGGGAGAGTGGGATGTGGCGCGTCAGCAGCGGGTAGGTTTTGCCTCACCGCGTTTCTGGAAAACCGGTTATGGTCAGCAGGTTCGTGGTTTATTAACCTCGGTCGTTGATGATCTGGATGAAGTGTTACGCTGTCAGCCGTTTATGGCGCGGGTAGTAAAAGCCCGTGGCAACCGGCTGCATATTGAAGCCAGTGCCGGTGCCGGTATCCGCCCGGGGGATAAGTTTCAGGTGTATCGTACCGGCACTTTTTATAATCTTGACCTGGAGCCCCGTACTGAGCTAAGCGATATGGCCACTGAAGTGGTGGTAAAGCAGGTGCAGCCGCAGTTTGTGATTGCAGAGATGCAATACACCGCCGAACATCTGGCAATACAGCGTGATGATATGGTCATTGCCTGGTAGCGCTAATAATCCTCTAAGGTCGTTGCCGGGCAACTGATGCGCTTCACCATACGTTCCTGCTGATAAGTTTCCAGATGGATATCAAACCCCCACAAGTGGTGCAGATGTTTCAGCACCTCGTGGGTGTCGGCCGACAGTGGTGTTTCATTGTGCATGGTGTGGCGTAACGTCAGTGAGCGATCTCCTTCCAGATCGACAGACCAGACCTGAATATTCGGCTCGCGGACGGATAAATCGTATTGTCGTGCCAGCATCTCCCGTACTTTGCGGTAACCCTGTTCATTGTGAATGGCGGATACTTCAAAGTGGCTTTTATCGGCATCGTCATAAATGCTGAATAAGTGGAAGTCGCGGATCAGCTTGGGAGACAAAAACTGTTGGATAAAACTTTCGTCTTTAAAGTTACGCATCGCAAAATGTACTGTCTCCAGCCAGTCTGACCCCGCCATATCCGGAAACCACTCTTTATCTTCATCCGTGGGGTTCTCACAGATACGTTTAATATCCTGATACATATTAAACCCCAGGGCATAAGGGTTGATGCCATTGTAATAAGGGGCGTCAAACGGTGGCTGGAACACCACATTGGTATGGGATGTTAAAAACTCAAGAATAAAACCGTCGCTGACTTTGCCTTCGTCGTACAGGTGATTCAGCAGGGTATAATGCCAGAAGGTGGCCCAGCCTTCGTTCATAACCTGAGTCTGCCGCTGTGGATAAAAATACTGGGAGATTTTTCGAACAATACGGATTATCTCGCGCTGCCAGGGCGCCAGTAACGGGGCATTTTTCTCCAGGAAATAGAGCAGGTTTTCCTGTGGTTCTTCCGGGAATTTACGTTTTTTATGAGCGGCTCTGGTTTTATTGGCTGTTGGGATGGTACGCCATAAATCATTCAGCTGTTGCTGACGAATGGCTTCACGTTCCTGCTGACGCATTTTTTCTTCAGCGGCGGATATCGGTTTCGGCCGGCGATAGCGGTCAACGCCATAGTTTTGCAGAGCGTGGCAGGCATCCAGCGTTTTCTCTACCTCTTCCATGCCGTATTTTTCTTCACATTTACGGATGTAGTGTTTGGCAAATAACAGGTAGTCGATGATCGAGCTGGCGTCGGTCCAGGTGCGGAACAGGTAGTTACCTTTAAAAAATGAGTTATGACCATAACAGGCGTGAGCAATGACCAGTGCCTGCATTGGCAGAGTGTTTTCTTCCATCAGATAAGCAATACACGGGTCTGAATTAATAACAATTTCATAGGCCAGACCCATCTGCCCGCGCTGATAATTTTTCTGGGTACTGAGAAACTGTTTGCCGTATGACCAGTGGTTGTAACCAATTGGCATACCAACCGATGAATAAGCATCCATCATTTGTTCGGCACTGATGACTTCAATCTGATTGGGATAAGTATCGAGCCGGTACAGGGCGGCAATCCGGGCGATTTCCTCGTCGTAACGCTGTAGCAGTTCGAAGGTCCAATCGGATTCGGTGGAGATGTAGTTGTGCTGCTGTTCCGTCATAAACACCTCTTCTGATCAGCCGGCCTGCTGGTATTTTTCCCGGGCGAATAACTCACGGAATACCGGGTAAATATCCCCGGCATTACGGATTTGTGCCATCGCGAACTGGTTGCTGAACTGTTGCTCCAGATCTTTATAGGCTTCCCACAGTGCCTGATGCTGATTGGGGGTGATCTCGATATAGGCAAAATATTGCACAGCGGGTAATAACTGGTCGGCCAGAACCTGAGCGCACAGCGGGGAATCATCGTCCCAGTTATCGCCATCAGACGCCTGAGCGGCGTAGATGTTCCACTCATTGCTGTTGTAACGTTCGCTGACGATCTGATGCATCAGTTTCAGCGCGCTGGACACAATGGTGCCACCGGTTTCGCGCGAGTAGAAAAAGTCTTCTTCGGAAACTTCTTTGGCACTGGTGTGATGACGGATAAAGACGATTTCAATATGTTCGTAGTTTTTTTGCAAAAACAGATACAGCAGAATATAAAAACGTTTGGCAATGTCTTTAACATCCTGAGTCATGGAACCGGAGACATCCATCAGGCAAAACATCACTGCTTTACTGCTGGGCACCGGTACCCTGACCTGATTGCGGTAACGCAGGTCAATGTCATCAATAAACGGTACCCGTTTCAGGCGCCGTTCCAAGTCGGCTATTTGTTGTTGCAACCAGTGAATACGTTGCTGTGCCTGTTTGTCTGCTGAACTGAGTAACTGTTCCAGCTCCTGCTGATATTGCTTCAGCTTTTTGCGTTTGCCGGAGGTCATGGCAATCCGTCGTGCATGAGCATTACGTAATGAACGCACTACCGACAAATTGTTGGGCGTTCCTTCAGACACAAAGCCGGCACGCAGGGTTTTATATTCGTGCGATTGACTGAGTGTTTTTTTTATCATATTAGGAAGTGCCAGGTCGTCGAACAGGTAGTTCAGAAACTCCTCTTTGGTGAGGTAAAAAGAGAAGTCATCTTCCCCTTCGCCCTGATTACTGGCCTGACCATCGCCCGAGCCTGAGCCGCCTCCACCCTGAGGTTTGTCAATTTTATCCCCGGTATTAAACTCTTTGTTACCGGGAAAAACCCGCTGCTGCTTACCTCCGGGGCCGTGGCCGATAATGGGCTCATGTGTGCTGCGGGTTGGGATGGAGACCTGCTCGCCGCGCTCCATATCGGTAATCGAACGCTGGTTAACTGCATCAGAGACCGCCTCTTTGATGTAATTTTTATAGCGTCGTAAAAAGCGCTGGCGATTCACCATGCTTTTGTTTTTACCATTTAAGCGCCGGTCGATAATGTAGGACATAGGCCACCTCGGGTGTTATTTAACAGAGATTATTGCGACTTACGTACACGTAAGTACCACTCTGACAACAGCCTTACTTGTTTTTCGGTGTAACCACGTTCTTTCATGCGGTTGACAAAATCATCATGTTTTTTCTGGTCATCGGATGATGATTTAGCCGAAAACGAAATAACCGGTAGCAGGTCTTCGGTATTAGAGAACATTTTTTTCTCAATAACCGAACGCATTTTTTCATACGACTGCCAGGATGGGTTATTACCGTTGTTGTTCGCACGCGCGCGTAATACAAAATTAACAATTTCATTGCGGAAATCTTTCGGATTACTGATGCCAGCCGCTTTTTCAATTTTTTCCAGTTCTTCGTTAATAGCAACACGATCCAGCATCTCGCCGGTTTCCGGGTCGCGATATTCCTGATCCTGAATCCAGAAATCGGCATAGGTGACGTAACGGTCAAAGATGTTCTGGCCGTATTCAGAGTAAGATTCAAGGTAAGCGGTCTGTATCTCTTTGCCGATAAAGTCGACGTATTCGGTTGCCAGGTATTCTTTAATGAAATTGAGGTAGCGATCGTGTACTTCTTCCGGGAACTGCTCCTGCTCAATGGCCTGTTCCAGAACGTATAGCAGATGAACCGGGTTCGCTGCGACTTCGGTGGAGTCGAAGTTAAATACTTTGGATAAAATTTTGAAGGCAAAGCGGGTTGAAATGCCGTTCATACCTTCGTTAACGCCGGCACTGTCGCGATATTCCTGAATGGATTTTGCTTTCGGATCGGTGTCTTTCAGGTTTTCGCCATTATAAATACGCATCTTGGAATAAATGCTGGAGTTTTCCGGCACCGCCAGACGTGACAGAACAGTAAATTTTGCCAGCATGCTGAGGGTGTCCGGAGCGCATTGTGCCTCTGCCAGTGAACTGTTACTGAGCAGTTTTTTATAAATATTGACTTCTTCATCTGCCCGCAGGCAATAAGGGACTTTAACGATGTAAACCCGGTCGAGGAAAGCTTCGTTGTTTTTATTATTGCGGAACGTCTGCCACTCGGATTCATTGGAGTGCGCCAGGATAATGCCTTCAAACGGCATGGCACCCATACCTTCGGTGCCATTGTAATTGCCTTCCTGGGTGGCGGTTAACAACGGATGCAGCACCTTGATAGGGGCTTTAAACATCTCAACAAATTCCATCAGCCCTTGATTGGCACGGCACAAGGCACCGGAATAGGCGTAGGCATCCGGATCGTCCTGGGAATAATCCTCCAGTTTTCGGATATCCACTTTACCGACCAGCGATGAGATATCCTGATTGTTTTCGTCACCGGGTTCGGTTTTGGCAACCCCCACCTGATCCAGTACCGAGGGGTAGAGTTTAACCACTTCGAACTGGCTGATATCACCACCAAATTCATGCAGCCGTTTTACCGCCCAGGGAGACATCACTTTGCCCAGATAGCGGCCCGGAATACCGTAGTCTTCCTGCAGTATGTGGGCATCTTCTTCCGGATCGAACAATCCCAGTGGCGATTCAAATACCGGTGACCCTTTAATGGCATAAAACGGTACATTCTGAATCAGATGTTTCAGTTGTTCCGCCAGTGATGATTTACCTCCACCAACCGGCCCTAACAAATAGAGGATTTGTTTACGCTCTTCCAGGCCCTGAGCAGCATGGCGAAAATAAGACACGATATTTTCTACGGCTTCTTCCATGCCAAAAAATTCAGAAAAGGCCGGATAGCGTTTGATCACTTTATTGGAAAAAATACGGCTGAGGCGCAGATCCCGTGAGGTATCAACCACTTCCGGTTCGCCAATGGCCATCAGAATGCGTTCAGCGGCGGTGGCATAAACCGTCGGATCCTGCTTGCAGAGTTCGAGGTATTGCTGCAAGCTCATTACCTCTTCCTGAGTTGCCTGATACCTTTGTTGATAACGGCTGAATACACTCATAGGTCACCTCTTTGCTGCGCCTCAGCGGCTTTTAATTATGAATATTCCGGTTACATCTCAGTTAGGTTCGCTTAATTCCGGTGGCCGTTCTGGACGGCCTGTGTTATCGGATCTAACACCAGTATGGGTCAGGTTAGTTGCCTTTCGCCAGTAAATAATTGTGATACTTGTCTGCCAGCGAATGCTGGAAATCAGATGCAGGGGGCGTGCCGTCGTGAGAATTTTAATGAGTAAACAGGGTAGGAAAGGCAGCAAATACAGCTGCCGAAAGGAGAGCCGGCTCAGAGCCGGAGCGCTGCTTCAGCGCTCACATAAATCCGGATAACTGACTTTCCAGAATTCGTAACCACCGTCCAGGCTGTAAACATCACTGAAGCCCTGCTCAGCAAAATATTGCGCAGCGCCCTGACTGGAGTTGCCATGATAACAGCACACGATCAGGGGTTTTTGCTTATCACACGCGGCGATAAATTCGCCCAGGTTCTGGTTGTCGACACGCACAGCCTGGCAAATATGGCCAGCCTGAAAGCTCATCACATCGCGGATATCGGCAATCCGGACCTCGTTATTTTCCAGCAGTTGGTGTGCGTCTGCCGCCGCAATTCGTTTAAAAGCCGACATAATGTCTGGTTATCCTGATTAACTCTTTTTTTTGGGTTGCGCCGGCACGCGGAAAAATTTTTCATCGTCGAGCCGCAACGCGGTTAATTTTCCGCCCCAGACACAGCCGGTATCAAGGGCATACACATTGGGTGTATCTACTTTGCCTTCCAGCGCCGCCCAGTGGCCAAACAGCAGGCGACAGTCGGCCGCTTTTCGTTGCGGATGACTGAACCAGGGCTGATAACCACAGGGAGCGGTATCCAGTCCTTCTTTACTGACCAGGTCGAGCGCCCCCGTAGGGTCGATAAAGCGCATGCGGGTCAGATAATTGACGATCATGCGCTGCCGGTCGATCCCCCGCAGCGTCTTATCCCAGCGCTGCGGACGATTGCCGTACATCTGGCTGAAGAAACGCTGCGGCTCTTCACCTTGTATTTCCGCTTCCACTTCCTGAGCCAGGCGCCGTGCTTTGCGCACCCCCCATAAGGGTGGGATTCCGGCATGGCTCATGCACCAGTTACGTGCTTCGTCCAGATGCAGCAGTGGCTGGTGGCGCAGCCAGTCAAGCAGTTCATCACGGTCAGGGGCGCTGAGAATTTCGCTCAGGGTATCGTTGCGTTTACTTTTCTGGCCGGCGTAATGCACCGCCAGCAGATGCAGGTCATGATTGCCTAACACACTGATAGCCCGGTGTTGCAGACCTTTGAGAAAACGTAATACTTCAAGCGACTGCGGCCCGCGGTTCACCAGATCACCGGCGATCCATAAATGGTCACGGGTCGGGTCAAACCGGACCTTGTCCAGCAGCCGTTGCAGCGGTTCGAAACAACCTTGAATATCTCCGATTGCGTATATTGCCATTTTGGTATTCTTATTGCTATCCGGCGCGGCCGGTTGATCAGTTCAGGGCGTGGGGAATGGCGAGGGTAAACACCGGGATGGTGGCGTGAAACAGAGTGCCATCGGCGGCTTCCATCACATAATAACCGCGCATGCTACCGACTTCGGTGGCTAACACGGCACCGGAGGAGTAGTCATAATGTTCGCCGGGATCCAGTGTTGGTTGTTCGCCGACCACGCCTTCGCCGTTGACTTCCTGTACCTCACCGTTGCCATTAGCGATAAACCAGTGGCGGCTGCGCAGAGTAGCCGCCTGTTCGCCGTGGTTAATCAGGCGGATATGATAGGCAAAGACATAACGTTGCTCATCTTCCACCGATTGTTCCGGCAGATACTCGCTGATCACGTCGACTTCAATACTGTCGTCCAGTTGGCTCATACCTTCTCACTTTTCACTGTTTCAGCCGCCGCTTCTTGTTGTTGCTTATCGTATACCGCATCGGCGATCAGGACGTAATCCTGTAACGACAAACGCTCGGGACGCAGGCTGGTATCCAGCCCTAAGGCTTCGATTTCGTCGCTGCTGAGCAGTTTCTTCAGGGTATTACGGATGGTCTTACGACGCATGCTGAACGCTTCGCGGACCACTCGTTGCAGTACCCGGGCGTCTTTTGCCGGGTAGGGCAGCTCATCGTAGGGCTCCAGCCGGACGATGGCGGAATCCACTTTGGGTGGCGGATTAAACGACCCCGGACCAACGATAAACAGTGGCGAAACCTTACAATAATATTGCGCCATAATGCCCAGCCGGCCGTAATCGGAACAACCCGGTCCGGCGGCCAGCCGATCAACCACTTCTTTCTGCAGCATAAAATGCATGTCTTGCACCAGGGTATGGTGGCTTAAAAAGTGGAAGATCAGCGGTGTTGAGATGTTATACGGCAGATTACCAACAATCCGCAGCTGTTGTGTGTCGTGTTGCAGCAGCTGACGGAAATCGAACTTCAGTGCATCGCCTTCGTAGATATTAAAATCCGGATAGTTGAAAAACTTAGTACGCAGAATCGGGATCAGATCGCGATCCAGTTCTACCACGTTCAGCTTGCCGCTGGCTTCCAGTAGTGGTTCGGTTAACGCGCCCATGCCCGGGCCGATTTCCACCAGACAATCGTCCGGCTTGGGGTTAATCGCACGCACGATTTTGTCGATCACGTAATGATCGTGCAGAAAGTTCTGACCAAAACGCTTACGCGCTTTGTGGCCATGCTGGTTGGGGTTCAGGGATTTGCTCATAAGTGGCTGGCCATCTGGCTGGCAACATCGATGGCGGTATACAGGCTGCCCGGGTCGGCCTGGCCTGTGCCAGCCAGATCGAGCGCGGTACCGTGATCCACCGAGGTGCGGATAATCGGGAGTCCCAGGGTAATGTTAGCGGCACGGCCAAAGCCGTGGAATTTCAGCACCGGCAGACCCTGGTCATGATACATGGCGAGGGTGGCGTCGGCCTGGTCTAACAGTTTGGGGGTATACAGGGTGTCGGCCGGTAATGGGCCAACCAGGTTGATGCCTTCCTGGCGCAGGCTTTCCAGAGCCGGGTTAATAATATCCAGTTCTTCGCGTCCCAGGTGGCCATCTTCACCAGCGTGGGGGTTGAGCCCGGCAACCAGAATTCTTGGTTGTGGCAGACCAAAGTAGGTTTGCAGGTCGCGGTGCAGAATACGGCTGACGCGCTGGATGCGGTCGGCTGTGATGGCATCGGCCACCTGCCGTAACGGCAGATGAGTGGTGACCAGTGCCACTTTTAAATCGCTGGTGGCCAGCATCATGACCACTTCCGGCACACCACAATAGTCGCGGAAATATTCGGTATGGCCGCTGAATACCGGGCTGTCCGAGTTGCTGCCCAGTGCATCATTGATGACACCTTTATGCACCGGAGCGGTGACAATGCCCTGCCATTGGCCATCAAGGCAGCCTTGTGCTGCCAGCCGCAGAGTGGCTAACACGTAGTGGCTGTTGTCCGGGTTCAGCTGGCCGGCAACCACCTCGGACTGCAGTGCCACCGGTGCCACCCAGAGCTGGCCTTCGGCTGCTGGTGTGGCCGGGCAGGCAGGCGAAAACTCGAGGATTTCCAATGGCAGCCGGAGTTGTTGCGCCCGCTGTTGTAATAACAGCGGGTCAGCGATCACCACCAGTTGCTGGGCGTATGCCTGCTGCGCCAGCTGGACACAAAGATCCGGGCCTATGCCGGCCGGTTCGCCGGCGGTAATGGCAAGGCGGATGGTCATTGCGCTTCCTTGATGTCGACATACGCTTCGGCGCGGATTTTACGCAGCCAGATTGGCAGTTCTTCTTCAAAGCGGCGGCTGTATAACATCTGGCGTACCTGATTACGCTGCTTTTCGGCACCGACATCGGTTTGTTTGCGTTCCTGAACCTGCAGGATATGCCAGCCAAACCGGCTTTCAAACGGTTGGCTCAGTTGTCCGGGCTGAGCAGCGGCCATGGTTTTATCAAACGCCGGCACCATGTCGCCGGGGCTGACCCAGCCGAGATCGCCACCACTGGCGGCGCTGCCCGGGTCGTCGCTGAATTCACGTGCCAGTTCCGCAAAATCTTCACCGGCCTGCAGCCGTTGATAGAGTTGATCGATCAGCTCTTTGCTGCGTGCGGCATCACGCAGTTCGTTGGTCTGAATCAGGATATGACGCACTTTGGCCTGGGTCACCAGCTCGGTGTTGCCGCCGCGTTTATCGCTCAGTTTGACGATATGAAAACCACTGGCACTTTTGATCGGGTCACTGATGTCGTTGATTTGCATCGCCGGAATCACATCGGCAAAAATGCCGGGTAACTGGGCTTCTTTACGCCAGCCCAGGTCACCACCTTTCAGCGCGTTACGGCCGTTTGACTGAGCGATTGCCAGCTGGCGGAAATCGGCGCCATTGCGTAACTGATCTACCAGTTGTTGGGCTTTTTGCTGAGCCTGTTGCAGATCGGCGGGGCTGGCCTGAGATGGAACGGCAATCAGGATATGCGCCAGCTGGTATTCTGCGGCAGAGGCCATTTTGCCGAGTTCGGAGGCGAGAAAATAATCGACATCCTGATCGGTGATCTGAATCCGCTCTCCGACCTGGAAACGCTGCACCCGGCTGACCCGCATTTCATCCCGGATCTGATCCCGCGCCAGGGTAAAGGACACCCCTTCTGCTTCCATCGCCTGGCGGAACTCAGTCAGGCTCATGTTGTTCTGTGCAGCGATACGGCGGATGGCATCGTTCAGTTCGGCATCACTGATACGGACGCCGCCGCGGTCCGCCATCTGCAACTGGATGCTTTCCAGAATCATGCGCTCCAGCACCTGCTGGCGTAATACCTTAGCGGCGGGTAAAGAGGCACCACGATTCTGGCGCTTTACATCGTTAACGCGTTGCTGCAGTTCACTGTGCATGATGATGTCTTCATCCACTACGGCAACAACATGGTCGATCGGCACCGGGGCACTGTGGCTGGTGACAGTCAGCAGGCTCAGCAGGCCTGCGCAAATCAGGGATTTAAAAGTCATGATATTTTCGTCTTGAGTATCCGGTTACTGCATCCTCGATGATGGCGTCGGTACCACCGCCCAGGGTGGTCAGGCCTTTAAGCTGGATGCTGAGCATAAAGCCGTATTTCTTGTCTGTTGTGAAGTTGTTGTCCGGATCGGAATCCTGCGGCGAGGACTCACGATACAGGAACTGAAAACGCCAGCAACAATTCTGGTATTCAAAACCCGCCAGCGATTCTAATACATCGTTCACCGGGCGACGTTGTTCACCTTCATACGAGCGTAAGTCGCGCAGCTGTCGGCCAACCAGCGCCCAGCGCTGGTCGAGTGCCCAGAAGAAGCCCCAGTCGAGCTGTTTGGTGGTGACATCGACCTGCTCGGTGGTGTCGTTAAAGGCCTGAACTGTGTTGGTCGACAGATTCAGCATGCGATTTTCCACGCCTTCAAAACGCAGGCCATAACGCCGTTGCCGGGCGTAGTTCTCGTACGGATCCCATTCCAGCGTATGGTACAGCGACCACTTCTCATCCGGGTTCCATTCCACTTCTGCCAGTGTGCTGGAGGTGGCCTGAGTGTTCGCCTGAGCCAGGGTGTCGCTGGCATTGAGCTGCACCCGGCGGTCGTCGTTGTAATAGATCCGGCCGATACTGGCACGGAACTGCTCCAGACCGTCGTCACGGATAAAGCGGCTGGTTAACCCCACGCTGACCTGATCCAGATCGGCCAGCCGGTCACCGCCGGTAAAGCGTTCGCCACTGAACAGGCTGGCAAAGGTAACGGTGCTTTCGGTGGTATCAAAGCTGGGAATTTTTTCCTGGCCGCTCAGGTACGGGCTTTTCACCCAGAACACGCGGGGCTCAAGGGTTTGCTGATAGTCATTGCCAAACCAGTCGAACTCGCGCTCAAAGTACAGTCCGGCATCGACACTGTAGCGGCTGACGGCATGGCTGAACTGTTGCTCATCGTCACTCAGATTGAGGCTGTCGTCGGCGTTCAGTAGCTGGTACTGGCGATAGCGGTATTCGGCTTTGGGGGTCAGGAAACCAAATGGCCATTCCATGGGATAAGCCAGTGCGGTTTCAGATAACAGCCGGCGGCTGTTCAGCGCATCAAAGCCGCTCAGTTCAACATCAAGGTTATTAATTTCGGCCTGATCATCACGGCTGAAACGGGTGTATTGCAGTTGTTGCTGCAGTTGCCAGTCGTTGATTACGGTTGGCTGATATTCCAGATTGAGCTGCGGCAGGCGCCGGTAAGGGCGGTTGTTCAGGGCGATGGTTTCGTCAACGGTCTGGAAACTTTCGCCGGTGATATCAAAATGCCAGGCATCGCGGTTGTAGAGAATTTCACCGCGACGCGGCAGGTGAGTGGTGCGGTCGATGGCGGCGGTGGGTTTCATATCGCTGAGATAATCTTTGTCGCTGACCTTGTTGTAGACCCAGCGGTGTTGCCAGTGCTGGCTGATATCACCCTGTTGCTGATAGTTGATCAGGTAACGTTCACCGGCTTCTTTCTGATTGTTGGCGTCTGGCGCCAGAGCCGCGTTAAAGTCCTCAAACTCCTGCCGCTGCTGGTCGTCTTCACCGAGGTAACCATAGTTCAGCTCACCGTCACCGAACCAGCGGGTTTTATGACGCAGTTGTGCTTCCCACAGCAGACCGCGATCAAGGATGTGGTGTGGCGTGATGGTGGCGTCCAGGTTGGGGGCAATGTTCAGGTAAAACGGCAGTTGAATATCTTCCGCCTGCAGTTTGCCGTTGACGGTAAATTTCGGATCGAGGAAGCCGGTCATACGCTGGTCGCCAATCGGGAAACGGTAATACGGCAGATACATCACCGGCACATCGGCCACCCGCAGCCGGGCGTGCCAGGCACTGCCAATCCCTTTTTCCTGGTCGAGATTAAGCTCTGAGGCAGCAATATCCCAGTCGTTGGCCTGGGGTTCGCAAAAGGTCAGGGTGGCATTTTCCAGGGTCAGCCGGTTTTCGCCCTGACTGGCGATCAGCCCGGCGCTGCCACGAATATGACGCGTTGGTACGGCATATTCAGCCGCACGGAAGGTAACCTGCTGTTCGCTGTCTACCTCGGCTTTGTCACCGTGCAGCGTAACCTGAGGTGTTCTCAGGGTTACATCACCGGAAAAATAGCCGGACTCAGTGGCCGGGAACCAGTTGGCTTGCTGGCCGGTAAGAATGCGGTCGAGCTGGCGAAATTCAACGTTACCGGCAAAATACAAATCGCCGTTTTTTTCTCGTTGGGAATCATCGGCCTGAACTTCGATGCGTTCATTATCCAGTTCCGGAATATCGGCAACCCGGTAATTGCCGGAGCAGAACTCGGGTAATTGCTGCTGTTGTTGTTCGTCCAGCAGCGCGCGGGGATACCAGTTGAGGAAGCCCGGCTCGCTCGAGGATGCCCGCTGAGCCTGGGTCGGTGCTGTCAGTAATGCGCCGCAAATCGCCACAAACAGTGCTTTCAATCGAATTGTGTCACGTCGGATTGTCATAGTGGCCGTCAGGCGCCTGTCCATTGAGTTAACTGTGTTACATTACGGCTGATTGGCAGGCCACCATTGATGGCCCCAGCGCGCAGGCGCACAATTCTAGAACGACTAACCCTGAGAGGCCAGCATGGATCAGCGACGCGACCAACTCGCGCACTGGGCAGCCGACATCATCCGGCAACAAACTGAATGGCAGGTGAATGCCGAACTGGAGGTGGTATCCGGTGATGCCAGCTTCCGCCGTTACTTCCGCTTACGTGCCAGCAGTGGCGATGGTCAGCCGCTGAGCTGGATCGCCGTCGATGCGCCCGCCGATAAAGAAGACAACCCACGCTTTGTCGCGATTGCACAGCGTTGGCGCAGCCACCAGGTGGCGGTTCCGGAAGTACTGGCACACGATTTTGACCAGGGTTTTATGTTGTTGCAGGACTTTGGTGATCAGTTGTTATGGCCGGCGTTGCATGACGGTGATGACCCCGGGCAACGAACCCGGCTGTACCGGGCGGCCATTGAACAGTTGTTACATATACAGTCTCTGGCGGCTGATGATTTACCGCGTTATGACCCAACGTTGCTGGATCAGGAAATGGCGCTGTTCCGCGACTGGTTATGTTTGCGTTTGCTGGGTATGACGCTGACGCCGGCGGAGCAACAGATGTTGCAGACAACGTTTGCGCTGTTGCGCCAGCGGGCGCTGGCCCAGCCTCAGGTGGTGGTACACCGCGACTTCCACTCACGTAATCTGATGCTGTTGCCGTCAGATTCCGGGTCAGAGGCGGCGCTGTTAGGGGTGATCGATTTTCAGGATGCGGTGTGTGGTGCCGCCAGTTACGACCTGGTGTCGTTACTGCGCGACTGTTATGTGCGCTGGCCGGACGAACTGGTGCAGCAACTGGCGCTGGAGTACTGGCAACAAGCCACAGCCGCCGGGATTGTGCACAATAGCAGTGAACAATTTTTACACGACTTTGACTGGATGGGGCTGCAACGTCATCTGAAGGCTGCCGGTATTTTTGCCCGTTTGCATCTGCGTGATGGTAAAGACGGTTACCTGAACGATATTCCCAACACCTGCCGTTATCTGCTCGATATCAGTGGTCGCTATGCTGAGCTCAGCGCTTTCCATCAGTGGCTGAAGCAGCGCTTTATGCCGCTGCTGAATCAGCGTTTCTGCACAGAGGAACAACCGGCGTGAAAGCGATGATTCTGGCGGCCGGGCGCGGCACCCGTATGGCACCGCTGACCGATCATTGTCCTAAGCCGCTCTTACCGCTGGCGGGCAAACCACTGATTCAGCATCACATTGAAAAGTTAGTGGCCGCCGGGATCGATGAGTTAGTGATTAATCATGCCTATCTGGGACACATGATTGAGCAGCAGCTGGGCGACGGCAGCGCGCTGGCTTGCCGGATCCGCTATTCAGCGGAGTCCCGTGCGCTGGAAACGGCCGGAGGAATTTTACAGGCGTTGCCGTTATTGGGGGATGAGCCGTTTGTGGTGATCAACGGTGATGTCTGGTGTGACTGGGATTATCGCCAGCTGTTCAGCCGGGCTCAGCAGTTGCAACATCCGGCGCGGGATCAGGCGCCACAGGACCTGGGCTGGCTGGCGTTAGTGGCCAATCCGGAACATCACCCGGGTGGGGATTTTGGGCTGCAACAGGGGCGGGTCTTAGCGCAGCCTGATCATTGTGGCTGGACCTTTGCCGGCATCAGTGTGTTGTCGCCGCAGCTATTTGCCGGCTTACAACCGGGTGAGCAGCGACTGGCGCCACTGTTAAGAGCCGCGATGGCAGACGGCCGTATCGCCGGTGAAGTTCTGAATGCCAGTTGGGTTGATGTGGGCACACCGCAACGTTTGCAACAGCTTGAACAACAGCTGCTGGCTGGCCAGCCGGTGCGATCCGGAGGGCGCCAATGAATTTTTTTATCGGCAAAATAATCGGCGGTCTGCTGGGGTTGCTATCCGGTGGACCGTTTGGCTTATTGATTGGTGCCTTCGCCGGCCATCTGGTTGATCAGAAAATTGGCCAGTTACTGCTGGGCCAGGCATCTCCGGGCTCGTCTGGGCGTGGTGATTTGTCGGTACAGCAGGTGTTTTTCCGCACCACGTTCCGGGTGATGGGGAAGCTGGCCAAGGCCGATGGCCGGGTCAGTGAATCGGAAATTGCCGCCGCGACCAGCATTATGGATCAGATGGGGTTAAGCGGTGCTCAGCGCCAGCAGGCGATCAGCTTCTTCAGTGAAGGCAAACAGCCGGGGTTTGATCTGGACCCTGATCTGGCGCTGCTGAAACGGGTGATCAGCCAGCGCGCGTCGCTGGCACAGATGTTTCTCGAAATTCAGCTCAGTGTGGCGTATGCCGACGGACAACTGGCACTGGAGGAACGTCGCCTGTTCAGCCGTTTATGTAACCAGCTGGGCATCAATGCGTTTCAGTTTGAGTGGATTCATGGCCGGGTAAAAGCGGCACTGGCAGGACACTCAGCGCGTACGGCCAGCAGCGAGCGGCAGCAGCTGGCGAATGCTTATGCGGTGTTAGGCGTTGAGCCAGCGGCATCGGACGCGGAGTTAAAAAAGACCTACCGCAAACTGATGAGCCAGCATCATCCGGACAAACTGGTGGCCAAAGGCCTGCCGGAAGAAATGATGAAGCTGGCGAAAGAAAAAACCCAGCAGATTCAGACCGCTTACGACCTGATCAAAAAAGCCCGCAGCTGAGCGGCCTAATAATCTACCTTGCGGCGCATGGACTTGGTCTGGCCGCGTTTTACTTTGCTGTCGACCCGACGTTTCTGCGAGCCTTTGGACGGCCGGGTCGCGATCCGTTTTTTATCGACTCTGGCAACGCTACGAATCAGCTGTTGCAGCCGTTGCAGGGCATCTTCGCGGTTTTTCTCCTGAGTACGGAACTGTTGTGCCTTAATCACGATCACGCCGTCTTTGCTGATGCGCTGATCGTTCAGTTGTAACAGCCGTTCGCGATAAAACTCCGGCAGGCCGCTGTGGTGAATATCCAGCCGCAGATGGATGGCTGAGGATACTTTATTCACATTCTGGCCGCCGGCACCCTGGGCGCGGATAGCACTGAGGTCGATCAGCCGCAGCGGTATCTGTATCGTTCGGCTGATGATCAGTGCGTCGTTTTCAGTAACAGGCAAAGTCATAATACGAGTTATCCGGGTACCGGAATATCCGCCATATAAAAGGCGATGGCCCAGAAATGGCAAAACACACCCGCCATTACAAACAGATGCCAGATTTCGTGAAAGCCAAACCAGCGCGGCCACGGGTCCGGCCATTTCAGGCCATAGACGATGGCGCCCAGGGTGTAACTGATGCCGCCGTATAACATCCACCACTGGGCCGGTTGTGGGATGGTTTCCATCGCCGGGCCTGCGGCAAAGACCACCATCCAGCCCATTGCCAGATAAATGACGGTGGATAACCAGCGTGGGGCGCTGATCCAGGCCAGTTTTAACACAATACCGGCAACGGCCAGGCCCCAGACGCTGGCGAATAAAATCCAGCCGGTGGTACCGTTCAGCGGAATCAGGCAGATCGGTGTATAAGTGCCGGCGATCATCAGGAAAATAGCCATATGATCGATGCGTTTCAGCCAGCGGATGGCTGCGTCACTGGCGTGAATCAGGTGATACAAGGCGCTGCTGGCAAACATCAGCAACATGGTGGTGCCGAATATGGCAAAGGACACCATATGCCAGATATTGCCATGCAGGGCTGCCTGCACGCTGAGAATACATAAGGCCACGATGGCAAAAATGGCCCCGGCCAGATGGGTCAGGCCACTGATCGGGTCGCGGAAAACACTGTGCATATCACTCTCGTTATAATAGCTATACGTGGTTGTTGAACAGGCGCTACCATACGTTTTTTTGTACCACTTAAGTAGGGGGAATTGATGTTGCCTGTGCAGCAAACTGAGTCTCCGGCCGCTCAGGGCTGGTGGCTGTATCTGATCCGCATGGCATCGGGTCGGCTGTATTGTGGTATTTCCACCGATGTCGCCCGGCGCCTGAAGGAACATCAGGGCTCCGCCAAAGGCGCCCGGGCGTTACGCGGCAAAGGGCCGCTGACACTGGAGTTCAGCCAGTTAGTGGGAGACCGCAGCAGGGCGCTGCGACTGGAATATCGGATTAAACGCTGGAGTAAAGCGGATAAGGAAAAACTGATCCGGGGTGAAAAAACATTGGCGGATGACGTTGAGGCAGTAGTAGCTGATTAAAGGTGTTTTTCCATAATGGCATCGATGTCGATTTTTTTCAGTCCCTGGTTAAAGATTTCGGCGATGGCTTTTCCCTGCCGGGTGTTGCGGAAGCAGATATACAGCTGGCGATTGTCCAGCAGCTTGTCGTTAAAGGTGGCTAAGCCGGCTTTGCCTTGTAACGATGGGTCGGTGTTAAACAGATAATGCATGACATTACGATCAATCACGGCCAGGTCCAGGCGGCCATTGATGACCTTTAGTATATTGTGCCGGTCGCTGATCACGGCTTCAGTTGCCAGTTTGCCTTGCTGCACCAGGGCATCAAATTCGTCGGTATTAACATAATCCTGCACCACACCAATGCGGTAGGGCTGCAGGTCTTGTAGTTGTTGCCAGTCAACCGGTTTGGCAGTTTGCTGAATAAAGCCCAGCGGACCGCTGCCCATCGAGTCGGAATAAATAAACTCGCTGGCAATGTCCTGGGAATAATACTCGGGGAAATAACCGATGTAGCGACTCTGACTGTCTTGGGCCAGAGATACGGCCCGGCTCCAGGGGAAAAAATCCACTTTTAACTGATAACCCATGGCGGCGAAGGCGGCCCGGGCGACAGCGACAGAAGCTCCCTGTTGAGCCAGTTTCTGACCCGAATAGGGCGGCCACTCAAGGGATGTCAGGCGGATGACGTTATCCTCGCTGGTCGCGGATAACGTTGTCATCAGAAGTAAGATCAGCAATATGCTGCGCATGGAAGTGCCTTTCGGGTCGCTGTTTATGCCTAGCTTAGCCGAGAGCCGGCGGGAAAAAACCCGTTTTACCTGTCTTTTCCGACCGATCGTGATTTTTTACAGTCTCTGTGGTACAAACGTACAAAAATAATAACCACTGCCAAGCAGACATTCTTATGAAAACGCTCCTTCCCCTGATGCTGGCCATGCTGTTATCAGCCTGTGCCGCCACAACCGACATCGTTGTACAACAGCCGGATGTCACACCTACGGTCGCCAGCGGTCAGGCCAGCGCCTGGGCGCTGTCCGTTGATATTACGCCACCACCGGGGATGCCGATGGGCGGCTATTCGGTGATGGCCAACAAAGGTATGGGCTTCCGTACCCGGCTGAAAGCGCGGGTGGTGTATCTTAACGACGGCAACGGCAATGCGACGGCGCTGGTGCAAACCGATTTATCCGGCAGCTCGTTACTGGTTCACCATATGGTGTCAGAGCGGGTTGCGGCACAAACCGGGCTGATGCCAAAAGATATCGTGATCACGGCTTCTCACAGTCATTCGGCGCCGGTCAATTTTTACGATAACGATTTCTATAACAAACACATGTCCAGCGGTCAGTGGCTGGAGCAGGACTTCCTGGCGTTTGTGACCGAGCGCATCAGTGATGGCATTGTGCGCGCCCAGCGGCAACAGAGACCGGCCCGTATCGCTACCGGTAAGCGTGATATCTATGGCTTTAACCGCAATCGTTCGCTTGATTCTTATGTGTTGAATGAGAATGCCGGTGATATCGACCTGGAGGACCCGCAGGCTAAGTTCCGGGCGGTAAATCCGTCTTTGTATATGGTGCGGGTGGACGTTGCCGATGATCAGGGGCGTTTTATGCCACTGGCGGCATTCTCCAGTTTTTCCGTCCATGCCACGGCATTGTCGGTGCCGGTTGAGGTGTACAACGCTGATTTGTTTGCCTATGCCCAGAAAGATCTGGAGTGGGGCATTGCGCGTGAGAACAAAACGCCGTGGCCTGTGGTTCATGCATTAACCACAGGTACCCAGGGGGATATGGCGCCGGCGTTACCGGAGCATGGCGATAACACCTTTGGTCATCATGAGGTGAACTGGAAAAATGCCCGGATTCTGGGGCAGGGAATTGGCCGCGAGGCGATGCGTCTGTTCCGTGAACTGGGGCAACAGCTGACCGCTGATATCAGCCTGACGACCGCGGCGCGGGAAATTAATATCCGCAACCACAATGTCATTGGTGATATTGAGCTGTGTGACGAGGGCGCGGTAGGTAATACCGTGGCGGCTGGTGCTTACGAACGCCGTACTCCCTGGCTGGCTGCCATCCCGTTCTTTAAGGGAGGCAATCTTATGTCTCGTCGCTGGTGGTTCTTTAAAGACGGCTGTCAGGGAAACAAGCGCCATCTGGGTTTTTCGTTCCTGCAGCCGTTAATTGAGCCGAAAGACAGTTTCCCGGATACCGTGTTGTTCCAGATTATCCGTATCAATGATATGGCGGTGCTGCCATTGCCGTTTGAGGTGACCACTGAATCCGGGCGACGTATGTCTGCTGCCGTAAAACAGGCCTTTGCTGCCAGTGATCAGCCGCTGAATTATGCCTGGGTCT
This sequence comes from Bacterioplanoides pacificum, assembly GCF_042648445.1. Lineage (NCBI taxonomy): Bacteria > Pseudomonadati > Pseudomonadota > Gammaproteobacteria > Oceanospirillales > Oceanospirillaceae > Bacterioplanoides > Bacterioplanoides pacificum. The sequence goes on from NZ_JBHRYB010000001.1 coordinate 344,412, forward strand.
CGAGTATCAGTAATGGTTATTTTGGTTACACCACCACGCCGGAAGAATACCGCCGCCAGAATTATGAAGGTGGCCACACTCTGTATGGACAATATTCGACTCCTTATCTGACCGCCCGCCTGGCTGAACTGGCACAGGACATAAATGAGCAGGGCGGGTTACAGGAGTTGTTGCCGCAATGGCGCTATCAGCTGAAAACCAATCATTTTCTGCCGCCGGCCAGTGCAAGCCAGGGGCGACGTCAGTGGCTGCAGCAGGCCAGCCTGCAGCTGGCGCAGGAAGACAACGAAGAAGACTATTACCGGGTGCGCTGGCAGGATGTCGGGGCGGACAAAATCGACTGGCATCAGCCACTGGTGCGGATAGAAATTCAGCAGCAGGGTCAGTGGTATCCGCTGCAGGTCGATGGCGTGCCGGTGAACGACGATGGTTATGATCTGGAAGTCCGTTATCTGGACGAACGGGACCAGGGGATGGGGGAATATGAAAGCCGCTGGTACAACCCATTGCCACAGGGTACCTACCGTTTTGTCATTGAAGCCCGCCATGGCCAGGCGCGGCTGATATCAGAGCCCTTCGGCTCAGCACAACAGATTAGCGCACGGCGCTCATAATAAAGATGCAAAGCTGTACGATGTTACAGCAGGCCCGGTTGTCCTCAGGGGGCGAATCGGGCCTTTTTTACAGGACTGTCATATTCCCCCATTACACTTTGCCGCCCTGTTCAGTAGAATGCTCCGCTCACATTGAAACGGATAATCATTAATCACCATGTTAAAGGCCATTTGGGCAGCCCGCTGGTACGTGTTATTGGGCTTTCTCGTTTTCATCGTCACTCTGGCGGCCACTACCCCTCTACACTTTGTCTGGAAGTATGCTGAGCCATACAGCCGCTCTTTGCCGGTTAACATTCAGCGTGTGTCCGGCACTTTGTGGCACGGTCAGGCACAGTTACAGGCACCTCAGATCGGAGCACTGGAACTCGACTGGCAGCTGAGTCCGCTGGCACTGCTGGCCGCGCAGGCGGATCTGCAGCTGCAGGTGCGTGGTAACGGGCTGGACTTGCAGACCAACGCCGTGCTCACCGCGTCACAGCAACTGACATTAACTAATACCCGCGGTTCTGTGTCGTCTGCCTTGTTGGAACCGATGTTACGCCGCGGCCGTGCCAGCCTGGCGGGGGAGTTTGAGATCAATGCACTCGCAGCCCGTATTCAGCTGGCGGAAAAACGCATTGATGAGCTGGATGGGCAGATTATTTTCAGTGGTGGTGATGTCGGTTTTCCGGTGGATGGCAAACCGATTCAGGCGCAGTTGCCGCTGTTGGTCGGGCAGCTGCAGAATGAACAGGATAAATCGCTGGTGAACATCGAGACCCAGGAAGGTTTGCCGATCGGTCAGGCATTTTTACAGCAGGACGGTTGGGGAGGCGTGGCGATTCGCCGTCGCTTCCTCGATATTCTGGGACAGCGCTGGCCGGCTGAGGCCACCGAAGAAACGGTAATTTTTGAAGTGTCCCAGAAGATTCTATAACCTTGGGCGCTTTACAACGGAGTGACAGAAAGTTGGCGACAGCTGGGCAAATATCAACACCGCAGGCCGTACCTCTGGCCCCCTGGCAAAAATGGCTGCTGGTGGCCGGTAAACTGACATTAACTGTGCTGATTGCGGTTCAGTTGGCGGTATTAGTGTGGATGACTATTGCGCCACAACCGCTGTATCTGAAAGCACCGAGCCAGGGAGGCGTTAAGCTGTCAGAATCAGAAACTGGCGTGCGCGGTACGGCACAATATCACTTATTTGGTGAAGCGAAAGATGAACCCGTGGCGGTGGTTAAGGAAGAGGTGGATGCTCCGGAGACCCGTCTGCGCCTGACGTTGCTGGGGATTAATAAAGCATCGGTGGCGGAAGACTCCAGCGCCATTATTGCACCGCAGAATGGTCGTGGTGACTTTTATAAAGTTGGCGATACCGTGCAGGGGCGTACCAAGCTGGCCGGGGTGCAACATGACAAAGTGGTACTGGACACCAATGGTAAGCTGGAAACTCTGAAATTCGATGAAAAGGTCAGCCGTGGTATCTCCGCCCGTTCGGTGGCCGCGCCTAAACCCCGGGCGAACAAAGGTACGATTCGCCAGCGCTTCAGCAAAGTCCGCTCTGCATCCGAGTTTATGGAAATGGCGAATGAGGAGATGGCGCAGAACCCTGAAGCGGCGCTGAATGAACTGGGGCTGGAATCGGCGGGCGCCGGACAGGGCTATCGGGTTCAGCCCGGTTCTATTCTAACATCGCTGAAACTGGTGCCCGGCGATATTGTGTTATCGGTAAATGGTCAGCGTCTGGGTGATCTGGAAACCGATAAAGCCATCCTGGAGCAGGTGGGTACAAGCGGCAATGCGCGTATTGAAGTGCAGCGTGGTAATAATCGTTTTGTGGTTAACCACAAACTATAAAGAAAGGACATAAGTGTGTTAAAGCGTTTTTCAATCGCTGTGTTAATGCTGGTAGCCGTGTGTAATCCGGCGCTGGCACAGGAAAACTGGCAGATTAACCTTAAGGATGCGGATATCGGTGCATTTATCAGCCAGGTTGCTGATATTACCGGTAAAAGTTTTGTTATCGATCCGCGGGTAAAAGGCAAGGTCAACGTCCTCAGCAGTGGGGCTGTGGATCAGGCCGGTGTCTATGAGCTGTTTTTATCCGTGCTACAGGTACATGGTTATGCGGCCGTCCCGGCCGGTGATGTGGTACTGGTGGTTCAGCAGAACGAAATCAAGCAGCAAGGGCGTGATCTGGAAGCCAAGATCGGTGATGAAAGCCAGGAAATGCTGACCAAAGTCATCGCGATTAAAAACACGCCGGCGCTGGATCTGGTGCCAATCTTACGGCCGCTGGTGGCTAAATACGGTCATCTGGCCGGGGTAAAATCGGCCAATGCGTTAATCATTTCCGATCACTCAACCAATATTCGCCGGATTGAACAGATCATCGAACGACTGGATAAATCCGGCGTTGAAGAGCTGGAAGTGATTCAGCTGAAAGAAGCCTGGGTCGGCAATGTGGTGACCATGTTACAGAACCTTGACCCGGCGAAAGTAGCCCAGGGAAATAGCTCCAACTCAGGTAATACCTCAGGGAGTATTCGGGTGGTTGCCGATGAGCGCAGTAACCGGCTGATTATTAAAGGTGAAAAAAGTGCCCGTGAACGGGTACGTAAATTAATCCAGGAGCTGGATCAGCCATCGTATTTCAGTGGCAGTGCTCAGGTGATCCGGTTGCAATATGCCGATGCGAAAAAACTGGCCGAGCTGCTGAAAGGTCTGCTGTCGGAGGCACCGTCGTCCGGTAAAGATGCCAACCAGGCCAAAGGTAAAGCTGGGATTCACGCCGATGAAGAACTGAACGCACTGGTGGTACGTGCTGAACCTTCGCTGATGAAAGAAGTGAAGGAACTGGTGGCGTCGCTGGATGTGCGCCGGGCACAGGTATTGATTGAATCAGCCATTGTTGAAGTAACCGGCAACGTGAATGATGCTTTGGGGGTCCAATGGGGTGTTGGTGACCTGGATAATCCGGTCGGTGGTACCAATTTCGATAATGCAGGTCCGTCGTTGTCAGCCATCGCCGGCTCCATCGCCACCGGTAATCCGGCGGCGGCGATTGGTTCTGGTTTGACGTTAGGCGCCTATCAGGAAGTGGACGGTGAAGTATCCTTTGGTGCTGTTATTCAGGCGCTGCAGAGTGATACCAACACCAACTTGCTGTCGACGCCCAGTATTATGACGCTGGACAACCAGGAAGCAGAAATTATCGTCGGTCAGAACGTGCCTTTCCGCACCGGTTCGACGGCCTCTAATAACAATACCAACCCGTTTACCACTATTACCCGGGAAGATATTGGTATCACGCTGAAGGTGAAACCTCATATTCATGACGGAGAAGCTATTCGCCTGGAAGTGGAAGCGACGGCAGAATCAGTATCCACCACCAGTGTGAATGGCAGTGCTGACCTGATTACCAATAAACGCTCGCTGAAAACCATGATTTTGTCGGAAAACGAAGAAACCATCGTATTAGGTGGCCTGATTCGTGATGATGTACGTGAAGTGCAGAGCAAGGTGCCGTTGCTGGGGGATATTCCGTTATTAGGCTGGTTATTCCGTTCTACCTCAACCGAGCAGGTGAAGAGTAACCTGATGGTGTTCTTACGCCCGACCATCGTGACTGAGGCGACCAAGGCCAAGCAGCTGACCGAAGAAAAATTTGATGGTATCTGGGAATTCACCCTGTCGGATGAGCTGGCAGTCGACGATGTTGATGCGCGGATGGAAAAATTATTCCGCGGTTTACGCTAAGCGCACAAAGGGCTGGCCTGCTGTTATCAGCGGGCCAGTTGCAGTGGATTTAAACCCGCCTGGCGCATCAGCTCCAGTAAACCAATTAACGGCAGGCCTATCAGGCTGTTTTCGTCCCGTCCTTCCAGCCGTTGAAATAAATTGATCCCCAGCCCTTCCACCATAAAGCTGCCTGCACAGTGCAGCGGCTGTTCCAGGTCGATGTAACGTTCGATATCGCTGAGTGACAGCTGGCGGAAATGCACATTAAAGGGTTCGACCAGGCTATAGCACTCGTGGCTTGCGGCATTCAGTAAACACAATCCGGTAACAAACTGTACTTTCTGGCCACTTGAGCGCTGCAGCTGAGCGATGGCGTTGCTGCGGTTCAGCGGTTTGCCACAGATTTCACCGTTAATAACAGCGGCCTGGTCGCTGCCGATAATCCAGTGTTGTGGGTAATGCCCGGCCAGAGCCCGGGCTTTTAAACGCGCCAGGCGCTCAACGTAGGTGTCCGGGCTTTCGTTTGGCTGCGGTGTTTCGTCGATATCCGGAGACGCGCAGTCAAACGGTATGCGCAGCTTTTGCAGAATGGTCTGGCGATAGACTGAGCTGGACGCCAGTAATAATTTAAAGTCCGACATAAGTCATCCTGATCATAACCATGAGGCAATAAAAAAGGAGCCGAAGCTCCTTTTTTATGGATATTTAACGCAGGATTATTTAGCGAAATTTTCGTTCGCGAAGTCCCAGTTAACCAGTGCCCAGAAGCCATTCAGATAGTCTGGACGAACGTTACGGTAATCAATGTAATACGCGTGTTCCCACAGGTCGACAGTGATCAGTGGTGTTACACCGTCTTCAGTGATCGGAGTCGCTGCATTAGAGGTATTAACGATGTCCAGAGAACCGTCGGCCTTTTTCACCAGCCAGGTCCAGCTGGAACCAAAGTTGTTGACTGCCATGTCGTTGAACTTGGCTTTGAATTCTTCGAAAGAACCAAAAGCGGCATTGATTGCATCAGCAACGGCGCCAGTTGGTTCGCCACCGCCGTTCGGGCTCAGGCTGTTCCAGTAGAAGGTGTGGTTCCAGATTTGTGCTGCGTTGTTGAAAACACCGCCGGAAGACGTTTTGATGATGTCTTCCAGGCTTTTGCCTTCAAATTCAGTACCGCCGATCAGACCGTTCAGCTTAACCACGTAGGTGTTGTGGTGTTTGCCGTGGTGAAATTCCAGAGTTTCCTGAGAGATGTGTGGCTCAAGAGCGGTTTTTTCGTACGGCAGTGCTGGTAATTCAAATGCCATGATGAGTCTCCATTTTTGCTAAGTCGGTCATTGCTGAGTCAGTTGCATTCCCGCCTTCATCGTGGAGCGGGTAATGTTGGTAATCAGTAATCTGGGGACGAAGCTCGGGTATTTCAAGCCGTCCCTGTTGTGCGCTGAAATAATAGCACCGCCGAATCGGCCACGCTACGCATGTAAAATGTGTGGATTTAGTCGCGAGTAGTGCGAAAAACGACTGTTCTGTGGGGGCCGGAGTTCCCCCGGGTGGCGCTCTGCGGTACTATTTCGGGCAAAAATCACCGACCAGTTTTAGCTGGCATGACACAGAGTGTGACCTATGGATAAGCAAAAAGAACCCATTGTTCCGGATATGAAACCGTCACCGGAAGATATCGAATTACGTAAACGTCAAATGGCAGCGCGGCGTCAGGCAGCGCAGCGTGCGGCAGCGGCTAAGGCTCCGGCAGCAGCAACAGCGGCACAACCGGCGAAACAAACTCTGGCAGTGGTGGCACTGGTTGTAGCGCTGGTGATGGCCGGCGCGGCTGCATTTCTGTTTATGCAGCTACAAACTCTGCAACAGCAATTCAATCAGGCTCAGGGAATTATTGCCGATCAGGGAAAAAACCTGCAGAAGCTGAATGATCAGCTATCAGCCACTGGCGAAAACGCCAACTTATCGGTGGATGCTCTGAAGATACTGGTGAAAGAAAACAATTCGGAAATCCGCAAGTTATGGGATGTCTCGAATAAACGTAATAAATCCAGCATCAATACGAATGCCCAGTCGATCAAAAGCCTGAAATCTTCCGTTGCTGCGGTGAAAAAAGCACAAAGTACGGCTGAAAAAGCGCAGAACAGTGCCCTGGCTGCAACGAAAAAAGATATCACTCAAACCGTCGACAACAAGCTGGCGGGCCTGACCAGCCGGGTGAAAACTGTTGAGGCAGCGGCAGCCGATGTCGCCACTGCGCAGTTGGGAATCAGCCAGAACAGCGAAGCGTTACAAGCGCTGGAAGCGAAAGTGGCGAAAATTAAAACCGGTGGCGATGTGGGCGATATGAAGCTGGAAATTGAAGATATTCAGATCCGCCTCGATCGCATTCAGAACGCGCTGGGTGGTGCGCAGTAATGTCGTCTGCGGACGGGTTATGGCACATTACAGCAGGCGCAGCAGATTTTAATCAGCTGCGCCTTGTTGTTTCTGAGGCGCTGGCAACAGACGACGCTGCCAGCGCTGCTTTCCAGCTGGGGTATGCCAGCGCTACCCCGTCGGTGGCGTTCTTTTTTGCTTATCAGCTGGCGGTTCGTCAGCTCGATTCTGAGCTGGCAAATGATCAGTTTGCCGCGTTTGCTGCCTCCGAAAAAGGTGTGCGCAGTTCTCGTGACTTCAGTACCGCGGCGCAACAGCGGGAGGATGGCAGTTGGCGCATTTGTGGCCAAAAATCGCATGTGATGTTACTGCCGCAGCAGGCGCTCGATTTTATTTATGTGCTGGCCAATGATGCGCAGCAGCACCTGTGTTGTTTTAAGGTGGCTGCGTCTGCCGCGGGGGTTGAAGCCATTGAGGCAAACAAGCCCCAGTCATTTGTGGTCGATATTCCTCACACACCAGTAGTGTTTAATAACGTGTCGTGTGAAACCGGTTATGTCCGCGACCGGGCGCACCAGACGTGTTTCAAGCCGTTCCGTTATTGGGAAGACGTGATGGTGGGGCTGGCAATGAGTGGCTGGATGACGCGCCATAGTGGTCATGAGCAGATGGCTGAAGTTGTGGCCTCGCTGCAGCAATGTTATCGCCGGCAACCTGACTACTATTGTGCTGAGGTGTTTGGTTTGCTGGATAAGCTGCTGGCACAGCTGGATGAGGTAGCGGCGTTGCTGCCGGCAGAACAGCGACAGGTATGGCAACGCGACCGCTTGTTATTGCAGCTGGGCTCCGCTGCACGTCAGGCAGCGGCTGCTAAATTCACGGTCTGACGCTGGCTGAAACCGAGACGTTGGAGCGGATATTACGTGCTGCGCCGTCAAAGTCGGCGCCACGATAACGGATTTCTCGGATAACGGTTGGCCCGCTGCTGGCATTGAAACGGGGAGTATTCTGTTCGCTGTCAGGCTGTTTAGTATCGTCTTTTTTGATATTGCGCCCCAGATTGGCCTGGGTCAGGGTTTCTTCTACCCCGGGTGTCTGTGGTTGACCAGCAGCGGTCGCTTCCATCACACCGGTGACCACGTGGGTATCCATTTCTTTATTGAGCAGGCGGGGAATCTGAATGCTCTGGGAGGTGGTGCGGTTGTAGCGTTTGGCGCGGCTGTAGTTGTAGTGGTGTGTGCGGTGGCGGGCTTCCTGGATGGCTGTGAAAATGTCGTCGGAATAATAATCATCGTGTTGTGGCGAAACCGCCAGAACCGCAGAGCTGGCTAATAAACAGGCGCTGAAGAAGAAACTGAATCGCAACATAACCTATCCTGTTATTGAATAATTATGGTCTGACCCGGGCTGTAATCGAGACGTTGGCACGGATCCGGCGTGAAGCACCGCTGAAGTCTTTACCGCTATATTTAATTTCTTCGATATAGGTTTCGGTTTCCGACTGTTCGACCTTTTGTGGACTGCTTTCTTCTTCCTGATCCGGGCTGGCTTCATCCAGTTCGTCGGTTTTGTTGGTTCTGCCCAGGCTGGCCTGGCGTACCGGAGCCTGCACTGCTGTGGCCTGTTCACCGGCGGCTGTGGCGCCAACAGCACCTTCGATCATCTGCTGATCCATTTCGGTGTTTAATAACTTAGGCAGGTCGAAACTGCGGGAGGTGGTGCGGTTATACCAGCGCGCTCCCACGTAGCGATTATCCACCGGGTTGCGCTTAGCGTGTGCGACGGCATCGTCGATTTCCGTCGAATAATAGGCCTCGTTCCCTGGCTGGGAATAGAGCAATGGGCTGGCCGTTACCAGGCAAGCCAGTGCTGAGATGAGAATCAGCTTTTTCCTTTTGCCATCCATACAAATGACCCTATCGCTTTTTGTTATTTTTTGTAATTATGTCATGATAGCAAGGCGTACTTTTTATGTACAATGCTGAAAGCATTTTCACAAGACTAAAAACCGAACGCCATGTCGACTTTCGCCAAAATGCTGCGCTTTGCGGCGCACGGCGTCTGGTTTCCATGGCAGGATGATAATAATGATAAAAAACCTCTATGTAAGTGTGTGTTTACTGGCGATGGCAGCGCTGAACGGCTGTACCGTTCACCAGTCGATCGGCGACAACTTTGGTTCTTATGTGTCCTCCCCCGATGGCCAGGAATTTAAGCCGGTGGGTTATCGCTGGGATTATGAAAACACAGCTTTACTGTATGTTTACCGTCCGGCCAGTGAATGGTCGATGGATGAACTCGAATCTCCCAGCTTTAACGTCAACGGCGAGCGTTTGTTTAATATCAAAGGCGGCGGTTACACCTGGTATGAAATGGAACCGGGTGAACACAATATTGTGATTCGTCGTGGCATTTTTGGTTTCGAAGGCATTGAGTGGTTCGAAATCAAGCGGGTTGCCGAAATCGATCTGGATGCCAAAGCCGGCAAAGTCTATTACCTGCGTTATTCCGAAATTGATCCTCCGGTCATTGATCCGGACCTGGAAGAAATTCCGCTGGGTGATGGTCCGTTACAGCTGGTTGCTCCCAGCCGGGCACTGGCTGAGCTGAATGTGACTCAGATGATTCATCACGGTCGTGGCTTAGTCGCCGCTCAGGAAGTGGTGGCGGATGATGATCTGCAAAAAGTGTTTGAGGCGGACATGGACGGGCAAGACGCACAGCCCGCGGATTCCGGCGCCGGCATCAAGGCACGTCCTCGGACTAAAGAAGAAGAGTGGTGGCCGTTTTAGGTCTGACCGCAATGCGTTACAATACGGCCAGCATTCAAACGCCCGCTTTTCAGTGGGCGTTTTTACAACCGTAGAACCTGAGCCGGTGGCCTGCTGAGTTCAGGGCGAAACCAGAGAGAGCCCCTCCATGACTGTGATCAAGCAAGAAGACCTGATCCAAAGCGTGGCTGACGCGCTGCAGTACATTTCTTATTACCATCCAAAAGATTTTATCGACGCCGTTCACGAAGCCTACCAGCGTGAAGAATCAAAAGCCGCTAAGGATGCCATGGCGCAGATTCTGATCAACTCGCGTATGTGTGCCATGGGCAAACGTCCGATTTGTCAGGATACCGGTATCGTAACCGTGTTCCTGACCATTGGTATGGACGTCAGATTCGAAGGCGATATGAGTGTTGAAGACATGGCCAACGAAGGTGTGCGCCGTGCTTATACTCACCCGGATAATGTATTGCGTGCCTCGGTTCTGGCTGATCCGGATGGCAAACGTGCCAACACCAAAGACAATACCCCGGCTGTTATTCATATGAAACTGGTGCCGGGGAATACGGTTGATGTTCATGTGGCTGCCAAAGGTGGTGGTTCGGAAGCGAAAACCAAGTTTGCCATGCTGAACCCGTCCGATTCTATCGTTGACTGGGTGCTGGAGCAGGTGCCCAAGATGGGCGCTGGCTGGTGTCCGCCAGGCATGCTGGGTATTGGTATCGGTGGTACGGCAGAGAAAGCGATGCAAATCGCGAAAGAGTCACTGCTGGATCCGATTGATATTCACGAATTGCAGGCCCGTGGTGCTGCTAACCGCGCTGAAGAACTGCGTTTAGAGCTGTTCGAAAAAGTGAACAAGCTGGGTATTGGTGCTCAGGGCCTGGGTGGTTTAACCACAGTGCTGGACGTTAAAGTAGCGGACTACCCAACGCATGCGGCGAACAAGCCGGTAGCCATCATTCCGAACTGTGCCGCGACCCGTCACACCCACTTTACTCTGGATGGCAGCGGCCCGGCCAAACTGGCAGCGCCGAAGCTGGAAGACTGGCCGGAAATCAGCTGGGAAGTGGGTGATAACGTCCGCCGCGTCAATCTGAATGAGGTGACTCCGGAAGACGTTAAAGACTGGCAGCCAGGTGAAACCATTTTGCTGTCGGGCAAAATGCTGACGGGTCGCGACGCAGCGCACAAGCGTATGGTCGATATGATCAGTCGTGGTGAAGAACTGCCGGTGGATCTGAAAGGCCGCTTTATTTATTACGTGGGCCCGGTTGATCCGGTACGTGAAGAAGTGGTGGGTCCGGCAGGCCCAACCACCGCCACCCGAATGGATAAATTCACCCGCACTGTACTGGAAGAAACCGGCCTGCTGGGTATGATCGGTAAAGCTGAGCGTGGTCCGCTGGCGATTGAAGCCATTAAGGACAACGAAGCTGTGTATCTGATGGCTGTCGGTGGCGCCGCCTACCTGGTGTCTCAGGCGATCAAAGAAGCCAAAGTGGTTGGTTTCGAAGATCTGGGGATGGAAGCCATTTACGAGTTTGACCTGGAAGATATGCCGGTAACGGTAGCGGTCGACAGTAAAGGTGAATCGGTTCACCAGACTGGTCCGCAGGAATGGTTCCAACGGATTAACGCGACAGAAGTCTGATCCGTTTCTGTTTATCAAAGAGGCCGCAGTTGCGGCCTTTTTTGTGGCTGTTCCAACCGCATGACCACATTTGAGCGTTTATATTACTTTCAGAAAAATAACTGAGACATTTTTGTCATCTCGATGTCGCTTTATTGTCACTTCTATCTTTTAGCCTTCAGGTTCCTGATTTAAGCCTGATTGCTAAAGAGAGAACACTATGGAAACGATGCATAAAAGCAGCCTCTATAAGGCTGTGATGCTGGCACTGACAACCACGGCACTGGTTGCTTGTGGCAGTGATGACGACAATGACAAAAAGTCGGCTGATACGGCAAAAAATCCATCCAGCATCAGCAAAGTTGCTGCTCTGACTGCTAACACCAGTTGTACTAATGGCGGTCATTTAGTGCATTCCGGTATCGATGATAACGGTAATGGTGTGCTGGACGATAATGAAATCGATGACACGGTTGAAGTGTGTGACGGCCAGGATGGTAGTGACGGGAAAGATGCTTATACTCCGCTGGTTTCATTCGCCGAAGTAGCGTTGCCAACCGATGATTCGGCCAAACGTGATCTGCAAACGACAACTTCAGTGACTATTGATGGTGTTGCTCAAACGGTAAGTTACACTCGCTTGATGGCGACGGGCGATAAGGGGAATGGTGAAACCTTTGGCTTGTCTAAAGACGTCAGTGGTGCGGTTATTCAGTTTGAAGACGCCTCTGACTATCTGTGCAATGGCACCAATGATGGTGTGGGTTCAGGCCTGGATTACGTATCTATTCTGCAAAAGCACGACAAATTATGGATGGTTGCTCAATTTGAATGTCAGGTTGGCTCTATGTATAGCGCGGAGCTGGAACAAACAGCTGAAGGTGTGTTGAGCGTTAAGGCAGACAGCCTGAAATTTGTTGATCAATCTAACGACTTCGGTGGTTTTGTTCACTGTGCTGGCCAGACAACACCATGGCAGTCGCACCTGGGATCAGAAGAATATGAACCGGATGCAAACGAGTTTGAAACTGCACTAATTACCGATGGTCAGCCTCTGACAGGTAATAAGTATACCGATGAAACAGCTCTTTACTGGTCTACAACTGCTGAGCGTGCGACAGGATTTAACGCTGCGAAAGAAGCGGGCATTCAGCGTATGAGTCCTTATTTCTACGGCTGGACGCCAGAAGTAACGGTCGAAGATGCAGCGGGCAATACGACGTATACCAAGCATTACGCTATGGGCCGTTTTTCTCACGAGCTGGCTTATGTAATGCCAGATCAGCGCACCGTATATATGTCTGACGATGGTACAAACGTTGGTCTGTTTATGTTTGTTGCTGACGCTGCGATGGATCTTTCTGCCGGTACTTTGTATGCGGCTAAATGGATCCAAACTTCTGATGCTAAAGGTGGTCGTGCAGAAATTGACTGGGTGAACCTGGGTCACACTGATAACGCAACGGTTCGTAATGTCATCAATAAAGACCTGAATTTCAGCGATGTTTTTGACACAGAATCACCAAGTACGGATCACACTTGCCCGACGGCTGGTTTTCATTATTACAAGTATGCAAATGAGTGCCTGAAGGTCGCGGATGTTGATGGTAGCGGTGCTGTTGATGCCGTTGACGAAGTAATTGCCTCTCGCCTGGAAGCTCGTCGCTATGCTGCTATCAAAGGCGCCACGCTTGAATTCCGTAAGGAAGAAGGCATTACCTTTGATGCGGACCACAGCAAACTGTATGTGGCGATGTCTTCAATCGAATATGGTATGGAAAGCTATGCCAAGCGTGGCGATACCAGCAAAACTTATTATGATGATGGCGGTCCCGATGATATTCGTCTGCCTTACAATGCCTGTGGTGCGGTTTATGCCATGGATGTTACGCCTGGCATGAAAGATACCAGTAATACTGCAATTAACAGCCGCATGGTTGTTAGCAACATGAATGCTGTTATTACCGGTACCCCTGATTCAAGCGTTACTGGTAATAGTTGTGATGTGAACGGTATTTCTAACCCCGATAACGTCGCTTACTTACAAGGCTCGGACACTCTTGTGATCGGTGAAGACACAGGTCAGCACGAAAACAACATGGTTTGGGCTTATAACGTGGTAAATGGCGAGCTGACACGTATCGCCACTACCCCGCTGGATGCCGAAACGACTTCTCCGTTCTGGCACGATATTAACGGCTTTGGCTATATGACTCTGGTATCCCAGCATCCGCTGGATGGTGTTGACGGCGTCAGTGAAGCTGATAAGCAGTCCAATGTTGGTGTGATTGGCCCAATGGACCTGTCTGCCCTCAAAAAGTAATAAAGTAAGTATATAAAGGGGGCTCCGGCCCCCTTTTGTTGTTTGAGTGATAGTTATGAAATATTTTCTGGTGATATTGTTTTCCGGTTTTTTATCTGCCTGTTTTAATGATCAGAGCAGTAGTGATCAGCGTGAAATCAATAATGATGAAGCAACAGAAATAAATAAGAACGGCTTCAGAATCGCAGCTGTTGACTTGATCAGTGGAGTCAATAATTCGGAGAGTGCATATATTCCGCCGCAGTGTTACACCAATGTCACACAGGAAAATAAAAAAGTCAGTAATCCCTGTTATTCTTGTCACGTAAATGGTACGCGCCCGAATTATCTCCATGATGATGGTGATCTTCAGATTGAATACGACTTTACGGACTATAGTTCATTTAACCGATACTCCAATTTATTTAAAGACCGAAGTGAAGAGGTATCGGTCATCTCTGACGAATTGATTGATAAATATGTGGAAGAGAGTAACTACTTTGATTTGTCCGGAGAAATTATTTTATCTGAAATACTAAAGGACGTTCCGAAAACCTGGGATGTTAACCAGGATGGTCAGTGGGGTGGATACATTCCGGATGCATATTTTAACTTCGATCTTTATGGTATGGATGTCGATCCACAAGGTTTGCCAACGGGTTGGGTTGTATTTGCTTATTATCCAATGATGGGAGAGTTTTTTCCAACTAATGGCTCAACCGATGATGTATTGATTCGTCTGCCCAATATCTTTCGTCAGGATTCACAGAGTAATTATAGTAAAGATGTTTACCGTTTAAATCTGGCAATTATTGAAGCTATGATTCGTGAACGAGATGTTGCTATTGATGAAACAGATGAAACGCTATATGGCGTTGATCTTGATCGTAACGGAGTCTTGTCAACAGCCACAAGTGTTGTCTATCAGTGGTCTCCGCTGAATAACATCTATATGTCTTACGTCGGAAAAGCGAAACAAGTCTATGAGTATAACCTGGCAGAAATGGCGGCAGGCCTATACCCTAAAGGAACAGAATTTTTGCACAGCGTCAGATACCTGGCAGTCGATGGTAGTCATGTCCGTATGGCTCCACGAATGAAAGAGCTTAGATACTCTCAGAAGATTACCTGGAACAACTATTCTCAACTGAGTAACTCGGTTTCTTCAGAAGTAAAGGAAAGGGATGATTTTCCTGAGCGGCTGAGTCAATACAACTCAAGCAAAAAACATGGTATGGAAAAAGGTTTGTATAATGGGCGAGGCTGGATATATCAGGGATTCATTGAATCTGAAAGTGGTGACTTACGACCTCAGACATATGAAGAAACATTGTTTTGTATGGGCTGCCACACCGGCGTTGGCGTGACCACTGATAGTTCGTTTGCCTATCCTAGAAAATTAGGTCATGAATCATTCCGGAACGGATTTTATCATTGGTTGGAGAAAGGACTTTCTGGTCTTCCGGACCCAATGCGTAACGATGGAAAAGGTGAATACCTGACTTATTTACAACTTAACCCAACCGGAAATGAATTCGGGACTAACAGTGAAGTTAAAAATAAATTTTATTCAAATGGCGAACTGATACCGGAAATGGTTGAAAAGTTAAACTCTGATATTTCAGAGCTGCTTATTCCGAGCCCGGCAAGAGCAAGGGAGTTGAATAAAAGCTATAAAGTTATCGTTGATGAGCAGTCCTACATTTACGGCCGTACCGGACATGTTCTGCCAATTGAAAATATTCACCGGAACATTCCGGTTGGCGAAGGAACCGGTATATCAACGGCTGTTTCAGCCAGCAGGATCTAATTACCTGCTGGAAGTAGCATACCGGCCATGATGCTTAAATCCCCGGCGGCTTTACGCCGGGGACCTCTGCATAAAGCCTAATCAGCTTTTGACTATTTCATAGCAGGGGGTGTAATCCCCCTGTATCTTCATACGGCCATGGCTGACCATCGCTGTCAGTAATTTATCCATACCTGCCAGTATGTCTGGATCGCCATGAATCTGATAAGGACCTTGTTTTTGTACCCGGTGGATGCCACTGGCTTTGACGTTACCGGCGACGATGCCGGAAAACACCCGTCGCAGATTGGCGGCCAGCTTATGCTGTGGCAGTGTTTTGGTCAGCTCGGTTTTCGCCATATTATCGTGTGTCGGGTCAAATGGCCGCTGGAAATCATCGGCAATCGTTAACGACCAGTTAAAGAAAAATGCGTCTTCTATCAGGCTGCGGTATTCCCGCACTTTGTGGGTACCCGTCTTCATCACCTGGGCGACCGCCTTGGCGTCGTCAATAATCAGCTGATAACGTTGCTGCGCCTGAGGACCAAGGGTGTCGCCAATGAAGCGGTCGATATCGCGCAGGTAGGGTTCTGCTTCGGCAGGGCCGGTAATTACAATCGGGAAGGGAATATTCTGATTAGCCGGGTGAGACAACACACCTAATAAATACAGAATTTCTTCCGCGGTACCAGGGCCACCAGGGAAAATCACAATGCCATGGGCCAGGCGAATAAAAGCCTCCAGCCGTTTTTCAATATCCGGCAGGATCACCAGCTCGTTAACGATTGGATTAGGCGCTTCGGTAGCGATGATGCCGGGTTCGGTAATGCCGATGTAACGGCCATCGCAGATATGTTGTTTGGCGTGGCCAATGGTGGCGCCTTTCATCGGTCCTTTCATTGCCCCCGGACCACAGCCGGTACCAACATCCAGGCCACGTAAGCCGAGCTGGTAGCCTACGTCTTTGGTGTACTGGTATTCATGCCGTGGTATAGAGTGGCCGCCCCAGCAAATAACCAGGTCGGATTCGCGGTCGGGCTTCAGTACATCGGCATTGCGTAATAAGTGAAAAATAGCATTGCTGATGTCTTCGCTGTTTTCCAGATCAAAGCGGTGAGCAGCAATGATGGAATCCTGTGCGTATAACACGTCTCTCAGGACGGCAAATAACTGTTCTCTGACACCACGAATAATCTGCTCGTCAACAAACGCACTGGCCGGAGGTGCGGTTAGTTTTAAAACGATACCGCGTTCTTCCTGGGCGACTTCGATATTAAAGTCACGGAATTCATTTTCAAGGTCGAGGTAGTTATCATTCTGGCTGCCTGCACTTAATACTGCATAACAGCAGCGACGCAATAACTCATGGGTTGGCCCGGAAAAATCTTTTAATTGTTGAATTTCGTAGCGTGACAATACCCGAAGATGGGTTTTGGGATGAATAACTTCTACTTTTTTCTGCATAAACAATCCTTCGAATCAGGCCCAGAGTTCCATCGGGCCATAGTGACTGATCACTCGTAAAATATCGGTGCGGGTAATCATGCCGGATAGAATATTGTCGTCGTTAATAACCGGCAGTGCACCAATCTGGTATTCCAGCATTGTACGTGCACACTGGCGTATATCGGCCTGCTCCAGAATACACAGTACCGGATGGCTGGCAAAATCGAGCACCGGTTGTTGCCAGTTAATGCTGGCGGTTAACGCTTGTTGCAATAAATCACGATCGGAAAGCAGGGCGTAAACCGATAAGTCTTCGGCAACCACCGGAATATGATGGTAGCCGGTTTGCTGCATCAGTTCCCAGGCTTGCAACACTGATGCATCACTATGAATATAGCGCACCGGGCGATGCATAATATCACTGACATAGGCAACCGCCTGGGGTTGATGCTCCGCATGCTGCTGGTTGTCATACGCCGACTGACTGCGTGTATAAGCGTCGGCTGCATTCGCAACCGGTGAGATGGCCTGGCTGGGTTGGGTCGGATTGATGCGGGTTTTCTCTGGCCGGACCGGAGTTTCGACACGTCTGCCCATGTCAAACACAATCAGCGACATAACGCACTCCCTGAAAAATGTGCATGTGTTCAAAACTATAACACTAATAAAAAACGGCTGTATCCGTCTGGCTGCATTTTAGTGCCGGGTCGTGCGGCATCTTTGGGCGAAGGAGCTTTTTTGGTGCAGTTCCTGTCAGGCACATTAAAACAACTCCCGGAGTATGGCCTGAATCTGTCGTTAGTATCATTTGGCATATGGCTTGCTGTTGTTTCAGCCACACGATGCAATCACAGGCAGGGCAGAATATGGCGAAGTGGATTCATAGGTTTTTAACAGCTGGAAGTGTACTGCTCGGTACGCTGATACCTTTACCTGCGATGGCTGCAGATCCGGCGCTTATGCAGGTGCTTGAACTGAATCTTAATACGCTCTGGGTCGCGCTGGCTGCGGCGCTGGTGTTTTTTATGCAAGCCGGCTTTGCATTATTAGAAAGCGGTATGTCCCGGGCTAAAAATGCCGTTAATGTGATGATGAAAAATTACATGGATGTATGCCTTGGCAGTTTAATTTATTGGTTGCTGGGTTACGGCATTATGTTTGGTGAAAATTTATCCGGCTTTATTGGCCTGAGCCATTTTGCTTTAACGGATGTGGCCGCCTGGGATTATTCGCTGCTGTTATTCCAGATGATGTTTGCGGCAACAGCGGTAACTATTTGCAGTGGCGCTATGGCTGAGCGCACTAAATACGATGCTTATTTGTTAGCAGCCTGTGGTATCACTGCTTTTATTTATCCGGTGTTTGGCAGCTGGGCCTGGGGAGGTCTTTACGGGGGCCATGGCTGGTTAGCTGAGCTTGGATTTATTGATTTTGCCGGATCGACGGTGGTGCATTCTGTTGGTGCCTGGTGTGCGCTGGCCGGGGTTATTATTCTTGGTCCCCGTACCGGGCGTTTTTCCCGGGAAGATGGCAGTGCACGGGAAATTCCCGGGCATAACTTATCTCTGGTGGCATTGGGTGGTTTTATTTTATGGCTCGGCTGGTTTGGTTTTAACGGCGGCAGTACGCTGGCGGCCAGTGCCGATATCGGCCTGATTCTGCTGAATACTCAGCTGGCCGCGGCAGCGGGTGCTGTGGGAGCCTTGCTGTTCTGTCGTGCAACACGTCAACCGGTGTTATTAACCTCAACGATTAACGGCAGTCTGGCTGGTCTGGTGGGCGTCACCGCAGGCTGCGCCACAATGACCCCGGAATTTGCTGCTTTAACGGGTTTGATTGCGGGCGCGATTGCGGTTTATGGCAGCCGCTGGTTACAGCGCCGCAGACTGGATGATGTGGTTGGTGCTATTCCGGTTCATGGTTTTGCCGGAGCCTGGGGAACATTGGCTGCGGGCGTTTTTGTGCGGGATGATTTGTTCAACTGGGGACAGCTGACGGTTCAGATGGTGGGTGTGTTATCCGCTTTTTTATGGGCTTTCCCTACGGCATTGTTGTTATTTTTCCTGATTGACCGGCTGCTGGGATTGCGTGCTTCAACGCAACACGAACAGCAGGGGCTGGATTATACCGAACATGATGAAGTGGGTTATCCGGAGTTTCATCAGCACGTAACGTTTCATAAAGAATCCTGATACAAGCGAGATAAGTTATGACTGTCGAACGTAAACGCCGGGCCGTTTATACCGTGTTATCGGATGTCGCAGAAGGAGCTGAGCTGTGGCAGGCGATGTGGTGCTGGCAGGACAGGTATGCCCAGAAATCTCAGTTTGAACTGAATGGTTTTTTATCCGACTGTCAGCACCTGCCGGCAATTGCCCGCGACCGGTCGGGGTTATACCGCCGGCTGATCAGCAGCATGATGTTGGCAGAAAGCTCGCTCAAACCCGATCCGTTCGATGAGATGCAGGCCTTTGCCGAAAAAACCTTACCACCAGTACAATCGCCTACCGCTGCTGCCGGGGATGACTGGTCGTTGGTTGTGTCGCACACACTTACCGGAATTTTTGGTGCGTTGCGCAGTGATACCGCCAGTGCGGTGGGACGTTATGCGATGGAACAGGCTAACCGGCACCGGTTACAGCCTGAACTGAATTATGCGTTTACGTTATGGCTTGGCAACCGGCAACCTCTGGAGCTGGCCGGGGTTGCTTTGGCTCCCATCCGTCAGTTGCTGAATTATATCTACATCGCGCTGTGCGAAACCCTTGGGCCGGTGGAGGCTGACAGGGTTTTATCAGCCGCTGTTGGTGCTGTGCCTGCCGAGGGATCGCTGGATGCCAGACGTCTGTTGTAGTGCCGGATCAGCTGGCCAGCTGATCCAGCCGGCTGAGGATGTTGTCGGTGTAGCGCATGACCAGATACGGCACCATTCGCGCCTGTTGATTCCGTGCTGAGCGGGCAATAAATAACCACTGGCTGCGCACCTTATTCAGTTGCTGACGGGCTTGTGCTGAGGCGCTGGCTTCAGGATAGGCCTGCAGTCCTTGCTCGAAGGTTTGCAGCAGTTGTGGTAAGTCGGGGCCATCAACACTTAATGGTGCGCCCATTGAGGAGGCTGCACGTTCGATATAACGTTCCACCACCTGCAGTAATACGCGTTGTTGCTGACGTGACCAGTTGCGGGAAGCACTGATAGTCAGGCCTTCCTGTTGCTGTAATAATTGTCCCAGCTTATCCAGTTCGGTCACCATATCGTTGGCGGCGTTACGCATCAGGGTAACGACCTGCAGTTCGGGGAAGGCATTTTCCTGGATTTCCTGCAGGTTGACGTGCAAATGTTGGTTGAAGCGTTGCCAGTGCTGGGCAATATTGTGTGATTGTGTCAGGTAGCGGGCACTCAGTTGCTGCTGAATTGCCTGGTGTTGCTGTTCGCTCTGGCGGACACCCTGTTGCAGCGTCATTACCAGCTCGCCGTTACCTTCATCGGCCTGTACGTGATAATACTTCAGCAACAAAAGCCTGACCGATGTGCCAAGCTGGAAAACATCATTTTCCAGGCTGAGCGTATCTGCCTGGCTTGGCAGACAAATAAAGCACATGAGAAAAATTGACCGAAGGGTTACCATAAGCGCCCCCTGAAAGTGTTTTAGTTATTATTCTTACTGCGTATATCAGCTAACCATCAAAGCAGCTATTCTGCAACCCGGGTGTGTTATACACGCAGTTGTCATTATTTGGATCGATATGGAACGAGTATACCGTTTAACCATTTCCTGCCCTGACCGGGTGGGCATTGTCGCAAAAGTTGGCCAGTTTTTTTCCGCTCATGGTGGCTGGATCGTGGAAGCAAACCACTATTCGGATCCGGTTAGCGGGCGCTTTTTTATGCGCCACTGTATTCGCGCAGATTCTTTACCCTTTGGTCTGGAACAGCTGAAAACCGAGTTTGCAGCGATTGCTGATGAATTCGATATGGACTGGCAGGTGAATGATTCGGCGGCGCCGAAAAAAGTCATTCTGATGGCCAGCAAAGAAAGCCACTGCCTGGTTGACTTGTTACACCGCTGGCACAGTAAAGAATTACACTGTGATATACCTTGTGTGATCTCGAATCATGATGATCTGCGTTCTCTGGTGGAGTGGCATGGCATTCCGTTTTTCCATGTACCGGTGGATAAAAGCAATAAAGCGGAGCACTTTGCCCGGGTAAATGCCATCGTTGAAGAACATAATGCCGACACCATTGTGTTAGCGCGTTATATGCAGATTATTCCGCCGGAACTGTGTGAGCGTTATCAGGGACAGCTGATTAATATTCATCACAGTTTCCTGCCGTCGTTTGTTGGCGCCAAACCGTATCATCAGGCCGCTGAGCGTGGGGTGAAGCTGATTGGTGCCACTTGTCATTACGTGACTCAGGAGCTGGATGCCGGACCCATTATCGACCAGGATGTGATTCGTATCAGCCACACCAATACGGTGGAAGATATGGTGCGTCTGGGTAAAGACGTTGAAAAAATGGTGCTGGCGCGCGGGGTGCGCAACCATCTGGAAGACCGGGTGTTATTGCACGGCAATAAGACGATCGTGTTCTGAGTGTAGTTTTCTGGAATAGGTTACCTTTTCAGTCGCCGGATCGAAAATACATCCCTGTACCACGATCCTTGCGCGGTCCTTCCGCTGCTTTGAAAAAGCAACCTATCCCGGGAATACGACAACTTATTTCAGGTTTGAAGAGTAAAGGCTGGCTTGTTTTTCGAGGCAAGCAACAGGATGTTGCGTTAGCATCGTGATCACAGGGATGTGGCTTCGATGCGGCGAGAGAAAAACAAGCCAGATTTTGCGAAAACCTATAAAAAACGGGCAATGTCAGCGACATTGCCCGTTTTTTTGTTTACCCGATATGCGGCGAATCAGATCAGCTCAATCGCAATCGCAGTCGCTTCACCACCGCCGATACACAGTGCGGCAACACCTTTTTTACCACCAGTGTTCTTCAGGGCGTTCATCAGAGTGACAACCAGACGTGAACCGGTTGAACCTACCGGGTGGCCCTGAGCACAGGCACCGCCGTAGATGTTTACTTTTTCCGCATCCAGAGCCAGCTCATCAATCGGCATCATGGCAACCATCGCGAACGCTTCGTTGATTTCAAACAGATCAACGTCGTCTTTGTTCCAGCCTGCTTTAGCCAGTACTTTTTCGATGGCACCAACAGGCGCAATGGTGAACTCAGAAGGATGCTGAGACTGAGTGCTGTGTGCCACGATACGCGCCAGCGGCTGCACGCCTTTTTCTTCAGCAGTGCTTTCACGCATCAGTACCAGTGCAGATGCACCGTCGGAGATTGAGGAAGCATTGGCTGCTGTGATGGTACCGTCTTTGGCGAATGCCGGACGCAGCGTCGGAATTTTTTCGATGTTGGCGTTAAACGGCTGTTCATCGTTATCAACAACGGTGTCGCCTTTGCGGCTTTTAACCGTTACCGGTACGATTTCTGCGTTGTTCAGGCCAGCTTCAATCGCGGCTTTGGCGCGGGTCAGGGAGCGGATGGCGTAATCATCCATTTGCTCACGGGTGTAGCCTTTCTGATCAGCCACTTCCTGAGCGAAAGCACCCATCAGTTTGCCGGTTTCAGCATCCTGTAAGCCGTCCAGGAACATGTGATCCTGAGGGGCTGAACCTGCCCCCATACGGTATCCGGAGCGGGCACCTTCCAGTACATATGGCGCGTTGGACATAGATTCCATACCGCCGGCAACGGCGATATCCACACTGCCGGCTTTAATCGCATCATGAACAAACATGGTGGCCTTCATACCGGAACCACACAGCTTGTTGATGGTGGTGGCGCCGGTAGCATCCGGCAGACCTGCTTTACGCATTGCCTGACGGGCCGGGCCTTGTTTCAGGCCAGCCGGAAGAACACAGCCCATAGTGACGTCTTCAACGTCGGCTTTGTCGATACCGGCACGTTTTACCGCTTCTTCAATCGCAATTGCACCCAGATCAGTCGCAGAGACTGAGCTCAGGCTTCCCATAAAACCGCCCATGGGTGTGCGGGCGCCGCCCACGATAACGACAGAATCTTGCTTGGACATGGATTTTCTCCTGGCTTTGACCTCAAGTTGGGCGCACATATTAGTGGATGGTGGTAATAATTCACAGCCCGTTCGGTTTTTTCACAGATCTGATGGGGTGGCGTAAACCGTCCTGATGGATATGCCTAAGGTAAAACCGGCCATTTCCCGCAAACGTCAGTTCCTGATAAATTTCTCCGTAAACCTCCGGACAGCACAAAACCGTGGGCTTATCCGGGGTTATAGGACGAAAGTGGTGTTACGAACAGATACAAAATGACGGGTGTCATCCTGCCGAATCATACTTTCGAGCGATGAGGGTGTTCAGGGGCCACATTATAGTCATCGCATATCTTCGGGATGTCCTATGTCCTGACAGGTGCACCAATAACCATAAAAACACAGAACAGGTAGCAATATGGTGAAGAAATCGCTTCTCAGCCTTGCAATTGCAGCGTCCGTCGCCGGACTGACAGGCTGTCAAATCAGTAGTGTCGAAAATAATAATCAGGTCGACTCGAACCCGGTAACGGCAGGCCAGCCAGGGTCTACTCCGGCCCGTGTGGCGCCGATTTTCTCTGCGGGTAGTAAAAACCTGCCGCTTTTTAATGATTTATTGTTTGCTGATGCCTCTGTGACAGATGGTACTGCCAGCGCGGACGATACTCAGGCCCCGGTGACTACCGCACTTAACTCTATTGATGGTGCGCCAGTTTCAGCCCCGATTGATATTGAATTTAATGCACCCATCGATGCAGATAGTCTGGCCAAACCTTTTACTGCCGTTCTGATTAAGTTGCGTAACTCCTCGAATGATCCCGCAATTGATGCGCTGGATATTGAGAGCATTGCCGCAAACTCTCCGCTTGTTGGTGATCAGCCTAATGTGCTGGCTGATGTCGATCAGCCAGTATTCGGCGAGGATTATACCGTCTCCTTCCTTGGTCTTGATGATGGTAATACACCGACTCTGCGTATTAATTTACTTAAACCACTTGAGGAGCGGACCAAGTATATCGTAGCTCTAACATCTCATATTAAAGCCGGTGGCGAAGCCATTGGGCCTTCTGCAGAATATGAGTTACTTGCCGGGAATGCGGGGTTGCCTTCATCGGCACTAGCGCGGGTTCGCAAAGCGGTGCAGGGCTGGGAAGGTGTGGCTAATGCGTATCTTGCCGGTGCTGCGGCAAAACTTCAGCAGGATGCAGCAACAGCCGCCGAAAACGATATGACAGAGGCCGCTGCTCAAGCAACAGCCGCTGCTCAATTGGCCAGCAGCGCTGATGTTGTGCTGAGTTATGCCTTCACTACCGGTGGTACCACATCCACGCTGAAAATGATTGCAGCGCCTGAAATGTATGTGCGTGCGTTGGCCGCCAAGCCTGATACCGCCAAAAAACTCTATCAGGCGGTTTTGTTGAAACAGAATTTAGGTGATGAGGCGGCAACAGCGGCAGCCTATGTTTCGACCGCTATCGTACCTGCTGCAACTACAGAATCTATTGCACTGGATAACCCTCCAACGGCAGAGCAGATCGCTGCAGTAGAGGCAACCGATACCTTTAAAGCCAGTATCGTAGCCACAGCAAGCTCAGCTACTGTTATTGGTGGCGTAACGGCGGGACTTCATACACCAGGAGCGCAGGCTTATGAGGATATCCCCGGTGCTGCCTTAACCCCAGCACAGGTTTTTGCTGGTACGCCTCTGGCGGTTGACTCAGTTACTCAATACGTTCAGGGCTCATTAGCTCTGCCTGTTGGTCTGAGTGCGCCGGTTAAAACCAATGCACAGGCTCTACAATCTACGGATCCGATGTTGAAGGCTAAGGCGGTGCAGCTGAGCATGGCGTCAGATGCGCCTTGGTCTGCTGATCCTACGCTGAACCCGCCGCTGGATAATAAGAAGTTTGATCCTGCTAAAGGTATTCTTGTGTCAGCGGTTAATCCGGCCACCGGTGAGATTGAAGGCGGTATGACCAACGTAACCTACCGTTACCCTCTGGTGAATCTGGATAAAAAAGAAAATGTACCGGTATTGGTCACATTGCCGGGGGATTATTCTTTACTTGGCGGAGATGATTGCCCTACAGATTATGCCACCGCCGGTTATCCGGTAATCGTCTATCTGCATGGTATTACATCTGATCGTACGTCCAGCTTAGCTATGGCGCAGGCTGCTGCATCTAAAGGTTGCTACGCTACTGTGGCCATGGATTTGCCATTACACGGTGTTGCACCGCTGGCGTCAGATCGTGATGGTAAGTCAATATTAAACTCGTCAATGGTGTTCAACGTTGAGCAAACCAATGCCGACCCAACTAAAGCGCCTTTTGCCAATACGGCTGATGCATTGGATATTGAAGTGGCTGAGCGTCACTACAATATTGCCTCTTCCAGCAATGCCCGCGTTGATATGGTGTTTGGTAATACGGTTGGAGCCTCTCTGGGTAAATCCGGTGAGCTGTTCATCAACCTGGCGAACATGAATCGTCTGCGTGACAACATGCGTCAGGCCGTTGTTGATAATATTCATCTGCTTGCATCGCTGGAAGACATCGCTACGGCACATGGTGTTACTTTTGACACGGATAAGGTTTATGTTGCTGGCCTTTCTCTGGGTGCAATTATCGGTACAACGCTGACTACGGTAGTGAATGATGCCAACGTTCAGGCTCTGAATACTGCTTTGCCTGAAATTAAGGGTACTTTGCTGGCCAGTCCGGGTGCTTCTTTACCGAAAATGCTGGAAAACTCGCCAGCCTTTGCTCCTACCGTTTTGCCTGGTCTGAATCTGGCACAAGACAGTTCATCCCTGCAAAAGTATGAAGGTATGCTGCAGGCGGCACTGAATAGTGTTGACCCGATTGGCTTTGCCGCTGAATTGGGCGAGCAGACTACGCCGGTACTGATGTACAACGTTGTTGGTGGTGGTGACTGTCCGAGCTTCATGCCTTTCGATCAGAATGGTGCGCCGACTGCAAATGTGTCTGAAATGGTGGGTGCAGATTGTTCTGATGGCTCTACTCAGCGTCTGCCAAGCAAAATGGCTCTGGCATTCCAGGGGAAATACCCGGCTGATCATGTGGTGCCTAACTTCGACTATTTTGCCGATGCTGACAACAACCCGTTCGCTCCGATTATGTCAGGCTTGACCTTCGAACTTGGCGATCTGGGCTCCAAAGTGACCACTCCGATTGAAGCAATGGCATCATCTGCGTCTGCTCTGGCCGGTACTAATCCTCTTGCTGAACTTGCCGGCTTGAAGGTGCTGGATGAAACACTGGATATGGATGGTTCTGGTGGTCAGGCAGTTATTCCTTTCGACAAAGCGACTCACGTCACTTTTGCTGCCGCGGATGATACTGATACCTTTACCACTATGATTACCCAGATGCTGACTTTCTTCGGCTCTGATGGTGCAATATTGGATCCGGCCGAAAACGCCGGTGTGAAACCAGCGGAATAACAGGGCGGAGTAATAACAATGACAAACAAAGCCAAAATGAATGTATTTAAAAAAGCCCCTCTGGCGCTGGCATTAGCCGGCACCATGAGCGGCGCTCAGGCCGTTGAATTTAACTTCGGTGATGTTACCGCTCAGTGGGATAACACCATCAGTTATGGTGTTGGCTGGCGCGTAGAAGACCGTGATAAAGGTCAGATCATGACCTCTAATGGCTCTTATATCGGTGAAACAACGTCCGGCTCGTCGTACAACTACGACGACGGTACGCTCAATTACGATAAAGGTGATATTTACACCAATGTTGTGAAGTGGAGCTCCGATCTGGAAATTAACTACGGCGATTTCGGTGGTTTCTTTCGCGCACGTGCTTACTATGACGCGGCTATCATGGATGATGATCCTGAAGTAGCACCGTTCAACGACGCGACAAAAGATGCGGCTGGTAAAGGCGCAGAATTACTGGATGCTTTCGTCTGGATGGATCACTACTTCGGTGATGTGCCGGTTAGCTTCCGAGTAGGTCGTCAGGTAGTGAGCTGGGGTGAGTCCACCTTTATTCAGGGTGGTATTAACAGCATTAACCCTGTGGATGCATCAGCGTTCCGTAAGCCGGGTGCAGAAATCAAAGAAGGTTTATTGCCGGTTAATATGGCCTACACCTCGATTGGTCTGACGGCTGATGTGACGTTAGAAGCTTTCTATCAGCTCGAATGGGAAAAAACACGTACTGATCCATGTGGTACCTTTTTCTCCACGGTTGATTTTGTAGCGGACGGTTGTGGCCCGGTTATCCTGGGTGGTGAATCCACTCAGGAGGAAATCCTGGCGTTACGTGATGCTGAAATTACAGCCGGCGTGCCATTGTCTCAGCGTGTTGCTCCGGTAACTGAGCGTCTGGCTGACGACGAAGCGAAAGACTCTGGTCAGTATGGTCTGGCAGTGCGTTGGTACTCTGAAGCGCTGGGTGATACCGAGTTTGGCTTCTACCATATGAATATCCATAGCCGTGTACCATTTATTAACGGTGTTGTGACCAACCAGGATCGGCTGGGTGTTATCGATGGAACTTTAGGTGGTGGCAGTAACGCACCGGTCAATGCTGATGCAACCTACGATACCTATCGCCCTCTGTACCAGATCGCATACCCCGAAGATATCCAGATTTCCGGTATCTCGTTTGCGACCAGTACTGAAGGTGGTGCATCAATATCCGGTGAAATCAGTTACAAGCCTGATGCGCCGGTTCAGTGGAATGCATTCGAACTGATTCTTGCCGGTAATGGTGCCCCTTGGAGCCGCTTATATCAGCAGCGTGCTGAAGAAATTGGTGGTGATGAAGCGGCTCGTCGATCTCTCTATGGTGAGTTGGCTGAAGGCTTTGATACGTTCGATATCTGGCAGGCCCAGATGACGTATATCAAGTTCTTCGACCGGGTGCTGGGCTCCGACCGTCTGGCGCTGGTGGGTGAAGTGGGTATGACCTACGTCGATGGCTTACCGGATACCGATGACGCGCGTTATGGTCGTTCAGGCGCTTATGGTATTGGTGACAATGCAGGCGTATTCGCTGGGGTTCCTGCGTCTTACGATGCCTGTTCATCTGACTACCTGCCAGATGGCACTACCGCGAACACTTCGAAGAACGTGAACACCGACTACTGTAACGATGAAGGTTATGTCACCGAGTTGTCGGGTGGTATTCGCCTGCGTGCGGCGATGGATTTCAACAACGCATTTGCGGGTGTCAATGTAACGCCTAAGCTGTCTGTAGCGTATGACAAAGGGAATGGTCCTGAGCCGGGTGCTCAGTTTATCAACGATCGTCTGACCACGGGTCTGAGTGTCACCTTTGTGTATCAGAACCAGACGTCGGTTGATATTGGCTACACGAACTTCAGTGGTGGTGATTACAACCAGCTGAAAGATCGCGACAACGTTACGTTATCTGCCAAGTATTCATTCTAAACATAATAAGATCAGGATTTTTGAGGTCTAACAACCATGTTTAAACAACACTATAAGACCTGGGGCGGCGCTATCGCGCTGTCCCTGATGGTATCCGCAGCAAACGCCGCTGTGGCACCTGAAAAAGCCGCCGAACTGGGTAAGTCACTGACTCCTATTGGTGCGGAAATGGCCGGAAATGGCGGTGCCATTCCAGCCTGGAGTGGTGGCATTACTGAACCGCCAGCAGGTTACACGGTTGGTAAAAAACACGTGAATCCTTACAAAGGTGAAAAGCCTGAGTTTGAGATTACTGCAGCGAACTACAAAGAATATGCCGATAAACTGACCGATGGTCAGAAAGCGATGTTTGAAAAATATCCGGAAACCTATCGTATGCCGGTTTACAAAACACATCGCTCTGCGGCTTACCCACAATTTGTTTACGACGCGACCAAGAAAAACGCCACTGCTACCAAAATGATCTCTGGTGGTAACGGTATGGAAAACTATCAGGAAGGTGTTCCTTTCCCGATTCCGGCTGATGGCCTGGAAGTGATCTGGAACCACATTTCACGGTACCGTGGCGGCTCAGTTTCCCGCGTTGTTGGTCAGGCAACTCCGCAGGCGAAC
Source organism: Bacterioplanoides pacificum (assembly GCF_042648445.1). NCBI lineage: Bacteria > Pseudomonadati > Pseudomonadota > Gammaproteobacteria > Oceanospirillales > Oceanospirillaceae > Bacterioplanoides > Bacterioplanoides pacificum. Next base: position 373,189 of record NZ_JBHRYB010000001.1, read on the forward strand.
GGTGATTACACTCTGGTGCGGTTTAAAGACGAGTTTACTTTCCGTAATAAACTGACGGATTACGATCCGGAAGCGGATAAAAACGTATTGTTCTACTTCAAACAGGACGTTATTTCACCGGCTCGTCTGGCAGGTAACGTATTGCTGGTTCACGAAACACTGGATCAGGTGAAAGAGCCGCGTAAAGCCTGGGTTTATAATGCCGGTCAGCGTCGTGTACGCCGGGCACCGCAGGTTTCCTACGATGGTCCGGGTACTGCGTCAGATGGTCTGCGTACCTCGGATAACCTGGATATGTACAATGGCGCACCGGATCGTTACAACTGGAAACTGGTTGGCAAGCAGGAGCTGTATGTACCGTACAACTCTTACGAGCTGAACAGTGGTGATCTGAAATATGATGACATTGTAAAAGCCGGCCATATTAATCAGGAGCTGACCCGCTATGAACTGCACCGCGTGTGGAAAGTGGAAGCAACGCTGAAAGATGGCATGCGTCATATTTACAGCAAGCGTACTTTCTACATCGATGAAGATACCTGGCAGGCAACTGAGATCGATCACTATGATGGTCGCGGTGAACTGTGGCGTGTTGCGGAAGCACACAACATGATGTTCTACGATACGCTGGTGCCATGGTACGCGGTTGAAACCCTGTACGATCTGAACTCTGGCCGTTACTTAGTGCTGGGTCTGGATAACGAAGAAGATGGTTCTTATGAGTTCGGCTTCGAACGTTCTCAGAAAGACTATACACCTGCTGCTCTGCGTCGCTCAGGCCGTCGTTAAGCGACAGACTGATCAGACGATACAAAAAACGGATGCCCTGGCATCCGTTTTTTTATGGCTGGTTCTGACTGACAGTTAAAAACTCAGTACAGCACTGAGCTGATAGACAGTGGTCGCATCTTTATTAATGTATTCCGCCCGTAACGCAACCGGTTTGGCCAGTTGCAGTTGTGCCCCTAATCCCATAAATACGCCATCGTCATCACCCAGGTCGATACCAAAACGCGCCAGTGCAGACAGACGTGGGTTGATTTCCGGTAATTGTTTAACGGCGACGGTGGATAACCACAAGCCACGGATATCTTCATTGGCGAAGAAATCCTGAGTCTGGGCGTATCCGACTTCTGCGTAGGTGGAAAACTGTGGCAGGTCGTTTTCCAGTTCATAGCCGGCAAACACTGAAAAACCATTGGCATCGACGTCTCCGCCAAAAGGTGAATCCAGGTTGTTGTGAGTCAGACCGGCGCCGATATGTATTTTATCCAGCGATATATTTTGGGCGGGCTGGCGGGGTTGTTCAGCCTGGGCTGACAAGGCCATAAACAGTACGCTGGTGGTTATTAAATGTTTCATCAAAACTCCTTATCAGAAATTAAAGGTGGGTAATTCCAGAGCGGGCTCGCGCAGAGCGGCCAATTGCTCGCGTAAAGATAAGATATGTTGTGACCAGAACTGATGGCCGGTAAACCACGGAAAGGCGGCAGGAAAGGCCGGATCCTGCCAGCGTTGGCTTAACCAGGCGGCGTAACGGGCGATACGTAACGTACGCAGTGATTCGACCAGTGGCAGTTCATCGGCCGGAAAGCGACGGAACATCTCATAACCTTCAGCGATGGCCATTAACTGTTGCTGTTGTTCCTGACGTCCGCCGCTGAGTAACATCCAGATATCCTGCATGGCAGGACCCAGCAGGCAGTCGTCGAAGTCGACCAGAAACAGGGTTTCATCACGCAATAATAAGTTACCCGGATGCAGATCGCCGTGTAGTCGGATGTTCCTGGTTGTTGCCGGATAGTGCTGTTGCAGCTCCGTCACCAGATCAGGCACCAGACTGCGATACACGGCCTGGTAATCGGGTGGCATCAGGCCACTTTGTAACACCTGTTCGGCAGCCTGTTCTAAGTCTGCGGCTCCCTGAATACGGGGGCGGGCCTGAAACGTTTTGCTTTCTCCGATGGTGTGTAATCTGCCCAGCCAGCGGCCGAGTAACTCGAGTTCATCTTCGTCGCTGATTTCCGGTGCCTGGCCGCCTTTGCGTGGAAATACAGCGAACAAAAACTCATCGTATGAAAACAATGTTTGTTGCTGATATTCCAGTGGTGCGACCACCGGAAGTTCCTGCTGTTGTAATTCCAGCAGGAATTCATGTTCTTCCAGTATGCAGGCCCGGCTCCAGCGGCCAGGGCGGTAAAACTTCACAATGACAGGCGGCTGATCTTCAATGCCGACCTGATAAACACGGTTTTCATAGCTGTTCAGTGCGAAGATCCTGGCGTCACAGAAAAAGCCAAGGGATTCTACTGCATCCATTACCCGTTCCGGGGTCAGGTTGCTGTATGGGTGGTTGGACATACAATCAGATTGCCGATGATGGAAATGGCTTCCAGTATGCCTGAAAGCCGGATTTTTCGCTAAAAGCGAAAGTCCGGAGCCGGAGTACGCGCCAGAATCCAGCCACCCACCATCGCAGCACCTTGTTGCTTCAGTGCCTGAGCGGCAGCGTTCAACGTGGCACCTGTGGTCATTACATCATCAATAATCAGGATGTGTTGACCGGTTAACGGCAAACTACCAGGGCGTAGTCCTCGTTGCAGGTTCTTTTGCCGTTGTGAGCGGTTAAGGCGGCGCTGATCGTGCTGGCCGGATTTATGGAGTGCGTGATGCAGTAAGGGAATGTTCAGCTGGCGCGCAAGTTGTTCGGCCAGCAGCCCCGCCGGGTTAAAGCCACGTCTGAAAAGACGCCAGCCGCTGCTGGGGATGTAAGTTAACGCGTCAATTTGGGATACAACGGCAGGGGGCGATTGCAGCATCAGCCGGGCCAGTTGGTGGCCCCAGAGCAACTGACGTTTATCTTTCATTTTCTGAATCCAGATGCTGATCGCCGGGCGATACAGAAACTGGCCGATGGTGTAATCATAAGCCGGCGGACTGGCCTGACAGCGGCCACAGCGCAACGGGGTATCCGACGTGGTATTCAGAGGTTCAGCACACTGGCTGCAGGCGATGTTATTAAAAGGCAGATCCTGATAACAAGCCGGACATAAGAACAGATTCTGGCCAGTTGGCTGCAGGCACAGCTCACACAGATTGTGCTGATTTAACATCTGGTTGAAAATTAACCACTTGTTCGCTTTGTGATCTTTCAAAGTTGACCAGTTACCCATAGTGCTTAGTATCAGTGCCGGATCATAACGATTCAGATCAGAGGTTGAATATGGGGCAGGTGGCTGAAATGCAGACAACAACGCGACACGATTGGACGGTTTCTGAGGTGGAAACATTATTGCAGCAGCCGTTGAATGATCTGTTGTTTCAGGCGCATTCGGTGCATCGTCAGCACTTCGATGCCAACCAGGTTCAGGTCAGCACCTTATTATCGATTAAGACCGGAGCTTGCCCGGAAGACTGCGCTTATTGTCCACAAAGCGCGCGCTACGACACTCAGCTGGAAAAAGAAAAGCTGATGGAAGTGGAAGCGGTGATTGAAAAAGCCAAAGCGGCCAAAGCGGCCGGTTCTGACCGCTTCTGTATGGGCGCAGCCTGGCGTTCTCCGCGTGAAAAAGACATGCCTTATGTGTTAGCCATGGTGAAAGGGGTTAAAGATCTGGGGATGGAAACCTGCATGACACTGGGGATGCTGGACGAAGATAAATCATCACGACTGGCAGAGGCCGGGCTGGACTATTACAACCACAATCTGGATACCTCGCCGGAATATTATGGTGAAATCATCACGACCCGCAGTTACTCCGATCGGCTGGAAACCCTGGACAACGTGCGTAAAGCCGGCATGAAAGTATGTTCTGGCGGTATTCTGGGGATGGGGGAACAACAAAAAGACCGGGCGGGTCTGTTAGTGCAGCTGGCGAACCTGCCACAGCATCCGGACTCCGTGCCTATCAATCAGCTGGTAAAGGTGGCTGGCACGCCGTTAGAGCAGCAGGGTGAGCTGGATCCACTCGATTTTGTTCGCACCATCGCAGCCGCTCGGATTATGATGCCTGAATCTCATGTGCGCCTGAGTGCCGGCCGTGAAGAAATGAGCGAAGAAATGCAGGCGATGTGTTTCTTTGCCGGCGCTAACTCGATCTTTTATGGTGAGTGCTTATTAACTACGCCTAACCCGGCAGCCAACAAAGATCAGGCTTTGTTTCGAAAGCTTGGGATCAATTCCGACCATCGGGTGACGCAGCAGCCAAAAGCGCTGGATGAGTTGCTTAAAACGGCGGCGCAAGAGGATCCTCAAGCGCTGTTTTATGACGCGGCCGTTAGCTGAGCCAGCATTATTGCCCGACTCGCTTTATGAAGATTAGATATAACAGAAGCCAGCATTTAGCTGGCTTCTGTTTTTGCTGTTGTTTAAAATATGAACAATGCCAAAAGTCTATCAGCGCTATTTGCGGAGGCACTTATGAATATCGGTTCAACCACAGGATCAGCATTTACTACTGCCAGTGCGGGTATCAGTCAGGGAACTGAGCAGGTCAGACGAGCCGCTCAGGACGTGGTGGATGCAACAACCGAACGGCCGGTTGAAGGGCCCGACAAACTGGCAGAGGCAGCAACTGATCTGAAGCAGGGAGAGCGTTCGGTTGAAGCGAACGCCAAGGTATTAAAAGCGGCGGACCAGACCCTGGGCTCAATTATTGATGTCGAGGCCTGAGACACTTAACGGGTAAATGCCATGCAGATTTCTGTCAGTACTAACCAGATTACCGCTCCGGCAGCACCCGCCAATGTGGGCGGTGGAGCTGGGTTGGTGGTGGTTGATGGAACAGAAAATATTGATTCTGTATCGTTTGCCCCGGTTGATGCGGTGTCTATCAGCGATGCCGCACGTAAAGCCAGTGAACAGCCGTCGGCAGATAATTCTTCTCAGGCGGATAAATCCGCCGAAAATCCCACCCCGGAAACAGCCGTCCGCCCCCGGCAAGGTGATCGTGCAGGGAGACAGGATGATGTACAGAATGTAGCAGAACAACGCCAGCAGGAAGCGGATCTCGCTCAGATACGGCAGCTGAAAAGTCGTGATGCTGAAGTTAAAGCTCACGAAGCGGCTCATGCAGCGGTGGGTGGACAGCTGGCAGGCAGCCCGTCCTACAGCTTCCAGCGCGGCCCGGACGGTGTGCGTTATGCGGTGGGTGGTGAAGTACCGATTGATGTCAGTAAAGTTTCGGGTGACCCACAAGCGACACTGGAAAAAATGCAACTGGTGCAACGAGCCGCTCTGGCACCGGCTGAACCTTCCAGTCAGGACCGCCGGGTTGCCGCGCTGGCTGCACAGCAGGCTGCGGAAGCCCGGGCAGAACTCAGTAGCGAACGTCGTGTCGGGGCTGGCTCCGCCGAAGATGAACAATCATCGGATTCTTCGTTGTCTTTCCTGGCTGAGCAGCGGAAGGAGCAGGCAGCTGAGCAGAAAGAAGAAAAGGCTGAAAAATCCCGCCAGGAAACGGCTACTTCAGCGGAAATTTTTGCTGAGCAAAATCAGCGCATGCGGCGCATTAACGAATTTTTATTGCAAATCACTGCTCCGCCGGCTGCCAGTGCCGGTGATCTGATCGACGATCTGGTCTGATCCGCGGTCTTCCTGTTCTTCCTTTTACAATTCTCTGTTGAAGCGGCCACGTGGCTATCCTGACTGTTTGTTTCACTTCAGGCAAAGAATGTCATACGTCTCAGGCTTGACAATAGCGGTAGGCGAACGTATGTTTCAAACACTTGTTTGAAAAGATAGTTTCTCCAAACTGATTTGAAGCTATCTCATTAATAACCAAACGGCAGAAAAATGCCGTCAGAACCTATAGGCAAAGAGGTCAGTCGCTATGCCAGAGTATAAAGCTCCCCTACGTGAAATTAAGTTCGTAATGGACGAAGTGTTGGACATGCCTGGTCATTACGCCAGCCTGCCAGCCTACGCTGAAGTTGCTACTCCAGAAATGATCGACGCTATCGTGAACGAAGGCGCAAAATTCTGTGAGAACGTATTGGCTCCTCTGAACCGCGTGGGTGACGAAGAAGGCTGTACCCGCCATGAAGACGGTTCGGTCACTACGCCAACCGGCTTTAAAGAAGCGTACGCTCAGTTCGTTGAAGGCGGCTGGCCAACACTGGCTCACGACGTTGAAGTTGGCGGCCAGGGCCTGCCAGAGTCGCTGAGCACGGTTATGTCTGAGATGGTAGGTACCTCTAACTGGTCCTGGGGTATGTACCCGGGTCTGTCTCACGGTGCAATGAATACCATTTCTACCTGGGGTACTCAGGAACAGAAAGACACCTACCTGACCAAGCTGGTAAGCGGTGAGTGGACCGGTACCATGTGTCTGACCGAGCCACACTGTGGTTCTGACCTGGGCATCCTGAAGACCAAAGCTGAGCCAAACGCTGACGGTTCTTACTCGATTTCCGGTACCAAAATCTTTATCTCTGCCGGTGAACACGACATGGCTGAGAACATTGTGCACATCGTACTGGCACGTCTGCCAGGTGCACCGGAAGGTACCAAAGGTATTTCCCTGTTCATCGTGCCTAAGTTCAACGCTAACGAAGACGGTTCTGTCGGCGATCGCAACGCGGTTGTTTGTGGCTCTATCGAACACAAAATGGGTATCCACGGTAACTCTACCTGTGTGATGAACTTCGACGGTGCCAAAGGTTTCCTGATCGGTCCTGAAAACAAAGGTCTGAACTGTATGTTCACCTTTATGAACACTGCCCGTATCGGTACTGCTCTGCAGGGCGTTACTGCGGCTGAAGGTTCTTTCCAGGGCGCTCTGGCATACGCCAAAGATCGTCTGGCAATGCGCTCTCTGACTGGCCCTAAAGCGCCGGAAAAAGCAGCTGACCCAATCATCGTTCACCCGGACGTACGTAAAATGCTGCTGACTCAGAAAGCATTTGCTGAAGGCGGCCGTGCTCTGGTTTACCTGGCGGCGCTGCAGAACGATATCGTGCACAAAGGCGAGTCTGAAGAAGAGCGTAAAGCAGCAGACGAACTGCTGGGCTTCCTGACACCAATCGCCAAAGCGTTCCTGACTGAAGTGGGTTACGAGTCGACTAACCTGGGTGTTCAGGTATTCGGTGGCCACGGCTTTATTGCTGAGTGGGGTATGGAGCAGCTGGTACGTGACGCTAAGATCTCTACCATCTACGAAGGTACCACCGGTATTCAGGCACTGGATCTGTTAGGCCGTAAAGTACTGATGACTCAGGGCCAGAGCCTGAAGAACTTCACCAAAATGGTTCACACTTTCTGCAAAGAAAACGCAGAGAACGAAGCCATGGCACAGTTCGTGGAGCCGTTGGCTAAGCTGAACAAAGAGTGGGGCGATCTGACCATGAAGATCGGTATGAACGCCATGAAGAACCGTGACGAAGTCGGTTCTGCATCGGTTGATTACCTGATGTACTCTGGTTACGTAACGCTGGCTTACCTGTGGGCACGTATGGCGAAGGCTGCTCAGGAAGCCCTGGCTGCTGGCACCTCGGAAGAAGACTTCTACAAAGCCAAGTTGACCACTGCGCGTTTCTACTTCACTCGTATCCTGCCTCGTACCGCTGGTCACGCGGCAACCATGGTTGCTGGTGCTGACACGCTGATGGATCTGGATGCAGAACACTTTGCTTTCTAAGTTGTTCTGATGCTGAAAACCGCGTCTCACGACAGTGTTGACGCGGTTTTTTGCGTTTTGGTATAGGCAATTTCATTTGAGCCGGTACAATAGCGGCGTTTTGTCCGAAGGCCTGTCGCTGGAGCCAATGACAAAGCGATCTGAAAACACGAGGTGAATCATGGCAGAATACAAGGCACCATTGCGCGATATGCGCTTTGTCCTGAATGAAGTTTTTGAAGCTGACAAACTGTGGAGTTCGTTGGCTGGTTTGCAAGGTGCGGTGGATGTAGAAACCGCAGAAGCGATCCTGGAAGAGTGCGGCAAGATCGCCAGTCAGGTTCTGGCACCACTGAACCGTGAAGGGGATGAGCAGGGCTCCACCTGGAACGACGGTGAAGTGACCGCAGCACCTGGCTTTAAAGATGCGTATCAGACGTATGTCGAAGCGGGTCTGAATGGCCTGGGCGGTAACCCGGATTTCGGTGGCATGGGTATGCCTAAGACTCTGGTTGGTCAGATTGAAGAAATGGTACAGGGTGCCAATATGTCGTTTGGTCTGGCGCCAATGCTGACAGCGGGTGCCTGTTTATCCCTGAATGCTCACGGTTCTCAGGAACTGAAAGAAAAATACCTGCCAAACATGTACTCCGGTGTATGGGCGGGTGCAATGGACCTGACCGAACCACATGCGGGTACGGACTTAGGCATTATCCGCACTAAGGCAGCGCCCAACGCTGATGGTTCTTACGATGTAACCGGTACCAAGATCTTCATCACCTGGGGTGAGCATGATATGGCCGAAAACATCATCCACCTGGTGCTGGCAAAACTGCCGGACGCACCGGCCGGTCCAAAAGGCATTTCGCTGTTCCTGGTACCTAAATTCATGGTGAATGAAGACGGTTCTCTGGGTGAGCGCAACTCCATGGGTTGTGGTTCTATTGAACACAAAATGGGTATCAAAGGTTCCGCTACCTGTGTGATGAACTTTGATGGCGCCAAAGGCTGGTTAGTCGGTGAAGAAAACAAAGGCCTGGCGGCTATGTTCACCATGATGAACTACGAGCGTCTGGGTGTCGGCATTCAGGGCATTGGTGCAGCTGAAGCGTCCTACCAGAATGCGGTTGAATACGCACGTGACCGTATTCAGTCACGCGCGCCTACCGGTGCTCAGGCGAAAGACAAAGCGGCTGATCCGATTATCGTACATCCGGATGTGCGTCGTATGCTGCTGACCTCGCGTGCCTTCACTGAAGGTGGTCGTGCATTCTCGACGTACGTGGCGAAATGGCTGGACATCGCTAAGTTCACCGATAACGAAGACGACCGTAAGCACGCTGATGCGATGCTGGCATTGCTGACTCCGGTTGCTAAAGCTTTCCTGACCGATAATGCGCTGGAATCCGCGATTGCCGGTCAGCAGGTATTTGGTGGCCACGGCTTTATCCGTGAGTGGGGTCAGGAACAATACGTGCGTGATATCCGTATCACCCAGATTTATGAAGGTACCAACGGTATCCAGGCACTGGATCTGATGGGCCGTAAGGTTGTGGGTAACAATGGTGCGTTCTACAAACTGTTTGAACAGGATGTAAACGACTTCATCGCGACTCAGGCTGGTAACGAAGCGATGGCTGAGTTCATCGAGCCTTTAAAAGCGGCGCTGGAAAACCTCAACGATCTGACCCAGTGGGTGATCGACCGCGCGCAGAACAATCCAAACGAGATTGGCGCTGCATCGGTTGAATACCTGGCAGTATTTGGTTACACCGCGCTGGCGTACATGTGGGCTAAAATGTCTGCGGTTGCTCTGAGCAAAGGTGAAGAAGCCTTCTACAAAGCCAAACTGTCAACGGCACGCTTCTACATGAAACGTCTGTTGCCACGTTACATTGGTCTGAGCGCTGCCGTTAAAGGTGGTTCTGAGCCGCTGTTTGAGCTGGAAGAAGAGATGTTCGAAACCGCTTAATTCCGGTTGATCACATCCTGAAAAGCCACCTGCGGGTGGCTTTTTTGTGCCTGTCTGCCGGTGGCGGCTGTTCAAAACAGGCCATTGGCCAAATGGCTAATACCCGATAGCAGACAAATGTTACCTTAGTGTAATAGACTGGTGTCTAAGTTAATAATTGGTTACTCAGTTAGCTATGCCTAAAGACACTGATAAGCGGGTGGAGCGCAGTCGGCGCCTGCTGATGGATTCCTTGCTGGAACTGATGGCAGAAAAGCCTTATGGCAAAATTTCGGTTGCCAATATCTGCAGTCACTCCGGCGTGGCCCGGCCGACGTTTTATCTGCACTTTCATTCCAAGGACGATTTGTTGCGCGGTTATATTGAGCGCATGTTTCTGCAGTTCTATGCCGAAGTGGAGCCGTATCTGACAGCAACTCCGGATGTTGATCCTCTGATTGCCGAAATTATGTTTCGTCAGTGGTCGGATAACGCCCGCTTTGCCCGTTTATTGGTCGAAGCGGATGTTGAGGCGCTGATGTTATCTGAGTTTAAACGTTATGTTGGCAAGATCATGGAAGGGTATATTGCCGCGCACGCCAACCTGATGAAGGATGATGGCCAGGTCAATTACGTGATCGACTTTCTTACCGGTGCGTCGTTTATGGTGATTGTACGCTGGATTAAGGAAGACTTCCCGATTTCAGCCAAAGAGATGGGGGCGCTGTATGCGGATCTGGTGCGCCCGGGGTTATTACAGGTCTTGCTGAAGGGGGCGTTTAATCCGGCGCGTTGAACATTGGCCGGAAAGAGTCCACCCAGAGGTGGACTCCGTTTCATTGTCTGAATGGCTTCAGAGTGTCGCCGCGCGGCGGCTTTTATCCACCCGTTTATTATGAATTTTACGTACTTTGCGTTGTGCTTTATCAAACGCATCACGAACCGCTACGTACATATCTTCATGTTCTGAGTTGTCATGATGATCGTGGGTGATGGCAACGGTTTCGCCCGGCAGGCCAATTTCCAGAGAAACGTGGGCCAGCTTGCCCTTGTTACTGTGGTTATGGGGCATAGCGACAACCGCCCTGACGGCTGTTATATCTTCAAAGGTGCCGGTTAACTTGGCGGCTTTGTCGCGGATTGTTTGTTCAATAGCATCGGAATGTTCGATGTCGCGGAAGCTGATTTCCAAACCTTTCATAGTCGCTCCTTACGTTGACTGCCTATTCAGGATGGCTGATCCAGCTTACTCTGGCCATGCCTCAGGTCAACAATTTATATCAAGACTAAAGTTCCAGTGCTGACACTCTAAGGCAGAAACCCGCGGCGTTTTCTGTCTATACTTTGATCAGGCACACGGAGAAGAGTCGCTTATGCACCCATTGCTTGCTTTTTACAGAGGTCTTGGCACGGATCACCGTGGCAGAACGCTGAGCGGTATTCTGTCATTTTCGGATAGTGAGCTGGAAAGTTGTCATGATTATATCCAGTGGTTGTTTCCGTTGCGCACTGCCAGCCATTACAATCCCGAAGCACCGGTCGTCGATGCTGATGTGGAACAGGTTTTTCGTCAGGATTTCGGGTTACAGCAGGAATTACATCGAGTGGTATTACGTATGCTGCAATTCTATGGTGTGGTATTACGTGAAACACCTCAGGGGTTTGAGCTGTTGGTGCCGCAGGATATTTGCGATTTTCACTGGATGACCCCCGACAATCACAATCATAAACGCCTGTGTCGTATGCTAGGGTCGCTTAAGCTGTTGGGCCTGGAAACCCATGTGGCGGCTTTATGGCAGGGCCTGCAGCGGCTGGCGCAGAGCCACCCGGGCTGTATCTCAGGCGCCACCCTGACGCATTGGCGGCTGGCAGCATTAGGGCTGGATGACAGCCTGTGATAATCTTGCTGTTCGGTAATTAACGGAACTCCCGGATGCAGGTATACGACCTTCCTGTGGTTTTTTTTGATCTTGATGATTCCCTCATCAATAAAGACGCCAACAGTCTGTGGATTAAATGGCGCTTTAAGCATGAGCGCTGGGCGCTGGTCGAGGCATTACAGGCGCTGGCATCGCTTTACCGGGCGTATAAAAAAGGCAAGGTCACTCACGGTCGTTTGTCGGGTTATTACCGCACCCGTACCCGCGGGATGTCGCTGGAGCAATATCAGCGTAAAGTCGCGCACTTTTTTGCTGAGCGGGGCAATTTTCATATTTACCCACAGGCAGCTTCGCTGTTATTCGCCTATCAGCGCCAGGGCAGTGATATTGTCATGATTACCGGCTCGGATGATGTGATTGCTCAGGCCTATGGCAAAGCGCTGGGTATCCGTCACGTTATCAGTAACCGGCTGAACGTGGAGCAGGGGGAAATCACCGGGCTGCAACATCCGATGTGTTACGGTGAAGGCAAGGTGCAACTGGCCGGAGAGTATTTGCGCCAGCGTGGATTAACTTTTGCCGATGCCGCTTTTTATACCGACAGCCACTCGGATGCACCGTTACTGGAACAGGTGGCCCAGCCAGTGGTACTGAATCCGAATAGTGCTTTACGCCAGATGGCGTTGCAGCGTCAGTGGCCCTGTCTCGACTGGCGTGAACAATAGCGCCGCTCCATCCCTTGTTGATCTCTTCTTATCTGGTATAGTTTCGCCATCCAATCCTTTTCCCTGATTATCGGAGTTTGCGGTGTTTTTCCAATATAACCGCCCGTTACAGCAGGGTCAGCATCTGACCCGTCGATGGTGGTAACACAGTAACCCCTTTACTGTGCCTGAGGCCGTGGGTTGCGCTCAGGTTGTTTTCTATCGACGATTCCAAGGTATTTTATGACACCGCAACAATTTGCAGCGCTGGCAGACCAGGGTTACAACCGTATCCCGGTTGCCCGTCAGGTGCTGGCTGATCTTGATACACCGCTGACCACCTTTCTGAAACTGGCCGCTCAGCCTTTTACCTATTTGTTTGAATCGGTGCAGGGGGGCGAAAAGTGGGGACGTTATTCCATTATTGGTCTGCCTTGCCGGGAAATTATTAAAATTTACGACCAGCGGGTTGAATTACACCGGGATGGTCAGCTGGCGGAACACTTCGAGGTTGATGATCCATTAGCATTTGTCAGCGAATACCAGCAACGTTTCCGGGTGCCTATGATGCCGGATCTGCCAAAGTTTGATGGTGGTCTGGTGGGCTATTTTGGATATGACACTATTCGTTATATCGAGCCAAAATTAAAAGCCAGCTGCCCGAAAGACGACCTGAAGACCCCGGATATTCTGCTGATGGTGTCGGAAGAAGTTGTGGTATTCGATAACCTGAGCGGCAAATTACACCTGATTGTGATGGCGAACCCTGCTGTTCACAATGCACTCGAAGTGGCTGAACAGCGAATTGAGCAATTGCGCCAGCAATTACGTAAACCGTATCAGGGCGATATTGGCCAGCCATTGGCAGAGCCAAAACAAGTGGCCGAAAGCGATTTCCGCTCGTTATTTGGCGAGCAGCCATTTATGGATGCGGTGGACAATATTAAAGAATATGTACTGTCCGGCGACATTATGCAGTGTGTGATTTCGCAGCGCATGCAGGTGCCTTACGATGGCGATCCGGTCAATATTTATCGGGCGCTGCGTACTCTGAATCCATCACCTTATATGTATTGTCTGAACCTTGGCGACTTTCATGTCGTGGGGTCGTCACCCGAAATTCTGGCGCGGCTGGAAGACGGTGAAGTCACGGTACGGCCGATTGCTGGTACCCGTTACCGGGGGCAGACAGACGAAGAAGATCAGGCGCTGGAAGCGGAGCTGTTAGGTGATCCGAAAGAAATTGCCGAACATTTAATGCTGATCGATCTGGGTCGTAATGACGTTGGCCGGGTGGCGCAGACCGGCGAGGTAGAAGTGACCGATCAGATGGTGGTGGAACGCTACAGCCATGTGATGCATATCGTTTCCAATGTTAAAGGCAAAGTGAAAGACGGCATCACCGCGATGGATGTATTACGTGCAGTACATCCGGCAGGCACCCTGAGTGGTGCACCGAAAATCCGGGCGATGGAAATTATCGACGAATTTGAATCCACCAAGCGAGGGGTGTATGGCGGTGCCGTTGGTTATTTAAGCTGGAACGGCAATATGGATACTGCGATTGCCATTCGTACTGCAGTGATTAAAGACGGCATGCTGAATATTCAGGCAGGTGCTGGTGTGGTAGCGGACTCTGTACCGCGGCTGGAATGGAAGGAAACCATGAATAAAGGCCGGGCGATGTTTCGTGCGGTTGCTATGGCGGAAGCCGGACTGGACCAGGAATAAGGCAGAGGGGACCACACTATGTTAGTTATGATCGACAACTACGATTCGTTTACCTACAACGTGGTGCAATATTTTGCCGAGCTGGGGGCTGAGGTAAAAGTATTCCGCAACGATGAGGTGACCATCGAACAGATAGAAGCATTAAATCCGGATCACCTGGTCATTTCTCCCGGACCATGCACTCCGAATGAAGCCGGAATTTCGATGGCGGCGATTAAACATTTTGCCGGCAAATTACCCATTCTCGGAATTTGTCTGGGGCATCAGAGTATTGGTCAGGCATTTGGCGGCGATATTGTTCGTGCCGGCCGGGTAATGCACGGCAAAATTTCTCCGATACATCATAAAAACAGCGGCGTGTTTGCTGGTTTGCGTGAAGGCTATAACGCCACGCGTTACCACTCATTGGTAATTGATAAAACAACCTTGCCCGATTGTCTGGAGATAACCGCCTGGACCGAAAATGATGACGGCAGTATGGAAGAAATTATGGGTGTTCGTCATAAAGAACTGGCGATCGAAGGGGTGCAGTTTCATCCGGAATCCATTCTGACCGAACACGGCCATGATTTATTGGCTAATTTTTTAAAGTCGAAAGTTTAATCACAGGGGACATCAAATGGATATTAAACAAGCATTGGCCCGTGTGGTTGAGCGACAGGATTTAACCACAGAAGAAATGATGGATGTGATGCGTCAGATTATGACCGGCCAGTGCGATGATGCACAGATTGGTGGGTTTCTGGTGGCGTTACGTATGAAAAGTGAAAGCATTGATGAAATTGCCGGTGCTGTCAGTGTCATGCGTGAGTTAGCGACCGGAGTCAGCATCCAGGCTGATCATGCGGTGGATATCGTTGGCACCGGTGGTGATGGTGCAAACTTATTTAACGTTTCAACGGCGTCCTCCTTTATTGTTGCGGCAGCCGGTGGCACTGTGGCTAAACACGGTAACCGCGGTGTGTCGTCTAACTCCGGCAGTGCTGACTTATTAGAAGCCGCCGGAGTGAATCTGGAGCTGACCGCCGAGCAGGTTGGGCGCTGTATTGATGAACTGGGTGTCGGTTTTATGTTTGCCCCCTCTCATCACAGTGCCATGAAACATGCGATCGGGCCGCGTAAATCGTTAGCTATGCGTACCATTTTTAATATTCTTGGGCCGATGACCAACCCCGCCGGAGTGGCAAATCAGGTGATTGGTGTGTTTACCAAAAACCTGGTTCGTCCGGTGGCGGAAGTGCTGCAACGTTTGGGGGCTGGCCATATTCTGGTGGTGCACTCCAAAGATGGCCTGGATGAAATCAGCCTGGCGGCAGAAACTTATGCCTGCGAACTGAAGCAGGGTGAAATCCGCGAGTTTATGATCAACCCGGAAGAGTTGGGCCTGAAGTCTCAGGCGTTAACCGGTCTGGATGTAGACAGTGCTGAGGCCAGTCTGGCGCTGATTCGTGATGCTTTAGGCAAACGTGAAACTGCAGCAGGTGAGAAGGCCGCAGATATGCTGGCGTTAAATGCCGGTGTGGCGATTTATGTCGCCGGTCTGGCGCACACCATGAAAGAAGGTGTCAGCATGGCAGAAGACGCGATTTACAGTGGCATGGCGCTGGAGAAAATTAAAGAGCTGGCAAGTTTCTCGAAGTATATTGCTGAAGACGGTCAGGGCTGATTAGCCTGGCAGACCGGAAATGAGCGAAGCCATCTGATTATTTTCAGTCGCGGGATCGAAAGTTCGTCCATGAACCACGATCCTACCGCCGCATCCATGCGGCTGCTGCGAAAATATTCAAATAGCTTCCCTCCACAGAAACCTGTGTAAATTGGGCAGGTTTCGAAAAATATAAAGAAGAGTAATGTGTTGTTTTTCAATAGCAGCAACAGGATGTTGCGTTAGGATCGCCGGCACATGGATGTGCCGTCCGATCCGGCGGCTGAAAAATGACCATTGCTCTTCGAAATACTTTAAAAATTAACTGCCGCAACAGATCAGAATACAATGAATACACCAACCATCTTAAGAAAAATCCTGGCGACAAAAGAACAGGAAATTGCTGAGCGCAGTAAAACTCTGCCGTTAGCGGAAATTAAAGCACAGTCGACAGATCGGGATCCGTCGGAGCTGCGTGGTTTTTATCGCTCAATGAAAGCGAAAGTGGATGCTGGTTTGCCAGCGGTCATTTCCGAGATTAAAAAGGCATCGCCATCGAAAGGCGTGTTGCGTGAAAACTTCGTTCCGGAGCAAATTGCCGAATCCTACGAGAAGGGTGGTGCGGCTTGTTTATCGGTGTTAACCGATCGTGATTATTTTAAAGGCCACGAAGATTATTTAATCGCAGCCCGCAAAGCCTGCTCCTTACCGGTTATTCGCAAAGACTTCCTGATCGACCCATACCATGTGTACGAAGCGCGTTTATTAAATGCCGACTGCATTTTGCTGATCGTATCAGCATTAAGCGATATGCAGCTGCAGGATCTGGCTGGCTTAGCCGAAGAGCTGGGTATGGATGTGCTGGTGGAAGTACACGACGGTGAAGAGCTGCAATCGGCACTGAAACTGTCGACACCGCTGGTAGGCATCAATAACCGTAACCTGCATACGTTTGAGCTGACGTTAGATACCACGCTGGGCTTATTGGATCAGGTGCCTTCTGACCGCCTGTTAGTGACTGAAAGCGGTATTCTGGTGCCGGACGATGTGAAGCTGATGCGTGACAATAACGTACATGCATTTCTGGTGGGTGAAGCCTTTATGCGTGCTGAAGAGCCGGGTGAAGAATTACAGAAATTGTTTTTCTAAATTTCTTATGGTCGCGGACAGGGTCCGCTCCTACAAGATATTTGTACTGTAGGAGCGGACCCTGTCCGCGATAGCCGTCAGAAGATGTTTTTTGCTATTCCTCTTCCTGACACAGCAAAAACTCCAGCAGTGCTTTCTGAGCGTGTAAGCGGTTTTCCGCTTCGTCCCAAACAACGGCGCGTTTGTCGTCCAGTAGGTCTTCGCTGACTTCTTCACCACGGTGTGCGGGTAAGCAGTGCATAAAGACAACGTCGTCGTTAGCCAGATCCAGCAGCGCAGGAGAAACCTGATAGTCCCGGAACTTAGCCAGACGATCGTCCTGCTCGTCTTCCTGACCCATAGAGGCCCATACGTCGGTCACCACCAGGTCGGCGTTTTTAACGGCGTCTTTAGGATCACGCATTACGTTTACACGATCTGCGTTTTCGTTCACCAGGTGTTCGGCAGGTTCAAAACCTTCCGGACACGCGACGTTTAAAGTGAAGCCAAACTGACGGGCAGCGTTGATGTAGGAGTGGCACATATTATTGCCATCACCAATCCAGGCAACGGTTTTGCCTTTGATGCTGCCACGGTGTTCAACGTACGCCTGTACATCGGCCAGCAGCTGACACGGATGGAAATCATCGGTTAAAGCATTAATAACCGGCACCTGAGAAAACGCCGCAAAACGTTCGACGGTTTCGTGATCGAAGGTACGGATCATGACGACGTCGACCATGCGTGACAACACACGGGCGCTGTCTTCGATCGGTTCACCGCGGCCTAACTGAGTGTCGCGTGGCGATAAGAAAATCGCGCTGCCGCCCAGTTGTGCCATGCCGGCTTCAAATGAAACCCGGGTGCGGGTGGATGATTTTTCGAAAATCATGCCCAGCACTTTGTTTTTCAGGGGTTCATAGACCTCACCAGAGCGATGAATTTTTTTCAGCTCAATGGCACGGTTAATAATCCAGTTTAACTCGTCCGGAGAGAGATCCAGCAGGGTTAAGAAATGTCTCACAATAATTCTCTCTTAGGCAGCGGATTAACCTGTTAACCCGCTGTCAGTTGTAGGTTATAAAGTAGCGACCAGAGCAACGACACGCTCAACAATCTGATCTGCTTCGTCTTTGCTCAGGTTTAATGGCGGCAATAAACGAATCACATTGCCAGCGGTTACGTTCAGCAATAATTTCTGTTCGGTAATGGCCTGGGCCATCAACTGAGGACAATCCTGATTCATGACCAGGCCAATCATCAGGCCGCGGCCACGGATCTCTTTTAACTGGCTATTATTGCCAAGTTGTTCGCGGAAACGGTCGCGCAGATAATCGCCCATGGCTGCAGCATTGGCACTGAGGTTGTCACCTTCAATGGTTTCAACCACAGCGGTAGCGGCAGCACAGGCCAGCGGGTTACCGCCGTAGGTGGAACCGTGGTTGCCGGGCTGCAGCACGTCTGCGGCCTGGCCGCGGGCCAGGCAGGCACCAATCGGGACACCGTTACCCAGGCCTTTGGCAGTGGTGACTACGTCCGGTAAAAAATCAAACTGCTGATAGCAGAAGTAGCTGCCGGTACGGCCGTTACCGGTCTGGATTTCATCCAGCATCATCAGCAGCTGACGCTCATCACACAGCGCCCGAACCGCTTTGAGGTAATCGCCTGACGCGGTTGCCAGACCTCCTTCGCCCTGAACCGGTTCGAGCAATACCGCGACAATTTGCGGGTCCGCTTGCACCACGGCTTCAAGCGCCGCGATATCATTGTAGGGTACCCGCACAAAACCGCTGACCAGCGGGCCAAAACCTGCGTGCACTTTAGCATTGCCGGTGGCCGACAACGTGGCCAGGGTACGGCCATGGAACGACTGGCTCATTACCACAATCTTGGCTTCATGAATGCCCTGATCGTGGCCGTATTTACGCGCGATTTTAATCGCTGCTTCGTTGGCTTCGGCACCGGAGTTGGAGAAAAACACATTATCCATGCCCGACACTCGTCGCAGCGCTTCCGCCAGTGCCTGCTGGCGTTCGATGCCGTACAGGTTGGAGGTATGAATCAGCTTGTCAGCCTGTTCGCACAGCGCTTTGGTGACTGCCGGATGGGCATGGCCCAGACCACAAACAGCAATACCGCTGAGTGCATCCAGATACTGCTGACCCTGGTCGTCGACCAGCCAGCTGCCTTTGCCAGAAGCAAAAGTCACCGGCAGGCGCCCGTAGGTGTTCATAATGGCATGCATGGTGTTTGAATCCTTAAAACGCAAAAAGGCAGCTGTTGCTGCCCTCGGAGGTCGAATAATACGAGAGGGTGTGTACTTTGTAAACATAAGTGAAGGAGGTGGGTGGTCGGCTGTCAGTATTGCAGGTCACCGGTGTTTTCCAGCACAAAGTCGGCAAAGGCGCGGTTCGCTTTGCTGAGATAGCCGTCGCGGCGCCAGGCCAGCGCAAGATTTAGGCGCACCGGCTGACTGAAGGGGCGGGCCACCAGACCATCCTGAGGCTGAATAACCATCTCCAGCAGGGTTGATATGCCATAACCGCGCTGGACGATGGCTTTAATCAGGGCAATCAGGTTGGTTTCAAAGCCGATTTGTGGCTGATAACCACCGTCATTGGCCAGCTGATCAACCAGCTTACGATGGAAGTAACCGGGTTTAAATAACACCAGCTGTTGCTGAAAAAACTGTTGATAACTGATGCTGCTTTGTTGCGCCAGTGGATGATCGGCCGCCAGGGTGACCATCATCTGTTCACGCAGGAAGACTTCGGCCTGCAGTTGTGGCCGCAGAAACGCTTCAGCCACTACCGCCAGGTCGATATCACCTTTTTCCAGCAGTTGCTGCAGCTCCCAGACCCCACCTTCAATCACTTCCAGACGCAGGTTGGGATAACGTTCGCGAAACGCCATCAGCAGTGGCGGGAAATAATAAGATCCCAGCATGCCCGGGATGCCGACCCGTACCTCTCCTTTTTCCAGGCCTTTCAGCTCCCGCATTTCGGTCAGCGCGTCATTGCTGGCCTGCAGGATTTTGCGCCCGTGCAGCAACAGGCGTTTACCTTCGTCGGTCAGGCTGATGCGTTTGTCATGGCGGTGAAATAAGGTCAATTCAAGTTGTTGTTCCAGTTTACGCACCGACATACTGAGGGCCGGCTGGGCGATATGCAGCAGCTCACTGGCCCGGGTAAAGCTGCCCAGTTCGGCGATGGTGACAAAATAATGCAGCTGTTTCAGGTTCATCATAAAAATATATGCTTACGCTAATTTCTATATATTTAACTGATTGAATGGCAATTGCTAGTCTGGTGTGGCGATTTTGCGACGTAACCAACCGGACTAACGATGATTGAAGCTGGCAGCCGTGCATACTGGCGGGCAACGATAGCGCTGTTATCAGGCTCTTTATTGGTATTTGCCAACCTGTATATCACGCAACCACTGATGCCGGTGCTGGCAGCCGACTTCCGGCTTAGCAGCGCCGAAGCGAGCTGGGCGCTGAGTCTGAGTACCGCCATGTTAGCCCTGGCGTTGCTGATCTTTGGTCCTTTGTCCGACGCTTTTGGCCGTAAATGGCTGATGGTTATCAGTATGGCCGGCCTGTGCCTGGCGGGGGGACTGGTCAGTCAGGTCGACAGTTACCCACAATTGTTATTGCTGCGCGCCCTGACGGGTCTGTGTGCCGGGGCTTTGCCTGCGATAGCCATGGCGTACATGGGTGAGGAAATGTCGCCAGCAGCGCTGGCAGCGGCGGTTGGTTTATACATCAGTGGTAACAGTCTGGGTGGTATCAGTGGCCGGCTGATTGGTGGCTGGGGCACCAGCTGGCTGGGATGGCCGGATACCTTTGCCCTGATGGCGCTGGTCAGTCTGGTGTTGTGGCTATTGTTTGTTGTGTTGTTACCCGCCAGTCGCCATTTTAAGCCCAGGCCGCTGGCGTTAACGGGGGTGCTGAAAGATTACCGCCGCCATTGTATTAATCCCTGGTTATGGCCAGCCTACCTGCTGGGAGGGCTGAATTTTATGGTGTTTCTGAATCAGTACAGTTACATCACCTTTGTGCTGAGTGATTCACCTTATTCACTCGACAGTCACTGGCTCGGTATGTTGTTTCTGACCTATTTGTCCGGCACCGTCGGTGCCGCTTATTCCGGGCGCTGGGTGAGGCGTTGGTCTTCCCCCGGGGTGATGGCGGTGGCTTGTCTGTTGCTGGTATCAGGAACATTGCTGACGTTAGCCGATAGTTTGGCTGTGATCATCACCGGATTGCTGATCAATGCACTGGCATTTTTTACCGCTCACTCGGCGGCCAGTGGCTGGGTCAGTCGTCATGCCGGAGAAGGACGCGGCAGTGCCAGTGCGCTGTATTTCGTCAGCTATTATCTCGGCGCGAGTCTGGGCGGTAGTTATCTGGGTCTGTTCTGGCAAAATTCCGGCTGGCCGGGAGTGGTATTGGCTTCCTTAGTTGTGTTGCTGGTTACCTTTGTTCTGGCGCTGCGTTTAATGGCGCTCGACAAAAACAATAAACCCGGGAGAACCCGGGCTTATCAGTGTGTTGCAGAGCCACAAACAATTACAGACGGTAGTTAGCCTGGAAGGAAATACCCAGAGCGTTAACGTCGTATTCACCTTTCAGGTTATCGACACCTTTTTGCTGATCGTCCAGGTCGTAGTTGTATTCATCGATCTTGGATTTATCGATAAACAGGTAAGCCACCGCCGCGTCAAAGCTCCAGTTGCTGTTCAGGTTATAGGTTGCACCGGCGGTCAGCCACTGACGGTCGTTGTCCGGTACACGGGCGGTACGGTGCTGATCTTTAACCGGTGATGCGTCGAAGGCGTAACCGGTGCGCAGTGTCCAGTCCTGATTCAGCGCGTATTCTGCCCCAACAGAGTAAGACCATGTGTCGTGCCACTTCTCAACGATATGGCCTACGTAGTTTTCACCTAAACCTGCGATATCATCAATCACGCCTTCACCGGTGGCGATGACGTCAAAGTATTTGAATGAAGACCAGTCTGTCCAGGTTGCACCGGCCAGTACCTGCAAGCGATCGTTATAGCGGTGTGCAAAACTGAAAGTCGCTGAGCGCGGCCCGGTTAACGGTACACGGGAATCCTGTTTGGCAATGCTGCCGGTAGCAGGCGTCAAATCCGCGCGCCACAGGCCTGCCTGGCCCTGATCGTTCAGGATAAAGGTGGCCGCAGCGTTGGTGTCGGCCGGAACGATGGCATTGGCATCGGGTGAATAAGCAACGACGCCTTCGGATTGTTTAAATTCTGATTTACCCTCCAGATCGAAATCAACTTCGGAGCGATAAGCAAAACCGAACGTGGTTGCAGGCGTGATATCCCACATTAAGCCAAAGTTCCAGCCGTAACCGACGTCATCGCCAGCCACTTCAAACTTATTTTCGTAACCACGGTAATCTTCCGGGTTAATCTGAGCACCCTGACCGGCCAGCTGATAAGCCGCTGCTAATGGCACCAGATCCAGCTCCTTACTTAACAGGCCCTTGGCATAAACGATATCGATACCCACACCGAACGATAAGGTTTCACTCAGCTTGTACGAGAAGGTTGGCTGAATATCGATGGCAGACAGCTGAGTTTCGTCAGCGAAACCACCGGCCAGTGAACCTTGTTTGTAGTCTGTTGATGTACCAAACGGAGCAAAAATACCCAGGCCCACGGCCGCTTTGTCATCCAGTTTGTGCACGAAGTAACCAAATGGAATCACTTTATTCGGCATAAAGTCACCACCATCGTTATAGGTGCCGGCTTCACCAAACGGTGCCTGTTGGCTTGGTGCCAGTGTGCTGCTGACGCCAGCCGGGTCGGTGCGAACACCTTCGAAGCTACCTTCCAGATCCAGGTAGGTAAAACCAAAGCTGGCCTGGGAACGGTCCAGGCGGCTCATGCCTGCCGGGTTAAAAAATACCACTGAGGCATCGTTAGCCACGGCAGCGCTACCAGCAAAGGCACGGCCTGCACCGCTGGCAGATTGTTCATTGATTTTAAAGCCGGAGGCCATCGCCTGAGATGCAAGCATCACAGCCGCAGCCAACACTGAGGTCTGCTTCAACATATTGGGAGTTCCTTGCTGAATCTTGTTTTTAGATGGAAGTTGACGATGTAAACAAAAACGTCAGGACGCGGGATTATGGCAAGTTAATTCAGGCCAAAATGTAACAATTTGTGCCGTTTATGTAACTGAAGGAAATTAATCCGTGAAAAACAGGAATATTAGGCTAGCTGGTGGAAAGGTGTGTTACTGCAGAGAGGGGGAAGGCAGAGTACTTCCTCTGCCTTAGCTATAGGGTCTGTCTTCAAGGGGAGCGAGTAACGCGGTTATTCCGCTTCAATACCGACAATAATCCAGCTGGATTGTGCAATGCTGGTGTCGCGCTCCAGGTGCCAGGTATCAAAAATACCGTCTTCGGATTTTTCCAGTTCGTCTTTGCATAAGCCGCGGAACAGAATGCTGATTTCAGCCATGTTGCCCTGTTGGTCCGCGCGCACAATTTCAGCACTGAGGGAAAGAATTTCGGTTTGTGGTGGCACCATTAATTTTTCGCGCTGTTGTTTTAAGCCGGCGAATAATGGGGCGGATACATATTCTTCGATGATATCCAGCTGACCGTCATTCCAGGCCTGCTGCACGGTGCGGTAATGCTGTAATGCGCCTTCAATAAAGGCATCGGCATCAAAACCCTGCGGCAGGTTAAACGGAGTTTGCTGATCTGCAGCGTTGTGGCTTTCCTGTGCGAAGTTATCACGGTTTTGCAGCGTTTGAGCGTAACCGGCGGCGCCCTGAGCCACTGGCTGGCGTTGAGCGCCGGCCATTGAACGGAACACCTTCAGGGCAACAAAGGCTAAAACCGCGAGCAGCAGAATGTCCATGAACTGGATGCCTTCAAACGCGCCGTTGCCCAGCAGATAGGCAAATAAACCACCGGCCAGCAGACCACCTAATAAACCACCCATCATGCCTTTACCGGCATTTTTTTTACCCGAAGCCGGTTGTTGTTGCTGCTGCTTCTGCGGCTCTGATTTTTTAAACGGGGTGGTTTTGTAGCTTTTACCGAAACCGCCACCGCCAAAGCGTTTGGCATGGGCTTCACCGGCAACCGCAAAGATTAAACAAAGGGAGGTCAATAGAGTCAGAAAGGATTTCATGCTTGTGGGCCTGTTGAAAATTTTTGCCCGATTATAGCAGCCAGGCTGTGTGCTACCCGGCTGCAGACGTTACTTTACAGTCGTCAGCTGGCTGACCTGATAGCCCGCCTGTTGCAGTTGTTGCAATAAACCGTTCGGACCAGCCAGATGTAGCGCTCCGACTAAGATCAGTTTGGGCTCCGGGTGCTGCAGCAGCTTTTTAATGCGTGGCATCCAGTTGTTATTACGTTCCACCAACAGGCTTTGGTAAATCCGTGGGTAGTCACGCTGCATCGGTGTGATACCGGTTGCCGTTAACGTGGTTAAGTCTCCCGAACGCCATGATTGGCGCATCTGGGTCATCATCTGCTCCAGCTGTTGCGCATCGTCGATGGTTTGGCGAATCAGGTTGTCTTCATTGCCCTGCGCCATGGTAGCCAGGTAGCGGATCTGGTCATCGACACTTTCCAGCTGGCTGGTGACTTTGCCATCGGCTTTGGCCCGCAGATAAAAATGGTTGTCTACCCCTTCCGCTGTCATGCCATACCGCTTGAGTTCGTGCATCACAATCACCAGGCTGATGAATTGCACAGTCATGGATTGGTACTGTGCCAATGGAATCTGGCGTTGCTGGCAATAGCGCTGCAACCGTTGCCACTCGTTATCTGACAGTTGGTCTTGTAATGTCTGGCCGTTGGGCTGTACAAACGCTTGTTGAAATTTCTGCTGGAATTCTGTGCTGCCCAGTTTGGCAATATCGGTTTCAAATACCAGCCAGTTTACCTGCTCGTATGCGTACTCAAATTCGGCGGGCAGCGGATAATCGCTTGGCATCAGCATATGAAACGTGCCGCCAAGGTACAGGTGCCGGTTATCTTTGCTGACTTTCCACAGGAAGGTTTCCGCCTGCAGCGCAGCGCTGAGCAGTGATAGGAAACAGATAACAGCAAAACGCATAAATATGCCTCGAAACAAAAAATGCCCGAACAGTATGCTGCTCGGGCATTGTAATGTCACTGCTGCTAATGGTTGTTTGCCAAAGCAGCAACAGGATGTTGCGGGCCCGGCGTAGGCACAGGGATGTGCCTTACGGCGGGTGCGGCTGGGAAATAACTATCGGCCGTGAGTTATCGGTTATAAAATCCGCATGCCCGGCTGGGCACCTTCGTCCGGCTCCAGCAGCCAGATGTCTTTACCACCCGGGCCCGCGGCCATCACCATACCTTCAGAGATGCCGAACTTCATTTTTCGTGGTGCCAGGTTGGCGACCATTACCGTCAGGGTGCCGATCAGGTCTTGTGGTGCATAAGCGGAACGAATACCGGAAAATACATTGCGTACATCACCGTTACCAATGTCCAGCGTCAGCTGCAGCAGCTTATCGGCGCCTTCAACGTATTGTGCATTGACGATTTTAGCGACGCGTAAATCAACCTTAGCGAAGTCATCGAACTGGATTTCCGGCGCGATCACTTCGTTGCCGTCTTCACGCAACTCTTTTCCTTTCTGGCCTTTTTTCTTCGCCGGCTTTTCTTTTTTGGCGGTTTTTTTGTCGGCGGCTTTGGTTTCTGCTTTTGCCGGAGTTTCGCCGTTCTCTTTTGCCAGTTCGGTTTTGGTTTCTTCCAGAATGGCTTCTACTTTTTCCATTTCCGCACGGCCTAACATTGGTTTGAATTTATTAATTTCATGGCCCAGCAGGATGTTGCTGCGGGCATTCCAGTCGAGCGATTCCAGATTCAGGAAGGCTTTGGTTTTATCGGCGATTTCCGGCAGTACCGGGGCCAGATAAGTCATCAGCTGGCGGAACAGGTTGATGGCTACCGAGCAGATTTCCAGAACTTCCTGCTCACGACCTTCTTCTTTGTTCATCGCCCAGGGTTGTTTGGCCTGAATGTATTCGTTGGCACGATCCGCCAGCGTCATGATCTCTTTCATGGCTTTGCCGAATTCGCGCTGTTCGTACAGCTCTGCAATGACGTCGCCACGATTAATGAAATCCTGCACCATGTCCTGTTCAACACAGGTGTCGCTCAGTTTGCCACCGGACTTTTTCACAAAGTTAGCGGTACGGCTGGCGATGTTGATCAGTTTATTGACCAGGTCGGTATTTACACGCTGCACAAAGTCTTCCAGGTTGAGGTCGAAGTCGTCGACACTGGCGCCCAGTTTGGCGGCAAAATAATAACGCAGGTAAGTTGGATTCAGGTGATTGAGGAAGGTTCGCGCTTTAATAAAGGTACCGCGTGATTTCGACATTTTAGCGCCGTTGACGGTCACAAAACCGTGAGCATTTACCGCGGTAGGGGTGCGGTATTCAGCGGCACTCAGCATGGCTGGCCAGAACAGGGCATGGAAATTGATGATGTCTTTACCGATGAAGTGGTATACCTCAGCATCGGAGTCTGCTTTCCAGTAATCATCAAAGTTGAGATCGTCGCGACGGTCGCACAGGTTTTTAAAGCTGGCCATATAACCGATAGGCGCGTCCAGCCAGACGTAGAAATATTTGCCGGGTGCGTCCGGAATTTCAAAGCCAAAATACGGAGCGTCGCGGCTGATATCCCATTCCTGCAGGCCGGCGTCCAGCCACTCGGCCAGTTTATTAGCCACTTCGTCCTGTAACGTGCCGGAGCGGGTCCATTCTTTCAGGAAGGCTTCAAAATCCGGCAGTTTGAAGAAATAGTGCTCGGATTCTTTTTCCACCGGTGTCGCACCTGAGATGGTGGAAAACGGGTTTTTCAGTTCCGCCGGGGTGTACGTGGCACCACAGCTTTCGCAGTTATCACCGTATTGGTCAGCAGCGCCACACTTAGGGCATTCACCTTTGACGTAACGATCCGCCAGGAAAAGTTCCTTCTTCGGATCGTACAGCTGAGTGATGTTGCGAACGTTGATGTGTCCCTTCTCTTTACAGGCTTTGTAGATCGCTTCAGAAAACTCGCGGTTTTCATCACTGTGGGTGCTGTAAAAGTTATCAAACGCGATCTGAAAGTCGGCGAAGTCGGTTTCATGTTCTGCTTGTACCCGGGCAATCTGTTCTTCCGGGCTGATGCCTTCTTTCTCGGCACGTAACATGATCGCGGTACCGTGGGCGTCGTCAGCGCATACATAGGTGCACTGGTTGCCACGGGACTTCTGGAAGCGGACCCAGATGTCGGTTTGGATGTATTCCAGCAGGTGCCCTAAATGGATCGAGCCATTGGCGTATGGCAGGGCGCTGGTTACCAGAATTTTGCGGGAGGTCTGTTCTGTCATGGAAATCGTTTCTGTGCGCTTGAAAGAAGGGGCGCTATTGTACGAGGCAAAGCGGCCCTTCAGCAATGGCAATTAACGGGTGAAACCCGCCGCAGCGTTGATTATTCTGCTGCGGGCTTCTTGCTGCCCGGTACCAGAGTCACCCGGGCGGTGCGGATGGTGTTGTCTTTGATCTGCAGGATTTCGATACGGTAATTATCGATCACCAGGCACAGCGGTGTGTCGGGGATGTGTTCCAGTGCTTCCACGATCAGGCCACTGACGGTTTTCGGACCGTCAGTCGGCAGGTGCCAGTGCATGGCTTTGTTGATATCGCGGACAAACGCGGTGCCATCAATAATAAAGCTGCCATCATCCTGCGGGTGAACATCCGGTGAACTGGCGGCCGCCACATCGGTAGTGAACTCGCCGACGATCTCCTCGAGAATATCTTCCAGCGTACACAAACCCTGAACATCACCGTATTCATTCACCACCAGTGCCATGCGGCGCTGATTTTTCTGGAAGTTAAACAGCTGGGTGTGTAACGGCGTGCTTTCCGGAATGAAATACGGATCGCGGATGACCTTTTCCAGCTCTTCTTTCAGGTATTCACCGGCGGCCAGGAAACGGCTGATATTACGTGTATGCAGCGTGCCGACAACTTCGTTCAGCTCGCCACGAAAAACCGGTAAACGGGTGTGCTGCGTGGTTTTCAGTTGTTGCTGAATGGTCGCCAGGTCGTCATCCAGATCGATACCAAACACTTCCGTACGTGGCACCATGATGTCATTGACGGTCATTTTTTCCAGATCGAGAATGCTGATCAGCATATGCTGGTGGCGTTTCGGGATCATGGAGCCGGCTTCACGCACCACGGTGCGCAGCTCTTCGGTTGACAGGTTATCCGGAGTTGGATTATTCACATCCACCCGGATCAGCTTCAGTAAGCCGTTGGCGATGGTATTCACAAACCAGACAAACGGGTACAGCAACCACTGCAGGGCAGCCAGCGCTCTGGAAGCCGGGAAGGCGATTTTTTCCGGCGCAATCGCAGCCAGGGTTTTGGGCGTCAGCTCGGCAAAAATCAGTACCACCAGAGTGAACAAAATGGTGTTAACAAACACCGCCAGATCTGGGTTGTCGGGCCATAAACGCTGGCTGATGATGGTCGCCAGCGCCGCCGCAGCAAAGTTAACCAGGTTATTGCCGGTCAGGATGGTGCCGATTAAACGGTCGGGTTTATCCAGCAAACGGGCTGCACGTTCTGCGCCTTTGTGTTTGTTTTTAACCAGGTGGCGCAAACGGTAGCGGTTCAGCGACATCATGCCGGTTTCAGAACTGGAGAAAAATCCGGAAAAGACAATCAGCATGGCCAGTATGCCAAACAGCACACTTAAGGGAACGTCATTCAAGACGGGGTCCTGTTGTTGTGAAAAAGAGTGATTAAGAAGCGCTCATCATATTACTGCTTTCAGGTTTTATCCAGAATCACTTCCACCACAAACTTGGAGCCAAAGTAGGACAAAATCAGAAAGCCGGTACCGATCAGGGTCCAGCGGCTGGCCGTCACACCACGCCAGCCAAAGCGGTAACGACCAAACAGCAGGGTGGCAAACACCAGCCAGCCGGTAACGGCAAACACCACCTTGTGAATCAGGTGCTGGCCGTAGAAGTCTTCGACGCTGGGGAAACCAATAATAAAGGCGGCGGTCAGCAGTGCCATACCCAGCCAGATCATTTCGAATAACAGCAGATCCATGGTTTGCAGCGGTGGCAGATTCTGCACCAGGCCGCGCAGATGATGTTTTTTCAGGCTTTGGTCCTGCAGATAGAGCAAGATCGATTGTACTGCTGCAATGGTGAACACACTGTAGGCCAGAATCGATAACAGAATATGCCAGGCCAGACCATAACTGACGTTGCTGAGTGGCACACGCTGTTCAGACAGCGCCGCAAAAATCAGCACCAGAGCGGCCATCGGCAGCAGTGCGATCAGCAGGTTATCGACCGGTTTTTTCCAGCTGGAAAACAACAGCAGCAGGGTGATGACCCAGCTGATCAGTGACCCGACTTCAAAGAAGGCAAAATTAATGTGTTTCCCGGCCAGCATATCACTGCCGAGATAACCCAGGTGTAACAGAGCCGCAACCATCGCTGCAGACAGAACCAGACCACGATTGGCGGGTTGTTTACCACTGGCGGTTAACCATTGGCGAAAGGCGCTGAATAAATAAAATGCGGCAGCAGGCAGCGCCAGAGTGAGTCCTGACATATCACGTCCTCTTTGCTTCCTTCGTCTGAGGCCCCGGGGGCTGAAATCGTCAGTGCAGTGTCAGCCACACGGTATGCGTGCCGAGTGAGTGCCGGAGAAGGAAGTTAACCAGGCTAAAGCCCGGCAGTGTCGCACTTTTTATTTGTGAAATCATCCTGTTATCGCGCTTTTTCCACCGCAGGTGGTTGGGTCAGTGGGGCTGCTCGGGATATACTGCGGGCATATTTATCTGTATTTGAGTTATCAACGATGTTTGAGAGCCTTACCGATCGCCTGGGCGGTGCGTTAAAAAGCATTACCGGCCAGGCGAAGTTAACTGAAGAGAATATCAAAGGCACGGTACGCGAAGTGCGCATGGCGCTGCTGGAAGCGGACGTTGCGCTGCCGGTGGTCAAGGCGTTCACCGATCAGGTGAAAGAGCGGGCGATCGGTTCGGATGTGTTGCAAAGCCTGAACCCGGGCCAGGCGTTCCTGAAGATTGTTCAGGACGAGCTGCAGAGTGTGATGGGGGAAGCCAACGAGAGTCTGAACCTGTCGGCTCAGCCGCCGGTTGTGGTGCTGATGGCGGGTTTACAGGGTGCCGGTAAAACCACCACCGTCGCTAAGCTGGCTAAATACCTGGCGGAACGCGAAAAGAAAAAAGTGATGGTGGTTTCTGCTGACGTTTATCGTCCGGCGGCCATCAAGCAGCTGGAAACCCTGGCCGGTGAGGTGAACGCGTTATTTCACCCATCGTCGGTGGAACAAAAGCCGATTGATATTGCCAACGCTGCAATTGATGCCGCCAAGCGGGCACAGGCCGATGTGCTGTTAGTGGATACCGCTGGCCGGCTAGCGGTTGACGAACAAATGATGGCTGAAATTCAGGCGTTACACGCCGCCATCAACCCGACCGAAACCCTGTTTGTGGTTGACGCCATGACCGGTCAGGATGCGGCGAATACTGCTAAGGCCTTTAATGATGCCTTGCCGTTAACCGGTGTGGTGCTGACCAAAGCCGATGGTGATGCCCGTGGTGGTGCCGCCTTGTCGGTACGTCATATTACCGGTAAGCCCATCAAATTTATGGGCATGGGTGAAAAAACCGATGCTCTGGAGCCTTTCCATCCGGATCGTGTGGCCTCCCGTATTCTCGATATGGGCGATATTCTGACGCTGATCGAAGAAGCCGAGCGCAAAATCGATAAAAGCAAAGCGGATAAGCTGGCGAAAAAGATCCAGAAAGGCAAAGGATTTGATCTGGAAGATTTCCTCGATCAGATCCAGCAGATGAAAAACATGGGTGGCCTGACGGGCATGCTCGATAAACTGCCGGGTATGGGCAATCTGGGTGCCATGGGCAAACAAACCGATGCCGCCGAAAAGCAGTTTAAGCAGATGGAATCGATCATTTTTTCTATGACGCCGGACGAGCGTCGCTTCCCGGATAAAATCAACGGCTCACGCAAGAAGCGTATCGCCAATGGTTCCGGTACCCAGATTCAGGACATCAACCGGCTGTTGAAGCAACACAAGCAAATGCAGAAGATGATGAAAAAAGTGACCGCCAAAGGCGGCATGAAGAAAATGATGCGTGCGATGGGTGGCATGGGCGGCCCGGGTGGAATGGGCGGTCCTGGCGGTGGTATGCCGCCTGGTGGCATGCCACCGATGATGCGTTAAGATCAGCCCGATGTTTGCCGGATAACAGAAAAAGCCTGCCAGTTCCTTCAGACCGGCAGGCTTTTTTTATTGCTGGCCTGGCTGAATATGATGAAATATTGATCATTTGTAGTAACTGCGGTTAATCCGGGTTGATGTCGATAGAAAGGTCATTACTATTAAGTCAGTGGCTGTTAGGGCTGTGTTGGGCAGAATAATAATGAAATGGCCATTGGCCGGAGTGTCTATGAATCCTGCAAGGCGTTTGACTGCAGCGGTGTGTATTTATCTGGTTGGTATTGTTGTGGTATCGGCCATCAGTTATCTGCTTGAGCGGCAGCGTTACCTGGAAGATATCGATGCCCGCCTGTATGCCGCTGCCAGCAATTTACCGAGCCTGTTAGCGCCAGACTTTCATGATGTCGCCCGCACTTCAGAAGCCATCTCTCCTGCGCAGGACCGCTTGAATCAGGAATTGCTGAACAGCCACGCAAGAAGTGCTGATATGACCTATATCTACAGTTACGTCATGGTCGGCGATATGATTTATTTCACCAGCTGCAACTACACCGAGGAAGACGTCGCCAACGATCAGATTGTCACCTACTGGACCAGTTATCCGGAAGGAGCGCAGAAATACTTCGATGCCATGGATGCGGATGAACCCGTATATGTGACGGCCGGAGATCGCTGGGGGTTATTCCGTACCATCCTGTTGCCGCTGAAGTCACCGTCCGGGCTGCCATACGTGGCGGCGGCCGATATGGATATTACTGTGATCGAGCAGGCACTGATTGATGACA
The DNA here is from genome assembly GCF_042648445.1 of Bacterioplanoides pacificum. Classification (NCBI taxonomy): domain Bacteria; kingdom Pseudomonadati; phylum Pseudomonadota; class Gammaproteobacteria; order Oceanospirillales; family Oceanospirillaceae; genus Bacterioplanoides; species Bacterioplanoides pacificum. The sequence continues at coordinate 404,955 of NZ_JBHRYB010000001.1, forward strand.
TGTTGTATGTCCTCGGTCTCAGTTTATTGCTGGCATTTATTGTGGCGCCGCTGGTCTGGGCTTATCACAAAACCTACTCTGAAATGAACGCTGAACTCCACAGCCTGAACGATCAACTGAAGCAGGATATCGAACAAGCCAGAGTGCTCGAAAATGAACTGAAACTCGCCAATCATCAGGCGCAGGAAGCCAGCCAGGTAAAAAGCCAGTTTTTATCCAACATGAGCCATGAATTAAGAACGCCGATTAACGGTATTTTAGGCACCAACGAGTTGCTGCTGGAAACCCGCCTGGATGACGAACAATATGAATTTGTGCAGCTGTCTCATCAGAGTGCTCATTTATTACTGGATACGGTGAATCAGATTCTGGATACCGCAGCCATTGAAGCCAATGGCATGGTGCTGCATTCACAGGTTGTTGATACCGAGCAATTCTTTGATGAACTGGTCAAAATGTTCAGCGCCCAGGTGGCGAGCCAGCAACTCGATCTGACTCTGCATCTGCAGCCGGGTTTTCCGGCGCGACTGGAATTTGATCCGGTACGTCTGCGTCAGGTGTTTATTAACCTGATTGCCAACGCCCTTAAATTCACCCGAGATGGTGGTGTGGCTGTTAACGTTGGCTGGCATCACGGCGTGTTAACGGCAACGGTGAGTGATACCGGGATCGGTATTCCGGCGGATGCGCAGCGGGATATTTTTACTATTTTTCATCAGGCCGATAACTCTTCCACACGTCAACACGATGGCAACGGCCTGGGATTATCGATTGCGCTTAAAATCTGTGAGCTGATGGACGGCGAACTGCGGCTGGAGCGTTCTGATTCGTCAGGCTCGGTGTTCCGTTTTCAGGTGCATAGCCAGGCGGCTGACCCGGCGTTGTTAGCTGAGCTGACAGCAGCCAGCCCGGCAACGGTGGCTTATATCAGCTCGTCGGCATTGCTGCAGCAGTGGCTGGCTGAGGAAAGCGGCGGCCGCTATCAGCTACTTCCCGCCAGCGCAGGGCAGCTGCCTGAGTCTGCTCGTTATCTGTTGGTGGATGGCGCAGATACTGCCATTGACTGGCCGGCACTGGTGGCGCAGTGCCAGCAACAGAACTGTGTGCTGGTGGCTTTGTTGTATGCCGGTCAGCACCTGCCCGCAGATATCGAGGCTGCGCTTCGGGTGATTCGTAAACCACTCACCCGGGTGCAGCTGCGGGAGGTGCTGGTTTAACCTGCCCGGCCGGGGGCTCACTTCAGCACGGCAATATCCAAATACTCCGGTACCTCGGCGTGCCAGCCGAGTTTGTCCTGCAGATGCAGGCGCATACAATCGGCGGCCGACGCTTCGCCGTGGGTAATAAATACCTTTTTCGGCTTACCCGGCAGCTGTTTCAGCCAATGAATAATTTCCTCATAGTCACCGTGGCTCGACAGCGCGGTCAGATTATGGACCTCGGCTTTGACCGGATAATAATTACCGTGAATTTTGACTTTATCGGCACCGTGGGTCAGTGCATCTCCCCGTGTCCCGGCAGCCTGATAGCCAAGGAATAAAATACTGTTTTTGGCATCCGTCACCAGGCTTTTCAGGTGATGTAATACCCGCCCGCCGCTGGCCATGCCGCTGGCGGAAATAATAATCGACGGGTATTTACGATTGTTCAGTTCAATCGACTCTTCCACGGTTTTAACGTAATGGGTCATGGCGTCGATTTGTTTGCAGTCGGCCTCATCGAGTTTATGCAGGTCGTGCAGGTTATAAAAAATTTCCGTCGCTTTAATGGCCATCGGGCTGTTGAGATACACCGGCAGATGAGGAATACGGTTTTCTTCACGCAGCTTCTGCAGCAGGTGCAGCACCATTTGTGCCCGGCCTACGGCAAATGATGGCATCAGCACGATACCACCACGCTGAGCGGTGCGGTTGACGATACCGGCAATCACCTGTTCGGCATCCAGCTCTTCATGGCGGCGGTCGCCGTAAGTGGATTCCACCACCAGATAATCGGTGGCGGGCAGTGGTTCTGGCGGGTACATCACCACGTCGTCCTGGCGTCCGACATCACCACTGAAGGTGATACTGGTGCCCTGATATTCAAGACGAATGGCACTGGCCCCCAGAATATGACCGACCGGGATAAATTCCGCCGTCATACCACCGGGTAATTCCAGAATCTGACGAAACGGCAGCGATTTAAACTGCTTCAGTACTTTGCGGGCATCCGCTTCGGTGTACAGCGGTTCGGCCGGCTGATGTTTGGAAAAATGTTTGTGATTGGCGTACTTGGCGTCTTCTTCCTGCAGGAAACCAGCGTCCGGCAGTAACACTTTGCACAGGGCTTTGGTGGCATCGGAACAATGAATCGGGCCGTGGTAACCACGTTTCATCAGTGCCGGCAAATAACCCGAATGATCAATATGAGCATGGGTTAATAACACGGCGTCGAGTTCGCTGGGCTGGAATGGCAGGTCTGCCCAGTTACGGCGGCGCACGTTTTTAATGCCCTGGAACAGACCGCAATCGATCATGATTTTATAGCGATCGTATTTCACCAGATATTTGGAGCCGGTGACGGTACCGGTTGCGCCAATAAACTGAACCTGAAAAGGGGCTTGCATAATATCTCTCCTGAAAATCCGGCGTATTGCTGCGTGTGTTCATGACAGATTAGTCAGTTTACTCTGCTATCTCGTTGATTTACGGCAAGGCAAGTGAAAAACAGCCTTCATACACTGTGTTGAGTTAAGCAGAGTCAGTAGTTATGGAACAGAATTGCGATTTTCTTAAGCTGCGGCGACTGGGGGTCGATACCCACCAGGAGCCTGTAGTGTATATGCGTCAGGATTGTCATGTGGCGATCGCTGAGGGGTTTACCGCTCAGTCACGGGTGGAAGTGTGTACCGAAGGGCATTCCACCATTGCCAGTCTGGCGTTGGTCAGTAATGACTTACTGTCGCACCAGGAGGCGGCAGTATCCGAAGCGGCCTGGCGGTTATTGGGTGAACCGCAGGACGGCGAGCGGTTATCTTTCCGCCACGCCCGGGCAGTCGATTCTATGTCGTTTGTACGTGGCAAGTTATACGGCGAACGTTTTACTCAACAAACCGCCAGCGCAGTGATCCGCGATATTAAGGCCGGACGTTACAGTGATATTCAGTTATCGGCGTTTGTGACCGCTTGTGCCGGCGACCGCCTCAATCTGGAGGAAACCATCGCCCTGACCGAAGCCATGGTGGCCAGTGGTCAGCGTTTTGACTGGGGCAGCGACAACATTCTCGATAAACATTGTGTGGGTGGGTTACCGGGTAACCGCACCACTCCCATAGTCACAGCCATTGTTGCGGCCAACGGTCTGACCATGCCAAAAACGTCCAGCCGGGCAATTACCTCTCCGGCGGGCACGGCCGATACCATGGAAACCATGACCAGAGTGCAGCTGGAATTTGAGCAGATGCGTCGTGTGGTGGAGCAGCAGGGGGCCTGCCTGGCCTGGGGTGGCTCGGTTTCGCTCAGTCCCACCGACGATATCGTGATCCGGGTTGAGCGGGCGCTGGATCTCGACAGTGAAGGCCAGCTGGTGGCGTCGGTCATTTCGAAAAAAGTCGCCGCCGGTGCCCGTCAGGTGCTGATCGATATCCCGGTCGGGCCAACCGCTAAAGTACGCTCTGCTGATAAAGCCCGGCGGCTGCAACAATTACTGGAAAACACCGGTGCCGCACTGGGATTACAGGTACGCACCCTGGTCACCGATGGCAGCCAGCCGATAGGCCGCGGTATTGGTCCGGCGCTGGAGGCCCGGGATGTGTTGCAGGTGTTAATGAACGACAGTCAGGCACCGCAGGATCTGCGCGAAAAATCCTTGTGCCTGGCGGCGGAAATGCTGGAAATGTCAGCCTCTGCAGCGCCTGGAGATGGTCTGGCAATGGCCCGTGAAACCCTGGACAGCGGCCGTGCAATGGCTAAATTCCGGGCTATCTGTGAGGCACAGGGTGGCTTTAAGCAACCGCAAATGGCACCTCACAGCCATACCATTTGTGCCGAAAAACACGGTGTGGTGGCGTATTTTAATAATCGCTTTATCGCCCGGCTGGCGTCGCTGGCCGGCGCGCCAACCGCACCGGCGGCGGGTATGGATGTTCATGTCCGGCTGGGCGACAACGTTCAGGCGGGGTCGCCATTATTTACCCTGTATGCCCAGGCTCCGGGGGAGCTGGCGTATGCACTGGAATTTTTAGACGGACACACCGATGTGATCCGCATTGAAGAGGAAACAGTCTGATGTTGATTTTATGTATGGATGGTCACCAGCAGCTGGCTGAATCCTTAGCCCGCTCGCTGGCGGCGGATATTCTGCCGCTGGAAAGCCGCCATTTTCCCGATGGCGAACACTACTTTAATCTGCCGGCGGATGTGGCAGGCCAGGATGTGGTGGTGTTGTGTCACTTACATCAGCCGAACGATAAAGCGTTGGGATTATTGTTTATGGCATCTCATCTGAAAGAGATGGGAGCGGCCCGGGTTGGCCTGGTGGCGCCGTACCTGGCTTATATGCGTCAGGATATCCGTTTTCAGCCCGGCGAATGTTTAACGTCGAAATATTTTGCCCGGTTGATCAGTGAACATTTTGATTACCTGGTCACTATTGATCCGCATTTGCATCGTTATCACCATCTCAATGAAATTTATTCCATTCCCACTCGTACCCTGCACGCCACCGCGATTATTGGTGAATACCTGCAGCAGCTGGGCCAGCAGAATCCGCAGCAGCCATTGCTGATTGTCGGGCCGGATGAAGAAAGTGAGCAGTGGGCCAGTACCGTGGCCGAGGCCGCTCAGTGTGATCATCTGGTGTTACGTAAAACCCGCTCCGGTGATCGTGACGTGGCGATTCATATCCCTGATGTGGAGCGTTATCAGCAGCACCTGCCGGTGATGGTCGACGATATTATTTCCACCGGTCGTACTATGTTGCGCACCGCCGAGGAACTGCAGAAACAAGGGCTGAATGCGCCCTTGTGTATTGGTGTCCATGCGGTGTTTGCCGATGGCGCCGAAGCCGAAATGCGGCGTGGCCCGATTGCCGATATCCGCACCTGTAACTGCATCCCGCACAGCACCAACCAGATTGATATCAGTTACCTGATGACGCCGGCGATTCTGGAGCTGATCCTCGAATGTGAGTCAGAAACCCAGGAGTATGCGTTATGAGTCTGAGCCTGATTTATATGCAGCAGCGTGAGCGTTTCCAGCAACAGGAAATTGATGCGCAGGCGCGTCAGCATCGTGAGTTTGACCCTGAATTCGCTCGCTGGGCCGAGGGTGTGGGCATGGTAAAACACCAGAGTGCCACTCAGCTGCAGGTGTATGAACTGGCAACGGCGCTGGAGGAAGCCGGTACCATCAGTAACAAGGCGGAGTGTTATCAGAAACTCGCGGCCCTGGATGTGCTGACCAATCAGGCGATGTGGCTGGTGGTGCATATGACTTATGCCAAACACGTGTTTCTGGATGGCCGAGAACTGAGCCCGCTGGATTTTAAACGCGACCCTCAGGGCCATACCGGTGGTTCGTTAAATATGGTGCCGGCGTATGCGGCTTATATGGCGATCAACAGCCTCACCGGTATTCATCGCGACTGGCTGATGGGCCAGGGGCACTGTGTGGCGGCGGTTGATGCGCTGCAGTTGTTAACCGGCACCGCTCTGGCGGAACGTCAGCAACAATACCCGCTGAACGATGACGGTCTGAGCCGGTTTGTGCAGGATTTTTACAATTACCGTGTACGCCCCGACGGTAAGCCACTATCGCCGCTGGGTTCCCACGTAAACCCGAATACCGCCGGTGCCCGTATCGAAGGTGGCTACCTGGGTTTTGCCGGGCTGCAATATGTCCATGTGCCGAAACCGGGTGAGCGGCTGGTGGCGTTTTTAAGTGACGGTGCGTTTGAAGAGCAGCGTGGCAGCGACTGGGCGGCACGCTGGTGGCGGGCGAAGGATTCCGGCCTGGTCAGCCCGGTGATGATTGCTAACGGCCGGCGCATTGATCAGCGCACCACCGTCGCCCAGCAAGGCGGCAGTGACTGGTTTATCGATCATCTGAAACATCAGGGATTTGCGCCGTTTGTGATTGACGGGCGCGACCCGGCGGCATTTGTATGTGCCATTTATTTTATGGAGCAACACCTGCAACACGCCGGTGAAGCAGCAGACAGTGGCGATGCCGGTTACCCGGTGCCGATGCCGTATTGTATTGCCGAAACGGTTAAAGGTTATGGTTTCCCCGGCGCCGGCACCAATGCTGCTCATGGCCTGCCATTGGGCAGTAACCCGCGTCGCGATAACGACGCGCTGAGCTTTTTCCATCGCGGTAGCCGGGCGTTATGGCAACCGGAAGCGGACTGGAAACAGGCTGCACAACGTCTGTCTCAGCCCCAGGCACCGTCGTTACCCATCGCTGTGACAATTAACCGTCAGGACCCGGGCTGGTTGCACGATGCCATTGCGCCGATGGCGGCTGTGGATAATTATTTTGTTGATCTGGTGGAGGTGAACCCTCACTTACGGGTACGGGTTGGTAATCCGGATGAGTTGCGCTCCAACCGCATGAATCAGACGCTGGATCTGTTACAGCACAGAGTCACCGACCCGGAAAACGGAGTGGCCGAAGCCATCGACGGTAAAGTCATCACAGCGCTCAACGAAGAAGCGGTGGTGAGTGCGTGTTTAGCCAATCAGAGTGGCTTAAATCTGGTGGTATCTTATGAGGCGTTTGCCACCAAGATGTTGGGAGCCATTCGTCAGGCGATTATTTTTTCACGCCACCAGAAAGAAGGGGGAGAGCCGGCACCCTGGCTAGGCTTGCCGGTTATTTCTACCTCTCATGTGTGGGAAAACGGTAAAAATGAACAAAGCCATCAGGACCCCAGCCTGGCAGAAAGCCTGATGGCTGAGATGACTGATGTTTCGCGGGTGGTGTTCCCGGCCGATGGCAACAGCGCCATGGCCTGCCTGAAAGCCTGTTATGGTGATCTGGGCGTGATCTGGAACTTAGTGGTGCCGAAGTCGGTGATGGCCACGGTATTTGACGCCCGCCAGGCTGAAGCACTGGTACAGGACGGCGCCATTTGTGTGCGTGGCCATTGTGGCTCAGAGCTGCAGCTGGTGGCCTGTGGTGCTTTCCAGTTACAGCAGGCGTTAAAAGCCAGCGACCGGCTGAAAGAGAAAGGGGTGGCGCATTCGTTAATCTACCTGCTGGAGCCGGGTCGTTTCCGCACCCCGCGTGATGGTTACGAAGCCGAGATGCAGGCCTCTGAGTCGGTGATGGAAGCGTTATTCCCGGCGCGGGTGCAGCAACGGGTACTGCTGACTCATACCCGCCCGGAAGTGTTATTGGGCCATGCGCGGATGCTGGATCTGGGGCCACAACGTTGTGTGGCACTGGGTTATGTTAATCAGGGCGGCACTCTGGATGCCGAAGGTTTGTTGTTCGCTAATCGTTGTACCTGGGCGGATGCCCTGGCTGCACTGGCGCGGCTGGCGGATGTTGAGCCGACAGCGTGGCTGAGCGCGGAAGAGTGGGCGGCGATTCAGGGGCAGGGAGACCCGTATCAGGTGATTAAACATCCGTATCCGCCTGAGGACGGCTGAACTTTTTGCCACAGCGCTTGCGGCACAAAAAACAGCCATCAAAAAAGGCTTACCGTATCAACCGGTAAGCCTTTTTTATTGGCTGCAGACGGTGGGGGCTGAATCTATTTGACGGCAATGCCAACCGGCAGTTGTTCGAACCAGTCGAGGAATTCCGTGACAAACGGTGGTTTAAACAGCCGCCCGTGTTGCGGCGCCATGATATCGATCTCCAGATTACGCGCGCGGCGCACCCAATCAAGTTTGGCGTCGTCGGACGGCATCCAGCGCTGGTGGAACTTTTTCATTTTAGGAGCGTGATTGGCCATATTGTCGACCCATAACGGCGCTTCCACCGACTCCAGTGCCGCACCGACGTCACCACTCATCAGAATTCGCGCTTTCGGGTCGTACACATGGAAATTACCCGACGAATGCAGGTAATGCGCCGGGAAAAACTGCAGCTGAATTTTATTCAGGGTGATGGTCATACCTTCATCCGGGATGGCGCAATATTCAATCCGTTCCATGCCGAAATGGCGGATAAAACTTTCCCATAGCCAGGGAGAATACAGTTTGGCGTTCGGTAAGGCCTGATCCCATAACCCCAGCGAGGAAATAATATCCGGGTCCTGATGCGAGGCGAATAAATGAGTAATTTGTTCTGCCGGCACAAACTTCAGTACTGCCGATAACATGGGAGCAAATAACTCGATGCCACCCGGGTCGAGCAGAATCGTCTGGTTGCCGCTCTGAATCATGTATTGGTTGGTGTCGATGATGCCATCGGCTTTGTCCGGGTCGCGCCCGAACATAATCCAGCGATGATCTCCGTCTTCATAAATGGTGGTGGCTAACATGGTTGATTTCCTTAACGTGGTTCGTCGCTGTGGGTTAAGACGTTAATGCTGCACGGCGTCAGCGTTGGCTCAGCAGGCTGCGGGCTTTACTCAGGTGGGCGCGGATTTTATCGGCGGTATCTGTAATATTATTAGCAATCACTTCCAGCTGGCTGCGGAACTCTTCCGCTGATGACGCTTCTACCTTGCTGGAAGTGGCAATCAGGTTGGCAGTACGGATGTGTTTATCGCCTTCTTCCAGCTGTTGTTCTAACTCCCGCAGGCCGCGTTGTAATGCGCCGGATAACGTCTCCCGTTGTTCAAAACACACCTTCATGGCGGCGCTCAGTGATTCCTGATGTTCACTGCCCTGTTGCGAGATCCAGTAGAACTTCTCTGATGCTGTGCTGGTGCGCCATAACGACACCGCCTGTTGCGATAACTTTTCTGACACGCCGTTGATGTATTGCGACTGGCGGATAATATCGCTCGCCAGTTCGTCGATAAAATGGGTGATGGCTTTAAAACCGACGGTTTTAGAGCCGGCCCGGACAGCCAGTGCGCGGGCATTTTTGGCCGTCAGAGCCAGTCCTTTGGCCTCCAGCATGGCCTGGTGTAATTCGGCGGCAATGCTGGCGGCGGTAACAAAAATCGGCGTGCGCATAGGGTGTTCCTGGCATTTTGATAAGTGTGGCAACTGCCGTTCAGTATAGAAGTCTTTTTACGACTTGCTGGCTGGCAGCTCGGTGCCAGCGGCGTGGCTTTTCAGCCAGCCCCGCACCCGGCGTTGCAATTGCTGGCTGTACTGATCCGGTTGTGGCGTATCGAGCTGCAGCTGCTGATATTGCTGCCGCTGTTTACGCCGCATGGCGCCGGCGCGACGCTCCGTTGCGGTGGCGCTGGTGATACGCTGGCGGGTAATCACATCCAGTACCGGAATCCGCAGTTGCTGCAGCTGGTCATCGAGGTAGAGCGGGTTATTCCGGTTTTGCCGGGCATCCACCATCACCAGTGCAAAGCCCTGCAGTTCACCGTCAGTTTGTTTTTGCTGCTGCCGGTTAAGCAGATAATCAACTGCCCAGGAAGCGCTGTTGCCGTTGGCAATGATCACCCGATTGAGCTGGCCGCGACTGGTCAGATAGGCCATTGCGGCATTCACCCGGGCACGCATCTGCTGCTGATAACGCTGTGCGGCATCCGGACCCTTGTCGGTAGCCGTCTCGTCCTCCGCTGGCTGATTTTGTTGCTGCACGGGTGGCAGGCTGTCGAGTGCCGGCAGCGGTGGTTCTGCCGGATTGTTGGCTTGATTTTCATCCGGGTCATTGCTGAGACTGATGCCGTTGCTGTCCAGCGCTACCGGGTTGTCCTGATCGTCTTGGGGGTCATCGCTGGTGTCACTGTTATCCGCTTGCTGTTCGCTGTCGCCCTGATCGATCTGCGCTGTCTGCTGTTGTTCCGGTTCGGCGGTGGTGTGGTAATCGCCGCGCGGTGGTAACTCCCCGGCTGGCTGCTGCGGCAGCTCAATGGCCAGCGTGTTCCAGCCGTAGCGGGGCAGGTACTCGCGTAGCGGAGCGGTGACCGTGGGCCAGTGGCCGTGCTGTCCGTTGTCATGCAACAGCAGAATTCCCCCCTGCGGCGAGGAGTTGGTGTGCGGCAAATACAGGCCGTTAAAGGCATCTTCAGCGGCTAATAATTGCACGACTTCGCGGTCGCGCTGATACAGGCTGAGATGTTCCAGTACGCCGCGATGGCGCTGAGCCTCGGTTTGAGGAGTGACCCGGGCGCTGATGTCCGCTTGTGGTTCGCTAGCGCCGGCAGACGGCTCGTTGTCCGCTGGCGCCTCGTTTGCCGGGGTGCTGGCCTGGTTGTCGGGCTCATCTTCGGCCAGCAGAGATGACGCCGGCAGCAGCAACAGGGGGAACAGCCAGCATAAGGATAAACGGGGCATAACGCGGGTTTCCACAGGTGACATAAATTCAACACACGTCAGTCAGCAGCAAAAACCGTACCCGTCGCCGGAGATGCAAAGCCGGAGCGCAGACCGTACAATGCCCGCAACCTGAATTAGCTTGTGAATGGTATGTCCATGAAAGATTGTTTGATTGCCCCGTCGATTCTGTCCGCTGACTTCGCCCGCCTGGGAGAAGAAGTCGACAATGTACTGGCTGCCGGAGCCGATGTGGTTCACTTTGACGTGATGGATAACCACTATGTTCCCAACCTGACGATTGGCCCTATGGTGTGTAAAGCGCTGCGCGATCACGGCGTGACCGCGCCGATTGATGTACACCTGATGGTCAGTCCGGTGGATCGTATTATCGGTGATTTTATCGACGCCGGTGCCAGCTATATTACCTTCCACCCGGAAGCGTCCGACCATATCGACCGTAGCCTGCAATTGATTAAATCAGCCGGCTTAAAAGCGGGTCTGGTATTTAATCCGGCGACGCCACTGCATTATATGGACTATGTGATGGACAAGCTGGACGTGGTATTGCTGATGTCGGTTAACCCCGGTTTTGGTGGCCAGTCGTTTATTCCGGGCACGCTGGATAAACTGCGTGAAGCACGGGCTAAAATTGATGCCTCCGGTTACGACATCCGGCTGGAAATTGACGGTGGGGTGAAAGCTGACAACATCGGTGAAATCCGCGCAGCCGGTGCGGACATGTTTGTTGCCGGTTCGGCCATTTTTAATGCTCCGGATTACAAAACCGTGATCGATCAGATGCGGGCAGAAATTGCTGCGGCAGAACAGGCCTGATGCCATGAACTGGAGTGCCGCGGTCACTGAGTTATTTGCCGGGCAAGCCCCGGAGCTGCTGTTGTTCGATCTCGACGGCACCCTGATCGACAGTGTGCCGGATCTGGCTGCAGCCATCGATCAGATGCTGAAACACTTCGGCAGAGAACCGGCCGGTGTGACAAACGTCAGCCACTGGGTTGGCAACGGCGCCGACCAGCTGATTCGCCGGGCGTTAACCGCTGGTGATGAAGATGCGGCCAATGCCTTAGCGGCCAGTGAAGTTGAACCCTGGCGGCAGGTGTTTGACGATGCTTATCTGTCGGCCTTACATCGTGCCACCGGGGTGTATCCCGGTGTGCAGGCACTACTTGATCAGCTGTCGTTACCGGCGGTACTGATCACCAATAAACCGCGGTTATTTACCCTGCCGTTACTGCAATCACTGGGGTGGCAGGAGCATTTTGCCGGCGTTATTTGTGGTGACGATCTGGCGGAAAAGAAACCGTCGGCTTTGCCGTTATTACACGCCTGCGAACAGCAGCGGTGTGCGCCTCAGGCGGCGCTGATGATTGGTGACTCGCGTAACGATATCGCCGCGGCGAAGGCCGCCGCTGTTGCCAGTGTGGCAGTGAGTTATGGTTATAACCACGGCGAAGATATTGCCCTGAGCCAACCGGACCTGCTACTGGATAATCTGCTGGAGTTACTGGCATGAAACTAAGAGTACTGGCTCTGGTCATCTGTTGCAGCGGGATCAGCAGCAAGCTGTTCGCCGAAATACATCCCTATGGTGGTATTGCGCTGGGGCTAGGGATTCAGAAAATCGGTGGCGCTGAGGATAAAGCGACCGTCAGCCAGTTATTAAAAGCCGAATCCGGCGTGCAACTGACATCCTTTTTAACGACCAGCGTCAATATTTATGGCTGGCGTGCAGCCAGCAATGACACTAATAATGACGATGAAAATCAGCCGGTGCGGTTCGAAGGCATCAGTGGTGGCTGGGATATGGAATTAAAATTACCGCTCGGCTCGGGCGTAACACCGGCTGGCCCGTACCTGCGTTATGGCGGTCATTGCTGGGCTGCCAGTATGACCGGCCTGGCACAACCCTGGTCGAAAAGTGGTTGCAGCGATTTATCGGCCGTTGGTTTTACCATGCCCGGTGATCACCGCCGGCTGGGGCGGGGCACCTTTTATTTTGAATTTTCTCATACCCGGTTTGATGACGTGACATCGCGCAGCATTAATGCCGGTATCCGTTCGTTATTTTAATTGCCGGACTTTTCATGCTTGAACTCAGCATTTCTTATTTAGCGGTTTTTTCTCTGTTATTAGCCAGTAGTTCCGCCGCGTTGACCGCTTTGCTGGTGAACCGTAAAAAACAGCAGCTGCAAAATGAGCTGCAACGGCTGCAGCCACTGACAACAGAGCTGCAGCACCAGCAACAGGCTGCACAACAACACACTCAGCAGTTGCAACAACAACTGCAGCAGCAACAGCTCGACAGCACCCGCTGGCAGGAGCGGGCCGAAGCCTTGCAGCGTCAGCAGGACACACTGCAGCAGGAATATCAGCAGGTGCAGCAACAACTGGAACAGCAACGCCAGCAAACCCAGCAGCTGCAAACTCAGGTCGCGACCGAACAACAGGCGCGCCAGCAACAGCAACAACATGACGAAGAGAAACTGCGCCTGCTGGAAGACAATAAAACCCAGCTGGTAAAAGAGTTTGAGTTGTTATCGCAAAAGATACTGGATGAAAAATCGCGCCAGCTGAATGAGCAGCAAAAACAACAAAACGAACACAATAAACAAGGCCTGGATGCGTTGCTGGCACCGTTTAAGCAACAACTGGAAGGGCTGCATAAAAAAGTCGAAGACGTACATCTGCACGACGCCAAAGACCGTGCATCTTTGCGGGCGCAAATCGGTGAATTACACAAACTGAATCAACAGATGAGTTCCGAGGCTCAGGCGTTAACCACCGCATTACGTGGTGAACAAAAAGTGCAGGGTAACTGGGGCGAAATGGTACTGGAAACGGTACTGGAGCGTTCAGGGTTACGTATCGGTGAGGAGTACGTGCGTGAACAGAGCCACAACGACGACAGTGGCCAGCGGTATCGCCCGGATGTGATTATTAACCTGCCCGAAGGCAAACACATCATCGTTGACTCCAAGGTGTCGCTGAGTGCCTACACCGATGCCATTAACGCCGACAGCGATGAGCAACGCCTGGCGGCGTTAAAACGCCACGTTGATTCGGTGCGGAGTCATATCAAAAGCCTGAGCGAAAAAGCCTATCAGCAGCTGGAAGGACTGAACTCACCGGACTTTGTGTTTTTGTTTATGCCGGTAGAACCCGCTTTTATGGCGGCCTTCCAGCAGGACGAACAGTTGTTTAACGACGCTTTCGAACGCCGCATTGTGGTGGTCACCCCCACCACTCTGTTGGCAACCTTACGTACGGTCGCCAGTTTGTGGGCCATTGAACGGCGTAACCGCAACACGGAAAAAATCGCCGATCAGGCACGGCTGGTGTACGAAAAGGTGGCCAGCCTGGTGGACTATCTGGAGAAGCTGGGGAAACAGCTGAATACGGTGCAGGGGACCTATGACGACGCCTGGAAATCACTGAAACAGGGGCGTGGTAACCTGCTCAGCCGGGCCGACAACTTTCAGAAACTGGGGGTGCGGGTGAAAAAAGAGCTGGCCCGTACTCTGGTGGAAGAGGCCAATGCCGAACACGAACTGCATGAAGCGCTGGCCTCCGAGCCGACGGCAGCAGACAGCCCGGAAAGCAGCGAGAGCAAACGCTTATCTCAGCAGGAGATTGAGCTGTAATACGCTGTGTTGCTGTCAGTAAATCCCAGCGCCCCGGTCAACTATTTGCTGGCTGCCGGATGTGCTTATGTTAGAATCGCGCCAGCTTTGTTTTACTTACAACATTAAGAGAGATCCCTATGGATATTATGGAAACCATTAAAGACCAGGTCGAAAACAACGATATCCTGCTGTACATGAAAGGTTCTCCGAACCAGCCAATGTGTGGCTTCTCAGCACAAACCGTGCAGGCGGTGATGGAATGTGGTCAGAAGTTCGCTTACGTGGATGTTCTGTCTAACCCGGAGATCCGTGCCAATCTGCCAAAATACGCTAACTGGCCAACCTTCCCACAGCTGTGGGTAAAAGGTGAGTTGGTCGGCGGTTGCGACATCATCACCGAGATGCACCAGAAAGGTGAACTGAAGCCAATGCTGGAAGAAGCGGCGCCGGCTGAATAACAGCGGTTTTTTGTGGGAGGGAACCTTGTCCCCGAATAATCATTAGATTTATATCGCGAACAGGGTTCGCTCCTACAGCACATTCACTTCCACGTTTTTTTGTGGGAGTGGACCTTGTCCCCGAATAATCATTAAGATTGATATCGCGAACAGGGTTCGCTCCTACAGCACATTCACTTCCACGTTTTTTTGTGGGAGTGGACCTTGTCCCCGAATAATCATTAAGATTGATATCGCGAACAGGGTTTGCTTCCACAGAACATTCATACCCACCGTGTTTTGTGGGAGGGGACCTTGTCCCCGAATAATCATTAAGATTGATATCGCGAACAGGGTTTGCTTTCACAGAACATTCATACCCACCGTGTTTTGTGGGAGGGGACCTTGTCCCCGAATAATCATTAAGATTTATATCGCGAACAGGGTTCGCTTCCGCAGCATATTCACTCCCACATTTTTTTGTGGGAGGGGACCTTGTCCCCGAATAATCATTAAGATTGATATCGCGAACAGGGTTCGCTCCCGCAGCATATTCACTCCCACATTTTTTTGTGGGAGGGGACCCTGCCCCTGAATAATCATTAAGATTGATATCGCGAACAGGGTTCGCTCCCACAGCATATTCACTCCCACATTTTTTTGTGGGAGGGGACCCTGCCTCTGAATAATCATTAAGATTTATATCGCGAACAGGGTTCACTCCCACAGCACATTCGTACCCACCGTGTTTTGTGGGAGGGGACCTTGTCCCCGAATAATCATTAATATTGATATCGCGAACGGGGTTCGCTCCTACAGAACATTCACTTCCACGCTTTTTTGTGGGAGGGGACCTTGTCCCCGAATAATCATTAGATTTATATCGCGAACAGGGTTTGCTTCCACAGAACATTCATACCCACCGTGTTTTGTGGGAGGGGACCTTGTCCCCGAATAATCATTAAGATTGATATCGCGAACAGGGTTTGCTCCTACAGAACATTCGTACTGTAGTGGCATAATACTTTGCTGCGGACAAGCAGCCGAAACTTTTATCCCAGATTGCGAGCGTTGAGCCATAGTTGCAGCGCAGACCACCGATTGCGTGGTGTTGCTGGTGCTGCGCCGGGCTGATGAGCAGATAAGCCAATGGATATCAGTGGGCGACATAAAATAGCAACGCTGCGATCAGTGAGCGGTATTCTAACCGCAAATGTACTTAATACTGAATCTCACTTGTGTTTAAATGCCTGTCAATTTTTTGCTTGCCGATTTTGCGGAGAATGCTGTGTCTGTATCTCGTTTCCCACTGCTGCCTTTGGCATTGGCCATTGCTTCTGCGGCGTCTTACGCGGCTGACGATCAGGTCGAACTCGATAACGTTTATATCACAGGGGGTGAAGATCAGGTCAGGACGCAGCCAGGGTCAGCGACGCTGATCGATGACATCGCGCTGGAAGAGTTTGAATACACGGATATCAACCGTATTCTCAATGCCGTTCCCGGCGTTAATCTGCAGCAGGAAGACGGTTATGGTCTGCGCCCGAATATCGGTTTACGTGGCACATCGCCGGAGCGCAGCAAAAAAATCACTTTAATGGAAGACGGCGTCCTGGCGGGCCCCTCGCCCTATTCCGCCCCTGCCGCTTATTATTTCCCCAATGTGTCACGCATGAGTGCGGTTGAGGTATTTAAAGGTCCGGCCACGATTCAGTATGGTCCGGCGACGATTGGCGGGGCGGTGAATCTGGTCAGCCGGCCAATTCCGTTTATCGCCTCTGGTGAGCTGGATGTGCAATACGGCAGCGATAACTTTCAGCGTTATGAAAGCTGGTATGGTGCAGAGCGTGGCCAGTTTGGTTATCTGATTGAAGGTTTACGCGTCAGCGCTGATGGCTTTAAAGATCTCGATGGTGCCGCTGATGGCAGTACCGGTTTTGAACGTAACGACATTAATACCAAGCTGAGCTGGGAATCACTCGGCCGCATCAGCCAGCGCTTCCAGCTGAAACTGGGGTATGCCGATGAAACGTCGGATGAAACGTATCTGGGACTGAGCCGCGCCGACTTTGATGCCGACCCTTACCGCCGTTATGCGGCCAGTCAGTTGGACAATATGGAATGGCAACACAGCACGATTCACCTGAATCACCTGCTGACGCTGGCCAGTGGCGCCAGCCTGACTACGGATGTTTATCGCCATGATTTTCACCGTGACTGGTTTAAGGTCAATAAATTTGCCGGTGGTAAAACCCTGCAGGAAGTATTGCTGGATCCAACCGGCGTGAATGCCGACTTCTACCAGGTGATCAGTGGCAATCAGGCGTCGGTGAATAACGATGAACAACTGCTGATCGGCAGTAATGACCGTACCTACGTATCTCAGGGAATTCAGACCCGCTTCAACAGTGATATTGAGCTGGCCGGCCTGATCAATCAGCTGGAAGTCGGTCTGCGTTATCATCAGGACTCGGTTGAGCGTGACCAGTCGGAACAGAACTATGCCATGCTGGCCGGCGGCGAGCTGCAGGCTGTTGCGGGTACTCTGTTTACCACGACCCTCAACGAAGACGAAGCCAAAGCGCTGGCGCTCTACATCAAAGATGATATTCAGCTCGACACGACCCGGATCACCCTGGGACTGCGCCATGAAACGATCGAATCCGAGCGCATTAATTATAATCCTAACACCGGTGTGAAGCTTAATAAGCAGGAAATGACACAAACCGTTACCTTGCCGGGTATTGGTGTTTTTACCCAGCTGAACGCTGAGTTTGGTGTGCTGGCCGGGGTTCACAAAGGGTTTACTGCAGCAACACCGGGTGGCAGTGGCGACGTTCAACCGGAAGAAAGCACCAATTACGAAGTGGGTGGGCGCTATTTTTCTGCGTCTGGCAATCAGGCGGAAGTGATTGTGTTCCTCAATGACTATACCCAGTTCAGCGGCACCTGTTCGTTCCAGAATGGCTGCAGCAACGACCAGGTTGGTAATCAGGCAAATGCGGGCAGCGCTCAGGTAGCAGGGCTGGAAGCCAGCTGGAAAAGTGAACATCAGATTGCCAATGTAACGCTGCCCCTGGCGTTAACTTATACCTTCAGCCAGGGTGAATTTGGTGAAGCTTTTGAAGACACCAGTGGTGCCTTTGGTGAAAAAGGCCTACAGATCGAACAGGGTTATGAAATCGGCTACCTGCCGGAGCACCGTCTGAATATTCAGACCGGTATCCGTCATGATGCCTGGCGTATCAATTTGTCGGCGCTGTATCAGAGCGAAATGCGTAACGTGCCAGGAAAAGGTGCCATTGCTGAGGCCGATCGGATTGATGCCCACACGGTATTTGATGTGTCGTCGGCGTATCATGTCAGCCAGCAACTGCAGTTCTACGGCACGGTAGATAACCTGCTGGATGAACAATATGTCGTTTCAGCCAAACCCTACGGTTTCCGTCCGGGCAAGCCACGGTCGCTGAATGTCGGGGTTAAGCTGAAATTCTGACAGGCAACCAGCCTGAGCGGCCCAACGATAAGCCCCGCCAGTGAGCGGGGCTTTTTGTTTGTATCAGTTATTCTAGCTCCCACGCTCTGCGTGGTAGATATGTTCTAGCTCCCACGCTCTGCGTGGTAGCCAGACGTTCAGATATGACTACCACGCAGAGCGTGGGAGCCAGACGTTCAGACATGACTACCACGCAGAGCGTGGGAGCCAGATGTTCAGACATGACTACCACGCGGAGCGTGGGAGCCAGACGCAGATATGACTACCACGCAGAGCGTGGGAGCCAGACGTTCAGATATGACTACCACGCAGAGCGTGGGAGCCAGACGTTCAGACATGACTACCACGCAGAGCGTGGGAGCCAGACGTTCAGACATGACTACCACGCAGAGCGTGGGAGCCAGACGCTGTGCTTCAAGCTTAAGTGAACAGCATTGCGCCAGTGAGCGGCGCTTTTTGTTTGTATTGGTTAGTAGTTATAAAAAACAATAAGAAAAGTCTAAAAAGGTATAAAAGAAATTCTGAGGCGTGCCGTTACAAAGGATGTAACGAACTAAGTTGAGCCCCGCATCGTGGGCAATAGCCACCACCGGTGGCAAAGGAGACGAAGCTATGCCTCAAATTATTAACACCAACATTGCCTCGATTAACGCCCAGCGTAACCTGGACAAATCGCAGTCTGCGAACCAAACCGCACTGCAACGTTTGTCGTCTGGTCTGCGTATCAACAGCGCAAAAGACGATGCGGCGGGTCTGGCAATTTCGACACGTTTCACTTCTCAGATCAAAGGCCTGAACGTGGCTGTGCGTAACGCCGGTGACGGTATCGCGCTGGCACAAACTGCCGAAGGTGCTCTGGGTTCCATTAATGAAAACCTGCAGCGTATCCGTGAGCTGTCGGTACAGTCCGCTAACGCAACCAACTCTGATGTTGACCGCGATGCACTGCAGGCTGAGGTTGATCAGCTGGTGGCTGAGATCTCCCGTACCGCAGAAGAAACTGACTTCAACGGCCGTAAGCTGTTAGACGGTTCTTTCTCTGCTACTTTCCAGATCGGTGCCAACGCCGGTCAGACGCTGGATGTTTCCATTGCTGAGCTGACTGCAGACAAACTGGGTTCTTCTTCCCAGGCCGGTGTGTCAGCACAGGGCACCAGCGAAAAATTAAGCAACGGCGATTTAGTGATTAACGGCGAAGGCATTCGTGCTTCGGTTGCCGGCGATGACGAGCTGTCGTTCACCGATAAAGAAAAAAGCGCCATCGCTAAAGTGGCTGCAATAAATGACGTGGCCGATGTTACCGGCGTTACCGCAACGGTTGATGCAAACGTGGTCGTTGGTGCGGATATGGACTCTGCAGGAGATGCCAGTGGTGGTACCACGGTTACACTGAATGGCGTTGCCATTGAAATTCAGGGTACCGATAACACCAGTGAAGCAGCCAAAGCCGGTACCCGGGGCTCTGTAATTGCAGCGATTAACGCCAAAGCGGAACAGACCGGTGTCACGGCCTCTGACGGTGGTAAAGACGGCGGTGTTATTTTGACCGCAGCGGATGGTCGTAATATCACCATTGATGGTGCAGCTACTAATCTGGCCGATTATGGCCTGGCTGATGCCGATACCGGTGTTAATACAGCAGAGACTCATTATGCCGGTTTCACTCTGACCGCTCAGAATGCCAATACGGACATTGTGATTAGCGGTGGTAACGATACTGGTAACGGTAATATCGAAAACTCCGGTCTGGCGGCAGGTACGTATTCAGCGCAGACAGCGTCCAGCAGTACCACCAAGCAAGAAGTCGGTGGCACAGCAGGTGTTACTACAGTATCAACCACTGCACAAACGGATGTATTGGCTGAAGCTGAAGCAACGGCCGCTGGAATTACAATTGATGTGACTGTGACTGGTGCGGCTACCCAAGCGGATCTGCAGGCAGCATTTGATGCAGCAGGCTATGATGACATTACGGTTGGCGGTAACACGCAAGAGGATGTGGCGATTGCCGCTAATGCGGCGAAAGCCTCTGAAAAACGGTTGGATTCTGGTGATTTAACCATCAACGGCGTGTCGATTCAGGCTTCGACCTCCCTTGATGATACTGCATCTGACACTACTGCAGGTTCATCTGATGCGGCAGCTTCAGGGATTGCGATTGCAGCAGCGATTAATAAATCAACTGAAGACACTGGTGTTACGGCAGAGGCCAACGCAACGGAAGTTGTAGGTGGCTCTAAGACTGATCTTCTCAACGCTGGTGCTCTGCGTTTTGGGGCTACCGCCGGTGCGGTTACTGCAGGTGAAAGTATCCGTCTGACTATCAATAATGTCGCAGTCGATATCACTGAAACCGGAGATTATGAGAAAAACAAAGCCAATGCGATTGCGGCAATTAACGAAGTCAGCGGTCAGACTGGTGTGGTTGCCAGCGACAATGGCGAGTCCCTTACCTTAACGGCTGCTGATGGTCGTAACATCTCATTGTTTGCGGACTCCGCAACTGCGAGTGAATCTGTTACTGATTTGGGTACCGATATTCGGAACTTTGGCCTGGGCACTGATAGCGTTGGTGTGGATAGTGGTGCGACCACCGTTGATGCATACAGCTACGCTTCTGGTGCAAAGACAACTTACTCAACGGTTACTTTATCGTCAGCCAGTGCTTATGAAGTGGGCATCGGTACTAATGGTACAACGGGTCTGGAAGACTCTGGCTTTAAAGCCGGTGTTTACGGCGGCGGTGAAGACGGCCAGGCACTGACTGATATCGATATCTCTACCTTCGAAGGTGCGCAGGATGCGCTGGTGGCCGTGGACAACGCCATTGCTCAGGTTGCCAGCCAGCGTGCGGATCTGGGTGCGGTGCAGAACCGGATGGAATCCACCGTCAGTAACCTGCAGATCACCTCAGAAAACCTGAACTCAGCGAACTCGCGGATTCAGGATGCCGACTTCGCAGCGGAAACTGCTGAGTTGCAGCGTACTAACGTACTGCAGCAGGCAGGTATCTCGGTACTGGCTCAGGCCAATGCGGCGGGTCAGCAGGTTCTGTCCCTGCTGGGATAAGTTCTCCGGAACTTATTTCTCCGGTTACTGAAAAGTAACCGGAGAGCATAACCCAGACATGCGAGGTGAGTTATGAATGAGATAAAAGCCACAATGACCGACAGAGTGCAGCTGGTTGCTGCCGGCAATAAGCCGTCTGTCCAGGCTGATTCGACTTCATCCGCAGCAGTTCAGGCTTATAAAGCCGGGCAGGTAGATGAGAGCGGCAAAGGTTTGCCAGCCATGAGTGACAAGGTTGCCGAAGTGAGTAAAGAACAGGTGAAAGATGCTGTTTCTAAACTGAATGACTACGTGCAATCCACTGAACGCACTCTCGACTTCCAGCTGGATGAAGACAGCGGTCGTACTGTGATTAAGGTGTTTGATAAGGAGTCGTCCGAGTTGATCCGTCAGATCCCTGATGAGTTAGCCCTGACACTGGCGCAGAAATTGAATGATGAGGAGCCATCGTTATTATTCAGCGCTCAGGTATGACGGAGACCACCTCAGCAACATAAAGAGGTGACTCAACTGACATCTGCACTAATAATAACCCCGGATCGGCCGATAAGGTTGATACCGGGGTTTTGCGTTTCCGGGAGACAGGTAAAGGCGTGTTAAACGGGCGCCGGGAGAGGAGGTATTATGGCTGCTATTGAATCCCTGGGTTTAGGTTCAGGCGTGTTAACCAATGATCTGGTGGACAAAATTATCGGGGCCGAGCGTGAAGCATCGGAACTGCGTCTGGATCGTGAAGAAAAAATCGTCGACGCCAAAATTACCGCCTACGGTGAAATTCAGTCGCTGGCGGATAAACTGAAAGCCGCTGCCGGGGCGCTGGCCTCTCCCAGTGAATCCGGCTCTACCGTCGCAACCTCATCGGATGAAAGTATTTTAACCGCCACCGGTTCAGCGCTGGCTGACACCGGTAGTTATAATATCGAAGTGCTGAATACGGCAAAATCGCATTCGCTGGTCACCGGCGCCTATTCCAGTTACGACGAAATCATCGGCACCGGCGAAATCCGTATCAGCTTTGGTGATATCAGCTACGATGGCAGCGGTAATTTTGTCAGCCAGGATGTTAATCCGGATAAAGGTGGTGACCCGATTGTTATCGATTCATCGAATCAGACCCTCAGTGGCATCCGGGATGCCATTAATAACGCCAATATCGGCGCTAAAGCCAATATTATTAATGATGGCAGTGGTTATCGCCTGGTCATCAGCTCCTCCGATACCGGTGCCAGCAGTGCGATGCGTATCGAAACCTTTGACTCAGACGGCAACCTGGCCACTTCCGGTTTGTCGGCAATTGCCTACAACGAAAATCAGAATGGTGCCGGAGCGCTGGAAGAAACAGCCCGGGGTGAAGATGCTCAGCTGAGAGTGAACGGCCTGACCATTACCCGCGATTCAAACACGGTTGATGAAGTGGTACCCGGGGTATCTCTGAATCTGAAAAGTGCGGACGTTGGCAAGCAGGTGACGGTATCGGTGCAGCCGGATACCGAAGCGATTCAGGAAAATATTCAGGCATTTGTTGATGCTTATAACGAGTTTAAAAAGTTTACCGACGATCTGACCTCTTACGATTCTGAATCCGAACAAGCCGGTCTACTATTAGGTGATGCCACCATCCGGACTATTCAGCAGCAGGTGCGTTCGTTAATCAGCCAACCCATTTCCGGCCTGGTGGGCACTCAGTATCGTTCGCTGACGGAGCTGGGAGTTAACACAGACCGTAATAACGATTTCCTGCTGGATTTTGATACTTCGGTGTTTACCAAGGCACTGAGTGAAGAGCCGGAAACGATTGTCAGTATTCTGGCTAAAAGTGGTTCAACCAGTGACAGTCAGATCACTTATGTCAATGACTCGATCAATACTCAGTCGGGCTCTTATGGTGTGGAAATCACTCAGCTGGCGACCCAGGCGGTTTATCAGGGGGGCAGTGTCAGTGCGCTGGATTTTTCTTCTCCGGTTGTTATTGATGAAAACAATGATGGTTTTACCATTAATGTGGATGGCACCAATGAAGTGATCAGCCTGACCCATGGCAGCTACAGCAGTGGTGATGAGCTGGCGAAACAGATTGCGTTACAGATCAACAGTAACCCAACCTTTAAAAACAGTTTCTCCTCGGTATCGGTCGACTTTGATGCCAGTGCGAAGTCATTTTCTATTACGTCGAATAAATACGGTTCAGACTCACGAATTTCATTTACCAGCGTTGATTCCAACACGGCGAACACGCTGGGCTTTAATATCCTGGGTAAGGGAACCTTTGACGGGGTCGAGTTAACCACGATTAATGCCGATGCGTTTGTTGGTAAAGGTGCCTCCACACAGCCGGGTACATTAACTCTGGATGACACTCAGGGCATTGATTTTTCCACGGATAATGCCACTTTTTCTCTCGATATCGGTGGCGGGCCGATTGCCGTTACGGTGAATCAGAATGCCGCTGGCAACGATCTGAACAGTGATGGTGTTATTGGTGATCGTGGTGATACGTTACAGGCGATTCAGACGGCCATCGATGCCACGGCATTAAATGGCGCGGTGGAAGCCGGATTTGATGATAACGGCTATCTGATTTTTACCACGACCGCAGTCGGCGCGGCGCAAAGCATCGAAATTAGCGCGGCCGGCAGTAGTGTGAATGATATTGCTCTGGGGCTGGATGCAACACAGGGTGCTCAGAGTAATGGCAGTGATCCGGGAATTACCTTTGCCAGCCCGGTGGCATTTAATATGGATATTGATGGCGTATCGACTTCGGCAAAAGTCAGTGTTCCGGCTGGTACCTATCTCAGTGGAGCCGATATGGCCGCCGCCATTCAGACGGCTATCGCTAACCAGCTGAGCAGCGATGCCAATTTTTCAACGGTTGTCAGTGGCGCAGAAAGCAGCACCAGCAGCCGCGATATTTCCACCAATATTGATTTTACCAGCGCGAACGCCGGTTTTACCCTGAACGTTTCCGGGGTTGAAAAAGAAGTCGTTGTAAATACAGACTCAGGTGACAATGTTGCCGATGTCCAGGCGGCTCTGGATTCCGCTTTTGGCGCCGGGGTTGTGACTGCCAGTGCCGATGGTACCGGACTGAAGCTGACCAGCGTGGCAACCGGACATGAAGAGTATCTGGAAGTGTCATCGGATGGTCGTGGCGCAACCACTTCTGCGGGTGCTGTGATTGCCGGTGGCATCGATTTTTCTGGCGGAAATAATGCTACCTTTACACTGAATATTGCCGGTGTTGATATTAACGTCGATGTGGATGGTGATGGTACTGCGGGCAGTAATGATAAAAACTCAACACTGACCGTGGTGCAGCAGGCACTGGATTCAGCACTGGTTGCCAGTGGCCAGTTTAAAGCCGGTGATGTGGTGGCGAAGCTGGATGACTCGGATCAGATTTATTTTGAAACGGTAGCAAAAGACGGCACCAAAACAGCAGCAACCTTTGGCGCTTCAGCGGCCATTGAGGTTAAAAATCTGGCCGGCACTGCGGCCGCGAATCTGGGACTGGTGGCCGAAACTCAGAGTAATGGTTACGACGCTATGGGGTTTGATGACACCCGGCGTTACGGCTACGACCTAGACCCGACGGTGACCTACAACTATGACCCGGAAACGGATCTCGGGTCGTTTGATATTAATATTGGCGGGAATGCGACGGCGGTTTCGTTCAGTGATCTGGATGTTGAAGCCATTACCATCTTTGGCTTACGGGATGCTGCCAGTTATTCGCCCCAGGCTGCAACCGGTACCGATGTGGCCGGTAAAATTAATGGAGTAGAAGCAAAAGGCAAAGGACAATTCCTGACGGCACAGAACGGCAATCAGGCCGCCACCAATGGTTTTTATATTGCCAATCCGGCGGCCGATTTTTCCACACCGGTTATTCTGGATGCAACTAATAACACCTTTACCATTGAGGTGGACGGGGTTGAGGCTGAAATCACGCTGAATCAGCCGGCGGTGTATAACAGTGGGGCTACTCTGGCGGCTGCTTTGCAGGAAGCGATTAACACTAACGCCACCCTTAAGGATGCCGGTAAGCAGGTGCAGGTGGAATATAATGATGATCCCGCATCCTTTGCCTATCAGAAATTCGGCATTATTTCGGCCTCAAAAGGCGGTGATTCCAGCGTTACCATGAAGGAGGTTCCGGCGGCAGCATCAACGACATTCGGCTTTATTGCCGGCCAGGCCGATGGTGAAGCGGGCAAAGCCAAAGAAGGTGAAATTGACGATGCCAGTGGTATACGTTTAAAGGTAAGCGGTGGCGCGCTAGGGGATCGGGGAACAGTCAGTTATGTGACCGGCTTTGGTGATCAGCTGAACGATATTTTATCGGGTATTCTGGATTTTAAAAACGGCAGTATTACCAATAAGCAAAGTGCGTTAGATACCGAAAAAGAAGATTTATTGGCCGACCGTGAGCGATTGGATGCTCGCCTGGCTGCCCAGGAAGCCCGCTTAAAAAGCCAGTTTCTATTTAACGATGCCATTATTCAGAAGTTGAACTCCACCGGTGACTTTATCAAACAACAGTTTGAAGCGATGGCCGCCGCGCAGAAAGGCTAAACATCAGTCCGGATGGTTGAGCCAGTGGCGGAAACGCCGCTGTTCAGCCGGACTGGCCTGTTGCCAGAGTAATTTCATTTGTTTCAGCCTGACGCTTTCAGGCTGTTTTTTTTCCCGTTGCTGTGCTTGCTCCGCCGTGAAGGCCGTTGCGACTTTTTCTGAATTTTCGGACAGCCAGATAGTCGGTTGGCGGGCGAACGCTTCCGCTTGCCAGGCATTATTCAGTGGCGGAATCGTCAGCTGATAGTTTTTTCCTGGCAGAAAATGATGGTCGATCACCAGCCGTTCGGACTCAAATAACTGACCACCGTCATCATTATTATTCCAGTTTTGCAGGTATTTAACGGTTAAACGGTGCGTACCAACGGCAATCGGTTGCTGATAACTGCCGCTGACCAGGCTGGGAGAATTGACCGGCTGTTGATCCACCGCCATCAGCTCAAGTGCGGCGGGCAGGGTTAAACTGACACGGGTTTCAGCGTAGCAGGACCAGCTGATGGCTGATATAACCAGGCAAGAAATCAGGAAACGGATCATAGTGGTTTATTAACCAGCTCGTTAGTGGGCATCCGGATAACTTTTGGGTTATCCGGATGCCCGGATTATCAGAAGTCGAAACGGGCACCCAGCTGGATTGCTGAGATATTTTCTTCTGACGCTTTGGCTGTTCCGGCGCTAGCCACTTCCAAGCGATCATCATCCTGAGTGATGTATTCGTAGGACAACCAGGTGCGGAATTTTTTGCTGATAAAACGTACGTATTCGACTTTCACTGAGTCAGCGTCGCCCGCGTCGTCACATTGATTAATCGCGTAACGACTGTGCAGCATGTTAGCGCCGAAACGATATTGAGCGTACAACGCATGCGTAGCACGTTTCTCTGCGCTGCAACTGCTGACCGCTTTCACGCTGTCGGTCTTAACATCGCCAGATGAGTTGCCACTGTACAGGTCGTAATCTTTGCTGGCCTGATGGCTCAGCGCTGACAGGGTGAATGCATCATTAATTTTATACCAGATACGGGCACCGAGCAGGTCGCCTTTATTATTTCCCCGGTTATCTTTGGAGTATGCCGCCTGCAGTTTCAGCGCACCCAGCTGGTATTCGGCACCAGCCATATACTGATCAATGTCGTCGCCATCTCGTTCTTCTGCCTGCAGACCGGCTGCCAGTAACAGTCCGCCCTGCTGATAATAATACTGAATCAGATCGTCATCGCGGATAGCGCCCTGGCGTAAGGAATCGTTACCATCAGAAAAATAAGCGCCACGTACCAGCTTATGCCACAGGGTGGTTTGTGACCCGTAATAAACGGCACCGAAGTTACCTTTAACACCAACATTGGCAAGCCGTAACCGTGGTTCGTTTTTCTGTTTGATGTCTGCATCCATGCCGTATTCCAGTTGACCGGTGACCTGCAGTGTATCGCTCAGTTGTTGATTGGCTTTTATACCAACCCGACTTAAGAAATCACGGCCATTCAGGCCATCGTCATTACTGTTGGCACCGATATGATCGAGACCAATACGTAAGGAGCCATACACGTCGGTATTAACCGGGTTTTCTGCCTGTGCGGTGGCGCATAACGTTGTCAGAACGATGCCGCTAATCAGTGTTTTTTTCATACTATTTTGCCTGTTAATTATTGGTTAGCTTCGATGGCTGCCTGGATCAGGTCTGCACCGATTTCATTTTCAAAACGTTTCCACACAGGACGCATTGCATCGACCCACTGCTGCCGTTCGGCTTCGCTGATGTCGATGACCTGGCTTTTGCCGGAATCGATAATTTTCTGGCGATCATCAACGGATTTTTCCGCAGCGATCTGATTGCCGTAAATAATGGCTTCATCCAGGGCTTGTTGCAGCTTCAGACGAATATCCTGCGGCAGTCCGTACCAGAACTCGGCTGATGTCACGACCAGGTAGTCAAGCACACCGTGGTTGGTTGCGGTGATGTAGGGTTGTACTTCAAAGAATTTTTTAGAGTAAGTGTTTGACCAGGTGTTTTCCTGGCCATCAATGGCACGGGTCTGTAGCAGGGTAAATACTTCTGAAAACGGTTTTTTTAACGGAATAGCGTTTACCGCTTCGAACTGAGCCTGTAATACATCAGAGGCCATAATGCGGTATTTTTTGCCGGCAATATCCGCCGGGGTGCGTACCGGCTGGTAACCAGACATCTGTTTCATGCCGTTGTGCAGGTATCCCAGACCTACCAGCATTTTACGTTCCAGCGATTTCAGTAACTCTTTACCGGCTTTGCTGTTCTGAAACTTTTCCACCGCCTGTATATCTTTAAATAAAAACGGCAAGTCAAAAATCTGTAGCTTGCTGGTGTATTTCTGAAACTTGGACAACGACGGTGCGGCCATTTCCACATCACCCAGTTGCATCGCCTGCAAGACTTTCGCGTCGGTGAATAATTGTGAGTTCGGGTAAATTCTGACGGTCACTTTTCCAGCCAGGCGCTGTTCAACCAGTTGCTGAAAGCGGATGGCCATTTTCCCTTTCGGAGTGTTTTCGGCGACCACATGGGAAAATTTAATTTCAATCGGGGCGGCGTGTATCGGTGTCAGCCAGCTGGCGCTCAGCGTTGCGATGATTATCGCAGCTAACCTTCTCATGAGCGGATCCTTTGTTGTTTTTAGCGTTAGAGTTTTTATCCGGTTGAGCAAGCGATATGCCAACAGCCCGGTATCAGAGTTTAGTGGCCTTATCCGGCTTCTTCCTGCGAATACGTTATTTCCCTGCTGTGAATCACTTTGGCTGGGCTAAAATGCTATTTTCGCTGCTGGTTATCGGTCATCGTGTTGATATAACGCAAGCGCAACGGCAGTCTCCACAATTACTCTTCTCTGACTTTGGTCGGGTGGCCGGAGGGCGCGGTTCACGTTGCACTTATCTGTCAGTTAGCCGGACAGAAAACGGAAAATGGGTGGGATATGAAACATTGTTGTGGGGTGGTGGGGTGTTCTTTACCCCTGGTGGAAAAATAATGTCAGAAGACACAGCAGTAGCGATAACACAAAGCACGGAATTACCCCGCTTCTGGTTCTGGCTGGCGTTGCTCTGGGTGGTGGGATTGGTGATTGTCAGTCTGATGGCTTACCGGGTTGCTGAGCAGGATATTCTCAGTGAGATGGAAGGCGAAGCCCTGATGATGGCCGATCGTCTGGATAAATACCTCAGACCCTACCAGAACATTGCCGAATCGGTCGCTGAGCTGAATAGTGTCAGGCAGGCATTAAGCCGTAATGCGTTGCAGACGCCATCCCTCAGCCGCTTTCTGCAGCGTATGGCTGTGAACCTGAATGCTGAATTTATTTATGTTATCAATAATCAGGGCCGGGTTATTGCAACCAGCAACAGTGCCACCGCCGATACCCTGATGGCTAATGATCTGAGTTTCCGGCCCTATTTTCAGCAGGCCGCCGCAGGCCAGACAGCCCGTTATTTTGCTTACGGTATGAACACCGGACGGCCCGGGTATTTTTTTGCAGCTCCTGTAATGCAGCAGGGAGATGTCGTAGGCGTTGCGGTGGTTAAATTAGCGTTAACTCAGGCATTTAGGCAGTTAGAAGGTCACAAGGCCGGTTTTTTAATTGTTGGTTATGACGGCGTTATTATTGCGGCCAGCGATGCTGAATGGCGTCGTCGTACGCTATATCCGATGCCGGACCGCCAGCGCCACGTATTAATTCAGGCCCAGCGTTACGGTATTACCAGCCTGAGTGCAGTGGGAAATAACCAACCGGCTACGGCGTTTGAAGGTGCCTATATTTATCTGAATAAACGGGGCCTGACACAGCGTTATCTGGTGCGTCGTGCTGTGGTCAGAGAAGCCGGCTGGCATGTGATGGCGGTGTCACCGTTATCCAAACTGTATCAGCAGATTCTGTTGTTTTGTTTTTATTACACCCTCTTTATCGGGGTGTTGCTGCTGCTGTGGATGTATTGGCGCAAACGTGCCGAGGTCCAGAAACATGTTGAAGGGATGAATCAGGAACTGGAACGCCGGGTGACGGAACTCACCGCAGAACTGGTGCAATCCAATGATGAATTACAGGAGCTGGTAGATCATTACCGCCGCAGCCAGCGTGAGTTACAGGAAACCCAGGGGCAGCTGATTCAGGCAGCCAAACTGGCCGTGTTAGGGGAGATGTCGGCGGGTATTAATCACGAGCTTAATCAGCCGTTACTGGCGTTACAGACCTATGTTGAAAACAGCCAGCGGCTGATGACTAAAGGAAAAACTGAGCTGGTGGACAATAACCTGGCGCAGATGCATCAGATTCTCCAGACCATGCAGGGCATCGTGTCACGCCTGAAAGTATTTTCCCGGCGCACACCGCCGGAACCGCGTATGACGGACTGGCAGGAAATTATCAACGGGGTGATGCTGATTATGAACCCGTTGCTGAAAAAGTCGGCGATCCGTGTCGATATTGACCCGGGTCCTGCCGGTTTGCAGGTGTACGCCGAGCCGGTACAGATTCAGCAGGTACTGGTGAATCTGTTAACCAATGCCGCAGAAGCCATGCAGGGACAGTCGCAGGCGAATATCCGGATCCGGGTGACCACTGAAGCAGGGTTGGCGCATATCCGGGTGCGGGATTCTGGCCCTGGGATTGCTGCTGATTTACGGGAAAAGATATTTGAGCCTTTTTATACCACCAAAAGCAGTGGCTTAGGTATTGGCCTGGCGTTATCCCGGCGTATTGTCGAAACGCTTGGCGGGTCTCTGCTGCTGGAAGAGGCGCCGGAAGAAGAAAGTGAGCCGGATAGCGCGGCAAAAACGGTCTTTGTATTAACCCTGCCCACGGCAGAACAGCGGAGAGAAAACGGATGACACAGGTTCTTATTGTTGATGACGAAGATGTTGTCCGCCACTCGCTGAGCCAGACGCTGGAGATTGAAGAAATCACCGCACTGACCGCCTGTCATGGGCGCGAGGCTTTGCAGACTATTCAGCCGGACTGGCCGGGTGTGGTCGTGACCGATATTAATATGCCGGAGATGGATGGCATTGAATTATTAACCGCGATCAAACACATCGACAGCGATTTGCCGGTCATTATGCTCACCGGTCATGGTGATATTTCGCTGGCCGTTGAGTCGATGCGATTGGGAGCTTACGACTTCCTGGAAAAACCATTTTCTACCGAACAGTTGCTGGAAACCATCCGGCGTGCCCGGGAGAAACGATTATTAACACTGGAAAATCGCCAGCTGCGGCGTGAAGTTCAGGCACAGAGTCACCCGGGGCCACGGATTATCGGTAATCACGCGGATATGAAACAGCTGCGTGATACGCTGGATCATATTAAAGATACGCCGGCGGACATTCTGATTCAGGGGGATACCGGTTGTGGTAAAGAGCTGGTGGCCCGCTATTTACATGCTCACAGTAACCGCAGTGATAAAGCGTTTGTGGCGATTAATTGTGGCGCCATTCCTGAGTCTCTGATCGAAAGTGAATTATTCGGCCATGAAGCAGGCGCTTTTACCGGTGCCGGAAAAAAACGGGTCGGTAAGTTTGAACATGCGGATGGCGGCATTCTGTTTCTCGACGAGATAGAAAGTATGCCAATGGCGTTGCAGATAAAAATGTTGCGCGTACTGGAGGAACGTAAAGTTGAACCTTTAGGGGGGAATCAGCAAATCCCGCTGAATATCCGCATCATTGCCGCGACCAAAAAAGACCTGAAGCAACTCAGTGATAACGGCGAGTTTCGCCTTGATCTGTATTATCGCCTGAATGTGGTGCAGGTTCACATTCCGGCATTGCGTAACCGGCGTGAGGATATTCCGCTGCTGTTTGAACATTTCGTCTGGCTGGCTGCTAATCGTTATGGTTCAGAAGTACCTCCATTGACTGCCTCTCAGCGTCAGCAGTTGCTCAGCCATGACTGGCCCGGCAATGTCCGCGAACTGAGGAATCTGGCGGAATGTACCGTGCTGCTTGGCAGTGAGCGGGCATTTGCCGGGTTACATCAGGATGCCTCCGGTGGTAACGCCATTACTCTGGCAGAGCAGGTCAGCCGCTATGAAGAAATGTTGATTCGTGAAGTATTAACCCGGCACCAGGGGCGGCTGAAAGAAGCTCAGCAGGAGATGGGACTGGGGCGTAAGACGTTATACGAAAAGATGAAAAAATACGGTATTGATAAACAGGTATTTAAAAACCCCGGTGTTGCGGAGTAATCGCGGCTGGTTATCCATTATCGTTTGCTGCCGGTGCGGTCAGTACCGTCGGTACGCTGGGTATTCTGTTGCTAAAGCCAGGGCAGTCCCTGGCTTTTTTATTTATACACGTCTGGTTGTCAGGCTCAGGCGTGGTATTTTTCGGCGGTTGCGACTTCGTCAGCAGAGCCCATCACGACCGATACCCGCTGATGAATACCTTCCGGCTGAACCGACATAATATTTTCAAATGCGGTTGAAGCTTTACCACCGGCCTGTTCAACCAGCATGCTCATCGGGTTGCCTTCGTACATTAACCGCAGCTTGCCTGGTTTGCTTGGATCGCGGTTGTCGTAAGGGTACATAAAGATGCCGCCACGGGTCAGGATGCGGTGAATCTCGGCCACCATGGAAGCAATCCAGCGCATGTTGTAGCGCTTGCCTAATGGTCCTTCTTCGCCCTGTAATAAGTCGCCGACGTAGTTCTGCATTTGTGGCAGCCAGAAACGCTGGTTCGACATATTGATGGCGAATTCCTGAGTCTGAGCCGGGATCTGAATATTTTCACGTTGCAGGAAAAATTCACCGTCACGTGGGTCCAGAGTAAAGGAAAACACTCCTTTGCCCACGGTTAATACCAGCAGAGTCGATGGGCCGTACAGCACATAACCGGCGGCCACCTGCTCGGTACCGGCCTGCAGGTAAGCTTGTTGGCTGGCGGCATCGCTGCCAGGTGCGGCTTTCAGGATAGAGAAGATGGTGCCAACGGTGACGTTTACGTCGATGTTGGAAGAACCGTCGAGTGGGTCGAACAGTACCAGGTAATCACCGTTGGCATTACAGGCCACTGGTTCGTCTTCTTCCTCACTGGCGATGCCTTTAACGGCATCGATGTTCGCCAGCGTGTCTTTGATCAGGTCGTTGGAAATAACATCCAGTTTTTTCTGGCATTCGCCCTGAACGTTTTCCTGTTCGGCGCTGCCGAGAATACCGGCCAGAGATCCCAGATGCAGCTGATGAGTGATGTCCTTACAGGCCACCATCAAGCCGTCGATGATATCGGTAACGGCTTCATTGTCGCAGTGGTGGTCCAGAAAAGTCCTCAGGCGTTGCATAGGGGATTATCCTCACGATCTTTAGCAGAATACAAAATTGCGCGCATCATACCGGAAATCGCTCAGGAATTCGCCGCCATTTGCGTCAAACCCTGTGTCGGGCACACGAAAGTCATCTTTCAGCGCTTGGGCGCAGACAAAGATGTCAGTACACTAGCGCCTGATTCAGCATTACCACATACGTACCAGTACAGGGTTATCAGTACCATGCGCCTTCATATTCTCGGCATCTGCGGCACCTTTATGGGTTCTCTGGCACAACTGGCAAAAGCTCAGGGGCACGAAGTTTCCGGATCGGATGCCGGTGTTTATCCGCCGATGAGTGATCAGTTGCAGGCGGCTGGCATCGAACTTACCGAAGGCTTTGATCCGCAGGGCATTCCTGCCGATGTTGATCTGGTGATCATTGGTAATGCCATGGCACGTGGCAATGCGTCGGTGGAGTATGTGCTGGAACGGGGAATTGCGTATATGTCCGGGCCACAATGGCTGGGACAATACGTGTTGCGTGGCAAATGGGTGGCGGCGGTATCCGGTACCCATGGCAAAACCACTACCGCCAGCATGTTAGCCTGGATTCTTGAATACGCGCACCGGACCCAGAAGCTGGGCGATGGTGCACCTGGCTTTCTGATTGGTGGCGTGCCACAGAATTTTGACGTGTCTGCACGACTCCCTCATAACTCGCCGTTTTTTGTTATTGAAGCCGACGAATACGACACCGCCTTTTTTGATAAACGTTCCAAATTTGTCCATTACCAGCCGCGTACGCTGATTCTGAATAATCTGGAATTTGATCACGCCGATATTTTCCCGGATCTGGCGGCCATTGAACGCCAGTTCCATCATCTGATCCGTACCGTGCCAGCCAATGGTTTGTTGGTGTTGCCGGCCGGTGAAGAGGCGCTGGAGCGGGTACTGGAACAGGGTTGCTGGACACCGGTACAGCGTTTTGCCCGCGCTGCTGACGGCTTGACAGAAGCGCCATCGGCAGCGCCTGAGTGTGACTGGCAGTGGCGGCTGGATGCTGCGGATGCATCGCGTTTCAGCCTGCTGGCAGATGGCATCGAGGCGACGGTAAGCTGGCAACTGAGCGGCCTGCATAATGTTTCCAATGCCATTGCTGCGATGATTGCTGCCCGTCATATGGGTGTCACCCCGGATATCGCCGCCGCCGCTCTGGGTGAGTTTGTATCGGTGAAACGACGGATGGAAAAGGTCGGTGACGTTGCGGGTATCCAGTTGTTTGATGACTTTGCTCACCACCCGACGGCAATTGCCACGACGCTGGCAGGTGCCCGGGCGCGGTTGCTGGCTGAGGGTGGGCAAGGGCGCATTCTGGCGGTACTGGAGCCACGCTCCAATACCATGAAGCTGGGAGTGCATAAACATGAGCTGGCGCAGTCGGTTGCGGCAGCGGATATGGCATTCTGGTTCCAGCCTGGCAATATCGACTGGTCACTGGCTGAGGTGGTGGCTCAGTGTGAGGTTGGCGCCAGCAGTTATGATCAGCTTGACGCCTTACGTGCCGCCGTTATTGCAGAGGCACAACCCGGTGATCGTATTGTGGTGATGTCGAACGGCAGTTTTGCGGGGTTACCCCGTTTATTGCTGCAGGACCTTGAGCAGGAGTTTGCCGATGTCTGAACGCATTTGTGTGGCCATTACCGGCGCATCCGGTTCGTTGTACGCCCTGCGTCTGATCGAGGTGCTGGTTAAGGGCGGCAAGGCTGTCGATGTGATTGTTTCGAAAGCGGCACAGCTGGTGTTTGCCACCGAAATTAATCTGGCATTGCCGGCCAAACCCCAGGCTCAGGCTCAGTTTCTGGCGCAACATTTTAATGTCGACGGCGAGTTAATCCGTGCCTTTGGCCGCGAAGACTGGCTGGCGCCCTGGGCGTCAGGTTCCGGTCAGCCGGGTCCGGTGGTGATTTGTCCGTGCAGTACCGGCACGTTATCAGCGGTTGCCTGTGGTGCCAGTAATAATCTGATTGAGCGCGCCGCAGATGTAGCGCTGAAGGAGCGGCGTAAGCTGATTCTGGTTCCGCGCGAGACGCCGTATTCGGAAATTCATCTGCAGAATATGTTAACCCTGACACGGCTGGGCGCAGTGATTTTACCGGCGTCGCCGGGCTTTTAT
This sequence comes from Bacterioplanoides pacificum, assembly GCF_042648445.1. NCBI lineage: Bacteria > Pseudomonadati > Pseudomonadota > Gammaproteobacteria > Oceanospirillales > Oceanospirillaceae > Bacterioplanoides > Bacterioplanoides pacificum. The sequence continues at coordinate 439,994 of NZ_JBHRYB010000001.1, forward strand.
CACCAGCCACAAAATATCGAAGCATTAATCGACTTCGTGGTGGCAAGAATTTTAAATCAACTGAATATTTCCCAGCAGCTGATGCCTGCCTGGGGGAAAGACCATGAGGAACAACATGACTGAACAACACAATGTCGACGTACAGCAACCCGATCTGGTGAAATGGGTTGGACTGGGATTTATGATCGGCCTGGTGGTGGCAGTGATTACGCTGGAAATGTACGGCTACATCAAACATCCGAGTGAAACCGATAAAGCCACCATTGATGAGTTCCGGTTGTTGTCGCTGCAAACCGACGCCGACGTTAAGGTGTCTGAAAAATCGTCCGGTAAAGAAGCGTTCTGCGCCAACGATTATCTGCTGGTACGGCCCACCAACGGTAATGCAGTGGCCGGTATTCTGGTGGATAAAAAAAACCGGCCAATTCAGTGCCGTTACGGTTTTGCTAAAACCGAGGCAGAAGAAAATTATCTGAAAAAACAAGCGGAACCCAGTGCCGCAAAATAATTGCGGCCAATAATAACAACGACAAAAAGAATTCTCATGCCTGCTGTTTATACCCGTTTTTTACCTTTGTCTGCGCCGCACCGCCGATTGTGCGGTGCTGTGTTCAGTGGCGTGTTGCTGCTGGCGCTGCCAGCTCTGCCTGTGCAGGCCGACATTAAGGATCTTGATGGCGATGGTATCGCCGACCACCTGGACACTGATCGCGACGGCGACGGTTTGTCGAATTTCCTGGAAAAAGCCGCAGGCACCAATCCGGATGTGGCAGACCAGCGCGACAGCGATAACGATGGTGTTCCGGATTCACTGGATAACGACATCGACAACGATGGGGTGGCGAACCGGCGCGATGATTTTCCGCTGGATGCCGGCGAGTGGCTGGATACCGACGGTGATGGTGTGGGTGATAATCAGGACCAGGATCTTGATGGTGACGGCATTCGTAACGACCTGGAGCAACAGCTGGATTACGATCCGGCGGATAGCAGTGAAACACCGGTCGACAGTGATGGCGATGGCTGGCCGGATCTGCTCGATGACGATATGGATAACGATGGTTATCTGAATCGTGATGATGTGTTCCCGCTGGATGATACGGAGTGGTCGGATCTGGATGGCGATGGCCTGGGGGATAACGAAGATCCGGACTGGGACAACGATGGTATCGAGAATCACCGTGAAGAAGCGCTGGGCACTGATCCGAAAGACGCGGCATCGGTACCGGCGGATCTGGATGGCGACGGCTTGCCGGATGAACTGGACGATGACCGGGACGGTGATGGTGTACCCGATGAGGCTGATCTGTATCCCGACGATGGCCATGACTGGGCCGATACCGATGGTGATGGCATTCCGGATAACCGCGATGTTGATGCCGACGGCGATGGTGTTCCGAACGTGTTCGAATTACACATGGGCACAGACCCGCTGAAAGCCGACAGTCAGCCCCAGGACAGTGATGGCGACTCGATGCCGGATGCCTTTGACAGTGACCGGGATGGTGACGGTTTTGACAATGCCGTCGATGTGTTTCCGGATGATGCGGCCGAGTGGCTGGATACCGATAACGACGGCCTGGGGGATAACGCCGATGATGACCGTGATGGTGATGGTTTCCGTAATGAGGTGGAAATTCAGGCCGGCAGCGATGATCGTGATGCCCTGAGTGTACCGGCGGATCTGGACCAGGATGGTATTGCCGATGTGGTCGATGAGGATATTGACGGTGATGGTGTCGTGAACGTGCAGGATGTTTTCCCGCGTGACGGTAGTGAATGGCTGGATTTTGACGGCGACGGTGTGGGCGACAATGCCGACCCTGATGGTGATAACGACGGGATCAATAATCACTATGAAATGCGGCTGGGTTTTAACCCGCTGAATGCCAACAGTGTGCCGGCGGATCTGGATGGTGACGGTATTCCGGATGCTCTGGATAGCGACCTGGATGGCGATACCATCGGTAATGCGATGGACCAGTTTCCGCGCGATGGCCGTGAGTGGCACGACCTTGATAACGACGGCATTGGTGACAACAGTGATCCGGACCGGGATGGTGACGGCATCATTAATGACTACGAGCTGCGTGCCGGAACGGACCCGGCGGATGCCCGCTCCGTTCCGGCCGATCTGGATGGTGACCGTATTCCTGACCTGATCGATGACGACATCGACGGTGATGGTTATCTGAATGCCGATGATGCTTTTGTACATGATGCCAGTGAGTGGCATGACCTGGATCAGGACGGTATCGGCGATAACAGTGATCTGGATATCGATGGCGACCGCATCAGTAATGTGCACGAAACCCGGCTGGGGTTTGACCCGCTGGATGCCACCTCCACGCCGCCGGACCTGGACCAGGATGATATCCCGGATGCCTTAGATGCCGATCTGGATGGCGATGGCGTGGCAAACAACAAAGATGCCTTCCCACGGGATGTCAGTGAGTGGGCCGATCTGGATGCTGATGGTGTCGGCGATAACAGCGATGACGATATTGACGGCGATGGCATCAGCAACCGTTATGAAACCCAGCTTGGTACTGATCCACGGAATGCGGCTTCCGTCCCGCCTGACCTCGATGGCGACGGTATTCCGGATGCGCTGGATAATGACCGTGACGGTGATGGCCATATCAATTCGCAGGATGTATTCCCTGATGATGGCCGGGAATGGGCTGACCTGGACGGTGATGGCATTGGCGATAATGGTGATGACGACCGCGATGGTGATGGTTACAGCAACCAGGTCGAGCGTGCTGAAGGTACCGATGAATGGTCAATCCGCAGTTTTCCGGATCATCAGCCACCGGTGGTGGAGCAACTGAAGTGGCGTGAAGAGGACCGTTTGGTCGCCAGCGCCATGGCGTTTGATGATGGGATGGGGATTGCCGCCGTATGGCTGCAGGGGGACGCTGGCCAGCGCTGTGACGGCCAGCTGGTATATGGCAGCCATATCCGGGTGTATTGTCCGGCGCGTGATAACAGCAAACACTGGACGCTGGTGGTGGAAGATCAGGCCGGTAACCGGGCTGAGGTGCCGCTTCCCTGAGGCGTGGCCTTGCTGAGCAAGCAGCCGGACTGACGGTTATCAGTCCGGGAACTGCTGGCGGATTGCAGCAAACTCGTCGATGTCGGCCAGTAACAGCTCGACCAGCTGGGGGTCGAAATGTTTGCCCGATTCTGAGCGAATCAGGGTAACAATCTCCGCCAGCGGCCAGGGCTCTTTGTAGCAGCGTTTACTGCCCAGTGCGTCAAAAACATCAGCCAGGGCGGTAATGCGTCCGGCAATATGAATCTGCTCACCCTGCAGGCCGTTCGGATAACCACTGCCGTCCCAGCGTTCGTGGTGCTGGCCGGCGATAATGGCACCCAGTTTGAGGATTTTACGTTCGGATTTTTCCAGAATTTCCTGGCCGATACCGGCATGGGTTTTCATGATGGCCCATTCTTCGGCCGTGTGTTTTCCCGGTTTATTAAGAATCAGATCGGGAATGGCCACCTTGCCGATGTCATGTAATGGTGACGCCAGTTTCACCAGTTCGGCTTCTTCTGCCGACAAGCCATACGCCAGTGCTAATAACTGAGAGATTTTAGCCACCCGCTTAACGTGTGCGCCGGTTTCCTGGGAGCGGCGTTCCACCGCTTCGCCGAGCATATAAACCAGCTCACGCTGAGTTTCGAGAATGTCTTCGCGCATCAGCAGGTTTTCATAGGTGATGGCGACATTAGTGGCGTATATCTCCAGCAACTGTTTATCCAGCGCTGATGGCTCGCGGTGGTATTTCACGTAGAGCAGGCTTTCACTGCCGCGTTCGGAAGCGAAATAGCCGATGTAGTAGTTTTCGTAATACTGGCTGCTTTGCTGTTGCATCGCCTGCTCGAAACCGTCACGGATATAGTCCGGAATCGAATCAAACGACTCCATATCGGAAAATTCCTGCATTTCACCGGTGGCGGCCAGCACCCGGAAACGTTTATCGCTGATGTGTAATTTGTCGTAGCGACTGCTGCTGGAGCAATACAGAGCGGTTTGCTGCAGGCCCAGCAGGTTGGTGACCTGGCTCAGTACGGCGGAGGCAAACCCACTGATCTCCCCGGCACTGAACACCTCGGCGGAGGCGCGAATCACCCGCTCCAGCCCTTTGCGGTGTTCGTTCAGGGTGCAGATATCACGATAACTGCGCAGCGTGGCGTACATCAGGGTGTTGAGCTTGGTGGTGGTCAGCTCGGTTTTGTCTTTGTAGTCGTTAATATCGTAAGTGCGGATGACTTCCTGTTCCGGAGCCTGACCCGGCTGGCCGGTACGCAACACGATACGGGTGTAACGGTTGCGCAGGTCTTCACGGATATAACGGGCGACTTCCAGCCCGGCATGATCCTCTTCCATCACCACATCCAGCAGCGCCATGGCGATGTCTTCATTTTCGGCCATGATTTGTTTGGCTTCTTCGCCGGAATACGCACTGACCAGTTCTACCCGCCGGCCGTCAAACTGAAAACCGGTCAGCACCATGCGGGTGATGCGATGCACATCGGGCTCGTCATCAGCCACCAGAACCCGCCAGTGGGGCGCTTCCTGAGTGTTGCTGTCGGTCTCTTCGCTGCTTACGTCATCATCGGCAAAGAGGAAGTCATTGGTCATACAAAAAGCTCCGGTAAATAGCCTGTCGCCTAAAGTGCTCATTTCTGAGTTTAGTTCAGGCACGGCAAAGCGGGAGACGCAGAGGTGATATTCGTGTGACAGATTGGTAACCGCAGGTTAACGGGTACCGAATACCACCATGGTTTTGCCTTTCACGGAAACCAGGCCCTGTTCTTCCAGATCTTTCAGCACCCGGCCAACCATTTCGCGCGAGCAGCCGACGATACGGCCGATTTCCTGGCGCGTAATTTTGATCTGCATGCCGTCGGGGTGGGTCATGGCATCGGGTTCTTTGCTCAGATCCAACAAGGTACGTGCTACCCGGCCGGTCACGTCGAGGAACGCCAGGTCGCCGGCTTTACGGGTGGTGCGGCCCAGACGCTCCGCCATCTGACGGAAGATGCGGAAAATCAGTTGTGGGTCCTGTTTCGCCAGTTCCTGAAATTTGTCGTAGCTGATCTCGGCGACTTCACATTCGGTTTTGGCTTTTACCCAGGCGGTGCGTTCTTTCTGTTGCTCGTCGAACAGCCCCATCTCACCAAAAAAATCCCCTTCATTGAGGTACGCCATGATCATTTCACGGCCGTCGCTGTCTTCAATAAACACAGTGACGGACCCTTTGATCAGGTAATACAGGGTGTCGCTTTCTTCGCCGGCATAAATCAGCGTGCTGCGGGCAGGGTAGCGACGACGATGGCATTGGCTTAAAAAGTCTTCCAGGTCGTGATGCTTCGGAATTAATGGAGGAAGGCTCATAGTGTGACGTCCGGTCTAAAAGAAGCAGGGATTATCACTGATTATAGAGGCAAGTTGAAGTCATGACGGTGTGAAACAGGATACTGGCGCAAATGCGTAAGCCAGATGGCGCTTTTAACCCGGGCTGAGAGTTTTTTCTTCTCGACAAAACAACGCCTGTGGTAACCTCCGCCCTCTTTACACCGAGAAAGTCAATACACCGGAGAAGGCAAGTGAAAGCAACCATTAAATGGGTCGATAACGTGATGTTCCTGGGTGAATCCGGCAGTGGTCATACCGTCGTAATGGACGGTCCGGAAGACCACGGCGGGCGCAACATGGGGGTTCGGCCAATGGAAATGTTATTGCTGGGTCTGGGTGGTTGTACCAGTTTCGATGTGATGAGTATTTTGTCAAAACAGCGTCAGCAGGTGCTGGATTGTGTGGCCGATATCGAAGCCGAACGTGCGGATGCTGTTCCCAGTGTATTTACCCGTATTCACGTTAACTTTACGGTGAGTGGTAAAAACCTGAAGCAATCGCTGGTTGAGCGGGCGGTGAAGTTATCGGCGGAAAAGTATTGCTCGGCATCGATTATGTTGGAGCAGGGAGGGGTGGAGATCACCCACGGTTATACCATTGTTGAAGTCGACTGATCAGAACAGCGACCTATCCCGAGGATTAAGCTATTGAACAATAAGTTACGCCTGCACGGTTTCAATAACCTGACCAAGTCTCTGAGTTTTAATATTTACGATATCTGTTACACCCAGACAGAAAAAGAGCGTCAGGAATATATTGAATACATCGATGAGTTATACAGCGCAGAACGGCTGACGAAAATTCTGACCGATGTTGTCGATATTATTGGTGCGAACGTACTTAACATTGCCCGTCAGGATTATGATCCGCAGGGCGCCAGCGTCACTATTCTGATTGCGGAACATGAAGTGCCGCCGAATGAAGAATTGATGGAAGAAGCCCCGGGGCCGCTGAAAGATTCGGTGGTGGCGCATCTGGATAAAAGTCATGTCACGGTGCACACCTATCCGGAAAGCCATCCTCATGGCGGCATCAGTACTTTCCGGGTGGATATTGATGTTTCGACCTGTGGTTTGATTTCGCCACTGAAAGCACTGAACTATCTGATTCACAGCTTTGATTCCGACATCGTTACCTGTGATTACCGGGTGCGTGGTTTTACCCGCGATGTGGACGGGGTGAAGCACTACATTGATCATGATATCAACTCGATTCAGAACTACCTCAGCGAAGATACGCAAAATGCGTATCAGATGATTGACGTGAACGTGTATCAGGAAAACACCTTCCATACCAAAATGATTCTTAAGGACTTTGAGCTGGATAACTATCTGTTTGGTGAAGGGTCGCGCAATATGAGCCAGCAGGAGCGGGTAACGGTTGAAGAAAAAGTCCGCAAAGAAATGCTGGAGATTTTTTATTCGCGCAATATGCCCTGAGTGAGATAACGGATGCGTACCACAGTAAATGGTCCGGCCATCGTCTGGTGGCTGATGCTGAGTCAGGCTCTGACTCTCAGTGCCGCTCCGCTGATGGTGTTTGTCGGCGGCCTGGTTGGCAAACAATTGCACCCGGACCCGGGCTTTGCCACCTTGCCGGTGGCGCTGATGATTATTGGTACGGCGGTCAGTGCGATGCCCGCTGCCCGATTGGCTCAGCGCTGGGGACGTAAACGGGTATTTCTGCTGGCAGGTGTGATTGGCATGGCCGGCAGCGGGGTGGCGGCCTGGGGGATTCAGCAACATAACTTCTGGCTGTTTTGTCTGGCAGCCGTTGCTTTTGGTGTGTTGATTGCGGTTACCCAGCAATCCCGTTTTGTTGCAATGGATGCGGTTGCGGCTGACCGTAAGCCGGTAGTGGCCGCCCGTTTATTGCTTGCCGGTCTGGCCTCGGCATTTATTGGCCCGGAGCTGACCCGGCTGGATCAGCTCTGGAGCGATGCGGGTTTTGCCGGGGCATTTGCCGGGTTAGGTGGTTTGTTGTTAGTCAGTACGCTGGTGTTATGGCTGGTACTGCCAGCGTTGCAGCTGCAGCAGGAATACCATGACGGAGACCATCGCTCGCTGACGACGTTACTGTCGCAACCGGTGCTGTGGCTTGCCGTGGCCGCCGCCGCCGGCGGCTATGGTCTGATGGCGTACATCATGACGGCCACACCGCTGAGTATGACGGTGCAATACGGTTATGAGCTGAGCGATGCCAAGTGGGTGATTCAGAGTCACATTGCCGCCATGTTTTTACCCTCATTGATTTCCGGCCAGCTGATACGCCGGCTGGGAGAGTGGTGGATGATTGTTGCCGGTGTGGCCATTTACTCGCTGACGTTATTGATTTCCTGGTGGGATCAGACGCTGGTGCATTATTGGCTGGGACTGGTGTTGCTGGGGCTGGGCTGGAATCTGCTGTTTGTTGCCGGTACTTCGCTGCTGACCCGCTGCTACCTGCCTCATGAAGCCAGCCGGGTACAGGGACTGAACGATATGCTGGTGTTTACCGCCCAGGCACTGGGAGCGCTGGCGTCCGGTTCGGTGTTGTTATTGCTTGGCTGGCATGGTCTGTTGCTCAGCAGTATTCCGTTGTTGCTGTTAATGCTGGTGTTATTGCTGCGGGTAACACCGGGTCGTCTGGCACTGTCTGCTCAGTAACGGCCGGAAACAGACAACTGCCACACCGGCTCAGCATGAAACCGCACCCGTGTTTCTGCCGTGCGTATTTCCCGATCATCATTCAGCAGCTGGCGGGCGGTTAAACCGGCCTGCCAGCGGGGTTGTTGATAACTCAGGTACAGATCCAGCGCATGTCCCAGGTAACTGGTCTGACGATCGTCAGGCCGGTCAAAATTACTGTATGGCTCTTCACTGTGGCCCTGATAACGCCACTGACCACCCCATTGCCAGCTGCCGGCTGTGCGGTCGAGGCTGAGACTGAGGTTGTAAGCCGGCTGATTTGGCAGTCGCTGGCCGTTACGCTCACCATTGGCGCGTAAATACGACCGATAGACTCCCAGCCCAAGATTGACCCGGACAGACTGTGACAAAGGCTGGCCCAGGTCGAGCAAGGCGCCTTGCTGAACACCGGCGACTGCGCTGTTTTGTGGCTCAACCACCGTCAGTGGATTACCACTGGTTTGTGGTTGCTGGCTGATCACATTGAGAATGGCGTTATTGATGGAGCGATGAAACAGGTTGAGGTGGGCATACTGGCCGTGCAAATGGCGGCTGCGGTATTCAATATGGCCGTTCAGGGCGCTGACCAGTTCGGCGTTCAGATTGCCGTTGCCACGCAGTTCAACCTCTCCCTGGCGGATGGCATAGGGGATCCGGCGGCTGAGCTCTGGCTGGCGGGCGCTTTGACTGCCACTGACGCTGAGGTGTAATTCGTCATCATAGCGATACTTCAGATGAAAACTGGGCAGCCAGAAGGTGTCGCCGGTGACGGCGGTTATTTTATTGCCCTGTTCATCGGTTTGTCGCAGTTCGTAGGTTTCCATGCGAAAACCCGCTTCAAACCAGGTGTTGCTGGTCAGGTCCCAGCGATCGAGCAGATACCAGTTCAGACTGTTCTCTGAGACATGGAAATCCAGAGATTGCAGACTGGTCAGAGAGCCGGACAGCAGCGAGCTGACATCCCGCTCCATACGGCGCAGGCTGATACCACTGTGCCAGTGGTGTTCATCCTGTTGTTCATTCAGGCTGGCCTGCAGCTGCCAGCGGCGGGCCTGATGCTGCAGCCGTCCTGTCTGCAGAGTTTCCCGCTGTTTAAACTGTTCGGTTAACAGGTAAGACTGCCAGCGGCGGTGGCCCAGAGTGCCACTGACCCGGGCTTTCAGGCGCAGGGTATCGTAACGCTGCTGCTGGCTGCGGATCGCTGCCAGCGGGTTGTTGCTGTCGCGGTTATCGTTGCGTTGTTGCTGATCATCCTGCAGGTAAATCAGGCTGCTGCTGAATTGCTGCTGCTCGCCGACAGGGCGGTTATAGGCCAGGTAATAACCGGCGCTGTTTTCCGCATTATGGCTTTTCCAGCGGTCACTGATTGTCAGTGGCACGAGTCCGGCCTGTTGTTCGTCTTCACCTTTCAGTTGCTGGCGTCGTTTCTGGAAATCCGCCAGTAAGGTCACCTTACCGCCGGCCAGTGGCTGACTGCCTGCCAGGTTCATGGCGCTGTTAAGTGGTTCACCACCAAGACTGACCCGCGCCGTTGCCGTATGTGGCTGTGGTTGTAATAACACCAGGTTGATCGTACCGGCAGCGCCGCCGCGGGAGTCCAGGTCGGCAATGCCATTGGGATAGATTTCCACCCGTTGCACCAAGCTGGCAGGAATCTGAGCCAGATCACGGTTGTTGTTCTGGCCATTGCCTGCCAGTGGCTGGCCGTCGAGTAAAATTGCCAGGTAACTGCTGTCCATGCCATGCAGTTGCACCTGAATACGGCCGTCGGTGTTTTGCTGCAGGCTGATGGCAGGCACGCGCAGCAACATATCCAGCGCCGTCAGTGGTTGCCAGTGACGGAAATAACTGGCCGGATATTGTTGTACGACGTAGGCCTGAGCTGCAGAGCCGGGATCCGGTTGCGCCGCGGCAAAGATCTGGCTGCAGCCCAGCAGCAGTAGCCCTGCAATCCCTGCACGCATAGTCTCTCCTCAGCGGGGCTGACTCAGGCAGATGATTTTAAAGCCATCTTGCTGGGCCAGCATCTCACATTGCTGAAAATGGTGCTGTGCCCATTCTTCGTAGGCCAGATGGCGGTTGGCGACAATCCATAACTGGCCGTCACTGACCAGGTGGTTGCGGGCCTGGCGGAACAAAGTTTCAGCAAACCGGTAGTCGGTATCTTTACCCTGATGGAAGGGCGGGTTACTGATAATAAAGTCGAACCGGCCGTCAATATCGTGCAGACCGTCGCTGGCCTGTACGTGTGTTTGCAGACCCAGCCGCAGGCTGTTCAGCTCAGCGCTGCGCAGTGCAAAGGCATCCACATCCGCCAGGGTGACATCCAGCTGTGGTTGCTGTTGTTTCAGGCTCAGGCCGATGACACCGCTGCCACAGCCCAGATCCAGCAGTCGGCCGCTTGCCGGCGCGGGCAGATATTCCAGCAGTACCCGGGTGCCGGTGTCCAGTTTGCCATGGCTGAATACGCCGGGCAGGGTCAGGTAGCTGTGCTGCTGATGGCTGAACGATTCGGCCTGAGTTAACCAGTTGTGTGGCGGTTGAGATTTCAGTTGCAGATGCCACAGAGAGCAGCGCCGGGCACTGTCGGTTTTTTCGCTGTGCTCACACCAGGCGGCGCAGGCTTTACCGATGCTTTTACCGCCGGCGTCATTGGCCGCCACGGCGTAACATTCGGAGAACTGAGAGCCGATCAGTTGCACCAGGCTGGTGGCCAGTTGTTTGGCTTTGGGCCACAGCAGGATAACCCGTTGTGGTTGCCAGTCAGCGGACTGCAGTTGTTGTGGCAGAGCAAACTGTTTTTGCTCATCGTTCAGTGCCTGATATTGCAGAAACGTCTGCCAGTCCCAGGTAATGATGCGGCTGTTATGTTGTTGCAGCTGCTGTACCCAGTTTGCCGGCAGATCTTTGCCGTTACCTAGGATCAGTGCCTGCTGTAATAACTCCGGCTGGCGCAGTAATAATTCGTAAACGGCCTGACTCATAAACCCGAGCCTTTCAGTAAATCGCGGATATTCAGTGCTCCTTGTTGCACGTCGTCGCCCAGCGGAATCAGCCCGGCACGTTTCAGATGTTCGTTATCAGCGGCGCTTTGATTGCTGACAAACACGGGTTTGCCACTTTCTACCGCCAGGCTTTGTAGTTGTTCCAGCTGTCCGCCTTCGAGCGTGCGTGGTACCTGTACCACCGCCGCCTGCCATTGTTGCCGGATCATCAGCTCGGCGGTCTGAGCCGGGGTCATCAGGCCGTTAAAATACACCGGCCGCATTCCCAGTTGTTTGAGCAGCACTGCCATCAGTAGCAGCGATACTTCGTCCTGGTGACTGAAGTTGACGATGGCGACCGACGGCTGTGTCTCACCCAGGGGTTGTTCTTCGTATTGATACAGACGTACTGCCAGCCGGGCTTGCAAAAAGGCGGCATAAAACCGCAGCCGGGCCTGGCCCAGTTCTTCCTGAGCGGCGTCTTTCAGCTGGCGGTAAATCGGGATCAGCAGAAAACGCAGTGCGATATCGATGGGAAAAAACTGTGCAACGTCTTCAAAGGTGTCGCTCAGGGCGCGTTCGTCAAAGTCGCGCAACGCCTGGTGCAGAGTTTCGCGGTAATGTTGCCACTGTGAGGTCTGGTCGCTGACCGACGGTTTCAGCACCTGAGACGCCGGGTCAGTATTACGATCCAGCATTGCCTGCGCCTGTGAAATCGGGATGCCGCGGTTGAGCAGGCTGACCACCTGTTTGATCAGATGAATATCGGCTTCGCTGTAGAGTCGGTGACCTTTGGCGGTTCTTTTCGGAGTTAACAGGCCGTAACGTCGCTCCCAGGCTCGCAGCGTAATGGCATTGACTCCGGTTTCGCTGGAGACCACGCGGATCGGATAATAAGCGGCCTGATTGTCGGGGGTGGAGCTCGCCATGCTGAATCGTATCTCGTTGATGATGCAAAGGGGATTCTATAAGCAGTTATACACAATGTAAAAACTAACACCGTAAACCGATGCGCAGGTTATACGTGGTGCTTTCTCTGGCGGCTCAGGCGTAGTACATTGAAGCCTGCTGATAAATAGACAATTGCCTGTTAATACCCGCTGGAGGAACCATGGTGAATGATGATTCGACGCCGATTGATCTGGAGTTACTGAAAAAAGCCATTGATGCGTCGAACGACGGAATTGTGATTGCTGAGCGTGAAGGAGATGACAATATTCTGATTTACGCTAACCGTGCTTTTGAGCAGCTGACCGGCTATCAGCAGGATGAAATTCTGTTTCAGGATTGTCGTTTTTTACAGGCCGGTGACCGCGATCAGCAGGGACTGGCGGAAATAAAAGAGGCGCTGGCGAATAATCAGCCGTGTCGGGTGGTGTTGCGTAATTACCGTAAAGACGGTAGCCAGTTCTGGAATGAATTAAGTATTTCACCGGTGTTCAACGAGCAGGATCAGCTGATGTATTACATTGGTGTACAGAAAGATGTGACCCGCCAGGTTGAGGCTGAGAAGCGCGCGTTACGGGCGGAAGCTGAGCTGGCAGAACTGAGAGCAAAAACCGGGTTGTAATCCGGAACCACAGCCACTGTTGCTTGCTGTTGGGTAATAAAAAAGGAGCCATAAGGCTCCTTTTTGCTGGCTGTCGGAAACTTATTTAGCGTCTTCGTAAGCCTTGGCGGAATCAATGATCATCTGACGTGCGTCATCAGCATTGCCCCAGCCCTGTACTTTAACCCACTTGCCTTTTTCCAGATCTTTGTAGTTCTCAAAGAAGTGTTTGATCTGTTCACGTAACAGCTCAGGTACGTCGTTGACGTCCTGTACATCATTGTACAGCTGAGTCAGTTTTTCGTGTGGCACGGCTACCAGTTTGGCATCTTCACCGGCTTCGTCTTCCATGTTCAGTACGCCGACCGGACGGGCACGGATCACAGAACCTGGCTGTACCGGGTACGGTGTGATCACCAGTACGTCCAACGGGTCGCCGTCATCAGCCAGGGTGTTGTTGATATAGCCGTAGTTAGCCGGGTAGAACATAGGGGTTGCCATAAAGCGGTCAACCATCAGGCAGTCCATGTCTTTGTCGATTTCGTATTTGATCGGAGAATGATTGGCAGGAATTTCAATCACAACGTATACGTCGTTTGGCAGGTCTTTACCGGCAGAAATCGAGTTGTAGCTCATAATATTTTCCAGTTAATGGTGCATTTACAGAATTGAATGGCGCGATTATAGCGGCTTGGCGCTTGCTCCGACAGCCTGCCGTAAGTATAAAAGGTCAGGCGAAAGTATTAGGTTTGATTTGTCATTTTACTAATTGCTCACAGTGCCTAGACTTGAGAGAAGATCCGATAATCGTTTTTCAGCTGGCAAGATAACCCAATGACAATAAATACGACTGTGCGGAAATACTTCCGCCTGTCACTGCCAGCGCTGGTACTGAGTGGTTTAGCAGCGTCTGGTGTTGTGGCTGACGAATTGGACGAACTTGCGCTGGATGCGCCCTTTATGTTGCAGGAAGAGTTGCCCGTGGTGCTGACGGCTGCCCGTCTGAAGCAACCCAGAGCAGAAGTGCCTGCCAGTGTCACTGTCATCAGTGCGGCTGAAATTCAGGCCTGGGGGGTACGCACCATCCCGGAACTGATGCGCTTTGTGCCGGGCATGTTTATTGGTCATGGTGATGATGAAAATAATCCATCTGTGGTGTATCACGCCTCAAACCCCAGCATTATGCGGCGTTTGCAGGTATTGATTGACGGCCGGTCGGTGTTTAAAGCGTCAATTGCTTCGGTGGTTTGGGATGATGTGCCACTGGCGCTGGAAGATATCGCCCGTATCGAAGTGACCCGCGGCCCGAATGCTGCGTCCTATGGCGCTAATTCATATCTTGGCATCATTAATATCGTCAGCAAACATCCGGCCGATACGCTCGGGACCCGGGTGCGTTATCGCAGTGGTAATCAGGGCTACGACGATTCGTTTGTCAGTTATTCGGCCGCTGAAGAACAGCGCAGTTACCGTATCACGGCGCAGCTGAATGCCGATGATGGTTATGATGGTGATGAGGCGCAGGATAAAGACGAGCGGCGCGATAGCCGGCGTCACGGCTTTGTCACCGCTTATGTCAGTAACCAGCTGGATGATGGTAGTCATCTCGATCTGCAGTTTTCTTATAAACAGGGCCATACCGATATTCGCCGTGAAGAAGCTTACGATACCAGTTATCCGGATCAGGAAACCCGTCAGGGCTATGCCTGGTCGCGCTGGCAACAGGAGTTCAGCCGCACCCACTCGGCTCACCTGCAGGCCTACTGGCAGATTGACAGCCGCCGCCAGGATGCTTCTGCCTGTGTGCCGGCGGTGGCACTTGATCCGGATTTGTTTCGTCTCTATCAGCTGAATCCTGAGCTGGCGCTGGGGTTGTTTTACAGCGGTTTTAATGCCGCATTATTATCTTCTGCCAGCAGTAGCGAGCAGGCGTTGGTGAATGCGGTATTACAACGGGCTCAGGATGCCAGCCCCTATGACATAACCTGTGGTGAGACCGAACGTGGCTTACAGGAACAGCGTTTTGATATCGAGTGGCAGGATACCGTGCAATGGAGCGATCGTTTCCGTACGGTATCGGGCATCAGCATGCGGCGTGACCAGGTGGACTCCCGGACTCTGTTTGATGGCGTGGCGCACAACGATACTTATCGTTTGTTTGCTAACGCTGAATGGCGTGTCAGCGACTGGCTGATTATGAATGCCGGCGGTATGTATGAAATTGAAGATCAGAATGATGATGCCTTTTCGCCGCGGCTATCGGCTAATTTCCTGCTGGCGCCACAACACAGTATCCGCGCAGTGTACTCCAGCGCGGTTCGCTCGCCGGATTTGCTGGAGCAGTCGCCGCGCTATTCGGTACAGATTGATGGCCTCAGTGATAACTATCTGAATCTCAGCAGCGGCCGGATTTTCGTTAACCAGTTTGAAGATAACCGTAATCTGGATCACGAAAAAATTATCAGCTACGAGTTAGGTTATTACGGCAAGGTGGAGTCTCTGGAGTGGGATCTGAAAATGTACCGTGATGATCTGACCCAGCTGATTTCCGATTCCATCGCGCTGATTACCACCGAAGTGAACTCCAATAACCGGATGCGGGTTGATGGTGCTGAGTTGCAGATGAAGTGGCAGGCCAGTGAGCGCAACTGGCTGCGTCTGGTGGGTGCTTATATTAATGCCGACGTTAAAGAACAGCGGGTTGAGCTAAAAGCGACACCGCGCGACAGCGTGGTGGCCAGCTGGCATCACAGCGGTGATCAGTGGAGCCTGACAGGATCTCATTTCTGGTATGACAGTTACGGTGATGCAGCGAGTAAACGTTACCGCCGTTATGAAATTAATGCCCGCAAGCGATGGCAATTGAAAGGTTTCTCGCCATGGGCCGGGGTTTTCTGGCATCATGTGGTTGATGATAATTCACTTGTTTATAACGGTCAGTATTACGCCACAACCGACCTTTACTTTTTTCAATTGGGCATGAATTTCTGAAACATGGACAGAGGCGGCATGGAAGCAACGCACCATATGATTCGCTTGTTGCTCCTCAGTATATGGCTGAGCGTTTGGGCGTCGCCATCGCTGGCGGCGGACATTGCCGTTGTCAGCCATAAACCGCTGAATTCTATCACTCAGCTGGCCAGTGCCATCAGTGACCAGACCGGACTGAGTGCTGAAGTACGGTTAATTCATGAAAAAACCGACTGGCAGCAATACCGGGCCGTTGTGCTGGCCGGGGCGCAGGCGCTGCAACAGTGGCAGGAGCGGGATGTGCCGGCAGTGGCAGTATTTGTCAGTCGTCAGCATGTGCGCCAGTCTTCATTAACACTGGCATCCGCGTTATATATTGAGCCTCCGCTGGAGCGGCAGATAGCACTGGCGAAAGCGATTCTCGGTCCGGATCGGCCGCTGGGTATATTGGCGGCGAACCCGCAGCAATTAGAGACTCGGCGTTATGCGGGTAAACCTCTGACCTCCGCTCTGATTACCCCGTATTTTGTTGACCAGTCTCCCAGCCTGAATCGTGCCCTGATTGAGTCGTTACGCGATAACAGCGCTTTGATTGGTGTTTATGATCCCGGGTTGTTCAGCTCCGCCAATATCAAAAATATTCTGATTACTGCCTATCGCCAGAACAAACCCCTGATCGGGCCATCCAGTGCCTATATCAAAGCCGGCGCGTTAGCGACCACCTACAGTGATCTGGATGACGTTGTGCAACGCCTGCGCGAGATCCTGCTGACCGGGCTGAAAGAGAATATCTGGCCGGAAGCAGGTTATAACCCTTATTTTAAAGTGCGCTATAACCAGCAGGTTGGCCGTTCGCTGAACCTGTTGTTGCCCGATCAGGACGCTCTGCAACAACAACTGCAGCAGCTGGAGGGGCGTTAAATGCACTTCCAGCAGTGGTCATTGAGACGGCGGATTATGCTGGTGGCGGCATTGCCGACACTGGCCGCGATTGTGATCCTGTCGTCTTTTTATATGTTCCAGCGCTGGCAGGATGTGCATGCGGGTCAGGAAGCCCTGGCGGACCTGTTGCTGGAAAACCTGGCGGCAGCGGCAGAATATCCGTTGATTTCCGGCAACTACGAATTATTACAGCCACTGATTGAAACCGCCTTACGGCAGCCGGATGTGATTGCCGTGGAAATACAGGCCGCAGACGGTCGCCAGTTGTTGAAAACACTGGATGAACAGTTTCCGCTGGTGGCAGCGGCAGATATTAAGGTGCGCAGTTTTGACGTGTACCGGGATGTCTGGCGGCTGGATGAGTTTTCACAGTTTGATGACAGCAATGAGCAACAAACTGACCAGCAACGGCTGGCGACCATTCACCTCAGTCTGACCGATACCTTTACCCGTGAACGCGAGTTGTCCATTCTCTGGCAGGCGGCGATTGCCGGCCTGATGGTGGTATTAATTGCTGCTTTGATTGGCCATTTTACGGCCTTTGATATTATCCGTTCACTGGAGAAGTTATCCGCCTTTATTGCTCAGCTGGCGCGTGGGGATATCGAAGCGCGCATCCGGGTTGACGACGGTGCCGAGCTGGGCCGGTTACAGAAAAATGCCAATCAGTTAGCCAGTTCACTGGAACAGGCGGAGCGGGATCAGCAGATCTATACCGATCGGCTGATGGCGGAGCAGCAGAAAACCCAGCATGCCAGTCGGGCTAAAAGTGAATTCCTGGCGATGATGAGTCACGAATTCCGGACCCCGCTCAACGGTGCAATTGGCATGTTGCAGCTGTTAACGCCGGAGGTTTCACAGGCCGATTTTCGGGAATATAAGGGCATGGCTGAAGAGTCGCTCAGTCATCTGACTCAGCTGCTGGAAGACGTGCTGATTGTCGTGGATACCGAAAGTAATAAGCTGCAGGTATTGCACTCGGAGCAACAACTGGATGAACTGCTCTCAGGTTTGTTGTGCCGCTATCAGCGTCTGGCGGCAGACAAACAGCTGCAACTGAAAGTCCATTATGACGAGCTCCTGACCCAGCAGGCGGTGCTGACCGACCCGGCCCTGATGCGGCAGATTGTCCGCCATCTGATGGATAATGCCTTTAAGTTTACCCAGCGGGGCAGTATTCAGCTGGATTTATTGCTGCAGCAGTTCGATGGCGAACAGCGTTTATGTGTGGTGGTCAGTGATACCGGTATCGGTATTGCGGATGAAGACAAACAACGTGTGCTGGAGGCCTTTTCGCAGATCAGTTCGTCGTTTAACCGCCGTTATGATGGCATTGGCCTGGGGCTGACCATCAGTAGCCACATCAGTCGCTTGCTGGGTGGGCGTTTGTCGCTTGAGAATACATCGTCCGGTGGTACCCGGGTGAAGGTTGAATTTCCGGTAGCACTGGCGGAGAGCTGTTGTCAGGATGAGTTGCCACAGGGACAGAAAGTGCTGATTGTTGAGGATAATCCGGTCAACATGAAGGTCGCGGAAAAAATGCTGCAGAAAAGTTTTGCCGGTTTGCAGGTGGATACCGTGCAGTCAGGTGAAGCCTGTCTGCAACAGCTGCAGCAGCAATCTTACGACCTGATTCTGATGGACTGCCAGATGCCCGGACTGGATGGTTTTGAAACGACCCGGCAACTGCGTCAGCAGGGCAATACTGTACCTGTGGTGGCCTGTACAGCCAATACCTCTGATCAGGTTTACCAGCAGTGCCGCGAATCCGGGATGAATGATTACCTGGCCAAACCACTGAAGGTTGATACCATTCGTAAAACCCTGCAGCGCTGGCTGGTTGCGGTATCTTGAGTTCAGGAAAAGAACGTCCGCAGTGAATTCCGGTAAGTGGCTGTCAGCACCTCTTCAACGCCGATGTTTTTCACCTCAGCAATTTTCTCTGCAATAAATGGCAGATATTTAGGTGCATTTTCTCCACCCCGATAGGGGACAGGTGTCAGATACGGCGCGTCGGTTTCCAGCAGCAGGTTTTCCAGTGGTGTTTGTGCCACCACCTCGCGTACATTATCTGCCTTGTTAAAAGTGACGATACCGTTGATGCCCAGGCAAAAGCCTAAATCGACAGCGGTCCGGGCCAGTTCCAGTCCGGAAGTGAAGCTGTGCACCACGCCTTTTTTCGGCATTTGGGGAGCGTATTCTTGCAGAATAGCCATGGTGTCTTCATCCGCTTCGCGGGTGTGAATCACCACCGGCAACTGACAGTCGATTGCCAGTTGCAGCTGACGTTTAAATACCTGCTTTTGTACATCCCGGTCGCAATGATCGTAAAAATAATCCAGACCAATTTCGCCAACCGCCACCACCTTGGGGTTGATGGCATGAGTCTGAATGTAGCCGTCGGCAGCGTCGTCAAACAGTGCCGCCTCATGTGGATGAACACCCAGCGTGGCGTACACATCAGGCTGGCTTTCGGCCAGTTGTAAGGCGGTGGGCATATTGTCGGGCTGAACGGCAATGGTCATAAAACGTTCAACGCCGATAGCACGGGCGTCAGCCAGAATTTCTTCCGGCGTTCCCTCTTTGAGGTAGTCGAGATGAAAATGGGTCTCGATGATCGGATGGGGATAAACGGGGATTTCGCGGCGTTTTTTATTACTCATAACCAGCTATACAGAAAAAATAAAAGCGCCGGAAGTATATCATTGCGGGCCTTCCTTTGCCCGGACAGAACGACCGTGGCTCAGTCGTTATGGTACTGATCGGCTTTTTTAGCATTGATTGGTGCGTAAATGGCTTTTATTTTTTCCATATCCGCGTCGATATCGCCGCTGGTGGTGAAGATGCCTTTGATGCCGCCGGTTTTGTTGTTGTAATCGAGGAAACCCATCAGGATCGGTACGCCGGCACCATGAGCGATGTGGTAAAAGCCGGTTTTCCAATAAGTTACCTTCGAGCGGGTACCTTCGGGTGGCACAATCAGAAACAGCTGTTCGTTGGTTTTAATGGCATCGATGGATGCCTGAACCATATTGTTGGCTTTGGAGCGGTCTACCGGAATCCCTCCCATCCACATCATCAGGCGTTTAAACGGTGGCTTAAAAATCTGTTCTTTGCCCATCCAATAGATTCTGGCGCGCAGTTTAAAGGCGATAAACAGCATAAACGGCAGGTCCCAGTTGCTGGTATGAGGAGCTGCAATCATGACGCACTTTTTCAGGTCTTTCGGGATTTCCCCTTCTGCCTTCCAGCCTGACAGCTTTAGTGCGATGATCGACAGCCAGCGCAGCAGGGTTTTCAGGATCGGTGTATCGAACATGGTGGTATGCATGAAGTTTATTACTCATCAGATTCCGGTTGCGCGCGATCATACTCTGCCTTGGTGACAACAGAAATAGCCCGATTGCGCGTCGTCACTGACATATTAGGCTATCTGGCGCAAACTTGATCTGCGCCAGTCGTCGGACGACATTACGGAGGTGAATACTCGTGGCACATAAGTCCGTGGCTGATGATAAGTTGTTGCAGGAAGGGCCGGTGTGCCTGGTGCTGGACTCTCCCTGGGGCGATCTGGTGATCCGTGGCAGCAACAGCCATATTCGCAGTATTCGTTTTCAGTCGGGAGTGGTTGCTTATAACGCCCGGCAGGCCAGCTGGTATCAGGCCTGCACTGAACAACTGAGCCGTTATTGTCAGGGCGAGGCGCTGGTTTTTGACTTACCGCTACAGCCGCTTGGCAGCGCTTTTCAGCAGCGGGTATGGCAGCAGTTGCAGCAGCTGAGGTTTGGCCAGCTCGGCAGTTACCGTGAGATTGCCCAACGCCTTGGCAATACCGCAGCGGTCAGGGCGGTGGCCAGTGCCAATGCCCGGAATCCAATCAGTATTGTTATTCCCTGCCACCGGGTAATCGGCAGCGATCGCGCGTTGCGCGGTTATGCCGGCGGGTTGGAGATCAAGGCCGCGTTGTTACGTCATGAAGGATGCCAGCTGCAGGACGGTGTGATTAATGAGCGCACCCGGGTTCAGCTGAATGCTGAAAGTGGGCAGCAAAATCTGTGCTTTACGGCAAATTAGCGGTTGCAAAATACGCTCAGGCCGTTACCATCAAGGCTATGAATATTTCAGATACCCGCGACATTTACCCTGCAAACGCCGAGACCAACACAGGTCTGGTTGCTGCTGTGCGCGCGTATTTCTGGTGGTATGGCTTTGGCTATTTTAGTCAGCAGTCGGGTGCCGCCAGCTAAAAGAAAGTTGGCAGTCCCGGCGAAACGCCAGGCTGCCACCAGGGAACAAATAAAAACCCCGATTGGCAGTCAGCCAGTCGGGGTTTTTTATTGCGTGTCATTCAGTTGGCTGAAATGACACCCGAAGTGAGTCAGGAACATGGAAGCACGTGGTACATATAGCAACATGACTACTCAACGGTTGTACGCCGGGCGATTTAGCTGCGGTGGACTGGTGGCCTATTGGCCCTGATCCATCGTTATCAGCCTTTAACACGACTTTGCTAAATCTATTGAGGAACATGACATGAAACCAACAGTGAACACCATGGAACCAACGCAAAACGGAAATGACCGACAAAACACCCGTGATCAGGAAAACAGTCCGGCGGCTAATGATCCGGCGGTACGGCAGGTGTGTACACCACGGGAATTAAAACACCAGCTGGCGCTCAGTGATGCACTGGTACTGCAGATCGAACAACAGCGTCAGCAGGTACGGGACGTATTAAACGGTGATAACGAGCGGCTGTTAATTGTTACCGGCCCGTGTTCGTTACACGACGAACAGGCCGCGCTGGATTATGGCAAGCGCCTGGCGGCATTGAATGAGCAGCTCAGCGACAAGCTGTTAATCGTGATGCGCGCTTACGTCGAAAAACCGCGTACTAATATTGGCTGGAAAGGCCTGGCTTATGATCCGCAACGTGATGGTCGTGGCAATATGGAGCAGGGCATCAGCCGCTCACGCCGGTTAATGATTCAACTGGCGGAATTAGGCCTGCCGCTGGCAACCGAAGCGCTGAATCCGTTAACCATGCTGTACCTGGATGATCTGATCAGCTGGACTGCAATTGGTGCCCGTACTGCGGAGTCCCAGACTCACCGTGAAATGGTCAGTCATCTACCGATGCCGGTGGGAATTAAAAACGGTACCGACGGTTCAGCAACCACTGCGGTGAATGCCATGATTTCCGCGCGCCACAGCCATCATACACTGGGGCTGGATGTCGATGGTCAGATAGCCATGCTCGACACTCCGGGGAATCCGGATACCCATCTGGTACTGCGCGGCGGTAAAAATATTGAGGGTAATACCATCACTAATTACGACGCCGCCAGTATTGCCGCTTCTTTGGCAACCCTGGCTTCGGGTGGCGTTAATGCCAAGGTGATGGTGGACTGCAGCCACGACAACGCCGAGAAACAACACCTGCGTCAGATTGATATCGCTAAAGAGGTGGTTTCTCAGCGAGCAGCAGGTAATAAAGCGATCATTGGCTTAATGCTGGAGAGCTTCCTGGAAGAAGGCAAACAAGGTATGGATGGCGAAAAGGGTGATGGTCAGCTGACCTATGGTAAGTCGATTACCGACCCTTGTATCAGCTGGGGGCAGACTGAGAATTTATTGCGCGAATTACACGATACTTTGAAGTAATCCGTCGCTTTAAAACCCACTATGCTGATACTGCTTAAAATCCTCCCGCCGCAGAGGACTTTTTCCGACCTCAATAATGGCCTGATCCAGTTTGGCAAAGAACTGCTCTTTGTCGCGCTCACGTTTTACCTGCTGGAAGACTGCTGAAATCTCCAGTGATTGCATGGTGAAATAATGCAGCCATTGCTTCAGCCGGTCGGTCAGTTGTTTGTCGTTCAGGTGCTGGATGTCGTCGGCTAACTGGCGGAACAGCTGCAGGTGTTGCTGCCAGCCTTGCGGCTGATAATCTGAACCCGCATGTTGTGCCTTGATGCGCAGCCCCAGATCCGGTGTTGCCACCAGACCGCGGCCAATCATCAGAATATCTGAACCACTTTGCTGCATACATTGTTGTGCATTATCCGCTGTCCAGATCTCACCATTGGCCAGTACCGGGATGGTAAGCCTGTCCTTTATTCGCGAAATCCATTCCCAGTATGCCGGTGGTTTATACCCCTCGGTTTTGGTGCGGGCGTGCACGGTTAACCACTGGATGCCGGCAGAGGCCAGCGCGTCGGCATTTTCCAGTGCCAGTGATTTGTCTTTAAAACCAAGGCGCATCTTGGCAGACACCGGAATATGAGACGGCACCGCCTGGCGTACTGCAGCTGTGATGTCGTGTATCAGCTGCGGCCACTGCAATAACACAGCGCCGCCCTGGCTTTTATTCACGGTTTTAGCCGGACAGCCAAAGTTGAGGTCGATAGCCGGAGCGCCCATGGCAGCCACTTTCGCAGCGTTTTCTGCCATCAGCTGTGGGTCGCTGCCCAGCAGCTGTACATGCACCGGGGTGCCGGCACGGGTTTTTCCACATTGTTCGCCGCGATACGCCAGTTCCGGGCTGAAGCGTTTAAACACCCGCTGTGGGTATACTTGTTTGGTGATGCGGATAAATTCCGTCACACAGTGGTCGATACCACCGACGGCGGTTAATAACTCGCGAAAATGACCATCCATCAGTCCTTCCATCGGGGCAAGTGCAATATACGGAGATTGACTGTTCTGAAAGGGGAGGGTGCCGCTGAACATAAGGAAATGTCGCTGAAAAAGGGTCGCAAATTATACGCCTGAGTGATCGACTTCTCCAGCTGTATAAGGTTGGTGAATAATGAATAACACCGTTTGTTATATTCTACGTTGGTACTAGGAGCACCGCGCTCCGGGGCCTAAGGCTGGTTATAAAACGGCCAGGAGTCGCCTCTTTTGTGTTGCGCTGATATTGACTTTTATTTACTCTACGTCGGCTTACCATCCCCATAACTGCGCGTTTCGTCAGCATGTGCTGGTAAGTTTTTACACAATAAACAGAGGACGTCTGACATGACTGAGCCAAGTCTCGTCTCTCAAGGTTTGGAGTTGATGGTGTTTGGTATGGGAGTCGTTTTTGTCTTCCTGACCATGCTGGTTTTTGTCACCAGCGCCATGTCCAAACTGGTAAATAAAATTGCGCCGGAAAAAGAGGTTGCTGCTACACCCGCACCTGTTGCTCCATCTCAAGGCGTAGACCCTCAGCTGCTGAAAGTATTAGCCGCTGCGGTAAAAGAGCATCGCGCGCGTCAGAAGTAACTGGTTTCAGTTACCGATCAAGCTACCAAAAGTAGCAGCCCGCGATTTTGGATTACCCAAACGTTTACAACGTTAACGGATTGAAAAGGCCATCACCCATGACCGATTCTAAAAAACCTCTAGGTATCACCGACGTCGTTCTGCGCGACGCACACCAGTCTATTCTGGCAACCCGTATGCGCATCGACGATATGCTTCCCATCGCTGAAAAGCTGGATCAAGTTGGCTACTGGTCACTTGAGTCCTGGGGCGGCGCAACATTCGACTCTTGCATCCGCTTCCTGGGCGAAGACCCATGGGATCGCATTCGCGAATTTAAAAAAGCCATGCCAAAAACCCCGCACCAGATGTTGCTGCGTGGTCAGAACCTGCTGGGCTACCGTCACTACGCTGACGATGTGGTTGAAAAATTCGTAGAGCGCGCTGCTACCAACGGTGTAGACGTTTTCCGTGTATTCGACGCAATGAATGACCCGCGTAACCTGGAAACTGCCTTAAAAGCGGTTAAGAAACAGGGCAAACACGCACAGGGTACGCTGTCGTTTACCACTTCACCGGTCCACACCATGGAAGCATGGGTGTCGCTGGCGAAACAAATTGAAGATATGGGCGCAGACTCCATCGCCATTAAAGATATGGCCGGTGTACTGACGCCATACGACGCCTTTGAACTGGTCAGCAAGCTGAAAGCTCAGACTGACCTGGAAGTTCAGCTGCACGCTCACGCGACGTCTGGTTTGTCTGACATGACCATCCTGAAAGCCGTCGAAGCGGGTATTGACCGCGTTGATACTGCGATCTCTTCTATGTCCATGACTTACGGCCACACCGCAACTGAATCAGTTGTTGCGGCGCTGGCAGGTACTGAGCGTGAGACCGGCATCGATCTGCTGTTGCTGGAAGAAATTGCTGCATATTTCCGCGATGTGCGTAAGAAGTACGCCAAATTCGAAGGTGCTCTGAAAGGTACTGACTCCCGTATTCTGGTTGCCCAGGTTCCTGGCGGCATGTTAACCAACATGGAAAACCAGCTGCGTGAGCAAGGCGCGTCTGACAAGTTCGACGACGTACTGAAAGAAATTCCACGTGTTCGTGAAGACCTGGGTTTCATCCCTCTGGTAACTCCAACGTCTCAGATCGTTGGTACTCAGGCGGTACTGAACGTACTGACTGGCGAGCGTTACAAGTCTATCTCTAAAGAAACTCAGGGCATCCTGAAAGGCGAATACGGTGCTGCACCGGCGCCGATGAATGCTGAGCTGCAGGCTCGCGTTCTGGATGGTGCTGAAGCGATTACTTGTCGCCCGGCTGACCTGCTGGAAAACGAGATGGACAAGATCATTGCCGACGTTGATACACTGGCTGCCGATAAAGGCATCAAGCTGGCTGCCGACAAAATCGACGATGCGCTGACTTACGCTCTGTTCCCTCAGATTGCTCCTAAGTTCCTGGAAAATCGTGGTAACCCGGATGCATTCGAACCAGCTCCGAAGGGCGCTGACGAAGATACCTTCACTGTTAACGTTGATGGCAACGAATACGTTGTTAAAGTTGACGACGGTGGCGACATTAAAGAACTGGCTCCAGTAAATGGCGCACCTCTGAGCATGGGCGGTGCAGCACCAGCTGCAGGCGCTGCAGCTGTAGGTGGTGGAGCGCCTGTTGTTGGTGGAGAGGCAATTGCTGCACCGCTGGCTGGTAACATCTGGAAAGTGCTGGTTCAGCCGGGTCAGCAGGTCGCTGAAGGCGACGTGGTTGTGATCCTGGAAGCCATGAAGATGGAAACTGAGGTACGTGCTCCACGTGCCGGTACCATTGGCAGTGTTGCTGCTGCAGAAGGTGCTGCCGTTAAGGTTGGCGACACTCTGTATACACTGGCTTAATGGGGGGCTGACTGATGGAAAGCTTACTCCGTCTCTGGAACGATACAGGTATTGCTCATATTGCACCTGGCCAGGCGATGATGATGCTGGTGGCGTTTGGTATGTTGTACCTGGCCATCAAAAAAGGCTTTGAGCCTTTGCTGTTATTGCCGATTGCGGTGGGCACTCTGATGGTAAACATTCCGAGTGCCGGTCTCGGTTGGTCGGCAGCTGAAGCGGCCATTCGTTCCGAAAATGCGGCTTTACTGGCGCAATTCCGTGACTTATTTGGTCTGGCGGCTGATGCCGGCATGACGGAAATTCTGTATGCTTATCACAGTGCAGAAGTCGTCGTGTATAAAAAAGCGCTGGCTTTAGGTGCGGCTGCCGGTTTCGATAACGGTATGCTGTACGTGTTTTATAGCATGACAATTGCCAGTGGTGTTGCACCGCTGCTGATCTTTATGGGTGTGGGTGCGATGACCGACTTCGGTCCTCTGCTGGCTAACCCTAAGACACTGCTGTTAGGTGCTGCAGCCCAGTTCGGTATCTTTGGTACCGTCGCCGGTGCGGTACTGCTGACCGATGCAGGCTTAATGGACTTCACCATTCAGCAGGCGGCGGCGATTGGTATTATCGGTGGTGCGGATGGCCCGACTTCGATCTTTATTGCATCGAAACTGGCGCCGGAACTGCTGGGTGCGATTGCGGTAGCGGCTTACTCCTATATGGCGCTGGTTCCGCTGATTCAGCCGCCGATCATGAAAGCACTGACTTCCGAGCAGGAGCGTCAGATTCAGATGAGCCAGCTGCGTACTGTATCCAAGGGAGAAAAAATCGTTTTCCCGATTGCCGTATTGGTACTGGTTGCACTGTTACTGCCTTCCGCAGCACCGCTGCTGGGTATGTTCTGTTTTGGTAACCTGATGAAGGAATCCGGTGTGGTTGAGCGTCTGAGTGATACCGCTCAGAATGCCCTGATCAATGTCGTGACCATCTTCCTCGGCTTGTCCGTAGGTTACAAGATGAGCTCCGATGCCTTCCTGAACTGGGATACCATTTCAATCATTGTGCTTGGTCTGATTGCCTTCTGTGTGGGTACTGCTGCAGGTGTTCTGATGGCTAAGCTGATGAATGCCCTGACCAAAGATCCGATTAACCCGCTGATCGGCTCGGCCGGTGTCTCGGCGGTGCCCATGGCAGCACGTGTATCCAATAAGGTCGGTCTGGAAGCGAACAGCCAGAACTTCCTGCTGATGCACGCCATGGGTCCAAACGTGGCCGGTGTAATTGGCTCTGCGGTAGCAGCCGGTGTGATGATCAGCTTCTTTGGCTAATCATTAACATCTGGTAAGACGTTAAGAAAAACGCCGCTCTGGAAACAGCGCGGCGTTTTTTATCACTAAGAATATTTCCAGGTAGTTGATTATGGATATTATCACCTCGTTATTTCCAAATGGCATGTGGCACTACGCCATGGGTGGCCTATTAATTGGTGCCGGTGTCAGCCTGTTATACCTCACCACCGGTCTGCAGGGTGGTGCGAGTTCTTTTTTCAGTTCGACCTTGTCGTTTTTCTCCAGGTTGCCGTATTTTCAATCGACCGGTCAGCTGTCCAGTCGCGGCTGGCGGTTAATTTATGCACTGGGTATGGTGTTGGGCGCGGCTTTGATCTGGCAAATGGCCGGGTTAGACATACCAACAACTGAGCTGCCGGCCTGGCAATTAATTATTGGTGGTTTTATTGCCGGTTTTGGCGCCCGTTTGGGCAATGGCTGCACCTCGGGCCATGGAATTTGTGGCGTAGCTTCATTTGATTTGTCTTCGGTATTAGCCGTCGTGGTGTTTCTGAGTGTCGCTATTCTGACGGCGCAGCTGATGACGGAGGTGTTACTGTGAATATACCTTATGTGCTGGCGGTATTAATTGCCGGTATGTTGTTTGGTGCCGGGCTGACCTTATCGACTATGGTGCAACCGGAAGCCGTGTTGCAGTTTCTGAATTTTAACGACTTTGGTTTGTTGCTGGTGCTGGGCTGCGCCACCGGGTTAACCATGCTGGTATACCAGCTGGCACCCAAAGCGATGAGGCGTCCGTTGTTGGCACTGAGTTTTTCTGGCAGGCCAAAACAACGGCTGCTGCAAACGGTCGTTGGCGCTGTGCTGTTTGGTATTGGCTGGGGCATTTCCGGTGTTTGCCCGGCGCCTGCGGTGGCTGGTTTAGGAGCGGGGAATTGGCCATTAATCTGGACGCTTATGGCGATGTTTGCCGGTGCTTATGTGCAGGGACGCTGGTTTGCCAGGTGAATGTCGTGGCGGCCGTTTCTTGCTTTGTTCAGGTGAGCGGCGTTTATGCCGTTCACCTTTATGCCGCCGTTATTATATAAGCGATAAATAATACCCAGCTAATTATTAGCAGCCACCAGGCCAGTCTGGATTGTTGCCGCTTTCCGGAATGTGTTTCGGTTGCTGGTTGTTCTTCATTTTGCTGTTTTGCTTTCAACTCCTGCTTACGTTGTTTATCACGCTCACGCGCTTTTTGTTTTTCCCGTTTTTTATATTCAGCGATGCCTTTTTCTATGCCCTGGGCAATCAGTTTGGTTTGCTCTTTGGTCTGGCCGGGCTTCTGAGTACCCCTGGCGATTTTCAGTGCTTCGTTGCGGGTTTCATCTGAGATGGCGGCTTTGGCTTGTTTGCGGGCCATAATGGCAGGTGTCCTGACTGTAGAGTTTCGGGGAAGGAGTGTGCCATTAGACGGCGATTGTCGCTACAATGGTCGTTTGTTTGCCAGCGAAAGTAGCCCGCCCACATGTCCCAGAACTTTGTCCATCTGCGTGTCCATTCTGAATATTCCCTGTATGACAGTACTATCCGGGTGAAGAAGCTGATCGGCACCGCACAAGCCATGGAAATGCCAGCCGTCGCTCTGACCGATCAGGGCAACATGTACGCGCTGGTGAAGTTCTACAAGGGTGCACTGGCGGCGGGCATCAAGCCGATTCTGGGAGCTGACCTGTGGCTGGAAAATGAGGACGATATCCATCAGCCGTTCCGGATCACGGCGCTGTGCCAAACACCTGAGGGGTATCTGGGGCTGCGTGAACTGATTTCCCGGGCGTTTATGGATAATCAGCATTTCGATAACCCGATGATCAAAAAAAGCTGGTTGTTTGAACAGCATGACGGTCTGATTATTTTATCCGGCGGTCGTGACGGTGATGTGGGTCAGCGTATTCTCAAGGGGCATATGGACAGTGCTGAGACTCTGTTACAGGAATATCAGCAGGTCTTTGGTGACCGTTATTATTATGAAGTACAACGTACCGGGCGACTGGGCGATGACAGTATCGTAAAAGCCGGTATTGCTCTGGGCGGCAAGTTGGGAATTCCGCTGGTTGCAACCAATGATGTGCGGTTTATTGAGGCTGATGATTTTGAAGCCCACGAAACCCGGGTCTCGATTGGCCAGGGTTATGCGCTGGATGATAAACGCCGGCCACGGCAATACAGTAACCAGCAGTATTTCCGCAGTGCGGAGGAAATGACGGAGCTGTTTAAAGATATTCCGTCGGCAATACAAAACACCGTAGAAATTGCCCGGCGTTGTTCGGTTGAAGTGTTACTGGGGAAATATTTCCTGCCGGATTATCCGATTCCGGAAGGGATGAGCGAAGAGGATTTTTTCTGTCGTATTTCGGAAGTGGGGCTGCAGGAACGGCTGGAGTTTATTTTCTCTGACCTTGAACCGGACTCTGCTGAGTTTGCCGAAAAACGCAAAGAATATGACGATCGGCTGAAGTTCGAGCTCGATATTATTAACCAGATGGGTTTCCCCGGTTATTTCCTGATCGTGATGGACTTTATCCAGTGGGCTAAAGATCACGAAATTCCGGTTGGTCCGGGGCGGGGTTCCGGTGCCGGCTCCCTGGTGGCCTATGCGTTAAAAATTACCGATCTGGATCCACTGCAATACGATTTGCTGTTCGAACGTTTCCTTAACCCGGAACGGGTATCGATGCCCGACTTCGATATCGACTTCTGTATGGAAGACCGGGAAAAGGTGATTGCTTATGTTGCCGATAACTATGGTCGCCAGGCGGTATCGCAGATTGTGACTTTCGGTACCATGGCAGCCAAGGCGGTGGTACGTGATGTTGCCCGGGCGCAGGGCAAGTCGTTTGGTCTGGCGGATAAATTATCGAAATTAATTCCCGGTGATCCGGGCATGACGCTGGAGAAAGCACTCAACAGTGAGCCGGCGCTGGCGGAGTTTTTAAACGACGATGAGGAAGCCCAGGAAATCTGGGAAATGGCGCTGAAGCTCGAAGGTATTGCCCGCCAGACCGGTAAACACGCCGGTGGTGTGGTGATTGCGCCTACCAAACTGACCGATTTTTCCGCCACGGCCTGTGAGCCGGGTGGTGCCGGCCTGGTGACTCAGTTTGATAAAAATGATGTTGAAGAAGCCGGCCTGGTGAAGTTCGACTTCCTCGGTCTGCGGACGCTGACGATCATCGACTGGGCGCTGGAAACGATTAACCGCATCCGCGAAAAAGAAGGCAAAGAGCCGATCCGGGTGGAGGAAATTCCGCTTGATGATAAAGCGTCGATTGAGTACCTGAAAACGGCTCAGACCACGGCGGTATTCCAGCTGGAATCCCGCGGTATGAAAGACCTGGTGCGTCGTCTGCAGCCGGATAATCTGGAAGATATGATCGCCCTGGTGGCATTGTTCCGTCCCGGGCCGCTGGAATCCGGCATGGTCGATGACTTTATTAACCGGAAACACGGCCGCGCTGAAGTGGCGTACCCTCACCCGGATTTCCAGCATGAAAGCTTGAAGCCGATTCTGGAACCGACTTACGGGGTAATCGTTTATCAGGAACAGGTGATGCAGATCGCCCAGGCACTGGCCGGCTACACCCTCGGCGGGGCAGATATGTTACGCCGGGCGATGGGTAAGAAAAAGCCGGAAGAAATGGCCAAGCAGCGGGATTTGTTCCGCTCCGGTGCCGCTGAGCAGGGGATTGACCCTGATCTGGCGATGAAAATTTTCGACCTGGTGGAAAAATTCGCCGGTTATGGTTTTAACAAATCGCACTCGGCTGCGTATGCCGTGGTGTCGTATCACACCCTGTGGCTGAAAAAACATTACCCCGCACCGTTTATGGCGGCGGTGATGACCTCCGATATGCAAAACACCGATAAGGTGGTGGGTTTTATCGAAGAATGCCGGGAAATGGGCCTGGAACTGGTGCTGCCGAACGTCAACCAATCGGAGTTTGGTTTCACGGTTAATGATGCCGGTGCCATCGTGTATGGCCTGGGGGCGGTTAAAGGTGCGGGTGAAGGGCCGGTCGAGGCGATTACCGAAGCACGCAAAGACGGCGGTGCCTTTAAGGATTTATTCGATTTTTGTCAGCGTTGTGATGCCAAGCGGATTAATAAACGGGTGCTGGAAGCACTGGTGCGTTGTGGCGCGTTTGACTGCTTTGCTGAAGATCGTTCGATATTAATGGCCAGCATCGAAGATGCGGTAAAAGCGGCTGGCCAGACCGCCGCTAATGAAGCCGCTGGCATGATCGATTTATTCGGCGAAGTGGAAGCGGAAGTGGCGGATGAAAAAGATCCCTACGAGCGCCATCGCCATTTACGTAAATGGACGCTAAAAGAACGGTTACAGGGCGAAAAAGACACTCTGGGTCTGTACGTCACCGGCCACCCGTTTGATGAATATGAAAAAGAAGTACGCCAGCTGGTGCCCACCAAGCTGTCTCACCTGCAGGAAGGTAAAGGTACACAGAAGCTGACCGGTCTGGTGGTGGATATGCGGGTGATGAAAAACAAGCGCGGCGATAACATGTGTTTTGTCACTCTGGATGACCGCTCCGGACGGATGGAAGTGGCGTTATTCGCCGACGTTTACGAAGAGGTTCGCGAAGTGGTCGCCAAGGACCGGGTGCTGGTGGTCGAAGCTCAGGTCAGCCATGACGACTATTCCGGTGGCTTAAAAGCGACCGGCCGCAGTGCGATGGAAATCAGCCAGGCGCGCCTGAGTTATGCCAAGTCGTTACGTATCCGCATCGATCCTGAACGGGCGGTGGATGGTTTATGCCAGCAGCTGCAGAACAAACTGCAACCGCTGGAGCATGGTTGCCCGGTGGTTCTTGATTTCCATAATGAGGTGGCCCGTTGTGATATTCAGCTGGCCGATAACTGGCGGATTAACCCCACGGATGATCAGTTGTTGCAGCTGAAATATGAATTTGGCGAGGATGCCGTTGAATTGTTATTTAACTGATACCGTTAACCGGCAGCTGGCGCAGCTAGCTGCGGATCAACCCCTCTGGGTCGCCTTAAGTGGTGGCCTGGATTCGTGTGTGCTGTTGCATTTATTGGCCAGCCAGCCGGGGCTGCGAGAACGCCTGAGTGTTATTCATGTACACCATGGTTTATCCGCCAATGCGGATCGCTGGGCCGACTTCTGCCATAAGCTCTGTGACGACAGCGGCATCCGGCTGGTATGTGAGCGGGTAACGGTGGAGGCCCGTCAGCAGGGCGTTGAACAGGCTGCCCGCAATGCCCGTTATCAGGCGTTTGATCATCACCTGGCGGACGGTGACGTGTTGCTAACCGGGCATCATGCTGACGACCAGATCGAAACGTTTCTGCTGCGCTGGTTGCGCGGAGCCGGGCTGAGTGGTTTAAGTGCGATTCCACAGCAGCGTCGTCATGGTCGTTTTAAGGTATTACGGCCGCTGCTGGACGTTGAACGCCAGCAGCTGGAAGAATACGCTGCCCAACAGCACCTGATCTGGGTGGAAGATGAATCCAACCAGGATCGTCGTTACGATCGCAACTGGCTCCGGCGTGAATTATTACCGCCGTTGTGGCAACGTTTTCCCGGGCGTAAAGCATCAGTGTTGCGCAGTATTGAACAGCTGCAGCAGGACCGTGAGGTACTGGATAGTTTGTTGCAGCCGTTGCAGCAGCAATGTTGTGACCCTTGTGACTGGCCGCTGACAGCCAACAGCAGCCTGTGCCTGGAACGTCTGCAGCAGCAGCCGGCCCGGCTTCAGCCTTATCTGATCCGCCAGTGGCTGGCGCAGCATCAGCTTCAGCCTCCTTCTGCCATACAACTGCAACGAATATTTGCTGAAATAATACCGGCTGCGGCGGATAAACAACCGCTGCTGCAACTGGGTCAATGGTGGCTCCAGCGTTTTAACAGCAAGTTGTATCTGCATTATGCTGACGACGGCTTATTGCCGGAGCTGACGGTGAGTGATGTACAGCTGGGCCGGCACGCCAGCGATATTCCGTTGCCCGATGGTTATACCCGCATCTGTGTGCGTCAGCAGGCCGGGGAGGCGGGGTTAAAACCTGGCCATTATCAGTTGATCCCGGCCGCCTGGTGTCGCGGGCTGAACATTCGTCCGGCCGGGCGGCCAGCGAAGACGCTGAAACACCTGTGGCAGGAAAACCGCATTCCGCCCTGGTTGCGGGCAGGCTGGCCATGCCTGCAGGACGCGGAAGGCCGGCTGGCCGCCGTGGTAGGCCTGGCCGTTGACGAACATTGTTGGGTGGCTGATGGCCTGCAGCTCAGCTACCAGTCATTATGATTTTATGGGATTGCCGTATGAAGGTTGTGAATAAATGGCCGGTCTGGCTGTGTCTGTTGTTGTCGTTACTGACCAGCTCTGCCCAGGCGTTATCGGTATATCAGGTTAATGCCCGGCTGCACTTCGGTGGTCAGCTGAAAACCGACAGTGCTTTTGTTATTCTCGAAAACGATACCAGCCGCTTTGAAGAACACGGCGCCGGGGGCTATAGCCTGGTGTTGCGTGTGGAGCAGAATGCCGGTGGTAGTTATACCGTGCAGGCAGAGATATCGGCCGATCAGGGAAAAGGTCAGATGCTGCTGGGGAGTCCGGCGCTGACACTGGAAAAAAACCAACCGGCTCAGGTGTCGTTTACGTCAGAAAAGGTCGGCAGGGTTGATCTCAGCCTGACTCTGACCGAACATCGGCATATTGATGAATCCGAACTGCAAGAGTGCAAATACGTCGAGTGCGATTAAACCAGATCTTTTGTTATACCGTTGTCGGCCTGCTCCTGATGGTGCTGGCCGGGTGTGAAGATTCCCGCCAACCCATTCTGCGTGGGGTTAAACAGCAGGTAGCCGCCATTTTCGGAAGCCCGTCAGAGGACTCAGAACAGACCGCTGAGGAACCGCGGCTGCCTCCGGAGCCTGAAAGCGATAAAAGTGAGGGTGTTGCAGAATCACAACCTGTGGTTGAGATTGACCTGCGGACTCAGGAAACCGTGCGCCGGATTCTCGATCTGCAGTTACCCGAAGACCTGCGCCATGGTCAGCCCCAGGCACAGCCCGCTGATCAGTGGCAGGATCAGGCACTGATCGGCGAACACCAGACTTTTCCCAATCTGTTTGATGCAGAAAAGCCACAAAAAAAAGAATCGCCGGTCGACTTTTCCGGTAAATTGCACTGGGAGCCGATGCCGGGCGAAGAGGAATTGCTGATTCCGCCACTCAATACCATTGAAGGGGTGGAAGTCGAAATTACTGTGAAGACCCGCTGAAACGCCGCAGGCTGAGCTGATAAATAACCGCCAGCACGAATACCCAGCAGGCGGGTAGCAGCAAGGCATCAACACTGACGACACTGAATAACCAGGCGCCGGCGATGCCGCCGGCAAAAAAACTGGCGAGAATGCCCAGTTGTAAGCGCAGCTGGGGTTTTAACACCCGCCGCCGGGCCAGCAGGTTACCAACGGCTGAGCCGATATCCGATAAAATACCGGTCATGTGTGTGGTGCGGATGACGGAGCCACTGTAAGTTGCCACCATCGCATTCTGCAAACCGCAGGCTGCTGAAGCCAGCCATTCGCCAGCGATATGGCCCTCGCGGAATAACCACCAGGCCAATAATAAACACAATGACTCCAGCGTCAGGGCGACGCCGTAGCGGCGGCCTTTTTTTAACGCTTCATTACCGATGATGATGCCACTGGCAATCGCGCCGATAAAAAAGCTGATCAGCAGCGCGCCACCCGACCACAGCTCGGCCCCGGCGCGCTGGCTGGCAGCGCTGGCGGTACTGGTCAGGGTACCGGTGATGTGGGAAACCGCCTGATGATCAAAGCTGAGCAGGGCGATGCTGTTGATATAACCGGCGCTGAATG
Source organism: Bacterioplanoides pacificum (assembly GCF_042648445.1). Taxonomy (NCBI): domain Bacteria; kingdom Pseudomonadati; phylum Pseudomonadota; class Gammaproteobacteria; order Oceanospirillales; family Oceanospirillaceae; genus Bacterioplanoides; species Bacterioplanoides pacificum. Next base: position 474,867 of record NZ_JBHRYB010000001.1, read on the forward strand.
CCAGTACGATACAGGCGATCAGGATCCAGCCGGGAATGTTACGGATCATACCGGGCTCCGTTAGCTGGAAATAAACTCCAGCCAGGCAATTAGCAGGGCTTCAAAATCTTCCAGACCACAGCCGGCGACTTCTTCGCTGTCGTAAAAGTTCAGGCCTTCCTCGCTGATCTGGTCAAGCTGCCCGGCGTCGTCGTGTTGTGCCAGGCTATTGGCTTTGATTTCCACTTCGTCGCGGTTCAGTGACAGAATAAATTCGCGACCGTCGATATCCAGTGCTTCAAAAATGCCGTCACGGATCTGAGCGATATTATTCAGGATGCCGGTGACCCGTTCGCCATCGGCACCAATTTCGTCCGTCAGCCAGCGCCCCAGTGCTGCCTGTTCCATCGACAGGCTGGCCTGGGGGCCGCGGGCGCCGTAACTGAACTGGTATTCCATCAGTCCTGCTCCATATCCGCGCTGTTGGCCAGTGGCCAGCCACCCAGATCTTTATAGCGATTGACGATATAACAAAACAGTTCAGCTGTTTTATAAGTATCGTATTCGGCGCTGTGGGCCGAGTTATTATCGAACTCAATGCCCGCGGTTTTGCAGGATTTGGCTAACACCGTTTGCCCCAGTGAAATAGCGGCAATGGAAGCGGTATCAAATGATGAAAACGGATGAAACGGGTCGCGTTTAATATCGTTACGATCCACGGCGGCACGCAGGAAACCGTGGTCGAAATGGGCATTATGACCCACCAGTACCGCCCGGTTGCAGCCGTATTGTTTTATCTCACGGCGAATGGTCTGAAACATCTCGGTTAATACGTCGATTTCAAATTCCGCATCACGCTCCGGATCAAACGGATCAATGCCGGTGAAATCGAGTGCTTCCTGCTCCAGGTTGGCGCCATCAAACGGATGAATATTGGCCGACAGGGTTTCGTGTGGGTGCAGGTAACCGTCGTCATCCATGCGCAGAGTGACCATGGCAATTTCCAGCAGGGCATCGGTACGGGCGTTAAAACCGCCGGTTTCGACATCCACCACCACAGGTAAAAACCCGCGGAAGCGCTGTGCCATTAATGACTTTTCCTGTTTTTCGTCGCTCATCGGAGATCCTTAGTAGTCCAGTTTCCAGCGCAGGGTTTCGCCGGCCCGCAGCGGTACAATAATGTCGCTGCCAAACGGCATTTCCTGAGGGGCCTGCCAGTCTTGTTTGATCAGGGTGATTTCATCGCTGTTGCGTGGCAGACCATAAAAATCGGGGCCGTGGTGGCTGGCAAATCCTTCCAGCTTGTCGAGTGCGCCCAGATCGTCAAAAATTTCTGCGTATAATTCGATAGCGGCATAAGCGCTGTAGCACCCGGCGCAACCACAGGCACTTTCTTTGGCGCCTTTGGCATGCGGGGCTGAATCGGTACCGAGGAAAAATTTGGCGCTGCCACTGACAACCGCATCCTGCAATGCCTGCTGATGGGTGTTGCGTTTCAGTACCGGCAAACAATAGAAATGTGGTTTGATGCCGCCAACCAGCATATGGTTGCGATTATAGGCCAGATGCTGAACGGTAATTGTGGCGGCGACATTGGCGCCCTGGCTGCTGACAAAATCGGCGGCGTCTTTGGTGGTAATGTGCTCCACCACCATGTTCAGATCCGGATGGCGCGCGGCCAGCGGCACCAGAATTTCGTCAAGAAAGCGCTTTTCGCGATCAAAAATATCGATGTCGGAATGGGTAACTTCACCGTGTACCAGCAGTTTGATGTCGTTTTCAGCCAGCACTGCGGCCAGTTCATCCAGTTTGCCCAGGTCGGTCACGCCGGAGTCGGAATTGGTTGTGGCACCGGCCGGATACAGCTTTACGGCGACAATATGACCGGCCTGTTTGGCCTCACGGATCATTTCCGGGGTGGTGTTATCGGTCAGGTAGAGCACCATCAGTGGATTGAAGTTCAGCCCCTGTGGCACTTTCGACAAAATGCGGCTGCGGTATTCCAGCGCCTGTTCAGCATTCATCACCGGCGGCTGCAGGTTTGGCATAATGATCGCCCGCCCCATTACCCGGGCTGTGGCCGGCACGGTATGTTGCAGTACAGCGCCGTCGCGCAGGTGCAGATGCCAGTCGTCAGGACGGGTAATGGTGATGCGCTCAGTCATAGGGGCAAACCTCAGCTAATCTTGAAGGATGGATTTGGCGCGCATTGTACCGAAAAACAGCGGCTTTTTCTTAATTATCTCGGCGGCCTGCCGATAACCCCAACAGGCCCTGTATCCGGGTCTGATGACGTATCGAACACGGTTGGATTATGCCCCGATTAACTGCTCTGCTATTGCTGATGATGCTGACGCCGATAACCCAGGCGGCGGAACCGTTATTGTTCCGCGCTGGCCTGGACAATACCGAATGGCTGCTGAGCGGCTCGGTATTTGAGTGCCGTTTTGCCCAAACGGTGCCGGATTACGGCAGTGCCGTGTTTTACCACCGGGCCGGGGAAGACGTGCATTTTCAGCTGGAAACCAGCCGCAACCTGATGGATTACAGTAACGCGAGGGTCAGTATTCTGCCGCCGGACTGGCAACCGAGTGTTAAGACTGAATTCCTGGGAACGGCCCGTATCGTGAAAGATACTCCTAACCTGACACTCGATCATGAACGTACCAATCGCTTTTTACACGCCCTGATGGAAGGTAAGTGGCCAACCATCAGCCATAAAACCTACTATGATCCGCAGCGTTATATCCGTGTACAGGTGGCGGCGTTCGCCTTCGATGACTTCTATCAGGATTACCTGCAGTGTGTAAAACAGCTGCTACCGGTTAATTTTGATCAGGTGGCGCGTTCCAAGGTGTTTTTTGCCGCCGGTGAAAACGCCATCGATCGAAAAGACAGTAAAATACTGGATACCATTATTTTTTATATTCAGCATGACCCTCGGGTGTTTGCGGTGTATCTGGATGGTCATTCAGATAATCAGGGGCGGCGTTATGATCAGCGCCAGATGTCCAAAGCCCGGGTTGAAGATGTTGAGCGTTATTTTATTAAACAGGGCATCAACCCGGATATGATCACTACCCGGTTTCACGGTGGTCGTTATCCGGTGGCCAGCAACAACACGGCGAAAGGCCGGGCGGCAAACCGCCGGGTAACCATCCGGCTGGAGCAGCGTGACGATGTGCCGATTCCGCCGGAGTTATTGTTTCAGTTACCGCCGCGCAACGACCGCTGACCGCGTCGCCCTTGGCGTGGCACAGTACAACCAGTACAATATGCTCCCTAAATTTTTCTGTTGCCCGGTATGTCTCGCATTCCGGGCCTAATCGTCCTGGAGAATTCCATGTCAGACATCAAAAAAGTGGTGTTGGCCTATTCCGGTGGTCTGGATACCTCGGTCATCGCCAAATGGCTGCAAACTGAATACAACTGTGAAGTGGTGACCTTTACCGCTGACCTGGGTCAGGGTGAAGAAGTTGAACCAGCGCGCGCCAAAGCCGAAGCACTGGGTATTAAAGAGATTTATATCGACGACCTGCGTGAAGAGTTTGCCCGTGACTTCGTTTTCCCGATGTTCCGTGCCAACACCATTTACGAAGGTGAATACCTGCTGGGTACGTCCATTGCCCGTCCGCTGATTTCCAAACGACTGATCGAAATTGCCAATGAAACCGGCGCCGATGCCATTGCTCACGGTGCAACCGGTAAAGGTAACGATCAGGTGCGTTTCGAACTCGGTGCTTACGCACTGAAACCCGGCGTTAAAGTGATTGCGCCGTGGCGTGAGTGGGATCTGAACTCGCGTGAAAAACTGATGGCATATTGTGATGAGCACAACATCAAAGTTGAAAACAAAGCGGGTAAAAAGTCTCCGTATTCAATGGATGCCAACCTGTTGCACATCTCCTACGAAGGTGACCTGATCGAAGATCCATGGGCGGAGCCGGAAGAAGATATGTGGCTGTGGTCTGTATCGCCGGAAAATGCCCCGGATGAAGCAACCTACCTGAACATTACCTTTAAAAACGGTGATGCCGTAGCGCTGGACGGTGTGGAAAAATCACCGGCCACCATTATGGAAGAGCTGAATAAACTGGCCGGTGCGAATGGTATTGGCCGTGTTGATATCGTAGAAAACCGCTACGTTGGCATGAAAGCCCGTGGTTGTTACGAAACACCGGCGGGTACTGTGCTGCTGAAAGCACACCGCGCGATTGAGTCTATTACCCTCGACCGCGAAGCCGCTCACCTGAAAGATGAGCTGATGCCGAAATACGCCAGCCTGATTTACAACGGTTACTGGTGGTCTCCGGAGCGTCAGATGTTACAGGCTGCCATCGACGAAACTCAGAAAGTGGTTAACGGTGAAGTTCGTCTGAAGCTGTATAAAGGTAATGTGATTGTTGTTGGTCGTCAGTCTGAAGATTCGCTGTTCGACGAAGCCATTGCTACCTTTGAAGACGATGCCGGTGCTTACGATCAGAAAGATGCAGAAGGGTTTATTAAACTGAACGCCCTGCGTCTGCGTACTGCCGCGAAAAAAGGCCGCAGCCCGCTGAAATAAGCAGGCCGGTTAGCAAGCAGAAAACCGCCCCGGTTCACGCCGCGGCGGTTTTTTTATGCGTAACCGAACGGTCGGCAACCCACACCGTCAGTGTGTGGTTGACACCCGCGAACTCAGGTGGGAATGTGAACGTCCTTACACAACGGAGTGCTGATATGTCCGAACTGGATGGTTTATTACGCGATAAAGTACGTTTGTTAGGTAATGTGCTGGGGCAAACCATTGCCTCGCAACATGGCGAAGAGATGCTGCAACGGATTGAAGATATCCGTCAGCAGGCTAAAACCGCCCGCAGCGGTGATAAGGCGGATCGTGATCGTTTATTAGCCATGCTGAAAACCATGCCGGATGATGCGCTGGTGCCTGTGGTTCGCGGTTTTAATCAGTTCCTGAACCTGGCCAATATCGCCGAGCAGCAACATTCTGCCAGCTGGCGGCGCAGTGATTTTCTGCAGGATGATGCTGACCTGTTATTTAATAATTTGCTGGATGAACTGCAACAAAAAGAGACTGAGGGACTGGATCTCAGCCAGCAGGTGGCAGACGTTAATATCGAACTGGTATTAACCGCTCACCCAACAGAAGTAACCCGCCGTACCCTGATTCAGAAATACGACACCATTGCCCGGTTATTACAGCAGCGTGATGACCTGCGTGATGGCCACCCACAACTCGATCAGCTCGAGCAACGGATTGCATCGCTGGTGGAAGAAATCTGGCAAACCGACGAAATTCGTCAGGTGCGACCAACCGCAGTCGATGAAGCCAAATGGGGTTTTGCGGTGGTGGAAAATTCATTGTGGCAGGCGGTACCGGCGTTGTTACGCCAGCTGGATCAGGAATTACGCCAGCGCGGCAGCAGCGCTCTGCCATTAACGGCTGCACCGGTGCGGTTTTCTTCCTGGATGGGCGGCGACCGTGACGGCAACCCTAACGTGACGTCCGTGGTGACCCGGGAGGTTTTATATCTGGCCCGCTGGATGGCGGCGGATTTATATCTGCGTGATATCGAAGAACTGGGAACCCAGTTATCGATGTCGGCTGCGTCCGTGGCATTAAAACAACAATATCCGGTGCACGAACCGTATCGCGCCTGTATACATGAATTACGCGATAAACTGGAAGCCACCCGAAAATGGGCCGCCGAAAAGGCCAAAGGGCGCGACAGTCAGTTAACTCCGATCCGTACTGCTGAGGAATTATTTCAGCCGCTGATGTTGTGTTACAACAGCCTTAATGAATGTGGCCTGGATACCGTTGCCAATGGCTTATTACTCGATACTCTGCGCCGGCTTGCCTGTTTCGGGACTTCTCTGGTGCGGCTGGATGTGCGTCAGGAATCAACCCGCCACGCCAATGTGATACAGGCAATTTGTGATTATTACGGCTGGGGTGATTATCACGCTTGGGATGAAGCCACAAAACAACAGTTTTTATTAAAAGAACTGGCTTCAAAACGACCGTTAATTCCGACCCGCTGGCAACCGGATGACGAAGTCCGGGAAGTGCTGGATACCATGAAGGTGATTGCTTCTGACGTTGGCGAAGGGGTGTCGTGTTACATCATTTCGATGGCCAGTGAGCCCTCCGATATTCTTGCCGTGGCGTTGTTATTACAGGCCTGTGAAGTACGTGATCACCTGCCGATTGTGCCCTTGTTTGAAACCCTTGATGATCTGGAACAGTCGTCGCAGCGTATGGCGAGCCTCTGGGCCGTGGACTGGTATCAGCAGTATTGTCAGGGCCATCAGCAGGTGATGATTGGTTATTCGGATTCGTCCAAGGATGCTGGTCAGCTGGCGGCGGTCTGGGCGCAATACCGGGCGCAGGAAAGTCTGTCGCGGGTTGCTAAAGACAATAATATCCGGCTGCGTTTATTCCATGGCCGTGGCGGAACGGTTGGCCGTGGTGGTGGTCCGGCACACAGCGCAATTCTGGCGCAACCACCGGGTTCGGTTGCCGGCGGGTTACGGGTAACGGAACAGGGCGAGATGATCCGCTTTAAATTCGGCATGCCGGAAATTGCGCTGAAAAACCTGAAGATATATGTGTCCTCGGTGCTGGAGGCGAATTTATTGCCACCGGAAGCGGCTAAACCACAATGGCGCGAAATTATGCAATCACTGGCTGCGGCCGGGGTAGATTCGTATCGCCATATGGTGCGTGATACGACGGATTTTGTGCGTTATTTCCGCGCCGCAACGCCGGAACAGGAACTTGGCAGTTTGTCATTAGGCAGCCGGCCAGCCCGGCGAAAAAGTGGCGGCGGTATCGAAACATTACGTGCGATTCCTTGGATTTTTGCCTGGACTCAGATGCGTTTAATGCTGCCGGCCTGGCTTGGAGCTGACGAAGCATTAAAACGGCATATCGACGCTGGTCAGTTAGCTTTGATTCAGCAAATGTATCAGCAATGGCCATTTTTCCGCACCTATATCGATATGCTGGAAATGGTGGTGTACAAAGCCGATGCTGAGCTGGCGGAATATTATGAACGGCGTCTGGTCGAGGCAGAACTGCAGCCGCTGGGCAGCACGTTACGCAGTCGTCTGGCTGATATGCGTGAACGGGTACTGCAGATTAAAGAACAACAGACGTTATTACAGGATAACCCACTGCTGGAACATTCCATGAGTGTGCGTAATCCGTATACCGACCCGCTGCATTACCTGCAGGCGGAGTTATTGCATCGCAACCGGTTAGCCGCTGACAGCAGCAGCGAGCAGGTTGAGCGGGCATTAAAGGTGACGATGGCCGGGATTGCCGCCGGGATGCGAAATACCGGCTGATACGCCGTTATTGTGGTGTCACTATCGACTAATAGAGCCGGGAGGTGCCGGATTTGACTTGGTATAACTACCAAAGTCGAGCGGTACTTTCCCGGCTTTTTTTCGACAATGACTTGAGCGAGGGCCTTGCTGGCGGTAAGGTTAGGCCAATTTTTCTCCGCTACTGGCTAAAGAATAACCAAATTAGCCCGGTAGCCACCGTTTTTAAATAACCAGTAAGGAGTTTGCGCATGCGCGTAATTCTGTTGGGTGCGCCAGGTGCCGGTAAAGGTACACAGGCCCAGTTCATTTGTGAAAAGTTTGATATTCCTCAGATTTCTACCGGCGATATGCTGCGTGCTGCAGTAAAAGCAGGCAGTGAACTGGGTCTGAAAGTAAAAGAAATCATGGAAACCGGTGGTCTGGTATCCGATGACATCATTATTGATCTGGTAAAAGAGCGTATTCAGCAGGACGACTGTGGCAACGGTTTCCTGTTTGATGGTTTCCCGCGCACCATTCCACAGGCGCAGGCATTGCTGGACTCAGGCGTGGAAATTGATCATGTGCTGGAAATTGACGTTGCAGACGAAGAAATCGTGAAGCGTTTAGGTGGTCGTCGTGTTCATCCGGGTTCCGGTCGCGTTTATCACGTCGTTTACAACCCACCTAAAGTGGATGGTAAAGACGATGAAACCGGTGAAGAGCTGATTCAGCGTGACGATGATCAGGAAGAAACGATCCGCAAGCGCCTGGCTATCTATCACGAGCAAACGGCGCCGCTGGTCAGCTTCTACAAAGATCTGCAGGCTAAAGGTGGTGCAGCGCCAAAATACAGCCATGTTCCGGGTGTGGGCTCACTGGAGCAGATCACCGCATCGGTGATGACAGCACTGAGCTGAAACGGAATTATTTGAAAGGGGCCTGCGGGCCCTTTTTTTGTGCCCGGCCGATAATATTCCTTCTGTGTCCCCGCGATGTTGTTTCCCTGGCGATTTAGATGTTCGCTAACGTGCTGATAAATAATGACTTATCTCTGCGGATAACAGCTGAAGCCAGCACCATAAAATTGTTAATAACGGTTTATTTCATTCGTGATTAAGTCGCGCAGAAAAGCCGCCTGGTCATATTTTATTTCGCCATATAATCGCCTGTTTGCTTCTGTTTCTGCTGCTGAGATTATAAAAAACAGTCGTAATCTTAGTGGTGGATTTTATGACAGCTCAATTTTTTAACCGCGCGCTGATTTAAACGCAGCATGGATAATAATGCCGTTCAAAAGCGCGTTATGACGGAATAGCACCGTCCCGAATCAAGTAATTGCATTATATTTGGCCCAATAACGGCAAAATTTGCTATTAATGACCAATATTTTTTGGTTTTTTAAAACAAAAATACTATTATTGCATCGAATAGTTATTGTACAGTTTTAATTGTACCTACTACGGTTTCTGATCAGGCAAAAATAAATCGAGGACTAGTCATGGCACGACCAAAGAAAGCTCCTGCAAAACGCGGGCGTAAGCCGGCCGCTAAAAAAGCAGAAGCACCAGCTTTACCAAAAGCTGTTGCTGCTGCAGTGAAAGCGGTAGAGAAAGCAACCAATGCAGTTGCTGCTCAACAAACCAAAGTGGAAGCAGCTGAGAAAAAAGCAGCAGCGGCCAAAGTTAAAGCAGCTGCGCTTAAAGCAACAGCAGCAAGTAAGCGTGCAGCCACGACGGCTAATGCGAAAGTAAAAACGGAAAAAGAAAAACTGCAGGCAGCGAAAGCAGCTCTGCGTGACGCTAAAACCGCACTGAAAGTTGCTGAGATTGAAGCGAAAGCGGAAGAAGCAGCAGCAGCCGCTAAAGCAGCAGTCGCCGCTTTTGAAGAGCAACTGACAGGCAAAGCCGATGCCGATCTGGCAAAAGCCGTTGCCGCATTTGAAGCCAAGTGGCGTAAAACCCGTGCTAAGCAGGATGCTGTTAAAGTAAAAGCACGTGCTAAGAAAGAAGAAGCCAAAGCCAAAGCAGCAGCGAAAAAGCTGAAAGCCAAAGCTCAGGCTGCAGCAAAAGCCGCAGAACCAAAAGCTAAGCCAGGTCGTCCGGCGAAAGCAAAAACAGCAGCGGCAAAAGACGGTGCACCAAAGCGTCGTGGTCGTCCGCCAAAAGCGGCAGCACCGGCAGCAGCAAAAGACGCAGCACCTAAGCGTCGTGGTCGTCCGCCAAAAGCCGCTGCTCCGGCAGCAGCAAAAGACGCAGCACCTAAGCGTCGTGGTCGTCCGCCAAAAGCCGCTGCTCCGGCAACAGCAAAAGACGCTGCTCCTAAGCGTCGTGGTCGTCCGCCAAAAGCCGCCGCTCCGGCAGCAGCAAAAGACGCAGCACCTAAGCGTCGTGGCCGCCCGCCAAAGGCTGCTAAATAATCAAAAAAGCCCGGTTCGCCGGGCTTTTTTGTGTCTGTCCGGTAGCGTTCCCTGTCGTTGGGCTATGGTATACTGCCGCCGCTTTTTTAAAGGGGTGATTATGGCCAACCTGTTAATTCTCGATGCTTCCTCATCGCTGTGCTCGGTTTCACTGTTAACCGCAAACGGCGACGTTCATTTATGCGAGCAACAACCTCGTCGTCATGCACAGCGTTTATTACCTATGGTCGATGAAGCGTTACAACAGGCGGGGGTCGACAAAACTGCGCTCGACGGCATTGCTTATGGTCGTGGGCCGGGCTCTTTTACCGGTATCCGTATAGCGGCGTCGGTTATGCAGGGTATTGCCCTGGCGTTAGCGTTACCTGTGTTTGGTGTTTCCTCGTTACAGGCCATTGCCCAGCAGCTGGCGCAACAAAATGGCCGGCTGTTGCCCGGCAGTCGGATTGCGGTGGTGACCGACGCTCATATGGGTGAGGTATTCTGGGGTATGTTCCAGCTGAACGAGCAGCGACTGGCGCTAGCAATCAATGATGAGCGGGTCGGAGCGCCGCCGTTATGTTTGCAACAGTTGCAGGACTTTGACGGCATAATTGCCGGTGATGGGCTGCAGCTGGAAGCATTTGCGGCGTTGGCCGGGCGTGACAACTGTTACCCGGATATTCCGCTGCAAACCGAAGCGATGGCACCACTGGTACATCATGCCTGGCAACAACAGGCATTTGGTAATGAAGAACAACACGCTCCGGTGTATCTGCGCGACTCAGTGGCCTGGAAAAAGCTGAATGAACAACCGAGTTTATTAAAACGTTAAGGGCTTTCGCCTGTCAGGGAATAACTGTGGATCTGATTGAAATCATTGTACTGGCCTTATTGCAGGGGCTGACCGAATTTTTACCCATCTCCAGTTCGGCACATCTGATTCTGCCGTCGCGCTTATTCGGCTGGGATGATCAGGGATTGGCGTTTGATGTTGCGGTTCATGTGGGTACCTTATTGGCGGTGATGGTGTATTTCCGGCGCGATATTGTGGTGCTGACGCAAAACTGGCTGACCACAGGTTTCAGCCGTACGCCTAACACTGAGGCCAGGCTGGCCTGGTATGTTGTGGTGGCAACCATTCCGGCCGGTCTGGCGGGATTATTGCTGAATGACTGGATCGAGGCGAATTTGCGTTCCACCGCTGTGATTGCAGCCACTACGATCGGGTTTGGATTATTGCTGGGGTTTGCGGACAAAAGCCGCAAAGACGGCGTTAGCCTGGTACATATGACACTGTTGATGGCACTGGTGATCGGCCTGGCACAGGCACTGGCGCTGATTCCCGGTACTTCACGTTCAGGGATTACTATTACTGCTGCATTACTGGTCGGGTTGCACCGGGTTGAAGCGGCACGTTTTTCTTTTTTGTTGTCTATTCCGTTAATACTGGCCGCGGGTGGGTTAAAAACTCTGGAGCTGATGGATTCTGTGTTACCGGTCGACTGGCAATCACTGGCGCTGGGCGTTTTGTTGTCGGCACTCAGTGCTTGGGTGTGCATTTATTATTTTCTCGCCTTTATTAATAAAATCGGCATGTTGCCGTTTGTTATTTATCGCTTAGTGCTGGGCCTGGTGTTAGTGGCATTTTTTATCTGATATGAAATCACTGGTGTGTCTACAACCACAGTTATCAGCTCGTGCCGAGGCGCTGGCTGCTGAGTTTGCTTTGCAGTTAAGTGACGAAGCTCTGCTGCAGCAGCCCGGTTTTCATTTATGCCTGGATGACAGCGGACTCAGCCTGCAACAGGGCGCAGCCCGGCCAGGTAAAAAGCGGCTGCAGGTGCAGGTGGATTTTGTTTCCGGAGCCGTGGCGCACCGGCGTAAATTCGGCGGTGGTCAGGGCCAGGATATTGCCAGAGCGATTGGCATTTCGGCCTATAAGCCAACAGTGATTGATGCGACTGCGGGTCTGGGGCGTGACAGTTTTGTACTGGCGTCGCTCGGCTGCCGGGTGACGGCTTTTGAGCGTCAGCCGGTGATTGCTGCTTTGTTCCAGGATGGTCTGGAACGTGGGCTGCAGGATGATGAATGCCACGACATCATTCAGCGAATCGAGTTGCATCATGGATCGGGTCACGACTTACTGCAACCGCAGCGCTTTACCGCGGATGTGGTTTATCTGGACCCGATGTTTGAGCACGATGAAAAAGCCAGGGCGCAGGTTAAAAAAGATATGCAGGCGTTTCGTGAGGTGGTTGGTCAGGATGATGACGCCGATGATTTATTACAGCGGGCGCTGGCTTGTGCCCGTTGCCGGGTGGTGGTTAAGCGTGCACGTAAGGCCCGGCCGCTGGCAGATCAGCCCCCGACCTATTCACTGACGGGAAAAGCCAACCGTTTCGATATTTATGTGAACGCCAAGGTGGCGGCGCCGGCAGAATAGCAGCCTCTGATTGCAAAGCCCCCGTGATCATTCTGATACGGGGGGCTTTTTTTATCCGGACTCAGTGTTGCTCCGAGTCGGGTTGTTGTTCCAGATCCACTTCCAGGCTGCGCAGAATGCTCTGACGTAACGAGCCATCGAGAATCGCTTCCAGTGATTGCGCCAGGCCCGTCAGCTGATCACCATAATGCAGAGAGTCATCATCGCCGCTGGTCAGCAGCTGTTGTCCCTGTAAATGCTGAATCAGGGTGCGGAACAGCGTTTTATCGAAGAACTCCGGTGCGTTAATGCCATACAGCAGACTGATGCGTTGTGCCAGCAGGGTGCTTTGCTCCTCCGCTTCTTTGGCATTCAGTGAGCCTGAACCGCGGCGGATCAGCAGGCTGAGTGTCAGGAAATAACGTTCCAGAGTCTGCATCACGTTATCTGCCAGGCCACGTAACATGGCGAACTCGTTACTGGCAGCCGGCGTTGCGTGGAAGCCCTGATCATTTTCAAACAGATAACCTTTGGCGACCAGAGCATCCAGCCAGCGATCAACCTGAGCCGGCAATTCATCGGCCTGCCAGTGCAGGAATAATTCAGCCTGCAGGAAGGAATACATCTGTTCAATGCGTTGTTGCACTTCATCGCGGCGATAACGCTGGTTATTAACAAATAAACAGGCAATCAGAGACGGTAACGCAAACAGGTGTAAGACGTTATTGCGGTAATAAGTCAGAGTAACGGCCTGACGATCGTCGGTCTGAATCAGATCTCCCATCGGGTGTTTACTGCGCGAAATAACCCCCAGTTCCTCAGCGTGGGCCAGCCACTCAGCACCACCGCCCTGAGGCAGTGCGGTAATATCACTGTAGGGGTTTTGTTGTAATAAATTGTGATAGGATTCCATCTGGCGAATCAGGGTATGTTCGTCCATCGCCTGACGCGGGGCGGACAAAATACTCAGAGCCATCAGGTTGATCGGGTTGACTGAGGTGGCGCGGTTGATTTCCGTGACCACATTCAGGGCCAGTTTATTCACCACATCCGGTGCCCAGTCCGGGCGGAAATCACATTCCTGATAATCCTGCTCGCGCCAGTCCGGACGTTCGTTATTCAGAAACTCGGTCAGGTAAATCGGTTTACCAAAGGTAACGTGAACTTTACCAAAAGAGTTTTTAAACGAACGCAGCGTGCCTAATACACCCAGCAGGCTTTCTTTTTTCTTTTTCTTGCCGCGTAACTCACCCAGGTAACTACCGGCTTCGAATACTTTTTCGTAGCCGGTATAAACCGGCATAAAGATGATCGGCTTTTTCGAATCGCGCAGATAACTGCGCAGGGTCATGGCCAGCATTCCGGCTTTTGGCGTCAGGGTACGGCCGGTACGGCTGCGGCCACCTTCGACAAAATATTCGGTGGCGTAACCCTGAGTGAAAATAGAATGCAGGTATTCGTCAAAGACGGTGGCATACAGTTTGTTATCACGGAAGGTGCGGCGCATAAAAAAGGCGCCACCACGACGCAGAATCGGGCCGACTACAGGCATGTTCAGGTTAATACCGGCGGCAATCTGTGGCAGTTGCAGGCCTTCGTGGTAGAGCACGTAAGATAACAGCAGGTAATCGATGTGGCTGCGGTGGCAGGGCACATAAATAATTTCGTTATCTTTGCTGATTTCTTTCAGGTGCTCGATATTGTGCAGATTGACGCCGTTATAAATCTTGTTCCATACCCAGGTCAGGACCAGGTCGAGAAAGCGCACATTGGTGTAAGAGATATTGGACGCGATTTCATCGGCGTATTTCAGCGCCCGCTGACGTGCCTTGGCCTTGGAAACTCCTTTCTGTTCCACTTCTTCTTCAATGGCTTTTAACACCAGTGGTTTGCGTGGAATTTTATGCACCAGTGTGCGGCGGTGTGATAAATCCGGCCCCAGCACCGAAACCGACACCTGACGATTGTGTACGCGTAAAATACGCGCCACTTTTCTGGCCAGCATTTCCGGTGTTTTGTCGGCTTCGTGCAGATCGCGTAGCGACATAGGTTTACTGAAGTGCATAAAGGTATTACGGCCGTTCAGCAGAATCGCCATCAGGGTGACTAAACGGCCACCAAGAGTGCCGCTGTTCTGCAGCCAGATACGCAGGAACGAACCTTCTTTATCGGGTGCCCGTCCCCAGAATACCCGCACCGGTACCACCTGGATGTCACGTTGCTCATCTTCGGTCAGCCACTCGGCCTGGGCTACCAGAGATTTGGCGACCGAGGGTGATCCTTTGCGGCGGAAAATACCGGTGCGTTTGTACAGGTGAAAAAACGGACTGCCGGGGGTGCGTCCTGACAGTTTGTCTTCGTGAGGGCTGGGCCAGCCAAAAGCTTCGACCTCGCGGTCGATCAGTAACTGTTCGGCACGGGAAGGGCCCCATAAGGCGTAAACAATCGGTTTGTCCGGATCGATATCGAACTCGTTGATATCCGGGCCAATAATGTGAGTTTTTACAACGCCATACATCAGCTTCTGTTGCCAGCGGAACAGAGCGCGGCGCAGTGAGGTAAACAACTGCATAAAAAATTCTCGTGATGACACTTAGAGGTTATTCCGGCGGAGTACCGGAAAGCCGCTAGTTTACCTCTCTCGCCGCAGGGTTAAAACGTTTTAGCCGGGTTAACGACTGCCATTGTGCGTTTGATCATGCTTATGTTGTACAGCGGTTGCCGGGTCGCTCTATCTGCTCATAAAAAACTGAAAAAATGTCGAAAAGTGTCAATCAGGCTCAACAAATTGGCGGAATATGGTAGACATTAGCGCGCTTACTCTGACAAGCATTGTCGTCACGGAGTGGAAGATGATTAAGGTACAACAACTTACAAAACAATTTGGCGATTTTACCGCCGTTAATCAGTTGTCTTTTGACGTGGCCCCGGGTGAAGTCCTGGGCTTTCTCGGGCCAAACGGTGCGGGTAAATCCACCACCATGAAAATGATCACCGGTTTTCTGCCGCCAACTTCCGGTACGGTTGAGGTGTTTGGCCATGATATCAGCCGACAGCCACTGGCCGCCAAACGCTGCATGGGGTATTTGCCGGAGGGCGCACCGGCTTATGGCGATATGACGGTACTGGCGTTTTTACGTTTTATTGCCGAAGTGCGTGGCTTTCGCGCAGCGCAACAAAAACAGCGGGTGGCTCAGGTGGTGGATAAAACCGGATTGACTGAGGTACTGGGGCAGGCGGTGAATACCTTATCGAAGGGCTATAAGCGGCGGGTCGGGCTGGCCCAGACGCTGATTCACGATCCGCAGGTTCTGATTCTGGATGAGCCTACCGATGGTCTGGACCCGAATCAGAAACAGCAGGTGCGGGATCTGATCCGTGACCTGGCGGCGGATAAAATTGTCATTGTTTCAACCCATATTCTGGAAGAAGTCAGTGCCGTTTGTTCCCGGGCGATGATTATTGCCGCCGGACAAAAAGTTATTGATGGCACGCCGGCGGAACTGGAAGCGCGTTCACGCTATCACCAGGCGCTGTCGATACGCTTCCGTGAGCCTGTGGCTGACGGGGCGGCTGCATTTGCGGCTCTGGCGCGGGTGCAGGAAGTGGATGAGCTGCAGCAGGGAAGGGAATATTTAATCATTCCTCAGCCGGGGGAAACTCTGTATCCGGATGTCAGCGCGCTGATCGAGCAACATCGCTGGCCGGTTGAATCGGTACATATAGAACGTGGGCGACTGGATGATGTATTCCGGTCGTTAACTCAGGTTAGTCAGTCAGTGGCGCAGTGTTAAGGAGGTGGTATGAACAGCTGGATTATCTGCAAGCGTGAGTTGTCGGCGTATTTTTCAACACCGGTGGCTTATGTGTTTATTCTGATTTTTCTGATGATGGCGGCAACCTTTACTTTTTATCTCGGCGATTTTTATGGTCGTGGGCAAGCCGACTTATTACCCTTTTTTAATTTTCATCCCTGGCTGTATTTATTTTTTATGCCTGCCGTGGCGATGAATTTATGGTCGCAGGAACGTCAGCTCGGCACCATTGAATTATTAATGACGTTACCGCTGACGTTATGGCAGGCGGTGTTAGGGAAATTCCTGGCGGCCTGGTTGTTTGCCGGTATTGCCTTGTTGTTTACCTTTCCATTATGGCTGACGGTCAATTATCTGGGGCAGCCGGATAATGGTGTTATTGCTGCCGGGTATCTCGGTAGCTGGCTGATGGCCGGAGCTTTTCTGGCCGTCGGTTCCTGTATGTCAGCGTTAAGCCGTAATCAGATTGTGGCATTTATTCTGGCCGTGGTGGTGTGTTTTCTGTTGCTGGTAACCGGTTTGCCAATGGTGCTGGATGTATTTCGTGGCTGGGGTTCAGCAGCGGTGCTGGATTTTGTCGCCGGTCTGAGTTTTATGAGTCACTTTGACGCGTTGTCGCGCGGTGTCATTGACCTGCGGGATGTGTTGTTTTTTATCCTTAGTATGGTGGTCTGGCTAATGGCTACCGTGCAGATTCTCAGCGTTAAAAAAGCACAATAAGGAGGTCGCTGTGAAATTGAAATCGTTATCTCTGCTGGCATTGCTGGCGATCTTTTTATTGTCCGTGGTGCTGATTAATCAGCTGGGTAGCCGGGCGCGGCTGGATTTAACCGAGCAGGGTTTGTATACCCTGTCTGACGGCAGTCGAAAAATCCTGGCAGAGATGAAACAGCCGCTGGAAATTCAGCTGTTTTTTTCTCAGCAAGCCAGTAAAGATCTGACCCGTTTACGCGCCTATGCCACTCAGGTAGAGGAATTGCTGAACGAATATGTACTGCACTCCAACGATATGTTGTCGTTGCAGGTTATCGACCCGGAACCGTTTTCGGAGCAGGAAGACCTGGCTACCGAGCTGGGCCTGCAGGCCGTGCCGGTGTCGGGTTTTGGTGATGAGCTGTATTTTGGTCTGGCGGTAAAACAACTGACCGAAGAAGGTGAGAGGGACGTGGCGGTATTACCGTTTCTGCAGCCCGATAAAGAAGCGTTTCTGGAGTACGACGTTACCCAGTTGATCTATCAGCTACAGCAAAGTCGTGCACCGGTGATTGGTTTGCTCAGTGGCCTGGATGTGCGTGGCGGTTTTAACCCGCAAAGCGGTCAGCCAACGCCGGCCTGGATGGCGATTGAACAGCTTGATCGTCAGTATGAAGTCCGCTCTCTGAGCGCAGAGCTGGAAACCATTGAGGCCGATGTTGATGTATTGATGCTGATTCAGCCGCCGGCGCTGAGTGATCAGGCGTTGTATGCCATTGATCAGTTTGCATTGCGTGGTGGCCGGGTGCTGGCGTTCCTCGATCCGTTGGCTGAAAGTGCCACGGCGTCTCCGATGGCGATGGCTGATCCGGCTTCGGCGACATCGCTAAATCCGTTGCTGAAAAGCTGGGGTGTGCAGTGGGATGCAGATCAGGTGGTGCTGGATGCCGCCAATGCGCTGGTGGTTAATCAGGGACGCAACCGCCCGCCGTTGCGCCACTTTGCGTTGTTATCTCTGGGCCAGGATGATGCTGAGAATAACAGTGTGGTGACCGCCCAGCTGGAGAGTATCAACCTGGCCAGTGCCGGCCACTGGCTGGCGGCAGAGGATGCTCAGAGCGAGGTGAAACCCTGGTTATTTTCCTCCGCGGATGCACAGCTGACGGATGCCAACCGCTTGCGTATCAATCCGGATCTGGTGGCGTTGCAGCGTGGTTTTGTTGCCAGTGGCGAACACTATAATCTGGGCGTCAGGGTATCGGGTAGCGCGTCAACGGCCTTTCCGGAAGGTGTAAATGGTAAAAAAGTTGATGACCATCGTGCTGCAACCAAACAGCTGGCGGTCACACTGGTGGCGGATACCGACCTGTTAACCGACCGATTATGGGTTCAGGTACAGAACTTTTTTGGTCAGCGTATTGCCTCACCGTGGGCCGATAACGGCAACTTACTGATCAATCTGACCGATCAGCTGGCTGGCAGCCCGGATCTGATTGATCTGCGTGCCCGCGGTCAGTATGCGCGGCCGTTCTCGAAAGTTGAGGCGTTGCAGCGGGCAGCAGAGGAACGTTTTCTGGCCAGTGAGCAGCGCCTGCAACAACGTCTGCAGGAAACCGAACGCCAGCTGGCCGAGCTGCAGCAACAAAAAGACGCAGAAGACAGTGTGCTGACGTTGTCGGATGAGCAGCAGGCTGCGCTGGAAAATTTCCAGCGCCAGAAAGTGGAAATCCGCAAAGAGCTGCGAGCGGTGCAACACGAGCTGGATAAAGATATTGAAGCGCTGGGCAGTCAGCTGAAGGTGCTGAATATTTTTATTTTACCGCTGCTACTGACTTTGTTCAGCTGGCTGCTGGCTCTGCTGTTGCGTCGCCGTCAGCAGCTGTAAGCGTTTATTGTTAATTTAATAATGTGGCGGGGGTGTTTCATCGGCCGGATTTTTGATGCCGGCCTGATCGCCCCCCATTTGCTCCAGTTTCTGATGCATCATCTGCATCGCTCGTTTGGCCAGTGTGAATTGCTGACTCAGCTCGGCCAGTTCACTGTTCAGGTCGTCGACGGTGTTTTCCAGAAAAGCCAGCCGGCTCTCCAGTTCGTTGATGCGTTCCTGCTGCTCTGGCGCAGTATTTTCATTGTTCGGCACTTTTTGACACCTGGTTCTATCGTATTGATTTTTTTAATGAATTGGGCTTTCATAGCCGACTTGTTATATTACCAAGCGGTCGGCTTTCTGCCGTGATGGCAGCACTCAGGTTTCCAGTGGATAACAGCGCTGACCGGAATTAACGATAATAACGATAGATATGAGAGAAAACATGGGTAAAGTGCTAATTCGTAAAATTATTGTGGCATTGGTTTCTGCTGCTGTTCTGCCAGGCCTGATGCTGGTTATCTTCCCGGACGTATTTAAGGCGCAAACCGGCCTGCTGCTGGCGCTGGCGATTGCTGGTTTTGTTATCAGTCTGGTATCTGCACAACTGGTTCCGGCGCGTCGTCGTCGTTATCGTGGTAGCGGTACCGTGGTGGAAAATGATGTTGAAGATGGCCGCGAGCGTGGCGTCGTGAAGTGGTTTAACGTGAAAAAAGGCTTTGGCTTTATTACCTGGGATGAAGGCGAGGATGTGTTCGTGCATTTCCGTTCAATCCGTGGCCAGGGTCACCGTTCGTTAACCGAAGGGCAGCGCGTAAAATTTGCTGTGGTACGTGGTCAGAAAGGACCGCAGGCGGAAGACGTTTCTGCGATTCGCTGAGCAGACATTCTGCTGACCACAAAAAAGGCCGCATCTGCGGCCTTTTTTGTATTCCCCTTTGGCTTATTTCAGTGCCACCAGAGCTTTTAATAAACGTGGGTTGCTGACCACGATATGGGAGCCTGGTTTGGGCTGTGGTGCGCCGTTAACATCCGCCAGCAGACAACCGGCTTCGGAAGCAATCAGGGTGCCGGCAGCCAGAGCAAACTCATCGATGTTGCTCAGTAATGCGCCCTGGAACCGATCGGCAGCGACATAGCCCAGTGACAGGGCGTTGGAGCCGATGTTGCGCAGATCGTAGCTTTTGGCCATCAGGCTTTGCAGACGCTGACGCTGGTCGAGGGCTTCTTCGTTAAAGCTCAGTGGTTGGGTATAGCCAACGATGCTGTCTTCCAGGGAGTTGGTATTGCCACAGCGGATACGGCGGTTGTTCAGCTGGGTACCACGGCCACGGGAGGCTGTGAACTCATCACCATTGATTGGGTTGACCATAATGGCGTGTTCAATTTTACCGTTTTGCAGGCAGCTGATGATGATGGCAAAAGACGGAATTCCTACGCGGAAGTTGGAGATATCATCGATGACGCAGATCTGCCAGGTTGGCTGTTTTTCGTCACTGATGTTATCGCCGGTTTCACGGCCGTGAAAATTATGATCCGGCAGTGATTTCTTCAGCTCAAAGATAATGCTTTTCTCCAGACCGATGGTGCAGTCTGCAATAAATTTGGCTTTCTCCTGATCCGTACTTTGGTACGCATCGAATCGATCCAGACGACGAACTAAATCCTGGCCTGCATTACGCGCAGCGCGCAGTGCCAGCTTAACCATTGGCTGCATAGGAATTGCTATCTCTTAAAGAACAGGGGAACCGCCAATTATATCACTGGCCGGGGGTTTTGCGCTACACTGCGCACTTTCAAACGGCCGATTTTCCTGATCGGCTGCGGTTACACTGCCAACAAGAGACACGCCCGGCTTATGCTCGACAATATTCAGATCGTTATGGTGAACACCACACACTCCGGCAATATCGGAGCGGCTGCCAGAGCGATGAAGAATATGGGGCTGAGCCGGCTGGTGCTGGTGGACCCGAAAGCCGATATCAATGAAGAGGCGATTCAGCGCTCCTCCCGGGCGGAGGAAATTCTGCATAACGCCCGTATTACCCAGACGCTGGAGCAGGCGATTGCCGGTTGTGGTCTGGTGGTGGGTACCAGTGCCCGCAGTCGTCATATTCCCTGGCCGCTGATGACGCCGCGTCAGTGTGCTGCACGGGTGTCACAGGTGGCCGCTCATGATAATCAGGTGGCGCTGGTCTTTGGGCGTGAATCCAGTGGCCTGACGAATGAAGAATTACACCTGTGTCACGCCCATGTGCATATTCCCACCGAAGAGAACTTTTCGTCGCTGAATGTGTCGCAGGCGGTGCAGGTGTTAAGTTACGAAATGCGGCTGGCCTCTCTGGCTGACGACGGTGCAGAACAGGACGCGAGCTGGGGTGTGGCATGGGATTATCCGCTTGCCAGCCATGAGGAATTGAACGGCATGTTGCAGCATATGGAACAGACAATGGTTGATATCGGCTTCCTTGACCCCAATACACCCAAGCAGCTGATGTCCAGGGTGCGACGATTATATCAGCGTGCAGGGATGGATAAGATGGAGATCAACATCCTGCGCGGTATGCTGGCGGCGGTACAACGCCAGACTAAAGCTTTACAGGCATCTCAGGATGCTGACCACAACGGAGACTCAGTTTGAGTATCAGACACATTCGCGAAGACGTCGCCTGTGTATTTGAACGCGACCCGGCGGCGCGCAATACCTTTGAGGTAGTCACCACTTACCCCGGCCTGCATGCGATTATTCATTACCGCCTGGCGAACTGGTTGTGGCGGCGCAGCTTTAAGTGGCTGGCGCGGTTTTTATCGACCTTCAGCCGCTGGATGACCGGTATCGAGATTCATCCGGGCGCAACCATTGGCCGACGCTTTTTTATCGACCACGGTATGGGGGTGGTGATTGGTGAAACCGCCGAAATTGGTGATGACTGCACCCTGTACCACGGCGTCACGCTGGGCGGCACCAGCTGGAATAAAGGCAAGCGCCATCCAACGTTAAAAGACGGTGTGGTGGTGGGTGCCGGTGCTAAGGTACTGGGGCCGATTGTCGTTGGTGATAATGCCCGTATCGGTTCGAATGCGGTGGTGACCAAAGAGGTGCCGGATGGTGTGACTGTGGTGGGGATTCCCGGCCGTATCGTGCGTAAAACGACCACGGAGCAGGATGACCGGCGGCGGGCGATGGCGGAAAAAATCGGTTTTGATGCTTATGGTATGGCGGATGAAATGCCGGACCCGATTGCCCGTTCTATTTATAACATGATGGATCATATGCACGCGGTGGACCGGAAAATCGATACCATGTGCAAAGCACTGCACGACCTGGGTGATCGTTCCTGCGATGAAGCTCTGCCGGAGCTGGAAAAAGAGACTTTTGTCAGTCTGACCGAGTCGGTTCAGGAGTTGCAGCAGGCCTATGGCAACCAGGTGATGCCGGACGACGATAAACCCTCCTGAAGCGAACGCTCGGGTCGCGAATATAGTTGACTGAAATAGTCGGGTATACGCATAATGCCACTCTGAAATGTGTGGAGATGGCTTATGCGCTTAACAACCAAAGGCCGCTATGCGGTAACGGCTATGCTGGATCTGGCGATTCATGCGAAAACCGGTCCGGTGAGTCTGAATGATATTTCCGGTCGTCAGGGAATTTCCCTGTCTTATCTCGAGCAGCTGTTCGCCAAACTGCGTCGCAATGGGCTGGTGGCCAGCGTACGTGGCCCCGGTGGTGGTTATCGCCTGAGTCGTGGCGATGATGAAATTCATGTGGCGGAAATCATCGATGCCGTCAACGAATCCATGGATGCTACCCGTTGTAACCGCCAGGGGGATTGTCAGAACGGTGTTGAATGCCTGACCCATCATCTGTGGATGGATCTCAGCGATCAGATTCACGACTTTCTTGCCGGTATTACTCTCAAAGGTTTGCTGCAGCGTGAGGAAGTGCGCCAGATTGCCGACCGCCAGGATGAAGATGCCAGAAGCCGCATCGATACCATTCTGACCACCGCCAATGAACAGGCGCTTGCCTGATCGGCATAACGGCCCGTACTTGACCTGTCGGGCCGGCTGTTGACAATGGGCGCCTCAGATCAACTTTTCAGTATTTTGCAGGCCCGCTCATGACCCCCATTTACCTCGATTACGCCGCCACCACTCCGGTAGACCCCCGGGTTGCTGAGCAGATGGCCCAGTGTCTGACTCTGGATGGCAATTTTGCCAACCCGGCGTCACGCTCGCACCGCTTTGGCTGGCAGGCCGAGCAGGCGGTGGAAACGGCCCGGCGTCAGCTGGCTGACTTACTGAACGCCGACCCGCGTGAAATTGTCTGGACCTCCGGTGCCACCGAAAGCAATAACCTGGCGCTGAAAGGGGTGGTGGAGTACCGCCAGCAGCAACAGCCTGGGCAGCCGCTGCACATCATCACCTCGGCCATCGAACATAAAGCCATTCTTGATACGGCGGCCTATCTGGAGCAACAGGGGGTGCGTGTCACGTATCTGACGCCGGATGCTGATGGCCTGATCACGGTGGCGCAAGTGGAAGCGGCGCTGACGCCGGAGACTTGTCTGGTGTCGCTGATGGCGGTGAATAACGAGATTGGTACGGTGACGGATATTGCTGCAATTGCCGCCTTGCTGACTTCTCATCCGGCACTGTTGCATGTTGATGCAGCCCAGGCGGTGGCCAAAATGCCACTGGATGTACGTCAGCTGGGGGTCGATTTGTTATCTGTATCGGCGCATAAAATGTACGGTCCGAAAGGTGTTGGTGCGTTATTTGTACGCCGCGAACCCCAGGTGAAGCTGGTGGCTCAGATGCATGGTGGCGGCCATGAACGCGGTATGCGTTCCGGTACCTTGCCCACCCATCAGCTGGTGGGGTTTGGTGAAGCGGCGCGTATCGCTGCGGCAGAAATGGCGGCCGATGAACAACGTATCCGGCAATTGCGCGATACGCTGTGGCGCGGCCTGGAGGCGATCGGCGGTGTCTATCTGAACGGTGATTTACAGCAGCGCAGTTGTGGCCACCTGAACGTCAGTTTTGACGCTGTCGATGGCGAAATTCTGCTGGCGTCACTGGCTAAAGTGGCGGTGTCATCCGGCTCGGCCTGTACCTCGGCCAGTGTTGAACCGTCTTATGTGTTGAAGGCCATCGGCCGCAGTGATGAGCTGGCTCATGCCGGGCTGCGTTTCTCGGTTGGCCGGTTTACCAGTGCGGCTGAAATCGAGGCAGCCATCGCTGAAGTGACCCGGGTGGTCACGCTGTTACGTGGCAGCTGACCCGACGGACATAAATTTACGTGTTTACGGCTGAATACGCGTACAACTTTCATTAAAAGCTGCGTATAATCCGCGGGTTTTATTTTCAGTAAACACTAATTCACAAACAATCTGATTATATTGGGAGCTTAAAATGGCTGTAGAACGCACTCTGTCTATCGTTAAACCAGACGCAGTTGGCAAAAACGTTATCGGCGAAATCCTGTCTCGTTTCGAGAAAGCAGGCCTGCAAATCGTTGCTGCTAAAATGCTGCAACTGGACGACGAAAAAGCTGGCGGTTTCTACGCTGAGCACGCTGAGCGTCCTTTCTTCAAAGATCTGGTTGGTTTCATGACCTCTGGCCCTGTTGTTGTACAGGTTCTGGAAGGTGAAAACGCCATCGCTAAAAACCGTGAACTGATGGGTGCGACTAACCCACAGGAAGCCGAAGCCGGCACTATCCGTGCTGATTTCGCGCAAAGCATTGATGCGAACGCAGTACACGGTTCTGACTCTGCAGAATCTGCAGCGCGTGAAATCGACTACTTCTTCGCAGCAGACGAAATCTGCCCACGTTAATCTGCGGATTAATGTGTCGGGGCCGGAAAGCGGCCCCAGTCCCACAAAGAGCCTGACCGGCTCTTTGTCTGCTTTACGCAGGGAGATACCCATGAGCCGGGATGCTTCTGATTCACACGCTCAACCCAGGTAATCTGTCCGATGTCTGAAACTGCTGAAAAAATCAATTTATTAGGCCTGTCCCCCGCAAAGATGGAAGCATTTTTTGCCGATCTCGGGGAAAAGAAATTCCGCGCCCAGCAGATGTTGAAGTGGATTCATCAATACGGTGAAGCCGATTTCGGCAAGATGACCAATATGAGTAAAGGTCTGCGCGCAAAGCTGGCGGAAGTCAGTGAAATCAGCCTGCCTGAGGTGATTTACGATAAAACCTCCAAAGACGGCACCCGTAAGTGGGTGATGCGTATGGCGGGTGGCAGTTCGGTTGAAACCGTATACATCCCGGAAAAAGAGCGTGGCACCTTATGCGTCAGTTCTCAGATTGGTTGTTCCCTCGATTGTTCTTTCTGCTCCACCGGTAAACAGGGCTTTAACCGCGATCTGTCCGCTGCCGAAATCATTGGTCAGGTATATGTTGCGGCGATGGCATTCCATGAGCCGGGTGAACGCCGTGAGCGTAAAATCACCAATGTGGTGATGATGGGGATGGGCGAACCGTTACTGAACTTTGATAATGTGGTGGATGCCATGGCGCTGATGATGGAAGACAACGCCTATGGGTTATCAAAACGCCGGGTAACCCTCAGCACCTCAGGCGTGGTGCCAATGATTGATAAACTGGCCACGGTGACGGATGTGTCGCTGGCGATTTCATTACACGCCCCGAATGACGAATTGCGTAACCAGCTGGTACCGCTGAACAAAAAATACCCGATCAAAACCCTGCTGGAATCCGTTAACCGTTACCTTTCCGGTCTGCCGGACCGGCGTAAAGCCACCATTGAATACACCCTGATCGACGGCGTGAACGATGAGCTGGAACACGCCGAACAACTGGCTCAGCTGATGAAACAGGTGCCCTGTAAAATCAACCTGATTCCGTTTAACCCGTTTCCTAATTCCGGTTATAAACGACCGAGTAATAACCGCACCTATCGTTTCCGCGATCATCTGATTAATGCCGGTCATATCGTGACCATCCGCAGCACCCGCGGCGATGATATCGACGCGGCCTGTGGCCAGCTGGTGGGCAAGGTGGAGGACCGGACCCGGCGTAGCGCGAAGTACATTAATGCGGTACAACTGGACGATTCTGATAATCAATCTGAGGCACGTCATTAATGCTGAAAGGAAGCCGTCTGGCATTTCGTACCCTGACTCTGATCGCTGCTTTGTTACTGAGCGCCTGTGTCACTGTGGTGGAAACGCCGTTCAACAAAAAAGCATCGGCGGAAAAAGCCGTGGAAAACTACACCCAGCTGGGGTTGGGGTATCTGCGCCAGGGGCGTAACGATCTGGCGCGCCAGCGTTTACGTAAAGCACTGAGCATCGACGATGATTACGCACCGGCTAACGATGCCATGGGGTTATTGTGGCAGAGCGAAGGCGAAGCCGAGCTGGCGGAAGAAGCATTCAGCAAGGCGATTTCGCTGGACGGTGATTTTACCCTGGCGAAACATCACCTGGGCCGTTTGTATCTGCAGACCAGCCGGTTTGAGGAGGCTCAGGAAGTGCTCAATGAGGCCGCGACCGATCCGTATTATGAGAACCGCGCTAATGCTTATGCCGATCTGGCGATGAGCTATTACCGCAGCGGCGCTACGGAACAGGCGATTCAGTCCTATCGCGAAGCGTTGCGGATCACGCCGTATAACGTTGATGCGCTGGTGAATATTTCCACCTTATTGTTCGAGGCGCAGCAATACGCTGAGTCGCAGAAATATTTTGATCGTTTTGAGCGTCTGGTCAGCCGTGAGCAAACCCGCCACAGTGCCCACAGCTTGTGGCTGGGGATCAAACTGGCGACCATCAGCCAGGATACCCGTCATACGGTTGAGCTGGCGACGCAACTGAAGCAACATTTTCCGGACTCTCGCGAATATAAGCTGTATCAGCAATCGCTGTCAGATTCCGCAGCAGGGCGTTAACTCATGAGTGCTTTATTCGAAAACCCGATTAAACGACGCAAAACCCGTCAGATTATGGTGGGCAATGTTCCGGTCGGGGGTGGCGCTCCGATTGCTATCCAGACCATGACCAATACCGAAACCACCGATATCGATGCCACAGTAGCGCAGATCATGCGCGCTCAGGATGCCGGTGCGGATATCGTCAGGGTGTCGGTGCCAACCATGGAGGCGGCGGAAGCGTTTGGTGAAATCCGCCGTCAAGTGTCGGTGCCGCTGGTATCGGATATTCACTTTGATTATCGCATCGCGTTACGTGTGGCCGAGCTGGGCGTCGATTGCCTGCGTATTAACCCGGGCAATATCGGTCGTGAAGACCGGGTACGCGCGGTGGTGGATGCGGCGCGTGAACGTAATATTCCGATCCGTATCGGTGTGAATGCCGGATCGCTGGAAAAAGATCTGCAGAAAAAATACGGTGAACCCACACCGGATGCGCTGGTGGAATCCGCCATGCGTCATATCGATATTCTCGACCGGCTGGATTTTCAGGACTA
This sequence comes from Bacterioplanoides pacificum, assembly GCF_042648445.1. Taxonomy (NCBI): domain Bacteria; kingdom Pseudomonadati; phylum Pseudomonadota; class Gammaproteobacteria; order Oceanospirillales; family Oceanospirillaceae; genus Bacterioplanoides; species Bacterioplanoides pacificum. Next base: position 501,825 of record NZ_JBHRYB010000001.1, read on the forward strand.
CAAGCTGAGCCTGAAAGCTTCCGATATTTTTATGACGGTTGCAGCCTACAAAAAAATTGCGGCACAAATTGATCAGCCATTGCATTTAGGTATTACCGAAGCCGGTGGTTTGCGCGGTGGTACGGTTAAATCCTCCATAGGCCTGGGGTTGTTATTGTGGGAAGGCATTGGTGACACCATCCGGGTATCATTGGCTGCGGATCCGGTGGAAGAAGTGAAGGTCGGCTGGGATATGCTGAAATCACTGAAACTGCGCTCCCGGGGGATTAATTTTATTGCCTGTCCTAGCTGTTCACGGCAGAACTTTGACGTGATTAAAACCATGAACGAATTAGAAATGCGGGTCGAAGACATCCGTACGTCGATGGACGTTTCTGTGATTGGTTGTGTGGTTAATGGCCCGGGCGAAGCGAAAGAAACCGACGTTGGTCTTGCCGGAGGCCAGCCAAACCTGGTGTATATCGACGGTAAGCCAGCCCAGAAGCTGAGCAACGACAACCTGGTGGACGATCTGGAAAAACTGATCCGTCAGCGCGCCGAAGATATTGAAAAACAACGTAACGAATTGATTGCCAGCGACGCCTGAGTCGCTGAAGAGATAAAAAAGACAGAATTATGAGTAAAAAAATTCAGGCCATTCGTGGCATGAACGATATCAAGCCAAACGAAACACCGGTATGGCAATATCTGGAAAGCACCGTCAAAGAGCTGCTGGCATCTTACGGCTACGGTGAAATCCGTATGCCGGTGGTTGAACAAACCAACCTGTTCAAGCGCTCCATTGGTGAAGTAACCGACATCGTTGAAAAAGAAATGTACACCTTCGACGATCGTAACGGCGACAGCCTGACGCTGCGCCCGGAAGGTACGGCCAGTTGTGTACGTGCCTGTGAAGAACACGGCTTGTTGTACAACCAGACTCAGCGCCTGTGGTACATGGGACCTATGTTCCGCCACGAACGGCCGCAAAAAGGTCGTTACCGTCAGTTTCATCAGATTGGTGTGGAAACCTTTGGGATTGCCACGGCCGATATCGACGCTGAAGTCATTTTGCTGACTGCTCGTTTATGGAAAATGCTGGGATTACAGGATGCGGTAACGCTGCAACTGAACACGCTGGGCAGCAACGAAGCACGTGCGGCGTATAAAGAGGCGCTGGTGGCCTATTTATCTGAGCGTAAAGATCAGCTTGATGAAGACAGCCTGCGTCGTCTTGAGTCCAACCCGTTGCGTATCCTCGACAGTAAAAATGAGCAGACTCAGGCATTGCTGGTGGACGCTCCTAAGCTGCACGACCACCTTGATGACGAAAGCCGTGAGCACTTCGACACATTGCGCGGAATTCTTGATGCCGCCGGGGTGAAATACGAAATTAATCAGCGCCTGGTACGTGGTCTGGATTATTACTGCAAAACCGTTTTCGAATGGGTAACCGATAAGCTCGGTGCTCAGGGTACCGTGTGTGCCGGTGGTCGTTACGATGGCCTGGTAGAGCAGCTCGGCGGTAAAGCCACACCGGCGGTTGGTTTTGCCATGGGCGTTGAACGTTTAATCCTGATGTTAGACACTCTGGAACTGGTACCAGAGGCGGTTCTGAATACCCTGGATGTGTATGTCTGTGCGCTGGGTGACGGTGCAGACAAAGCCGCGCTGTTATTGTCTGACCAGATCCGCGACCAGCATGACTGGTTGCGTGTACAAAGCCATTGTGGTGGTGGCAGCTTTAAGAGCCAGATGAAAAAAGCCGATAAAAGTGGGGCTCGTTTTGCCATTTTGCTGGGAGAAAATGAAATTGCCCAGCAACAGGCGACGGTCAAAGATCTGACCGGTGAGCTGGAACAGCAAACTCTGGCACAGGCAGACGTTGCCGGCTGGATCGCTGAGCACATTAACTGAATAACAATACCGAATAACAACGGGTCACGACTGAGGACTGGGAATGAGCGACGATTTTAAAACGGAAGAAGAACAGGTAGAAGCGATCAAAAAATGGTGGTCGGAAAACGGCACCAGCCTGTTGCTGTCTATTGTGGTAGTGGCTGGCGGCTGGCTGGGCTGGAATACCTATCAGGACAATGTGCGTGCCACTGGTGAAGCAGCCTCTGCTGTGTATTCACAGCTGGTGGAAAAGGCGGCACAACCGGCGGCGCAGCAAACTGACGCACTGAAAAGCGAAATGATCGCTCTGGCTGAGCAGCTGAAGAAAGAATACAGCGACACCGTTTACAGCCAGTTTGGCGGTTTATTCCTGGCGCGTTTCGCTGCGGATAACGGTGATTTCGATAGTGCCGCCAAAGAGCTGAACGCAGTGATCAGCGCTGCTGAAGACGGTCCGGTGAAACTGACAGCGCAGGTGCGGTTAGCCAATATTCTGGTGCAGCTGGAAAAATATGACGACGCCCTGGCGCTGGTTCCGGCACAACCGGATGCGGCTTATGCGGCCCAGTTTAATGAAGTGAAGGGTGATGCCTTGTTCCGCAAAGGCGACCTGGCAGCAGCGCACGAAGCCTATGTGGCGGCCAAAGCGGCAGCTCAGGAAAGTGGTATCAATACCCAGCTGCTGCAACGCAAAATCGACAGCCTGACCAGTGTTGAACTGGTTGCTGAGGAGTCTTAATTCCCGTGCGTATTTCCTGGTTACCGGCGGTTGCTGCTGTGGCAATAACTGCTCTGCTGAGTGCCTGTTCCTCGACACCGGAAAAACAGCCGGTGGCAGAAACCGGCAGTTTGCCTGACTTCGAGGAACGTCTGGAGCTGGATGTCAGCTGGCGTAAAACGCTGGGACAAGGCTCGGGTACTGTGTTCAGCCGACTGCAGGTGGCTGAGGCTGACGGTGTGGTGTATGCCGCGGAAAGCTCTGGCGTGGTATACGCGCTGGATCTGGAAGACGGTGACGAACGCTGGCAGGTAACGCTGGATCAGCCGATTACCGCCGGTGTCAGTGTCGATGACGGCCAGTTATTTGTCGCTACCCGTGATGGTGTGTTGCATTGTTTGTCGGCGGATGATGGCGAAAGCCAGTGGCAAGCGGTGCTCAGCAGTGAAAGTGTGGCTCCGGCTGGCCTTGATCAGCGTCGTTTGTTTGTACACACCGTCGATGGCCGCTTAACGGCGCTGGAGCGTGACAGTGGCAAACAGGCCTGGTCTTATGAAAATGCGATGCCGGTGTTAACCGTGCGTGGTACCGGGACTCCTTTGGTACTGGATGATTTTGTGATCACCGGCTTTGCCACCGGTAAAGTGGTGGCACTGGATAAAACGCTGGGGATTCCACGCTGGGACAAACGTCTGGCGGTGCCGGATGGTCGCTCTGAGCTGGAACGTCTGGTGGATGTAGACGGTTCCCCGATCTGGGACAACGGCCGTATTTACGCTGCCAGTTATCACGGTAATATTGCTTCACTGAGCATTCATGGCGAAACCGAGTGGGAAGAAGAGGGGTCCAGCTATACCAGTCCGGTACTGGCGCTGGGGACTTTGTATCTGACGCTCGATGATGACCGGATCCAGGCTTACGACCAGCGCAATGGCGCCAGCCAGTGGCTGCAAAGTGCGCTTCAGCAACGTCGTCTCGGCCAGGTGGCGGTCGTCGGAACGCACCTGCTGGTGGCGGACGGTGAAGGTTATATTCATGCTCTGCGTCAGGTGGATGGCGAGCTGGTTGGTCGAATCCATATGCGACCCAAGCCACTGCATATCAGCTATCCTAATCAGGGCGAGAGCACCAACTGGCGTTTGTTGCGCGGGCGTGACTTTGGCATTCGCAGCCATATGACGCCGACGTCACAAGGCGTGCTGGTGTACACCAATGCCGGCGAGCTGGCACTGGTGACGCTGGAGCAAAACGACGATTCGGCGCAATAAAAAGCGCCCGGACAAAGTTTATCAGGGTCGGCTCCTCAGGAGCCGGCCCGTTTGTATTTATAAAGGCAGTTAATTCATGGTTCCTGTGATTGCACTGGTTGGCCGGCCCAATGTTGGTAAATCAACGCTGTTCAATCGTTTAACAAAAAGCCGCGATGCGCTGGTTGCTGAAATTGCCGGACTGACCCGCGACCGTAAATACGGTGAAGGTAAAGTTGGCGAGCGGCCGTTTATTGTGATCGATACCGGCGGTATCAGTGGTCAGGAAGAAGGCATTGATGAGGCGATGGCCGGACAGAGTTTCCAGGCTATGAACGAAGCCGACATCGTCTTTTTTATGGTCGATGTTAATGCCGGTATTACTGCCGGTGACCGTATGATTGCCGATTATCTGCGGCGCAATAATAAAGAAGCGTATCTGGTTGCCAATAAAATTGATGGCAAAAACCCCGACCTGGTGCTGGGGGAGTTTTTTGAACTCGGTATGGGGGAGCCGATTGCTATCGCGGCTGCTCATAACCGCGGTGTCTCGACGCTGATCGACTATGTGCTGGATGAACTGCCGGAAGAGCAGGAGAAAAAAGCCGCTGAGCTGGCCGCAGCACAGAACCGTGAACTGGAATACATCTACGAAGAAGAAGACGATACTGCCGAAACGGTGGTTGAGCATGAAGCGCTGGATGTTAAAGGCGTAAAAATCGCGGTTGTTGGTCGTCCTAATGTGGGTAAGTCGACGCTGGTGAACCGCTTCCTCGGTGAAGAACGGGTGGTGGTTTACGATAAAGCGGGCACCACCCGTGACAGCATTTATATTCCTTATGAGCGTCATGGTCAGGATTACACCCTGATTGATACCGCCGGTGTGCGACGCCGTAAAAATATTCACGAGGCGGCAGAAAAATTTTCCATTATTAAAACACTGCAGGCCATTCAGGACTGCCATGTGTGTATTCTGGTACTGGATGCCCGGGATGGCATCGTTGAGCAGGATCTGCACATGCTCAGTTTTGTGCTGAACTCCGGCCGGGCACTGGTGATCGCTATTAATAAATGGGATGGTATGGATGCCTACGATAAACAGCGGGTTAAAGATGAAATTGACCGCCGTTTTGACTTCCTGACCTTTGCAGAAATGCATTTTATTTCGGCATTACATGGCACCGGTGTTGGCCATTTATATGAGTCGGTGGATCAGGCGTACCGTTCTGCGATGGCCAAATGGCAAACCAATATGCTGACCCGGATTATGGAAGATGCGGTGTCCAGCCATCAGCCACCTTTGGTTCGTGGCCGTCGTCCTAAACCACGTTATGCCCACCAGGGTGGCTCTAACCCGCCGCGTATTATTGTGCATGGCAATATGGTGGAAGATCTGCCGGAAGATTATAAGCGCTATTTAGCGAATACCTTCCGCCGGGTACTGGATATCCGCGGAACGCCGATTCGTTTTGAATTCCGCCAGGGTGCCAACCCATTCTCGGAAAAAGAGAAAGAAGTGCAGCACCGCAGCAAACGGCGCCGCGATTCCGTGGTTAAAACCAAAGCAATTCGTCAGGCGAAACACGATAAAATGCGTAAGCAGCGGAAAAAAACCAGCCGTTGAGTCTGCTTCTGCAGCAATAAAAAACCTTCCGCTCAGCCTGACCGGAAGGTTTTTTTATACGCTCAGGTTTTAGTGATCAGTTACTACTTGCTTCTGGGCGTTCGTTACCACTTGGCGTAGTGGTCTTCGCTGAAGCCCCATTCACCATCCAGCGTGATCACTTCATCCGGTAAATGAATTTCGCCGTAATACTGGCCAAAATGCTGAGTGAAATTGGATGCTGCAATAACCGCGTTCATTTTTTCTTTACGCTGGCCTTTGGGTTCAAAATGCAGCTGAATAATGCCGTCATTGGAGCGCATCGCCCAGGCATGTTGTGGCTGATAACGATCGAACTGGAAATCGACCATGTCGATTTTGATCATCTTACCATCCAGCCATAAGGCGTTTTCGCTGGTACCGGTTTCATTAACACCGGCAGCCAGGTTAAAACCCAGCCGGCGGCCGTCAGCCAGCTGGCAGGACAGGCTACCCCAGTTCCAGAAGGTTTCCCGGCGCATATAGCCACAGCTCCAGTCGACCGAAGCCAGTGCATTAATACTTTCCAGGTCAAACTGCTGGTTGCCCCAGCGTACGCTGCCGTTACACACCAGAGCGTTACTCTTCTGGGTAAATACCCAGCCCTGATAACCGGCACGGCTACAAACCGATAACGGGTTGTACGAAGTACTTTCATCGATGGTTGCGTCAATTTCGACACCAGCGGCCAGAGATACCTGGACTTTACGTACTCCCGGGCGGCTGGTCGCTTTGATCGACAGCCGGTTTTTACCTTTGCGGAAATAAGCTTCGCCATCGTTCGGGCTGGGATCAATGGCGGTATTCATCGCCAGTGGCTGAATAAAAGAAAATTCTTCAAATTTCTGGCTGCCGGGCTGATACAAATACACAAACGCGTTGCTGGCAACTTTCAGGTCAACAATAGCGATGCCTACGATCAGTTCCGGGCTAATCAGGCCAATAAACTGAAACTGGTTGAATTTAAAACGCTTTGCCAGGCCGCTGAGTTTACGGTCCATCGGCGAGCGCAGGTCGAAGTCCATAAAATTAATCTGTTCGACACCTTCGGCAAAGACACCGTATGTCGGCTGACCATTGGCATTAATTAGTTGTTGTTTGGCTGCCATGCGTAATCCTTAAATGCAGGAATAATAGGATGAGATGCAGGGCATTGTCCTGCCCCGGGGCAGTCAGGTCAAATAGCGCGGCGGTGCAGCGCCACAACCGCGGCTGTTACTGGAAGGCGGCGCGCAGGGTCTGCAGTGTTTGCTGGTCAGCTTTGAAGCGCATTTTCAGGTAGACGCCCTGAGCCGTGAAATTCGCCGCTGAGAAGTCGTCGTCAATGAAACCGGTGAAGTTATAACCCAGACCTAACCAGACGTTGGTTTGTGGAATCCAGCCAACCGAGACACCGGCACCGTGCTGTGTCTGGTGGGTGTCGTAGCCGTGTAAGCGGCGTGCGTGTGCGCCGATATCCCAGCGGGCATTCAGGTGATGACGCCATTCCGCTGCCATAAAATCAGTCGTGGAGGCGTAATCGTTGCTGTTGTACTGGTCGAGGACCCGTTTAATACCATATTGCCCGGCCAGTTGATCACGTTGTGTGATCAGCCAGTTAGCGTGCGCATTGTTAATTAAACGACGACTGCGGGTTGGTGTACCTTCACCGCCATCGGCTTCCTGTACCCAGCGGGTTTGCAGCAACACGGCGTATGGGTCTTTACGTGGACGAATGGCCAGGTCGAACTTGGCATCCAGTTTTTTACTGAAAGCTTCGCGGCCTTCTTCGAGGAAATAGTCCAGGCTGCCACCGGTGGCCAGGGCATCGGATAACGGATGATAAACGCTGGTGCGTACTGCCCATTTGTCTTTACTGTTGCCGTCGCGGTATTCCAGGCGGTTGTTCCACTGCCAGACATCGGAGCGGAAGGCTGTACCGGCGTACAGGGCATAAAAATCTTCGCTGTTCTGGCCCACTTCGGTTGGTGCATTGCTTTCGAGATTCTTCGCCTGATCGAAGCCCGCACTGGCACTCCAGTGATCGCTGATATTAAATTCCTGGCTCAGGCCGGACACGCTGAATAACCGGTAAGCGTCGTCCTGTTCGACCTGTTCAATCGATTGTTGTGCTTTGGCGCCGGCCCAGGGGGTGGCACGCAAGCCCATAATTGTCCGTTGCGGGGCGTCACTTTCGAAACCCAGTTCGTGTTCGGCAAAAATACTGTAATCGTTATTCAGACGATAGTCGGCACCCAGACGTAACTGGTCTTTGGCATCACTGCGTTGTGACATGCGGGCCAGAATCTGCGCGTTTAATGTCAGCCGGTCATTGAGAAAACGATTACTGAAGCCCGCCGTCAGCTGATCGCTGTACAGGGTTTCGTCGTCGTTTTCTTCGGCAGCGGTTAATATCCCAACAGAAAATTGCTGATCGCTGTTAAGACGATGAATCCAGTCGAGCTGAGTCTGGTATTTATCATCACCGCTGCTCAGCCGGTAGTGATGGAAGGTATCCAGTGCTAGACGGTCGCGATCGGAGAGATACCAGGTACCTTCCAGGCCTTCTTTGCGGTAATCGTTTTCGCCGGAGGAGGTCTGATCAACACCAAAGTGTTCGTCCTGACGGCGCACGTACGCTTTGGCCTCCAGGCTGTCGGTACGATGGGTTACTTCTAATAAATGTGCTTTTGCCTGTTTATCACTGCCTTCGACGGTGGTTTCGCTTTGGGCGGCTTCGGCCTTAATGCGGGTATTACCCAGTTTCCAGTCGAGGTCTGCGGCCTGCAGCTGACGCGAATCGCCACGCTGATTCTGGCTGATGGCGGTTACGCCGGCTTTTATGTCATCGTCAAATAATTTTACGCCTACCCGGCCACCGGCGATATGCCCCAGTTTGCCGCCATTATCGACGTCGTATTCGGCAATAATAAAGCGTGGGTTAAAGCTGTCATCGGTGCTCAGAATCGGTTGTTTGAAATACACAGTACCGTCCTGATAATCGATCACATAATCGATATCACGCTGTAATTCGCGGCGAGATAACACCACTTCACTGCGGAACCGGTCACGTACTTCGATATGAAGTTTCTCACTGTTGGCAACCAGCAGTTTATTCGATAAACGATACAGGCCGGAGGTGCCATCACCCTGAATTTCATCGCGCGCATAACCTTTATCCGACTCGGCTGCAAAGGCCGAAAACTCGACGATTTCACCCTGGTAAGCGCTCTGCACACCGGTCATCTGGCGGCTGTAACGGCCCAGCTCTGTCACGGTTAAATCGGTATTAATATCGCCAAAGACGGTGTAAAAACGATTACGTTCTACTTTTACGTAAAGTTTTTTCGCTGAGCTGGCATCCAGCCGTTGCTGGCTGGCATCTCCGTACAAGGTGTAATAACGATTAGGTTCAATTGTGCGGGCAAATGCTTCGGCTTCCGGTTTGCCGGAATCGTAAGCGGCGGTGATTAACCAGTCGCCGGGTACCTGACCCTGAGCAAAAAAGGCTAACCGGCCATCGTGATAAATATTGTCATCAACACCGCTGGCAGCGCGGTTATTATCATGACCGCCGCCGGCGTTATAACCCACGGCTAAATCACCCAGGCCGACCAGAATCCAGTCGCGTTGTGGTGCTTTCAGCCATACCCGCAGTTCGTCTTCCTGGCCGTTGCCGTGACGGAAGCGCAGCACGGCTTCACCGGAGGTGCTGGTCGGAGCCAGACGAATTAATGCCACACCATCGGCGCCGACGCGATAACGTGGTTTGGTAACACGGCCCAGTGGATTGGCTTCAATCTGTGCCTGTTCATCGTAAATCTGATAAGGCGCCTGAATTTCCAGCTCACCCTGAACATCCGGGCGGATCGGAAAGCCGTCTTTATCGGTTAATTTCACTGCGATGACAGCGGGGGTAATGCCATCGGCAATGGCCCGGGTCTGGTCTTCTACCAGTTCCGCTTTGGCCGGATCCTGAGCGTATTGTACGGTGCGCTCAAATTCCGACACGATATCGCCGTTGCCATCAATCACAAATACGCTGAAGCGGTTGGCGCCGGGTTCAATATCAACACCGCGCCAGGTGCTGACGGCGAGGTCGCGGCGCTTACCTTTAATGGTGCCATCAAAGTTCAGTGGGCTGACCGGTTTATCGTCCAGTAACAGTTTGACGCGCTGACCTTTCTCGTGAGAAATGGCAATTTTTACCGAACCGATACCCGGGCTGCGATCCAGCGGTGGCCATAACCACTGCGCTTCATCGGCAGCGGTTTCAAACCATTCGTTATCGAATTCCGGCATCAGAGGTTCCATCGGCAGTGCCGCCGGGTTACCGGAAGCCGTGGCGGGTAAATCGGCGAGAAAACCACTGATATCGGCTTCGATAGTGGCGACCTGCATATCGTATTGCTGCTGCGCCAGATCGAGATCCGGATCGCCGCTTAATACGTTAACTTCCACCCGGCGGTTTAATGCCCGGCCCTGGCGGCTGGCATTACTGGCAACCGGTTGGCTGGAGCCTTTACCGCTGTAAATGACCTGTTCGTTACTGACGCCCAGCTGTTGTGCCACGTATTGAGCAACGGCTTTGGCGCGAGCTTCTGATAATTGCTGGTTATCGGCAAAAATATGGCGATTACGACGGGCAATCGGGGTGCTGTCGGTATGGCCGACCACTTCTACTTTTAAATTACGTAAGCCAGCCAAACGATCCACTACGGACTTCAGGTTGATTTTATCCTGCTCGGTTAAGACATCGGAAAAATTAGCAAACTTGGGCGGCTTAATGGGTTTTATCACACCGTCATCCGGCGGCAGCTGCAGAACAGCGGTGGTGATTGCCGGTTTAATTTGCTGAGCGGTTTTTCCTTTTACTTTAAAGCGGCTTACGGCTTTGGTGGTTAATTCACCACTTTTGGCTTTGTCACTGACAACCGCAGTAAACTGCAGCTGATGTTGCCACTCGGCCGGTTTATCGCCCAGTTTATAGATCAGGGTACCGTAGCTGACTTGCGGGTCTTCCCACGGCACGTTATCCAGTGTGGTACTGCCGGGCTCATAAATAACACCATCCGGCAGCGCAATCATGCCGGTGAGGTTGAAAATTTCCAGTCCTTCACCTTCCAGATCGAGGGTGAATTTAAGTTTCTCCGGTACCGGGGAGTTATAGGGTAAATCACCGTTGGCTAACGTCGACAATGGCACCAGAGCATGACTCAGGCGCTGACGGACTTCACCTTTTTCCGGCTCTTTCATTTTCAGGGCAAAGTCGACCCGCCAGAAGCTGCCCGGTTGTACATCAACAAACTGGGAATAAGCGCGGCCGGCATGGAAGCCCTTATTATCACAGGCAACGGCTTCCATATAAGGTGGGATGGTGCTGGTGTCCAGCTGTACAACATGGGTACCCGGGCGTACATCTTCAATATGCCACTCACCGGACTGATCGGTGACGACATAAGTGCCGTCTTCCATATATAAACGCACGTTGGCAACGGCTTCCGCATCCAGGTTGCCGTCACAATCATCCAGGAATACCCGACCGAATAAACGCGATGTATCTTTAAAGAAATCATCACGGATCATAACCGCGGCTTTGGCGGTATTACTGCTGACCTGATCGTCTTTTAACCAGGCGGTATTAACCAGTTCGCCTTTCGCCAATGAACCTACCTGGACCACGTATGTCAGGGTAACCAGCTGTTCTTCGGCGATGTTGCCAACGGCAAAAGATAATAACGAGCCACTGTTATCGGTTTGCGGATCGGCAATCTTGTCGCCATTTAAATGCGCCGAGCCCGGTTGGTAGCGTAATCCGGATGGCAGCTGATCCTGTAGCAGGGCGTCAGTGATTTCCACTTCATTATTCTGAATATTAATGCTGTATTGCAGAAAATCGCCGATAGCCGCTTCATTTTTGCTGGCGGTTTTAGTGACCAGTGCACCGTCTGCGCGGATATCCACCGGTACATCAGCAATAAACACCATGTGTTCAACATTAAATGGCTGACCGCGGGAAATATTCGACAACTGGAACGGGTTATCGTTATTGACTGCGGTTAATTCATCATTGTTGTATTTGGACGGCACCCGTAACTGCGGTGGGGCTTCAAACTGTAACTGATAAGTGCCGGGTTTAACGTATGGGAAGCGGAAGGAACCTGTCGGAACCGAGTCTGCTGTTGCCGCAGCCTGGCTGCCGGCCATATAAGCTTTCTGGCTGGATGATGTGGCGCAGGATGGCTGGCCATCAATCGCATCGACTGGTCCCTGGCCGCTGATAAAGGCCGGCTGGTAACAGCTTTTGCCGTCGTCATCCAGGACTTTACCGGTTGCCGGTTTGCCGGTATCGGTGTCAATCAGAGTGACTTTAACGCCGTTAATGGCTTCGCCGGTTTGTGCATTAAAAATACGGCTGAACGGATCAAAGCGGGTTTGCAGACTGACCGTATCGGTATTGTCGTTGGCATCGGTATACGTGACCTGCAGGTAATCGTCGCGTTGCAGCGATAATTCACAATTATACGGAGTTGCGGAGGTCAGTACGGTTTGTAATACGCCAGCAAAAATACCGGTATTGTCGCCGGTTTCGGTCAGGCGCAGGGTTTCATGATCGCTGCCGGCAGTATTGGCGATATTCACCACAACGGTGTCGGGGCGAACCGGGTTCAGGTTTTTATCGGCTTCGGTAATCTGGATAAAAACCGGCTCACCGACTTTAAAACCAAACTGGGTATCTGCCAGCTGGTAATTTCCCGGCAATGTATGAGTTTCGCCGGTTAATTGAAAAAATGAATTCTGAGGGGTAAAGCTGTTGGCAGCAGCGGATGTTGCACAGGCACTGCCATTTAATGCCGTGCCTCGTGGGGCACTGGCTTCTGCCTGAAAATGTTGAATGGCGATCTCAGCAGCCGATGGTGCTACCGGACCGGGGTTAATATTCTGAACAATACTTTCTGGAGAATCAGCGCTGATCCGGAGATCACGCTGACCGTTGTAGTCATAAGTCGCTGTGGCCGTATTGACGATGGGGGTACCCACCTCAGTTACGGCAACAGCTGGCAATGACACTACCCCAAACAGCGCACAGGCCAACCCCTGAAGCGCGGTCGCTCCATAGCTGTACAAGTGGTTGAGTGGGGTAGTCAGGCGCATATTCAGTCCACAGTTACATAGAAGGTAATGGTGTTTAACAATGCAGCTGCGTTTTCTGGTTTCGCAGCAAAAGAAGGGTAATGCACGAATATCGATCCACGTGTAGAGGTTGGCGTGAATGTCTTATCGCCAAACTGCACTGGACTGGTTGAATATTGGAAGTCTGGAGTAGAACCAATTGCGTCTGATACTGGTGCTCCTGGAGTTGGATCATCTGCTGGGGCCGGATTATTACAGTCGTACGTGATACCGTCAGCGCCTTGCTGGCCACTGCAATAGCTGGTGTATTCAGGAATATCGTCCTGTACAACCAGGTCTTTTGCCTGAGCACTACCCAGATTCCGCACTTCTAAAGTATATTTGATGACTGCGCCTGGGATCGCCTTAGGACTTGATGTTCCATTGATTGGGTCCCAAACCACCTTACTTTTTTTGATTAAACCGTTCTTCTTTGTGTCCTCTTTATCATCAGGGTCTGTTGGGAAGTACGGCAAAGTAAGGCTTAAGCCTTCAGATATTAACTCGGAATTATCCTTACCTGTGTCAGCGTACACAACCTGAACGGTATTGAGGTCATTATCTTTTCCAGCATTCTTGCTATCCACACTAACATCGATATTCTCATTATTGTTGTCAAAAGCCTCTGAGGCTTTTGCAGTAAAATCGAAAATAGAGATGCTGGTAGAGTTTAGTTCACCAGTGAAGCTTTCTTTATTCACTGTAACAGCAATATCCACTGAATCATCTTTGGTAAGCTTGGTAACCGTTATCTGGCTTCCTGATATTGAAACTTCAGTAGCCGCAGAAGTAACGCTGAACGTTGGATTTGACAGGTCAAATGTGTCTTTAGTCAACTCTGTTGAACCATATAACAGAGCTGTTTGTGCAATGGCTTTGTCAGCAATATCGATGGTATAAGTTACTGATGCATTGGAATCATTTTTAAGTTTCAAATTTGCAATCGTGATCTCTGTTGCACTTTCTGGCAGATCTGTGCTTTGAATCGCAGTATTGTTACTTGTCAGTTTAAAGTCGAGTTTTAAGTCGACATCCAATTTTGTTTCCGCTGTGATCGCTGATTGGCCCTGCCCATTAACTGCATAGCTCAGTGACGCGGTATTAGTGATTTCAATACCGGCATTCGTTCCTGCAGCCGCATGCACAGAGGCACCGGCGGTTGCCAGAGCACCGAAGACAACCGGTGCAAAAATCTTGCTCACTTTCATTATAAGTGTCTCCTAAAAAATTATTTCACACGCACCTGAAATTCGACGGAACCGCTTGCTTTCGGCGCAACTGCTTCCGGCAGCGTCCAGCGGATATCGGTGATGTCTTCGGCACGGGCCTTACGTGTTTTGCCGTTTTTGTTAACGACTAAATCAGCTGAAGCGGCGAAATTGTCGCCACCATCAGCGGAATAAGTGATATCGCTGCCGGCGCCAGCCGCACTGTTGGCAACGTATTGGGTGTTATCCGGCACCGGGTTATTGATTACCACGCCGGTTGCTGGCTGAGCTCCGGTGTTTTCGTATGAGATGCGGTAACCAACTTTATCGCCGGGCACAATTTCTTCTGCAGCAATCCACTGCTCTGATACCGTACCGTCAGCATTATTTACGACAGCAATTTTAAAGGCTTCTGTAGTCAGAGTAACCTGAGCAATTGCAAAAGCAGGTAAAAACAGCAGGGCTGCAATTAATGAACGCATAAAAATTACCTTTATTTCACTTGGGCCGTTAAATTAATAACATAGGTTTTGCTGCTGGTTACGCTACCCAGATCAACAGTCATGACGTTGGCGGTTACATTGCCGTTGTCTGCTGCATCATCCGCATCGGTCTGGCCCGCACCGTCGACAACCAGGCTGCCGGATTCATAAATAAGGTCTGATGGCAGAGGATCGGTAATGACCAGATTATTTACCGGGCCACCGGTGGTATCGACCACAACTGTAATGGCATAGGTGATTTTGGTTCCCGGAATCACCGTTGCCCCGCCAAACGGATCAATTTGTTGGGTAATTGTTTTGGTGATCGTTACCGCAGCAGTGGTTGCACCAACACTGAACTCTGCAGAAACGGTTGCGCTGGCACTGCCACCGACAATTGCATCCGACGTACCAGTGCCCTGGCCTGTGAGTATCGTTCCGGGAGTTGCGGTACCGGCAACAACACCGTCTTTTTCTGTGGTTGACGATACGGTAACGCTGAATTCCGCCGTCTGGTTTTCTGTTGCTGCTGCCGGGATATCACCCTGAATCAGCAGGCTGATACGTTCGTCTTTATCCAGTGTGATGGTATCGCCGGTTAATTCGGTATCGCCGGAATCAATCACACCATCGTTATTGGTATCGATGTAAAGTTTTACGTTTTCAGCGGTAACATCTCCACTATTAACGTAAGTGACTTTAAAGGTTTCGGTGCCGTTCCCTGTGTTCTGTACAGCAAAGGGTAAAATCTGAGCCGTGTCTCCTGCCTCTACCCTTACAACCGGCGAGTTTGCATCAATAGCAACGTTGATGACTTCCTGCACTTTGGTTGTGGTACTGGCAGAAACTTTGCCACCGTCGTACGTAGCGACAGCTGTATTAATGATATCGATACCTGCGGCGGTACCAGCCCAGCCAAAGGTACTGGCACAGAGTCCAGCTGCTAATACGCCTGTTTTTATCAGGTTCTTCATGAATTTCTCCTTATTGAACCTTCACGTTATATTGAAAACTAAATTGTAATAGCCTCTCCACCACTCCCAACTTGTGGGCAGTTGACGGTTGACGCCACCAATTACTTCAGAACTCAGTACCAGAACGACAAACACAACGGTGCCCTGGATGCTGTGCCGAATGATGGCAGGCACACCCTGTTGGTTCGTTGGTGTAACAATCGTTATCAGCGGTAACAAAGCTTCCTTCCTGTACGCTCGTACGAATAAGCAAATGTAAATGTTGGTCATTTTGCGCAAGGCGGCATGGTATTTAGTGCAGAGGAGGGAGTCAATTTGCCAGCAGTAGCCCGGGAAGTGATTAATGTGAGCGATAACGCACTGATTTTTGGCGATTAAATATAAACAAGCACTAATGTGTAGATTCTCGGAGAAATAGTGTGTTTTTTTGCAATAGTTGACCAGGATGCAGATTGTTTTCGGGCAAATAACAGCCAGTGGTGACCAAATTTGTCACGATGGTGAATGAATTTTTCAGATGTTAAATTCTGTAAAATAATGTTCTTTGTGTTAACGAGAGGGGATAAATCGTCGGCTTCTTGACGTTATGCAGGGAACACAACTGGGTCGGAGTACAACTAAAGTCGTTAGATGTTTCGTGAAGGTAACAGAAACCGCCCCGTCTGCAAATACGGAGGATAAAAAAACAGCGGCCGAAGCCGCTGTTTTTGTGAGGTAATACGCAATCAGAAGGCGTATTTGGTAGTGAAGTGTAACCGCGTCAGATCACCTTCAGCATCGTTATCCAGCTTATGAGTGGCTTTACTCAGCTCCACACCATAAGTCAGTTTCGCAACCGGTGAATACATCAGGTTCAGTCGTACACTACTGGCTTCAGTGGTATCGGCCACATTGTCGCTGTCGTAATCAGCGTCCAGCATAGAATAAGCAATGGTACTGCGTAACTGGTCGTTCCAGAAGTGACGATAGCCGATGAAAGCAGCGCTTACGTCAGTTGCTTGCAGGTCGCCGTCGGCGTCGCGCATTGCATCAGCAGCGGATGCTAAGCCAACGTAACGAGCTACCTGACCAGTTGTATAGCTGAATTTCAGGTCATCTTGGCCTAAGGCAATTTTACCCGATACATTAATACCAAACCCCATGGTGCTCTCGTCTACACCGCCTTTCACGCCATCTTGAATTGCCAGTTGACGGCCAATGGCCGCCACAGTAAAGGCATTTTTTCCAGCTTTAAAGTTGTAGCGGGCAACGATATCAGGGATGCCTGAGTCGTCAGTTGCGCCTACGCCGACAACGGTTGTTTCAGGGTTTTCTAAAGCTACTTGCAGTCCACCATTGGTATAGCGAACCTGAGATTGGCGGGCAAACACTGTACCGTCACTAACACCCAGGAAATCAACTGTTTCAGGCAGGGCATCAACATTCATAAAGGTAGACCAGGTCTGACCAACCAGCAGGTTGCCTGTCTTAATAAAGGCGTGACGTAAACGAGGATTGTAGGAGTTGGAGACTACCTCGTTACCGTCACCGGTTAGCAGGAAATCCATCTCAACAAATGTGGAAATATTTTGGCCATTGTCGAGACTGGTATCAGTTTTGAAATTGAAACGCGAAGAGCGCGCATTAAAGTCAACGCTACTTGTTTCTTCTGCGGTGTTATTGCTGGTTGGAATAGTAGACGGAATATAAAAATCCCGGCCGCCACTCGCTGCAGTCATATCACCATCGGAATATTGGCTATACATAGCATCAAACTTGATATAACCGCCGTAAGAGAATTCGGTATTTGCTGCATTCACTGCCATTGGCAGGGCGGCAGCCATCAGGATCAGGGGGGTCTTGCGCATGTTCGCTCTCCGTTTATCATTGTTTTGCCTCACCACTATGGTGCACGTCTTCCTGCTGTTGAAATTAGCCAAAGGTCGAAAAACCCTGACCTTAGGTAGAAGTACTTACTCACTTACGTGGGGGTTACCAACGTAGCAGATAGACCATTGTCTAATTTTTGGATGGTCAGGGCGTGACCAATATGGATCACAACAAAAACAACAGTCGTGATACCCGCACGACAACAGCAATCAATCAGGGGACACGCTATGAGCGATCAGAATGTCTATCCGGTAAAACCTGAGTTTTCCGACTCTGCCTGGATTAATAACGATAAATATCAGCAGATGTATCAACAGTCCGTCATCAATCCGGAAGGGTTCTGGCGCGAACAGGCGGAGCAGCGCATCGACTGGATGCGGCCATTTACCAAAGTACGCAATGTATCCTTCGACGATCACAATGTTGATATTCGCTGGTTTGAAGACGGCACGCTGAACGCTTCTGTTAACTGTCTCGACCGCCATCTGGAGCAACGTGGTGATCAGACCGCCATCATCTGGGAAGGTGATGAACCGGATCAGGATAAACACATCACTTACCGTGAACTGCACGAGCAGGTATCCCGTTTTGCTAACGCATTACGAGGCCAGGGCGTTCGCCGTGGGGATGTCGTGTGCATTTATATGCCGATGATTCCGGAAGCGGCGGTCGCCATGCTGGCCTGTACCCGGATTGGCGCTATCCACTCGGTGGTGTTTGGCGGCTTCTCGCCGGATGCGCTGGCTGGTCGTATTGAAGACAGTAATGCCAAGGTGGTGATTACCGCCGATGAAGGGGTACGCGGTGGGCGTGCTGTGCCGCTAAAAGCCAACGTTGATGAAGCGTTAACCAATCCGGCCATCGGCAGCCTGGAAAAAGTGATTGTGGTTAAGCGGACCGGGGCTGACGTGGCCTGGCATGCGGCCCGTGATGTGTGGTACGAAGAGCTGATGGCTTTATCTTCGCCAAATTGTCCGGCCGAAGAAATGAACGCCGAAGATCCGCTGTTTATTCTGTATACCTCGGGTTCCACCGGTAAACCTAAAGGGGTGGTACATACCACCGGTGGTTATTTGGTGTGGGCATCAATTACTCACCAGTACGTATTCGATTACCACGATGGTGATGTTTACTGGTGTACTGCGGATGTTGGCTGGATTACCGGCCACACCTATCTGTTATACGGGCCTTTACTGAACGGCGGTATTACGCTGATGTCGGAAGGGGTGCCGAACTATCCGTCGATCAACCGTGTATCGCAGATTATCGATAAACATCAGGTGAATATTCTGTACACCGCGCCCACTGCAATCCGTTCATTAATGGCGGAAGGCCGTGCGGCGATTGAGGAAACACACCGTGAATCTCTGCGTCTGCTGGGTTCTGTTGGCGAGCCGATCAACCCTGAAGCCTGGCAGTGGTATTACGATGTAGTGGGCGAACAGCGTTGCCCGATCGTCGATACCTGGTGGCAAACCGAAACCGGCGGCATCATGATTACGCCACTGCCGGGGGCAACCGATATGAAACCGGGCTCTGCAACCCGGCCGTTCTTTGGTGTACAGCCGGCACTGGTGGATAACTCCGGAATGTTGCTGGACGGTGCGACCGACGGCAATCTGGTGATTATTGATAGCTGGCCGGGTCAGGCGCGTTCGGTTTATGGCGATCACGAGCGGTTTGTGCAGACCTATTTCTCCACCTTCCGGGGCATGTATTTTACCGGTGACGGCGCACGTCGTGATGAAGATGGTTACTTCTGGATTACCGGCCGTGTTGATGACGTGATTAACGTTTCCGGCCACCGCATGGGCACCGCTGAGGTGGAAAGTGCGCTGGTTGCTCATGCCAAAGTGGCGGAAGCGGCTGTGGTGGGTTATCCGCACGATATCAAAGGTCAGGGCATCTATGTGTATGTCACACTGAACTCCGGAGAAGAGGCCAGTGAAGAGCTGGCTCAGGAATTACGCGCCTGGGTGCGTTCGGAAATTGGTCCGGTGGCGACACCGGATTTGATTCAGATTACTCCGGGGCTGCCAAAAACCCGGTCGGGCAAAATTATGCGTCGTATTTTGCGTAAAATTGCCGCCAACGAACACGACGCTCTGGGTGATACGTCAACCCTGGCTGATCCGTCGGTAGTGGATATTCTGGTTGATAATCGCCTCAACCGTTAAGCTGGAGGCGACCAACCACCGTATCTGATCATCAGGCTGTCCGGGATTGTTTCCCGGGCGGCTTTTTGCTTTTCAGTCAAAAAATTAAAAACGTTGCTCACAAGTATGAAAAAAAAGTGCCAGAATACAGACTGATGAGCAGGAGGAAATATGCAGCTCGCTAAAAAAATAATCATTGCTGATGACCACCCGTTATTCCGTACTGCAATGCAGCAGGCGGTTAAACAGCTGGTGCCGGATGTGGCGATCGAACAGGCCGAATCCTTACCGGAATTACAACAGCTGGTGGAACAGCATAAAGATGCGGATCTGGTATTGCTGGATTTACAGATGCCGGGAGCCCACGGTTATTCCGGCCTGGTTTTTCTGCGCTCACACTATCCTGAAATTCCGGTGATTGTGGTGTCTGCCTGTGAAGATCCGGCCATCATGTGCCAGGCAATCGACCATGAGGCGTCCGGTTATATCGCTAAATCATCGCCGCTGGATACCATTGCTGAGGCCATTCAGCGGGTATTGCAGGGCGATATTTATTTGCCGGAAGTGGCGCGCCGTCATCAGCACCTGCCGGATGAAAAAGCGCTCGATCTGGCTGAGCGTCTGGCCAGTCTGACACCCCAGCAATTCCGGGTATTAACTATGATGACGGAAGGCATGCTGAATAAACAAATTGCTTATGACCTGGACGTCAGTGAAGCGACCATCAAAGCCCACGTTACCGCGATCTTCCGTAAACTGGGGGTTCGCACCCGCACCCAGGCAGTGATTGCGGTGCAAAGTCTGGATATTGAAAAACCCGACCAGCAGATGGCGCAAAGCAGCCAGTAGTTAAGCCTGGGTTAAGACTCCTGACACAATAATGCCGTTGTGATGCCACAACGGCATTTTTTACGTCACTTTTTGAGTAAATCCGGGCTTTTGGCGAGCCGTCGGTTTTTGACTGAATTCCGGTTTTTGACTGAACTCCGGTTTTTGACTAAGGCCAGGGGGCCAGGGGGCCAGGGTTTAACCGCTTCGCAGGAGCGTACATGATGCAGGGAAGACGATTCAATATTCGCCACAGCTGGTTGTTGTTACTGATCAGCCTCAGTGGCTGCGCCTATTATCCAGCCGTCACACAATCTCAGAGTTACGCACAGGAATGCCGTATGCTGACCCGCCAGCTGACGTTGGATGCGACGGTCATTAATGTCCGTGACTGTGGTGACACGGCCGAAAGCTGTCTGGTGTTAATGGTCGGAATTCCGGCTGCAACCCTGGTGGTATCGGGCAGTGTGGTGCTGCTTGGCAACACACTGCACTGGCTGGAGTATCACGGTCATTGTGAACAGGGTTTTGTGCGCCAGACACTGCTGGATGTCTGACGCTTATTTTTTGACTAAGCGCCGTACCAGTGCCCTTAAGGCGGCCGGACGTACCGGTTTGCTGAGGAAATAAAAGCCCATATCGCGAGCCTGTTCAGCTACTTCCGGACGCGGATCGGCAGAAATCAGAATACCGGGCAGCTCCGGATCGTTGAACTGCTGACGCAATATCGCCATCGCCTGTAAGCCGGTTTCGTCGTTATCAAGCTGATAATCACACAACATAATCTCCGGCTTAAACGGAACCTGGGTGGCGCCTGCCAGATCGCTGCAGCTGTATACATCACATTTCCAGCTATTGAGCAGTGCATTCATGGCGGTTAAGACTTCCGGATCGTTATCAATGCAGAACGTTTTCAGGTGTTCAAAACTGGCCGAACTGCCTCCGGCGGAATGGCTGGTCGCAACCTCCGGTTGTTGCGCTTCGGCCAGTGCTACGGTCAGACGAAAACAGGTGCCACGGCCAACCCGGGAGTGCACCTCTATCTGATGGCCGAGCTGGTTGGTCATACGTTCGACAATCGCCAGACCCAGTCCCAGCCCTTTGCTGTCCTGCTTTTCCTGGTTCAGGCGTTTGAACTCACCAAAAATTTCCCCCAGTTTATCCTGCGGAATACCCGGGCCTGTGTCCCACACTTCAATCACCAGCTTGTCGCCACGCTGGCGGCATCCCAATAACACCCCGCCACTTTGGGTATAACGCACCGCGTTGCCGAGCAGGTTTTGGATAATGCGGCGTAGCCAGTGGCTGTCGCTGCTAACCCAGCTGGCAGAACTGCGAACCCGTAATGTCAGGCCTTTATTGGAAGCCAGCGCGGTAAACTCATCTCTCAGTGGCTTTAAAACGGCACTGAGGTTAATGGGGCGGATATCCGGCTCCATCGCCCCAGCATCCAGTTTGGATATTTCCACCAGGATGGATAACACGTCTTCGGCAGATTGCAGTGATCCTTCCAGGTGAGTTAATAATTCACGCTGATCGTCGCTCAGTGAATGTTGCGCCAGGGTGGAGGCAAACAATTTGGCCGCGTTTAACGGCTGCATCAGATCGTGACCGGTGGCAGCCAGAAAACGACTTTTGCTGGCATTGGTTTCGATCAGTTGTGAGGTCAGGTCTTCCAGTTCCTGGCTGCTTTCTTCAACCCGTTGTTCAAGGCTGATATTGGCCTGTTTCAGCGCCTGCTCGGCTTTACGATGAGCGGTGATATCGGTGAAACTGGTGACGAAGCCACCATCCGGCATCGGGTGGCCCTGCATTGAGATAACAATGCCATCCGGCAGCGTGCGTTCAAACTGATGCGGGGAGCCGTTGCGTAAAAATGTCATCCGGCGGCTGACCTGTCGTTCAATTTCACCCGGGCCACAAAAACCGCGACGGGCATTAAAGGCGATGATTTCACGGATTGGTTTACCGACCTGAATAAACCCCGGCGGGTAATTAAATAATCTCAGATAACGGCTGTTCCAGGCCACCAGGTTGAGGTCTTTATCCACCACGCTGACGCCCTGATGCAGGTTTTCTACTGCTGCCTGTAGCTGCTCGCGGCTCATGGCAAATGCCTGGCTCGCTTCGCTGGCGATAAATGCCAGATCGCGGATCTGAATCTGTTCACCGCCCAATAACGTAGAAAAAATCACCCGCGCAGATGAAGCGCCCACCACGGAACCGAGCATTTTTTCAGCTTCGTATAACAATTCGTTAGACGCCACCGCGTGGTCGTATTGTACGCCGTGGCGGTGTTGGTAGTCGGTAAAAAAGGCATCGGCTTTCTGAAAGCCCAGTACCCGTTCCAGTACCACCCGGACATCATCGACTTTGCAGTCGAAAGCCGATTCCACCTGGGTGCTCTGTACCGCTTTGGTGCTGCTGAAATCACTGGCCAGCATACGCTCACGCACGGATGCGTTGGTGATGACGGAAAAGAAAATAAAACATGACAGGTTAACTGCCAGGCTGAGAATCACACCAAAGCTGAAGTCGTCCAGATTTTCGCTGATCATGGTCAGCGACGGCGAACCGATTAAGGCACCGGATGAGTTATCCAGCACCGGTAATAACAGCGCGTAAAACCAGACGAAGGTACCGCTGATAATACCGGCCAGGGCTCCCTGATGATTGGCGCCCTGCCACATAATGCCGCCAATCAGGGCCGGGGCAAACTGCGCCACGATGGCGAAGGATAACAGGCCAATGGCGGCCAGTGATTCAAACTCTCCGACGGTGCGATAAAACAGGTAGGAACCGAATAACATGGCGACAATCACCAACCGGCGTACGGTTAATACCAGTGTCCGTACGTTAGAAGACTGCTGAATATCAACCTGCGGCTGAGAACTGCGGAATACCAGTGGCAGAATCAGCTCGTTTGACACCATCGTACTGATGGCAATAGTGGCCACAATGATCATGCCGGTAGCGGCACTGCCACCACCGATAAAGGCGATGGTGGCCAGCACATTTTGTCCCAGCGCCACCGGCAGGCTGAGCACATAAGTATCCGGCGTGAAGCCCAGGTCTTTCATAAACAGGTGGCCGGTTAAAGCGATGGGCACCACAAACAACAACATCAGCAACAGATACCCCGGAAACATCCAGCGTGCCGTTTTAACGTGTGATAAGGATTCGTTTTCGATGACCCCGACCTGGAACTGGCGCGGCAGGCACAACATGGCAAAACCCGCTAACACCGTCTGTAAAACAAACGCCAGGGAAATCACATTGGTATTCAGTAAGGGGTGCTCAGGGGCGATTTTGGCACCCAGCTCCAGTACATCAAATGGGCTTTCATACAAATAACTTACCACCCAGACACCAACAGCAATAAACGCCAGCAGCTTCACCAGGGATTCAAAAGCGATGGCCAGCATCATGCCGGGGTGTTGTTCGCTGGCATCGATATCACGGGTACCAAAAATAATAACAAACAGCGCCATCGCCGCACTGATATAAAACGCCGTATCCTGCCAGAAATATTCAGTGATGCCGGGGTCTGTGCCCAGTGGCGTGGTGACCAGGTTAAACCCCATAGTAATGGCTTTCAGCTGCAGTGCGATGTAGGGCACCACCCCCAGCATTGCAACCAGAGTGACCAGCACCGCCAGGGTGTGGTCACGGCCATAACGAGTGGCAATAAAATCAGCGATGGAGGTAATGCGTTTTTCGTTAGAGATCCGGATGATCTTGGCCAGCATTCGCCAGAACAGCACCATAAACAGGAACGGCCCGGCATATACCGATAAAAAGCTCCAGCCGCTGCTGGCTGCCTGACCCACCACACCGTAAAAGGTCCAGGAAGTGCAATACACCGCCAGCGATAAGCTGTACACCACACCGGTGTTATGGATAGGCCGCCCCTGATGGGCACGTTTATCACCATACCAGGCGACCCAGAACAGAGTGCCGATATACAGAACCGAAATGGAGATCAGTTGCCAGGCGGGAATCATAACCGTCCTTTTTATTGTTTTGGTTGCTTCGCTGTCCGGGCGCGAACGAGTCCGCCAATACTACCACTGCCGGCTGATCAGCCGGATGGGTTTGTTTTCTAATCTTAGACCAAAGTCGAAACCGGCTGCGGTGAATCAATGTTGCGACTTTGGTCTGCTGGGGAAAGTGTTAGCCGTGAGTACACTTTAAACTGAAACTCAACCGGAGCCCGTTCGTGTACAAAGACACCTGCCATCGTATTCAATCCCACCCCGATTTTATCGCGCTGGTGGAAAAGCGCCGTCGCTTCGCCTGGCAGTTGTCCGCGGTGGTGCTGACGATGTACGCGGGATTTATTCTGCTGGTGGGCTTTGCTCCGGAGGTATTAGCCACTCCCATTACCAAAGACAGCGTGACTTCCTGGGGGGTACCTATCGGTATTTTTATTATTGTTATGTCATTTTTATTGACCGGGGTATACGTCAAAAAAGCCAATACCGAATTTGATGAAGAAAACCAGCGCATTCTGGAGGAATGCCAGCAATGATGGCTCTGAACTGGCCGGCGATTGTTATGTTTCTGGTGTTTGTGGTGATGACGCTGGCGATCACCTGGTTCTCCAGCCGTCGTACCCGCACGGCGGCAGATTTCTATGCTGCCGGTGGCGGCATCAGCGGTTTTCAGAATGGCTTGGCCATCGCCGGCGATTATATGTCGGCGGCGTCATTTCTGGGGATTTCCGGATTGGTTTATCTGTCTGGTTTTGATGGCCTGATTTATGCCATCGGCTTTCTGGTGGGCTGGCCGCTGATTTTATTCCTGATCGCCGAACGGTTACGTAATCTCGGGCGTTTCACCTTTGCCGATGTGGCATCTTACCGGCTGGGACAACGCCAGATCCGTACTCTGGCCGCCGTGGGATCCCTGTGTGTGGTACTGCTTTACCTGATTGCCCAGATGGTGGGTTCAGGCAAGTTAATTCAGCTGTTATTTGGCCTGCCTTACCACTATGCCGTGCTGCTGGTGGGTTTGCTGATGGTGTTGTATGTGACATTCGGGGGGATGCTGGCAACCACCTGGGTGCAGATTATTAAAGCCGTGTTGTTGTTGTCCGGGGCCAGCTTTATGGCCTTTATGGTATTGCTGGCGGTCGGTTTTGATTTAGGCGAATTATTTCGTCGGGCGACCGAGGTTCATCCACGCGGACTAGAGATCATGGCCCCTGGCGGTTTATTACAGGAGCCGCTATCGGCGATCAGTTTAGCTGTGGCCCTGGTGTTTGGTACCGCCGGTTTGCCGCATATTCTGATGCGCTTTTTTACGGTGGCGGATGCCAAAGACGCACGTACCTCCGTGTTTTATGCCACCGGCCTGATTGGTTATTTTTATATCCTGACGTTTATTATCGGCTTCGGTGCGATTGTGCTGGTCTCTACTGACGGTCGTTTCCTGAGTGCCGCCGGCGAGCTGATCGGTGGAGATAATATGGCGGCTGTTCATCTGGCGGAAGCCGTTGGCGGCAGTGCCTTTCTCGGATTTATCTCGGCGGTGGCATTCGCCACCATTCTGGCGGTGGTGTCGGGGTTAACTCTGGCCGGAGCATCCGCGGTGTCACACGATTTATACGCTAATGTTTTTCGCCCGGGAGCCAGTGACGCGGACGAAGTCCGGGTATCGCGTATCACCACGCTGGGGTTAGGTGTACTGGCTGTTGTACTGGGCATCGTGTTTGAACATCAGAATATCGCTTTTATGGTGGGGCTGGCGTTTGCTATCGCTGCCAGTGCCAACTTCCCGGTATTGTTTTTATCTATGTACTGGCGCCGCTTAACGACCCGGGGGGCCATGATTGGTGGCTGGCTTGGCTTGCTCACGGCGGTTGTACTGGTGATCTGTGGTCCGGTAGTCTGGGTTGAGGTTCTGGGAAATACCGAGGCGTTATTTCCGTATAAATACCCGGCCTTGTTTTCGATCACGGTGGCCTTTATTGCGATTGGTTATTTTTCACTGTCGGACCGCTCGGAACAGGGCGAGCACGAACGCCAGCAGTTCGATCAGCAGTTGGTGCGCTCGCAAACCGGCCTGGGGGCCAGCACTGCCAGCCGTCATTAACAGGACAGCTGGCGCTTGCGCTAATCAGCAGGAGGCAATTTATGTCTGTTCAGATCAACCTGAATCAGCCGCCCTTCAGTTTTCTCGATGATACGCAGCTGGACTGGCTGACCAGTCGTCTTGATCTGGTGTTCTACCCGGCCGGCGCCGTTATTCTGAATGAAGGGGATGCCAGCCCGGGCCTGTTTATTATTTATAAAGGGGTAGTGGAAGAAAGTGACCAGAGTGGTGAGCAGGTTTTTTCTCAGTATGGCCGGGAAGATATTTTTGATGTCAGAGCTGTGCTGGAGTCACGTTGTAAACACAAATATACCGCGATCGAAGAAACCCTGTGTTATTTGCTTAAGGCGAAAGACTTTATCCGCCTGATCGAAACCTCCGACGATTTTTCTATTTATTTCAAAACCGACTTAGGCACCCGGCAGTCGCTGGTCGAACAACGTGATAACTCGGTATCGGAATTTATTCTTGCCCGTATTGATGAAGACACCATCCGGCCGCCGGTGTATGTCAATGGCCAGACCAACCTGGCGCGGGTTGCTACGTTAATGCACGAACAGAAATACGATGCCGTACTGGTACGCAGTGGTCATGAGACCGGCATAGTAACGGGCACTGATTTATTAAAAGCGACCCTGATGGCGGATAAAGGTAAGCAGGATAAAGTGGCTGATGTTGCTCAGTTCCGGCTGATTGAGGTCGAATACGGCGATTTCCTGTTTGGTGCTTTATTAAAAATGACTCAGCATCAGATCGAACGGGTGGTGGTGAAACGCGACGGCGAGATTGTTGGTCTGCTGGAGCTAATGGACATGCTCAGTCTGTTTTCCACCCACTCGCACGTTATAGCAATGCGTATAGAACAGGCTAAGAACCAGCAGGAACTGGTGGTGGCGGCCAAGCGGCTTGATACTCTGATCGAAAGCCTGGCCGGCCAGGGAGTACATGTGTCGGCCATTATGGAGCTGATAACCACACTGAATCGTCGTCTGATTCAGCGTGCCTTTGAAATTATTTTCCCTCAGCGTTTGCGCAACAGTGTTTGTATTCTGGTACTGGGCAGTGAAGGGCGGGGAGAACAGATCCTGAAAACCGATCAGGACAATGCCATTATTTTAAAGAATGAACATGACCGTGAAGCGGTCAAACCGCTGCTGCAGCAATTGCACCAGGCATTACTGGACTTTGGCTACCCGCCCTGTCCGGGTGGGGTGATGTTTATTAATGACAGCTGGATTGAAACCACCGAAGGCTGGCAGGCCCGGGTTGGCCGCTGGATTGAAGCCAGCACACCGGACGCTATGATGAATATGGCAATATTTATGGATGCCGAACCAATCTGCGGTGATGCCCAGTTATTTTATCCGGTTAAAGCCAGCTGGCAGGGTGAGGATTTGCGGACCAGCCTGGCGTTAGTCTGGTTTGCCAAACAAGCGCTGCAATTTGAAACACCATTGACCTTCCTGGGAAAAATCCGCGAAGACCATGGCAAGGTCGATATTAAAAAAGGCGGAATTTTTCCGTTGGTGCATGGCGTCCGGTCGCTGGCGTTTGAACATGCGGTGGATGAATGTAATACCTTAAAACGGCTGGAAATATTGCAACACAAAGGTGTGCTGGAAGAAGACGTCGCACAGGGGTTACGTGATGCGTTGTTGTTCTTTATTCGCTTACGACTGCGTCAGCAGCTGGAGCGGGAGGGTGAAAACCGTGGTTTGAGTCAGCAGCTGGAGCTGGATAAGCTGCGCAGTGTTGATCGCAGTTTGTTACGCCATGCGTTTCACCGGGTAAAAAAATTCAAGCAGCAGTTGTTTGTCCATTTCCACATGGAGAACTTTTAATGCTGCCACGCTGGCTGAAACGTCATATTCCCGGCTATTTGCCGCCGGAAGGACGCTGGAAACATCTGGCGGAACGTTATGACGGTGATGAAATTGTGGTGCTCGATTGTGAAACCAGCTGCTTCGACAAAAAAAAAGGTGAATTGCTGAGTGTTGCTGCGGTGCGGGTAAAAGGCAGTCAGATTCTGTTGTCGTCGGCACTGGAACTGACCATCAATTCAGATGCCGTAACCGACCCCGATTCTGTGCGGATACATTATTTACGCCGGGAAGATCGTACACAGGGGGTTGCGTTGGCGGAAGCCATTGAAAAGGTACTGGATTTTGTTGGCAATCGGCCGATTTGTGGCTTTTATATCGAATACGACGAAGCCATTCTGAACCGCTATATCAAACAGCTGTATAACTTTCACTTGCCCAATCGCTTTATTGAAGTTTCTGAGTTGTATGCCCGCCAGAAGCGTCGGCATATTCCGGAAATGGCGCTTGATCTGACTTTTGAAGGACTGGCTAACGATCTGAAAGTGCCGGTCATCGAGCGTCACACGGCGATGGGGGATGTGATCTCCACGGCGCTGATGTTGATCAAACTGACCGAATTCGGCAAAACCCGTCGCTGACTTTTGGCAGGGAATGTCAAAAGTTTTGCCGGATGGGTCAATCTGTTATTGCCTGGCTGCGGGATACTTTGCAGCATAACAATAACAGGAGAAAACGATGGAAGATCTGATTCGTGCGCTGGCTTTTATCCTTGGCGCTGATTGGATTTGATAAAGACTGGATTCTGATCGCTATTGAGACCAATCTATTTTATCAGTTTTTGGTGGCGTATTCATTATCTGGGATAAAATATTTGGTACCTTCCGGGATGAATCACAAGCCGGGGAAATTAAATACGGTGTTACCCGAGTGCCCGAAAAGCCACTGAATCCATTTTATATTCAGCTGTATGAAATGGTGGCCATGCTGAAGGATATCTGGCGTTATAAAGATCTGCGGATTTTGTATAAGCACCCTGACTGGGTTATGGAAAAATACCGGCAATAACAGCGCTGATAAATAACCCCGCAACGCGGGGTTATTTAAGCGGCTGTTCTAGCCTGAGTGCGCAGCGATTAAGCGGCTGGCTTGGTGATCAGCTCTTCAATGATGGTGTTCATTTCAGATGGCATCTGAGCCAGAACCGCATCTTCAGACAGCGTCAGATCTTTTTCGATGTAGGAAACAATCTTTTTGCTTTCCAGGTCAAATACACCACCAAAGGCCGTTACTTTTTTCACGAATGGCAGTTGCATGCCAGATGCTGAATCGACGTGCAGTACAATAACGTATTTAAAATCGTAGTTAGGGTCTTTAATCGCTCCCAGCGATTTTAATTTACCGGTCAGAGTTTTCATCTGTTCTTCCAGCTCAGTTGCGTATTTCGCCGCAGAACCGGTCATGTCCATTTTGTCATTCTGAACCTGGCGACGCATGTTCTCGCCCAGTGTCCAGGACAGGTTGCCCACCATGCTGTACAGCTGCTGACCGGAAATAACAGAGGCTCCGTATTTACCTACCGCACCGGAAGAAATTGCCAGGCCAACTTCGGTTGTATCACCCGGAACACCGTGCAGAGAAATCGGGAAAATTAATGCCGGCTGAGCGCTGTTGACTGCCAGAGGAAATTCCTGATTCGCATCACGTTTAACGGTTGAAGAGCTGCAACCACTCAGGGCGACAGTAAAGAAAACCGCAGAAACAGCAGTTAATAAAGCACGCATTTTCATTTTTAATATCCTTTTAATGAGATTTAGCGGGCGGCGAGATTACCAATGAGAACGGTATTTGGCCAAAATTATCTCAGTAAAAAAGTAATAAATGGTACTAAGTTATTATTCGGATAAAAGTAAAAAGGTGTGGTTAAACGCAAGCCGGAGCATAAAAAAACGGAGGTGAAAACCTCCGTTTTTTATCTGCCTGTTGTGCTGCGGGGTTAATTAGCCCAGTTGCAGTGTTTCGAGTGTCTGTTTACGAACACTCTCCAGCAGTGTTGCATCGTCGACCAGCGACTGACCATAAGACGGAATCAGCTTTTTCAGCTCCTTATCCCAGCCCTGAGCCATTTTATCGGCGAAACATTTTTCCAGCACTTCAATCATCGCCTGCGCCGCGACTGAGGCACCTGGTGAGGCACCGAGCAGGGCGGCTATGCTGCCGTCCTCAGAGGCAACCAGTTCGGTGCCGAATTCCAGCTTACCTTTACCTTCGGCATCTTTTTTGATGATCTGTACCCGCTGGCCGGCCTGGGCCAGGCTCCAGTCACTGTCGTTACAGGATGGGAAATACTGACGCAAAGAGGCAACCCGCTCACTGTGAGACTGGCGCACTTCGTTGATCAGATATTTAGTGAGATCCATATTATTGATACCGACTGACATCATCGGCAGCAGATTGGACGGGCTGACGGATTTCAGCAGATCCAGCTTGGAACCTTTTTTCAGGAAGCGCATGGTAAAACCGGCGAACGGGCCGAATAATAACGCTGGCTCGCCATTAATAATGCGGGTGTCCAGATGCGGAACTGACATCGGCGGCGCACCAATGGCGGCTTTGCCGTACACTTTGGCGTGGTGTTGCTGCACGATTTCCGGGTCTTTGCATACCAGCCACTGGCCGCTGACCGGGAAGCCACCATAACCGTCGGCTTCCGGAATACCCGATGCCTGCAATAATGGCAGAGCGCCACCCCCGGCACCCAGGAAGACAAACTTAGCCTGAACGATGCGTGGCTTTTCACCTTTCATGCTGTCCAGTTCGATCAGCCAGCCGTCGTCCAGCTTTTTAAAACTGTCGACTTCGTAATTCAGGATCAGGTCGAAGTTATCGCTTTGTTCCAGCTGGCTTACCATATTGCGGGTCAGCGAACCAAAATCGACATCCGCACCGTAATGTACCCGGGTGGCGGCTACTTTTTCATTGGCGTCACGGCCTTCCATCACCAGTGGCATCCACTGACGTAAGACGTCAGGGTCGTCACTGAATTCCATATCTCTGAATAAATGGTGGGCGCTGAGTTTTTCGTAACGTTCGCGCAGGAAGGCGACGTTGTCTTCGCCCCAGACAAAACTCAGGTGTGGAGTGGTGTTAATAAAGTTGGAGGGTTGTGGCAGACCACCGTCGCCAACCAGTGTGCTCCATAACTGCAGTGAAATTTCGAAGTTGGCGTTGATGGTCAGCGCCCGTTCAATTTCGACGCCGTTATCACCCTGAGGGGTGTAGTTCAGTTCGCAATAACCGGCGTGGCCGGTGCCGGCATTGTTCCAGCCATCGGTACTTTCGTGCGCAACGTGATCGAGACGCTCGACCATCGCCATGGTCAGAGATGGATCCAGGCGTTTCAGCAGGGTGCCGAGCGTCGCGCTCATCACACCACCACCGACCAGGAGAACATCGACTTGTTGAATAGTCATACGGTTTCGCCTTTAACTAAAATCAAAATCTGGTGCGTTTTGTTGCGCCTCACGGGTTGGCTTGTGGCCGGATCATCGTGTGAGCACGCGAAAGTCGAGGTGTTATACACAGGCCGCCAGTGACTGACAATGAATATGCGGCCCAGTGCTACTAATGTATATTCAGCACCGTCGTCCTTCAGAATAGCCTGCATTTTCCGGGTGAGGGTCAATCAGACTGATGCAATCCTTCCGCCACTTTCCCGGAAAACCGGGCAGCGTTATATCACTCAGGCGGGATCGGGCCAGCGGCTCGATACAGGAAGAGAACGGAGCGCTGCTGGCGGGAAATCACCGTGTCGATGAGGTGGAACCGGGGTGATTTCTGGGCGCGTATTTTAGGGTGAAAGCCCTTATAGGTCAATCAGTTAGCCTGCTGTAAAGCAGTGTTCCAGAGAAACGAGTAACTGCGGATAACAGCTTGATGATCATCTGTGACCCGCAGGCTGATGTCAGCTCAGTACTTTTTGCCAGAACAACGCACTGCCCATCTGCGGATCCAGTTCGTAGCCATCGAAACCGCTGTTGCGATAACTGGCCTGGGCGGCACTATTGCCCTGCAGCACTTCTAATGTCAGTTTGCAGCAGCCACGCTGACGGGCCACGTCTTCAACCCGTGCCATCATCAGGCCGGCGATACCCTGGCCACGTAAGCCATCGACTACCACAACATCGTGAATATTAATCAGCGGTTTGCATTTAAAGGTGGAAAAACCGGGTAGGGCATTGATCAGGCCAACGGCTTTTTCCTGCTGCAGAGCCAGCACGGTAAAAGCACCGTCAACGCCGGCCAGGCCAGTGGCGATATTGTCGAGAATGGCATCCGGTAACGCTTCGCCGCCCCCCATCGGGTCGCGCGCATAATGATCCATCAGCTGGCTGATCGCCGCCTGGTGCCGGGCATTGTGATAATCGGCAATGATAATGTCGGTTTGCATAAAAATTCTCTTTACAACGGGATTATTGATCGCCGATAAAACCACCGGTCTGGTGGGCCCAGAGTTGAGCATAAATACCATTTTGTGCCAGCAGTTGCTGATGGCTGCCCTGTTCCACAATACGGCCCTGATCCATCACAATTAAGCGGTCCATCGCGGCGATGGTGGACAGCCGGTGGGCAATGGCAATCACGGTTTTGTTTTCCATCAGGCGATACAGACTTTGCTGAATGGCCGCTTCCACTTCGGAGTCGAGGGCGGACGTGGCTTCATCCAGGATCAGAATGGGCGCATCTTTTAACAACACCCGGGCAATGGCGATGCGCTGGCGTTGTCCGCCAGACAGTTTCACACCGCGTTCACCAACCTGAGCATCCAGCCCGGTGTTGCCCATCGGGTCGTGTAACTCGCGGATAAAATCGCCGGCTTCGGCTTTTTCTATGGCATCCCAGAGTTCGGCGTCGCTGGCATCCGGGCGTCCGTATAGAATGTTCTCGCGTACCGAGCGGTGTAATAATGAGGTGTCCTGAGTCACCATGCCAATCTGAGCGCGCAGGCTGTCCTGGGTGACGTCACGAATATTCTGCCCATCGATCAGAATATCGCCCTGATTAATATCGTAAAACCGCAACAGCAGGTTAACCAGGGTTGATTTGCCGGCACCGGAACGGCCCACCAGGCCAACTTTCTCGCCGGCTTTGATCGTCAGATCGAGTTGTTCAAAGACCTGTTTGTTCTGGCTGTCATCGTTGCCCTGATAATAAAAACCGACCTTGTTCAGTGCGATTTCTCCCTGCTTAATCTGCAGTTGCTGAG
This sequence comes from Bacterioplanoides pacificum, assembly GCF_042648445.1. Classification (NCBI taxonomy): domain Bacteria; kingdom Pseudomonadati; phylum Pseudomonadota; class Gammaproteobacteria; order Oceanospirillales; family Oceanospirillaceae; genus Bacterioplanoides; species Bacterioplanoides pacificum. The sequence continues at coordinate 535,161 of NZ_JBHRYB010000001.1, forward strand.
CATCCGGGCGGTCGGTAATTTGTTGCGGTTGCGACAGCGTATTCATGCCATCTGCGACGGTGCCGATGTTTTCGAATAAGGAGCCGACTTCCCACATAATCCACTGCGCCATGCCGTTAATCCGTAACGCCAGGCTGATGGCAATGGCGATGGCGCCGACGCTGATTGCACTGTCGGCCCACAGCCAGATAGAAATAGCGGCTACCGCAAAGGCTAATAAATAGTTAATCACATTGACCGTAACATTCAGCCCGGTGGCCAGCCGCATCTGACGGTAAACGGTATCCATAAAACCCTGCATGCTGTCGCGGGCGTAATCGGCTTCACGCCGGGTATGAGCAAATAATTTGACCGTCTGAATATTGGTATAAGAGTCGACGACCCGGCCGGTCATGGTCGAGCGGGCATCAGCCTGGTCGGTCGCAACCCGTTTCAGTCGTGGCACAAAATACATCTGTGTAACGATATAAAGACCCAGCCAGACCAGCATGGGTAATACCAGGCGCACATCGGCACTCGCCACTACCGCCAATACCGAGCCGAAATACACCAGGATATAAACCATAACATCCAACAGCTTCATCACGGTCTCTCGCACGGATAATGCGGTTTGCATCACTTTGGTTGCCAGCCGGCCGGCAAAATCATCCTGATAAAAAGTCATGCTCTGGTTCAGTAAATAGCGATGCCCAAGCCAGCGGATTTTCATTGGATAATTGCCTAACAACGTCTGATGGACCAGCAGGGCGTGTAATAACACCACCAGCGGCAGAGCCACCACCACCATCACGGCCATCCACAATAATTGTTCGCCTTCTTCGCTGAACAGGGTTTGTGGATCTTTATCCACCAGCCAGTCGACCAGCTGCCCCATAAAACTGAACAGCGACACTTCCAGAATGGCCAGCAGTGCCGTTAGCAGCGACATCAGCCCCAGCGGGATTTCCAGGCCCCGAGTGTAGTGGCGGCAGAAAGCAAACAGCCCTTTGGGAGGTTGGCTCGGATGTTCTGGCGGGAAGGGATTAATAAATCTTTCGAACAGTCGCAGCATGGGGGAGTAATAACACTATCAAAAAACCCACACCCTAACGGAGAACGCTGAAAAATGTAAGCCAGGGTCTGGCCATGGCAGGCAGACCCAGGGGGATTTATCTGGAACAGTGTTTACCGGGCGGTGGCAGACAGTTCCAGCCGGTAGGAAGGACCCCCTCTGGCCAGCCAGAAGGGGCTTAAAAGATCAGATACGGAACGACTGCAGGCTGCTTGGCAGGCTGTTGGGCAGAGGTGCCGGGTTGTTGTGAGCAACCAGATGTAACAGCTGAGTATTAGCCAGTGGCTCAAGGCTGGTGATATGATTGTTATCTGTATACAGCTTCTGCAGTTTTTTCAGCGTTTGCACGCCATCCAGATTCTCCAGCTGATTGTATGCGACCCCCAGTTCGTGCAGATTACTCAGCGATGTCAGAGCATCCAGGTGTTGCAGCTGATTGTGGGCCAGCGATAACGAGCGTAACTGTTGCAGGTGTGCCAGCGGTTCTAAATCGTGGATCTGATTATTGGTCAGGTTGAGTACCGCCAGCTGGTGGAACTGTTGCAGGCCGGACAAATCGCTGATGCCAGCGTCGGTGCATTCCAGAATCTGCAGTTGTTCCGTGTACTGTACGCCAGTGTCAGCAACACATTGCTGCAGGGCCGGGTCCTGAATCTGTTTGAGGTTGACGGCCGCGGTGTTGCCAGGCGTCGCCGGAGTCGCGCTGTCCGGAGTCGGTTTGTTTGTCTGAGACTGGCCTGATTCACTGGTGCCACCACAGGCGGTGAGCAGCAGAGATGCCAGTAACATCAGTCCACCGTTAACGATTGAAGACTGCATGAGAAGTAACCAGGTTATTATTTTTGTACTTCAGTGCAGACTACCACAATGTCAAAACGAAGCCCAGTCGCAGATGTTTTCAGCGAAGTTGATCTAACTGCCTGATTTATATGGGTTAAGCGCTATGAGGCCGGTGTTGGCCAGTAGTGAAAAATGTAAATGGAACGTAAGACACTATGCTCGATATTAATCAACTGATGGTCTTTATCCGGGTGGTCGATGAAGGTAGCTTCACCGCCGCCGGCAAATCACTGGGGATGCCCAAATCGCGGGTCAGCCGAATGGTGTCGGATCTGGAGGCCAGTCTCGGTGCCCGTTTGTTACAGCGTACTACCCGCCAGCTGAGTCTGACTGAAGTCGGCAATGAATATTACAATCGTTGTCGCCATCTGATTCGCGAGATTCTCGAGGCGCATCAGATCATCTCTGACCGCGAGCTGGCACCGAATGGCGTGTTGCGCATTGTTGTGCCTATGATTGCCGGCAGTGGTGCCATGGGCCATTATCTGACCCGCTATCAGGCCCGTTATCCGGATGTGCGGATTGAAGTGGTCCATACCGAGCGGCCGGTGAACATGATTCAGGAAGGTTTTGATCTGGGCTTCTTTATCGGTGACTTACCGGACTCTTCTCTGATCGCCCGATTGCTGACGGAATCTGATTCTCTGTTATGTGCCAGCCCGGCTTATCTGCAGCAACATGGCCGGCCCTCACACCCGAGGGATCTGGCAAATCTGCATTGCGTTAAGTTGGGGGAAGGCATGCAGCCGGTTAATTATGAGCTGATTCACGCTGAAAGCGGTGAGGTCTGCAGTGTCAAAGTGGAACCCAATATCGTGACAAACCTGATGGCGGGCACGATGAACAGCATCGTGAACGGCGCCGGTATTGGCCGTATTCCTTATTTGGTTGCCGGTGACTCGATTCTGAATGGTGATCTGGTGCCGCTGTTCAGTGACTGGCAGGTGCGTCCGGAACCCATTTCGCTGGCTTACCCATCACGCCATTACCTGCCGAAGAAGGTACGGATGTTTATCGATTTTATGGTGCATGAAGTGGAAGAGCTGAACCGTCTGCTGGATGCGCTGCCAACCCCGGAAGAGCAGTTATCGGCCTTTAATAAACTGGTACGTCCGACCCAGCCGTTATAACTCCTCTGGTGTTCCTGTAAGCGCCTGCTAATCTGACAAGACAGGCTGTTAGAGGGTATGCCATTGGCCAGTATTGCTCTTTATTGGCGGGCAATGGACGCCAGTCAGGAACCGTGTTTACAGACGCTGGTGGACAGCGGGTTGTTTGATTGTGCCAGCGAACATAAGGCAGATATCTGCATTTATGGGCTGGCAGCCACTCAGGTGGTGTTCCGCCAGGACGCTCTGGTGGTGGCTGAACAAACCGACCTCAAACAGATAAACCCCGCCATTGATTTCTGCCTGCCCGCGCATGCCGGCCCGGCGTTATTGCGCCATGTGCTGCAGCAGGCCAGCCGCCAGATTCAGCTTAAACGGCAACTGCAACAGCAGCAGGCCCAGCAACAACAGCTAACTGATATTGGCCTGGCGTTGTCGGCCGAACAGGATCATCACAAGTTGCTGCAGCAGATTCTCAGTGCCGCCCGGCACTTTGGCCAGTGTGATGCGGCGTCGATTTTTCTGGTCGACGATAGCAATAACCCGGCTCAGCTGGTGTTTAAACTGACCCAGAACGACTCGCTGGCGATCAACTTCACCGAGCAACACTTCCCGTTGGATGACACCTCACTGGCGGGTCATTGTGTGTTGTCCGGTGAAACCCTGAATCTGGAAGATGCCTACCAGATACCGTCACAACTGGGGCTGCACTTTAACCGTGAATTTGATCAGCGTACCGGTTATCGCACCCGTTCTATGCTGGTGATTCCGATGCGTGGCCACGAAGGCCGCATCATTGGTGTGATCCAGTTTATTAATCGTAAACGTCATGACGTTGCTTTAACGTCTGCAGAACTGACCCTCTGCCATACACAGGCGTTTGATGAAACTATGCTGCCGACGCTGCACAGCCTGGTGAGCCAGGCGGCGGTCGCGATTGAAAACAACCTGTTACTGGAGCGTATTCATCAGCTGTTTGAAGGGTTTGTCAGTGCCTCTGTACGGGCAATCGAGCAGCGCGACCCAACCACCAGTGGCCATTCGTTCCGGGTTGCAGAGCTGACCAGCGCACTGGCCGAAGCGGCACATCAGCATAATCAGGGCGAGCTGCAGGCATTACGTTTCAGTCACAAGCAATTGCGCGAACTGCGTTATGCTGCGTTATTACACGATTTTGGTAAAGTCGGCGTGCGCGAACATGTTCTGGTTAAATCAAAAAAACTCACGCCGCTGCAGACCATTAAATTTCAGTACCGGCTGGCATTGCAGCGGGAACATATCCGCAGCCGCTATCTGCGCCGGCAACTGATGTTGCAGCAGTTGCATCAGCTGGACGCAGACGCCGAGCAGCAACTGCACGATGACGAACAACAGGAGCTGGCCCGGCTGGAACAGATCCGTGAACTGGTGGAAGCTGCTAATGAGCCCAGTGTACTGGACGAGGAAACCTTGCAGCATCTCGGTCAACTGCGTGATACCCGGTTTATCGATCTGGGAGACGAACCCGGCCCCTTGTTCAGTGAGCAGGAATTTCTTGCGCTGGCGGTTAAACGCGGCAGCCTTACCGAAGGTGAACGCAGTGAGATTGAAAATCACGTCACTCACACCATTCGTTTTTTACAAACCATTCCCTGGACCGCGGAATTACAGAATATCCCCATCATCGCCGGAGCCCATCACGAAAAGCTCGACGGCAGTGGTTACCCTAATCAGCTCAGTGCTGATGCCATTCCGCCGGGGGCGCGGATCATGACCATCTGCGATATTTTTGATGCGTTAACCGCTTCCGATCGTCCTTATAAACCGGCACTGCCGGTCAGCCGGGCGCTGGATATTCTCGGTTATGATGCCAGTGCCGGGAAAATAGATTTGCCGCTATACCAGCTGTTCTGCCGCTTGTCTCACAGCCACATCATCGCCTCATTAAAAAACCTCTGACACAAAGGGTTACTGAGCAAACCCTTTTCTGTAATCCAGCTGTCACAATTCAGAAACATACTGCCCGCCATTAACGTGTGGGTCGTGGTTGGCCCGCCTGAATCCTGGTATTCCTTTAGGGGGTCAAATGAAACCGAATCGACTGTGGCTTGCAGTAGCATCGTCATTGATGGCTTCGCAGTTAATGGCTGGCGAAGCAGTTTTTTATGTTACCGAAGAAGGTGAAGCGGTACGTGACCTGGCCGTTAGTGTGAACGGCCAGAAAAAGCTGGTGGGTAAATCCGGTTTTGTTTCGTTTACGGTGGACGGCGGTTCACACACGGTTGAATTATCCAAATATGGTGAGTTCTGGGGCGAGTTTGATTTTGAAACCGCCAACGCCGATCAGAATGCTGAAATTCAGGTAGAGATGATTGGTGGTGAAGCCCTGCCGGAAGTCAATGTGTATACCCCGGGTAATGAAGAGGTGGTCGCTCTGGGTCAGATATCCGGCTACCTGATGTCGGATGATACCGGTGGTGCGATTGCTGGTGCCCGGGTATCGGTTGAGGGGACAGAGCAAGGTGTTGTCACCGATGAAGACGGTTTCTTCAGCTTCGAATTAGCGCGTGGCGAATACAACTTATTAATTGCCGATCCGAATTATGGCCAGCGTGATGTTTCTGCTGTGCGGGTCATGGCCAACGTCAATACCGGCGTTAATCTGAATATGAGTCTTGATGGTGAAGGCGTCATTGAAGAAGTGGTGGCAGTTGGTTCGTATATTCCATCGACAGCGACCGCTCAGGAGCGTGATTCATCAGCAGTGCTGGATTCAATTGGGTCAGAGCAGATGGCACGTTTTGGTGATTCAAGCGCCGCATCCGCACTTAAACGAGTAGCGGGTGTATCGGTTATCGGTGGGCAATTTGCAGTGGTGCGCGGCCTGCAGGGACGTTATTTGTCATCCACACTGAATGGCAGTCTGATGCCAAGCACAGATCCAATGCGCCGCGATGTTCCTCTGGATCTTTTTCCTGCAAGTGTGCTGGGTGGTATTGATATTCAAAAAAGCTACACGCCCGACTTACCGGGTGATACCACCGGTGGTGCGATCAGGATGACAACCAAAGAACTGCCAGATGGTCGGGTTAATAAACTCAAAATTACGACTGGTTTAAATACCCGAACGACAGGCAGTGAAGTTTCGTCCTACCGGGGTGGTGGTTCTGATTTTCTCGGCTTTGATGATGGTGATCGGGAGCTGCCTGGTGTAGTTGATTCAGCAACGAATAATGGCCAGAGCCCTATCAATGTCTGTAATGATCCATCTCTGTGTTTTTCGCAGGCAGAAGCAGCTGACTTAGGTAAAGCGTTTAGCAATAACTATAATGAAAGACCAGAAACTGCAGGCCCTGACCTGGGTTTGTCATATGCTTATGGTGATCTGGTTGAAATGGAGGAGCGTGATCTGGGTTATTACGGCGCTCTGCAGTACAGTGATAAAACCCGTGCCCGTCACGATGCACGAGAAGGTAATTTCGAATACGAACGAACCAAAAGAAACGTTGATGTTTCTGGTTATTTTGTGATTGGTACTGAAGATTCAGAAGGTAATACTTACCTGAGTAAAACGACATTGCTCCGAAAATCTGATGATACCTCAAAAGTTAAAAAAGGTGAGGATAATGAAGGCACTGAAATTGAAGAATACTCCTTTCAGTGGGTAGAGCGGCAGTTTTTATCTCAGCAATTTAGCGGCGAGCATTTTATTGGCGAAAATCATGGGTTGGACTGGCGCATGGGATACTCTCAAACATCACGTTATGAGCCCGATCGTCGTTCATATCAATATCGCGATGGGATTATCTTTCCATCCACACTTGAGCGTCGGTTCTCTGACTTGAGCGAAAATAGCCTTGATTTTGGCTTGGATTATACTTTTGATTATTTTGTGAATGATTCTGTTTCAATGAAACTGAAGGCAGGAACATTAATCTCCCAGAAAGACCGTACAGTTGAGCTGGCTCGCTTCGGGATTCGTCAATCTGGTAATGTCAATGGTGATCTGGAATCTGTTATGACTCCCGATAACTTTGACAGTGGTATTGTTACCTTACAGGTGAATACCACGAAAACGGACTCTTATGATGCCAAAGACTCAATGACAGCATTTTATGCTATGTCTGAGATAGATTTGATGGGAGGTGAATACACGGTTCTTGCTGGTGCGAGATATGAAGATGCAAGTCAGGAACTCAGTTACCCGAATTTCAGTGGTAGTGATAATACGCTGGATTCCAGTGATGTTCTTCCGGTTATCAATGTTACCTGGCGTGCTAACGAAGAATTGCAGTTCCGGGCTGGCGTTAGTCAGACCTTGTCCCGACCTGGCATTACCGAGCGTTCCGATTCGCAACAATATGACCCGGAAACAGATGATGAAATATTTGGTAACCCTGATCTGGAAATATCCAAAATATCGAATATCGATTTTCGTGCGGAATATTACTTTTCAGAAAACGAAAGTATAAGTTTGGCGCTATTCAATAAATCAATTGACTCACCTATTGAGAAGACTGTTCCTGATGGTTCCGGTTCTGCTCTGGATGGTTTTACTTACCAGAACGCAGATTCTGCTGATCTGAATGGCCTTGAATTTGATTTTCGTATGAATGTTATCGATATGGTGGATTACTCTGGTTTTATTTCGGGTAACATTGCCTGGGTTGATTCGGAAGTAACACTAACTGGTCGCGCAGCCGAACTGGAGCTGGAATCGAGCCGTAAACTACAGGGGCAATCAGAGTACCTGGCTAATATTCAGATTGGACTGGATGAATTTTCAACCGGACAGTCTATTACCTTGCTATCTAATTATGCCGGTGAGCGAATTGATAAAGTAACGCGGGCTGCGAAGCCTGTGATGGAAGATGGACGGATTACTGTTGATCTGGTTTATAAATGGGAGTCCGAGGAAGATATTACAGTCAGTGCAAAAGTTAAAAATCTGACTGACTCAAAAGTATCTTACTCTCAGGATGGAAAGGAACTTGAGTCCTATTATAATGGAACAGAAATTTCAGCGTCGTTAGAAATGCGTTTCTGAAATTATTAAGCTCCTTTATTAAAAACCCGAAAGCAAAAGCTTTCGGGTTTTTCTTTTTATGTAATCTAACTGTCATCTGACTGTTAAATAATAAGCCCCGTAATGAATTTATAAACTCACTTCATTCATTTAGAGGATATTGGAATGAATCTGAATAAATCGCTGTTGGCAATTGCTGTTACTTCTGCTCTGGTTGGTTGTGGTAGCGACGATGACAACAATAACGACACCAGCAAAGGCGGCTCTTCTGCCAGCTTTGTAACCTGTAATGATGCAACTAACGTATGTACCCTTGATGGTGTTATCGACCGCGATTATACGCTGACTGCTGACAAAGAATGGCGTCTGGTTGGTTTCACTACCGTCGGTACTGGTGGTAAGCGCGTTGAAACTGCAGCTGATGTTGCAGCAGTGAAAGCAGCAGGTGTCACTCTGACTATTGAACCAGGTGTGCATGTTAAAGCACTGGGTACCGGCGCACTGATGGTTACCCGTGGTTCCAAGCTGATCGCTGACGGTAAAAAATCCGATGGCACAATTGATCCGATCACTTTTTCTTCTGCTCAGGATGAAAACTTCGACGGCGAAGGTGAATGGGGTGGTGTAATTGTTCAGGGTTTTGCTCCTCAGGTTGGTCCGGGCGAACCTCGTGAAGTTATTTCCTGCGGTGACGTTGTATGTAACGTGAAAGGCGAAGGTGGTGCTGAAATCGGTAACTACGGCGGTACTGATGCAGCAGATAACAGTGGTGTTATCCGTTATGTTCGTATTGCTGAGGGCGGTAAGGTTGCTGGTCCAAACAACGAAATTAACGGCTTAACTCTGCAGGGTGTTGGTCACGGTACTACGGTTGAATATGTTCAGGTTCACAATAACCTGGATGACGGCATTGAGTGGTTTGGCGGTACAGTTAACGTTAAGTATGCTGTATTGACCGGTAACGACGACGATGATCTGGATTTTGACGAAGGTTATCAGGGTAACATTCAGCACGTACTGATTCGCAAGAATCCAACCAAGTCTGGCCCAACCGGTTCAAACGACCCTCGTGGTATCGAAGGTAACAGTGACCTGGAACTGGCTCCGACTGAGGAAGATCCGAACGGTGCTGTTAAAACGACTAATGCTGCAATTGCTAACGTAACGATTATCGGTTCCGAAGTTAGTAACAATGCTGAGTCTAAGAAAGGTCAGCAACCAGGCGTTAAGCTGCGTGGTATGGTGAATACCACTCTGGATAAAGTAGCCGTTAGCAACTTCGTTAAAGGTTGCCTGGAAGTTAAAAATTCGCAGGAAGTGAACGTTAAAGTATCTAATGTATTGTGTGATACGGTAGCACTGAAGAACGATGCTCCTCAGGAAGGTCAGGTTACTATGATCGATGCTGCTGATATGGCGTTCTCTGAAAGCTGGGCTATTACTAACCCGGAAGCTGCGCTGAACACTTCAGCTGCGATTGACGCCGTTGATAATGGTTCGAACTTTACATTTGATCCTACCGATTACATTGGTGCCGTTAAGCCTGGTACGGCTAAAGCCGATGCCTGGTACAATGGCTGGATCATCCCAGGTTCTCTGGATCAGGTTGCAGCAGCGGCTGAAGCCAAATAATTCAGACTGTCTGAGTTAATATCGACGCCCTGGCCACGTTTGTGGTCAGGGCTTTTTTATGCCTTCGATTTACCCTCCTTGCTGCTGATTTACAGCTGTCATATATCTGAAATCCAACTGTCATGTCACATAAGTGTCACAGAGTTGCAGTATTGTGCGCACTGAAATTTGGGGACCTGACCGTAAGCTTTTTCCCAGGCAAAGGCAGGCAAATACAGTTAGAACAGGTAAAGAATTATGCCTACGCAACTGCGAACTCGTAACATTCTGGCGACCGTGATTGGTGCCACTGTTTTAAATGGAGTTCTGGCATTTGGCGCAACCGCAGCCAACGTTGACAGCGCTCTGGACAAAGGTGTTAAGCGTGTTAACAAGGCACAAGAGTCTCAGCAAAAAATCGACAATATTGATACCAGTATTCGTTCCAGTGAGCGCGAATACCGCGCTCTGGTAAAAGAAGTTGAAGGCCTGAATGTGTACGTTGAGCAGCTCAACAAGCAGCTGGATGCCCAGCAGAAAGAGCTGACTTCGATTGAACAGAGCATCAAAAAAGTGACGCTGGTTGAGCGTCAGATTACACCGTTAATGCTGCGCATGATCGATGCAGTGGATCAGTTTGTGCGTGCTGACGTTCCTTTCCTGAAAGACGAACGCGCTGAGCGTGTTGAAAAGCTGAAGCGCATGATGGGTCGCAGCGACGTTACCATCGCGGAAAAATACCGCAAGGTGATGGAAGCGTATCAGGCCGAAATCGATTATGGCCGCACCATCGAATCTTACCGTGGCACGCTGGAAAGCAACGGCAACAGCCGTGAGGTGGATTTCCTGCGTGTTGGCCGTATTGCCCTGATGTATCAGTCGCTGGACGGCCAGGAACTGGGTGTCTGGAATGTGGCCGATAAGTCCTGGCAACCACTGGACCCGGCCTATAAGAGCAAGCTGATGGCAGGCATCCGTATTGCCCGCGAACAGGCTGCACCCGATCTGATTAAGGTGCCGGTTGCTGCACCCATGGCTGCGAATTAAGGGGAAAGTAACATGAAAATTAAAGCCTTATTATTATCCGCCGCTCTGGCATTTTCAGCGGCCCCGGCTACTCAGGCCGCAGAGCAGGTTTCGGTTGATGAACTGCTGAATCTGGTGAAGCAGGGCCAGGCCCGTGACGATAAAGAATTCAAGCAGCGTCTGAGCCGTTTTAATCGCTCTAAAGCAGAACAGCAACGTATGGTTGCAGACATGTCTGCAGAGCGTACTCGTCTGGAAAACTTAAGTGCTGAAAAAGAGCAGCAGTTTCAGCAGAACGAAACCGAAGTGGCTGAAGCTCAGCAACGTCTGACCAACCGCCTGGGTTCGTTAAAAGAATTATTCGGTGTACTGCAACAGGTCGCCGGTGATACCAAAGCGGTATTTGAAGGTTCAGTGGTTTCCAGTGAATTACCGGGTCGTACCGAGTTTCTGACCGACTTAATTAAAACCGCGGGTTCATCTTCTGAGTTGCCATCGATTGAAGAGCTGGAGCGTCTGTGGTTTGAAATGCAGCGCGAAGCCACGTTCTCTGGCCGTATTGCTCAATATAACGCTGACGTTGTACTGCCGTCCGGTGAAACCGTTAAACAAGACGTGATCCGTGTGGGTGGTTTTAATGTGGTCGCGGCAGGTAATTACCTTAACTGGGATCTGCAATCTGCCCGTCTGGTGGAGCTGGATAAGCAACCGGGCTCGCGTTACACCACTCCTGCGACTGAACTTGAAGGTGCCAGCGGTAATCAGCTGACGGGGTTCTGGATTGATCCGTCCCGTGGTCAGTTGCTGAAAATTATGGGGCAGTCTCCGGAACTGGCTGACCGTGTTGATCAGGGTGGTGTGGTTGGTTACATCATTCTGGTGCTGGCGGTGATCGGTGTGTTGCTGGCGGTATGGCGCATGATCGTGCTGTATGTCGAGCGCGCCCGAGTTTACAAACAAATGGAGTCTGACAGCGCCAACGAAAACAATGCGTTAGGTCGTGTGATGGCGGTGTTCCAGGCGAATCAGAATGCGGATACCGAAACACTGGAACTGCACCTGGGTGAAGCCATCGCCGCTGAAGTACCACGTCTGACCCGCGCTATCGGCTGGATCAAAATTATCTCTGTCGTTGCGCCGCTGCTGGGTCTGCTGGGTACGGTTACCGGTATGATCGATGTCTTTGAAACCATGTCGCTGTTCGGTACCGGTGATCCGAAATTAATGGCCGGGGGTATTTCTCAGGCACTGATGACCACCGTACTGGGTCTGGTGGCTGCTATTCCGTGTGTATTCCTGCATACCTTAACCAATAACCGCTCACGTGAGCTGATGATGATTCTGGAAGAGCGCGCTACCGGTATTCTGGCGCGCCAGTCTGAACAGCAAACGTCTGCAAAAGCAGCGTAATAACGGATTGGTGAGATAGATGTTGTTAGATTTGTACGAACCGGTCTATCTGTTTATGGAGCGTGGAGGCGGTGTTCTCTACGGCATCTTCGGACTGATCTTTATTCTGTGGTTGCTGGTACTGGAGCGGGTGGTGTTTTTCACTTTTGTGCATCGCGCTGATGTGAAACAAGCCGTTGCAGAGTGGGAGGCACGTGCCGAGCGTACTTCCTGGTATGCGCATCAGATCCGTCAGGATCTGATTGCCAGGCTCAGCAGTGACCTGAGTGCCAATATGACCACCATCAAAATGGCCATTGGCCTGGCGCCGCTATTCGGTTTATTAGGCACAGTGACCGGCATGATCGAAGTATTTGATGTGATGGCTTTTTTAGGAAATGGCAGTCCGAAAGCGATGGCTTCCGGTATTTCCAAAGCAACGATTCCGACCATGGCTGGCATGGTGGGCGCGTTAACCGGGGTGTTTGCCCAGTCGTTATTAGAGCGTTATATCAAGCGTGAAAAAATTCACCTTGAAGACCAGCTAACTTTTGACCATTAAGTAAAGGGAGCTACCTGGGTTGCTGCTACAGCGTTAAAAATTTTTCCGAAATGCTCGCTTACAACAGTAAGCTCCGCTTTTTCAGAATTTTCGCTTTGTATCAACGGCCTCGGAAACGCTCCTTAAACAAAGGTAGTAGGCACTGAATTAGAAGTGCTTAATAAAGAGAATGAAATTATGAGACGTGGTTTTTCAAACATTGCTCAGGAAGCCGAAGATGGCGAAATCGACATCACGCCAATGCTGGACGTGGTATTTATTATGCTGATCTTCTTTATCGTGACTGCTTCGTTCGTAAAAGAAACCGGCATTGAAGTGAATCGTCCGGATGCCAGCACGGCTCAGTCAAAACCGCGCGCCAATATCCTGATTGCGATTAACGATATTGGTGAAATCTGGATTGATAAACGTCGTATCGATGAATCTCAGGTGCGCGCCAATATCGAACGTTTACGCGCCGAAAACCCGCAGGGTTCGGTCGTTATCCAGGCCGACGAAGAAGCAAAAACGGCTAAGTTAGTTGCGGTAATGGATGCGGCCCGTGCCGCGGGTGTGTACGACGTATCGTTGTCGACGGAGGCGCGCTGATATGTCTGGAGAAATGTCGGCGAAAGTCATGCATTCCTCGCTGCTACGTTTTGCTGCAGCGCTGGCGGTTGCCGGCGTGGCCACCTTCGCAGTGTTCTGGGTAATGCAGAGTCTGATCAGCAGTGGTGGCTCGGTACTGAACGAGCAGGACTTCGGCCGGATAGAAAGTTTCGTTATGCAAAAGCCTGACGATGACATTCAGACCAAAGAACGTAAACCCCAGAAGCCGCCGGCTCCGCCGCAGGAACCACCGAAGCCGGATATGCCAAAGCCGGATCTGGCTCAGGCATCAACGGATGGTTTTGATATCGGCGGGTTTGATATTGGCGCGGATTTAAATGTCGATGCCGGTTTGGGAGGTGGCTCCGGCGATGGTGAATACCTGCCGATTGTGAAGGTGGCACCCAGTTATCCACGGCGCGCCGCGCAGCGCGGTATCGAAGGTTATGTGGTGGTCGAATTTACCGTATCGAAACTGGGTACGGTGATTAATCCGGTGGTTATTGAAGCAAATCCGGCGAATATCTTTAACCGTGCTGCATTAAGTGCAGCCAAGAAATTCAAATACAAGCCGAAAATAGAAAATGGCAAAGCCATCGAAGTTCCCGGTGTGCGTAACATTATCCGTTTTGAGCTTGATAAAAGCAGCAAAAGGTAACAGGAGGCCCCTATGAAATTTCCCGTTGCTGGTAAAACACTGTTGGCGGCATTAACCACAGCGCTGGTATTAACGTTCGCGACGGCGATGCCGGTGTCCCAGGTGCAGGCTGCTGAAACTGAGCAAGCCGAGAAGCGCAGCGAAAAAACGAAAAAGCGTCGGGTGCGCCGGGCTCAGACTCTGCGGCCACAGATTTTCAAGAAGCTGGATGCTGCCCGGGCGTTAGCCGATGAAAAGAAATACACCGAGGCGCTGGAAGAGTTACAGGCACTGGAGAAGCGTAAGCGTAATAGCTATGAAAAAGCGATGACGCATAATATGTACGCTTATGTGTATTTTAATCAGGAAAATTATGATGCGGCGATCAGTGCTTATGAGAAGGTCGTCGGTTTCAAAAAAATCCCGGAAAGTCTGGAACAGGGCACGCTGTACAGTCTGGCAAAGCTGCAGTTGATGCAGGAGCGTTACGCTGAGGCATTAACACCTCTGAATCAGTGGTTTGAGCTGGTCGAAAAACCGGGCGCTGAGGCTCATATTCTGCGCGCTCAGATTTATTTCCAGCTGGAGCAGTTTCAGCAGGCGTTGCCGGATGTTAAAGCCGCGATCGCTCAGGTAAAAGCGCAGGGCAATAACCCGCGTGAAAACTGGCTGATGCTGGAACGCGCAGTGTATTACCAGAACAAAGATTTTAATAATCTGGCGCGTTGTTTACAGGATCTGGCGACCCTGTATCCGAAATCACAATACTGGGTACAGTTGGCGGCGGTTTACAGTGAACTTGGTCAGCCATTAAAAGAATTATCCGCTCTGGAAGCGGCTCACGAGCAGGGGCTGCTGAATAAAGAAAATGAACTGGTGAACCTGGCTCAGGCTTTATTAGCTCAGGAAGTGCCTTATAAGGCGGCAAACATTCTTGCTGAAGGTATGAAGTCAGAACAGATTGAGGTGAATGCCCGAAACCTGTCGCTGTTAGGTGATGCCTGGATGATTGCCAAAGAATACGACAACGCCATTAAGGTGATGTCGCAGGCAGCCAGGATGTCGGGTAAAGGCAAAGACTTTTATAAGTTGGCACAGATCCATACTGAACGTCAGGAATGGACCCTGGCGCTGAACAATGTCGATGCAGCGCTGCAGGATAGCGACTTTAACAAACAGGCCGATGCTCAGATTCTGCGTGGTCTGGTGTTGTTTAATCTGGATAATCTGGCGGATGCCCAGGGGGCATTTGAAGCCGCAGCTGAGTTTAAGTCGTCAGAGAAGATGGCGGCTCAGTGGCTGGCGTACATCGAGGGTGAACGTAAACGCCGGGAGTATATGGCGGGTACCTTGTAAGGCAGGTAAGCGCCGCTTTTAACCCCGGTTATGCCAGTCTGAACCGGGGTTTTTTTATGCGTTTGCGGCATGCGCTGTGTCTGAACAGTCTTTTTTGTGATCTGTAACACGCAGATTGACCTATCTTTACTTCTGTGTCAGTAACTATTGAGAGAGTTGTAGGTAAACTGATCCATCCTGCTACATCAGCGGGACACCAGTTTTACAACAGAAGAGACGGAACAATGGGTTTAAAAGAAAAGCAATGGAAACGCTCTATCGAAGAGCAATATGTAACTGAGTTCAAACAGGATGTTAAAGCCATTCTGGGTGCTGAGCCGGAAGTCAGTGTTGATTGGGACAGCTTCGCCAGTGCTGACGAAATTATGTACATCCCAACCTACGCCCTGGACCGGGTCAAATCAGCCTTCCGTGTGCTGGCAGAAGATCAGGACGCTAAGGAAGAAATTGTTGCCCAGATCAAAACGCTGCAGCTGAACAACCTGGCGGATAACGCCGAAGAAAACAAAGCGATGCGCATTGCAGACGGTGTTTTCACTCTGGAAGTGGGCTTTGGCGGTAATCACGCTTGTGTCTTTAACGACCTGGCCATTCGCGAATTCCTGGAAAACAACCTGTAACCGGGCCGCTGGCACGGAATTCAGTGCGGTTATGATGGCGCTCCCTGGGGCGCCATTTTTTTGTGCTTAATAACCCACCGCTGTCAGCCAAAGCGGAAGCTGGACGCGGTAATGGCGCCCATCAGATCCTGCTGCCGGTAAACCCGCTTAACGCTTGATTCCTGTGCGGCGCCGGCGGCGACAAACAGCGGTACCAGATGATCCTCGCGCGGGTGGCAGATACGTGCTGCAGGTGCCTGTTGCCAGTGCTGTAACGCCTGCAGGCGCTGTGCACCACTGAGCTGCAGGGTCTGGTATAACCACTGATCAAACTGTTGCGACGGCTCACGACCGTCGCCACCAAAGCGGCGCAGGTTGTGATAACTCAACCCTGATGCCACGATTAACACCCCCTGATCGCGCAGTGGTGCCAGTGCCTGGCCCAGCGCAATGTGTTCGCCAACATCGTAGTGGCTGCGGATCGACAGCTGATACAGTGGCATATCGGCAGCCGGATACATCAGGCTCATGGGCACGAAACAGCCGTGATCAAATCCCCGTTGTGAGTCTTCACTGACCGGCAAACCCGCATCGCGGATCAGTTGCAGTGTCTGTTGTGCGAGTTGTGGCGCACCGGGCGCGGGGTAGTCGACCTCATAGGTGTGCGGCGGAAAGTTGTAGTAGTCGTACAACATGGCTGGGCGCGCATGGCTCATTACCTGATAGGCGTCGGCGCTTTCCCAGTGGGCTGACACCATTAGTACCGCTTGTGGAGCGTGTGGCAGCTCAGCTGGCATGGCGCTCAGCGAGTCTGCTAACGGATGATGATTGGCTGCCATGGTGTCAATCCAGGGCCAGGGGCCACCGCCGTGAGAGATAAAATAACTGGGTAAACGCATTGCCTGTAACTCCGGGCCTGACTGAGGCAGATAGTGTGCGGCTGAGTGCCGTGTTTGGCAATCAGACCCGGGTAGCACAGTTGCAACAGTGTTTATTTTTTCTTGGGTGTCCAAGCCCAGATCATGGTGGCTTTAACGGTTTCAGTGCCGTTAGCGTCGGTAATCACCACCGGTACCTCGATATCGCCTTTGGGCGTATCTTTGATGTATTGCACCTGCTCATCGGAGAAGCTGGCCACGGCTTTCATATCACCACTGGCACGTTTCAGGTATTCCAGTTTCATCGAACGAATCACCACAATACGGTCGTCGGGTACTGTCATCCCGGTCATAAAACCGGTGGCCGATTCGGCCAGCAGGCCCATAGCAGCGGCGTGCACACTGCCGATGTGGTTCTGCACTTTCTTTTTATTGCGCAGTACGATGATGCATTCGTTCGGAGTCAGTTTTTCAACCCGGGTACCGGCGGTACCGGCAAAACGAATGACTTTCCCCATCACCAGTGACAGAGCGGTGGTTTGCCAGGATTTCGGCAGTTTGCCGACGCTGGCGACGACTTTAGAGAGTTTGTTTGCCATGTTTCAGTGCCTTATAGCGATTCTGATTATTGTTCACGATCATCTGCAGCTCCGGGTGGTGCTGTTCAGCCCGGCGCGTGGAATTCCAACGCGAGTGGAATATAACGGCGCCGGAGTCTATCTGAGTCGCTGGCAGCTGACCATGGCCTGAATGCCTTTATGACGGCGGCGGCTTTGCCGTAACACCGGCAGCAGCGCCGCAGGCAGGTCGTTATCGCTGAGCGGCTGAAAGCCATTGCTGAGATAAAATGCGTCAAGCTCTGGTAATGGCAGGGTATAGAGAGGCTGACAATCGTGCAGTTGCTGCAGCTGTTGTAACAGCTGTGACGCCAGCCGCTGACCACGGCAGTGTGGCAGGGTGCACAGATTGCGCAGCAGCCAGTGGCCCTGATAAGGAATCAGCCGGGCGCCACATACTAATTGTCGCTCTGGCTGATAGTGCTCCAGCCCGACCAGGCGTTCGTGAGGTGCGGCGCGGCCACTGTCCTGGCTCGTTTTGTACAATGCATTCAGTGCAATCGCAGAAACTGCACTATTAAAAATGGTACGTTCGTTCATTTTGGCTCAAGACGTCCTTTAAAGCGGATAACTGATGTGCTGATATTCGCGCAGACTGTGGTTGTGTGCTGTGGAAACGGTACTCACGCATGAAATATAACAATAACAGATATGTAACAAACCGCCGCTAAGCTGCGCGGCATTCCAACCTCACCACCGGAGATAAGCAAAATGAATAAAGCGATTCTGGCCAGCATTCTGGCCTCGGCCGCCATCAGTGGTAATGCCGTAGCCATGTCAAACACCCCGGACCCGGCTCCGGAGCCCACCGCCGCACCGGGCAAAGTGGTGCGTTTTATCGCCGTGGGTGATACCGGCACCGGCGAAGACGGCCAGTATAAAGTTGCTGCCGTGATCAAAGATATCTGTGCCAGCCGCGGCTGTGATTTTGCGATTGGTCTGGGTGACAATATTTACGAAGCCGGTGCTGATTCAACCTCCGATATTCAGTTCGAAACCAAGTTTGAAGACCCCTATGCCGAGCTCGATTTTCCGTTTTATATGGCCCTGGGTAACCACGATAACTCCTGGTTAATCGGTGGTGACGGGCTGGATAACGACAAAGGTGATGTGCAGGTTGCCTACCACTATAAAAACGATCGTAAGAGCGACAAATGGCACATGCCTGCGCGTTATTACACATTTACTGCACCGGCCAATGATATCAATCCACTGGCCGAATTTTATGCACTGGATTCCAATCCGCTGGCTGCAGTCGCCGATGCCGATCCGGAGTACTGGCAGTTCCCGTACCGTGAAAAGCAGGCCAACTGGTTTAATCTGGCGATTCAGTATTCCACCGCACCGTGGAAAATTGCCTTCGCTCACCACCCGTATCTGTCGAACGGGAAACACGGTAATGCCGGCATGTACGATGGTTTCCCGGGCGCCGGTGTGATTTACCGTAATTTCCTGAAAGACAATGTCTGTGATCGGGTAGACCTGCTGATTGCCGGTCATGATCACGAAATGCAATGGCTGAAGCCGACCGACAGCTGCGGTAAAACCGGCCATATGGTTTCCGGTGCCGGTGCCAAAACCCGCGAGCTGAAGGATCGTGAGCGTAACGATGCGTATTGGCAGGCCGACGGCGTATTAGGCTTCTTCTATATCGAACTGGAAGGCGATGAACTGCGTGGTACCGCTTACACCGTCGACAAGGTGAGTGGCGAATATCAGGCGGCCTTCAGTCAGACGCTGCAGCGTCAGTAAATCCGCCCTCATTCACTTTACTGCTTCAGAACTTATTGCTGGTGGCACTGTCCGCAGTGCCGCTTAGGGAGCTTATTATGTCTGTTTCTCGTCGTTCGTTATTAAAAAATCTGGGTCTGGCCGGTGCTGCTGCCAGTGTCGCAGGCCCGGTGGGCGCAATGTCATCAACACCGGCGGTAGATCCGCTGGCCGATAAAAATATTGCCGATTTTGGCCACGGGGTGGCCTCCGGGGATCCGTTAGCAGACCGGGTGATTTTATGGACCCGTATCACACCGCTGGTGAATGCCGCCATTGATGTTAAATGGCGTATCTGTCGTGATGTCGAGATGACCGACGAAGTGAATGCCGGTGTTTTTAGCACCAGCGCTGAGCGGGATTACACCGTCAAGGTGGATGCTGATGGCCTGATGCCGAACACCTGGTATTACTACCAGTTTAGCGCCGGCGATAAACAATCGGCGATTGGCCGTACCAAAACCGCAGCCGAGACCGGCCTCGACCGGCTGCGTCTGGCGGTGGTGTCCTGTTCCAGCTTTCCCCACGGCTATTTTAACGTGTACCGTATTTTGTCCGAACGTAACGACCTGGATGCGGTGGTGCATCTGGGTGATTACATTTACGAATACGGTGAAGGGAAATACGACGATAAAGTCCTGCGTGAACAGCGTGCTCTGTTGCCAAAACACGAAATTGTTTCGCTGTCGGATTATCGTCAACGCCATAATCTGTATAAACGTGATCCGGATCTGCAGGCTGTACACCAGCAATATCCGTTTATTGTCACCTGGGACGATCACGAATTCGCCAACGACACCTGGAAAGACGGTGCCGAAAACCACAACGATGGTGAAGGCGAATTTATCGCCCGAAAACGGGCGGCTAAAAAAGCCTATTTTGAATGGATGCCGGTCCGTAATCAGCCGGATGATCTGGAAGCGGTTTACCGTAAACTGCAGTTCGGCAATCTGGTTGACCTGATGGTGCTGGATACCCGGGTTGAAGGTCGTGATGAACAGGTCGGCTTTTTCACTCAATCCGAGCGTCACGATCCTAACCGCACTCTGCTGGGCTTCGAGCAGGAGCAGTGGCTGCACAACCAGCTGTCGGTGTCGTCCGCCAAATGGAAAATCTGTGGCCAGCAGGTACAGATTCAGCACATCGGACCGGTGGCTTTGCCGGATAAACTCGGTGGCGGTACCTCCTTCTTCCTGGATACCTGGGATGGTTATACCTCAACCCGGCGGCGCTTATTTAATCACCTGGAAAACAATAATATCGACAACTTTATTGTGCTCACCGGTGATATTCATTCCACCTGGGTGGCGGATCTGGCTCAGGACCCGTTTGACCGGGCGAAATATAACGGCAGCACAGGTGACGGTGCGCTGGGGGTGGAATTCGTCACGCCATCGGTCACTTCGCCGGCGTTACCACCGGTTATTGGTGATATTGCTGCATCGGCGTTAAAAAGCAGCAGCCCGCATCTGAAATATTGCGACATGGTGCACCATGGTTTCTTTATTCTGGATGTGACCGAGCAACGCGCTCAGGCTGACTGGTATTTTGTGAATACCATCGAAAAGAAAAGCACCGCCCATTATCACCAGGTGTCGTACAAAACCGATAACGGTTCACGGCGCGTCAGCAAAGCCGACAGCCCGGTGACCGGCGTGCACAACCCGGTACCTTTTGCGCCACAAGCGTAACTCAAACGGCCACTTTGCGGTGGCCTTTTTTTTCGCCCGCCGGTTTTTTCAAAGCTGGCGCGCGATTACCTGTTTGATGCTGAACGAACGTGTAGTTAATAACTAATTTACGGGCTTAAACCGTGGAGGATAACAATAATGAAACTCATCACGACACTCTTTGTTTGGTGTTCCATGATGCTGCTGGCGTCAACGGCGCAGGCAACGACGGATGCGGCAGCCGGTGCAATTTATCCGGTGGACGTTCAGGTTGTTGGCGGTGAAGCCGACGGCAACCAGTTTTTGTCGGTGATCGGCCAGATCAAAGACAAAATTGATACCAGTGTGGAAAAAACTGATTCCGTTCAGAATATACGGCACGGTTGGTACCACACTGAGCTCTGACACCACGCTGTCCTCGGTGGTTGACCGTACTCAGCCGCCGGTCATTATCGACGGAATTCAGCACGCAAACAGCACCAGTCTGGATGTGATTCCACGTATGGAGCTGTGGTTGTCGTCGCAGGCTTATGTGCGTATCACCAGCATTCTCAACTTCCTGCCGGATCTGTTGCAGATTGGCGCTGATTTTAAACTCTGGGTGATGGATCTGGCGATGCCGTACAGCGTCGAAGAAGGTGTGCGTGATAATGGCGAAGGTCAGTACGAAACCTATAAAACCGAATCGCTGGAACGTCAGCTGAGTGCCGGTCAGGGCTATGTAAATACCTTCCTGAAAGTGCTGGGTATCGATATCAATGCCTTTGGTGATGAAGCCGATATTGAGTGGTCTGGCACGAAAGATAACGCGGTTATTTTTGCCCGTGAGGAATCTCAGCCAATCGTGCAATAACGCGATGTTTGCTGTATGAAAAAAGCCCTCTGGTTCGCCAGCGGGCTTTTTGCGTGTTATTAACAAAATTTCCGGCTTAGCTGTCATGCGTGTTGTAAAAAAAATAATTAAACGAACTTTATTGTTAGTGGTTACCTTAGCCTTGCTGGCTGCGGCTCTGGTTTATGGTTATATCCGCACCTTACCGACCGGGGCGCCGCAGTTTGTTTCCCCGGACCTGCTGGACAGTGGTCAGGCGCCACTGATATTCAGTTGCCAGAAAAATGCCGCATTACATGTTGCTTATGATGTGACCGTCAGTATCTATTCTGAAATTAATGGGCAGCCGGTATACGACTCGCGACTGCGTTTTAAAACTCAGCTCAGCCAGGCTAATGGCGATGTGGTGAAAGGTCTGGCCAGCGATATCCGGATTAACGAAGGTCAGGGTGACATGACATTGCCGGATGTGCTGTTTCTCAGTCGTATCAGTGCCGGCAACTATTCATTATTTACCGCCTTTAATGATCTCGGGTTAATGAAAAAACACCCGATGGCGATGTTATCGCAGTTGTTAAAAGCATTATCGGTGGGAGAAACCGGTAATAATTATTTTTTCAGTTATGACCCGTTGCAACGGACTTACCGCTACCGGCATCACTCCGAGGCTGGCCAGCTGACGGTGGAACGGGCTGCTTTTCCGACCACGGCTAACTTTACCAGCCTGGTGAATTCGTTCAGTGATTATCAGAGTGACTGGCAGGTGACGCTTGGCTCCGGTTGCCTGCCGCAATCATTAGGTTCGGTCGAACGCCAGGCGTTGCAGGCTGGCGCTAAGCAGGGATTCATCCGGTTTACCATCAAGGCGCAACAACAGGCGCCGTATGCGGATCTCAGTGCGCTGAATTATCAGCCGTCTGCCAATAGTGCTAATCACTGGAATGTGGCGGCGGTGGATGGTGACTCGCTGGGCCAGCCGTTGGCGAACGAGCAGCAAATGTGGCAGATACTGGGGCAGTTTAATGACAACCGTGATATGGCAGCGTTGCGTCAGGCCGCCAACTATATTCTCGATCATTTCAGTGCTTATCAGACGGCCGAGGCGTTATTGCAGGCGGATCTCAGTGATCAGGTGAAGCGAGATCTGATTTTTGCTCTGGGTGCCAGCGGACGCCCGGATGCTGAAGGTTTTATGCTGGAGACTCTCGATAATCTGCCGCCTGATGGCGGTACTGCGGTGGATATGCAGAAGGTGCGGATGATGGTGGCGGTCAGCAGTCATTCGCAATTAACGCCCGGGGCATTTGATTATTTTTCCCGGTTAGCCAATAACCCGGCTGAAAGCAGCAATGTCAAAAACAACGCCCTGATTAATATGGGCACCAGTCTGTCGCAGCTTAAGCAACGCCAACAGCACAGTGATTATATGACCAGTACACTGAGAGCGCAGGTGGAGCAGGCGTTAAGGGAAAATAACGCACAGTCGGCCAGTGCGATATTGGCGGCAGGCAATGCCGGGCTATCTGGTCTGGAGCCGCAGATGTTACAGGCGCTGGATCAGGGCAGTGCCAAACAACGTTATGCCGCGGCGCTGGTGCTCAGTCAGCAGGCGCAGCAACGCCCGGCGCTGATTACACATTTGCAGTCGGAAAACTCCGATCAGGTCACGATGGCGATTCTGGCAAACTGGCAGGTCGATCAGCTGAGCCAGGCCGAGCGTCAGCAGCTGGCTCAGATAGCGGCTCAGGCCGGCGGCCAGAAGGCAGATCTGATTAATACTTTTCTGCAATAACTGACCGGGCAACAACAAAAACAGGCCAGCAGCGAATGCTGCTGGCCTGTTTGTTTAATCCACCGCTTGTTAACGCAGATTAATACGTACGCTCATGCCTTCCAGATTAATATCACTGAGTGTGACATCGCCCATATGGGCACCGGAAGCACCGGTCACCCGCACATTACGGAAGGCAACCTGTTTGATCCGGGTGGGTACTTTAACGTCCAGCGAACCATCGGCATTCAGTGTGGTGCGTGGGCCGGGTTCGTATTCCACGCCGCTTATTTCCATATCGGATTCCAGCAGATTAGCGCCGGGAATCAGGGCTCCGGCGATCGACTCAAGGGTCGTTAGTGATAACTCATCTTCTGAATCTATGCTGCCACTGCCATTGATGATATCGATCAGCTCTTCGTATTGGCTGCCGGCGGCCTGACCAGTAACGGCCCCCAGAGCCTGATCGCTCAGTGCCTGCATACCAGCGCGTTGATTAATTGTTTGTTCGGCAATGGCGCGGTCATCGTCGACGGCAGCATTGGCGTTGGCCATAAAGGGCTGAATCGGGCCAAGTAACATCGCACTGACGGCGGCAATCAGACGATAGCGCGACTGCCGTTTCAGCGCTTTATTAAGCTGCTTCTCTGTGATGCAGTGGTTGTTAACCAGTACTTCACCGAGCCTCAGGCCGGTCTGGGCCTGTTCGGTCAGTGCCTGATCCAGTTGTTGGCGGGTAATTAATCCTTTGTGAATTAACAGCGTACCGAGGCGGGATTTCTGCTGTATTTCTTGGCGCTTGGTCATGATGGCGCAGCCCTTTTTTCTTGTTGGTTTTTATTCTGCGTTGCCATGGTGCAGCATATTCAGCAGGGCAACAACGCAGAATCTTTGACGGTCTGTTCAGTGGTTGTCATAAAAATCGTTAACTCATTGATATTCATCCAGAAAATCTGAGTGGCAGGATTTTTGTAAGCACGGCTTAAAGGCCGTACATCCAGTATAGAAGAACCGCGGCCGGGCTGCCTGCCGATAGTCTTGTTAAATAGATATATTGGTAATATCAATTTAACGGTAGAAACCAATAGCGATAAGCTTGGTCGATATTGGTCTTGCCACGGCGTTACAAAGTCATTGGGTGACAGGGTGTTAAGTCCTATAATGCCGGGCGATTTGAAAATTATGAATGTGGAGACATCAGGGTGAGCGAAGCACGTCACGTTAAGTTATTGATTCTGGGTTCTGGCCCGGCGGGTTATACCGCTGCCGTTTACGCTGCACGCGCCAACCTCAACCCGGTGATGATCACCGGTATGCAGATGGGCGGTCAGCTGACCACCACCACCGATGTGGATAACTGGCCCGGCGACAACGACGGTGTACAGGGGCCGGCGCTGATGGAGCGTATGAAAGCCCACGCCGAGCGTTTTGAAACTGAAATCATCTTCGATCAGATCAGTGAGGTGGAATTGCAGCAACGGCCGTTCCGGCTGAAGGGCGACAGCGGTGAATACACCTGTGATTCACTGATCATCTGTACCGGTGCATCGGCCAAATACCTGGGCCTGGACAGCGAAGAAGCGTTTAAAGGTAAAGGCGTATCGGCCTGTGCTACCTGTGACGGTTTCTTCTACCGCAATAAGCGTGTGGCTGTGATTGGTGGTGGTAACACGGCGGTCGAAGAGGCCTTATATTTATCGAACATCGCTAAAGAAGTTGTGGTGGTGCATCGTCGCGACAGCTTCCGCAGTGAAAAAATCCTGGCCGACAAATTGCTCGATAAAGCCACCAACGGTAATGTCACCATCAAGTGGAACAACGAGCTGGATGAAGTACTGGGCGACGATATGGGCGTGACGGGTATGCGCATTAAAAACCGCGAAACCGGCAGCACCGAAGATATCGATCTGGAAGGCATTTTTGTTGCTATTGGTCACCAGCCGAACACCGGCATTTTTGCAGGCCAGCTGGAAATGAAAGACGGTTACCTGACAGTACAAAGCGGTACCGCAGGTAATGCCACACAAACCAGCGTTGAAGGCGTGTTCGCCGCGGGTGATGTGATGGATCATATTTATCGTCAGGCGATTACCTCTGCCGGAACCGGTTGTATGGCCGCGCTGGACGCAGAGCGTTATCTGGACAATCTGGAAGGCTGAGCTCTCAGCCAGACACCAGGTCATAAGGCCACCACTGCCGGCGCAGTGGTGGCTTTTTTTTGGCTTACTTGCGGATCTGACTGTAACAATTGTAAAAATGCTACACATTTTGTAAATGATATTGATAATACATCTCAAATAGATTTAGTTCGAATTGGAGGTGTGTTATGTTGGGTTCGCCTAAAGTACTGGCGGTGGCTGTGTTTGTCAGTGGTGCGGTACAGGTGGTGGCAGAAAACAGTCCACAGGCTGTTCAGCTGAATATGGTGAAAGTCGAAGGACAAGCAACGGCTGGCCTGGATGAATTAATCACAGCTGAGCAGCTGGAGAATATTCAGGCGCAGGATCTCAGCGATATTTTTCGTAATAATCCGCAGGTCAGTGTGGGAGGGCCGTTAGGTCTAGGCCAGAAAATTTATCTGCGCAACATTGGCGAAGATATGCTGAATATCTCCGTTGATGGCGCAGAACAGGCCGGAGCAGTGTTTCACCACTCCGGTCGGGTTGCGATCGAACCTGAACTGTTAAAGCAGGTCGAAATCGAAGCCGGTGCCGGTAGTGCAACAGCCGGTGCCGGTGCCTTGGGGGGCACGATACGATTCACGACGAAAGACCCTCTGGATTTATTAAATCCGGGTGAAAAAGCCGGTGTATTACTGAAGTCGGGTTATTTTTCCAATGGCAGCAGTACGAAAAACAGCGCCACCGTATTTGCCGGTGATGAACAATTATCCGCAATGGCCAGCGTTATCGCCGCCAACTTTAACGATGTTAAAGATGGTAACGGTGATGAAATGGCAGGCACCGGATCGGATCAGAACCTGGGTTATGCCAAGTTAGTAAGTCGGTTTGCTCAATCACATAAGGTGTCGCTGAGCTATGAAGCGTTAAAAGAAAGCGGTGATATTCTGTATCGACCGGAGTGGAAACCCGGGCCGAAAAATCCGCTGTCAGATACCACGGCCAAACGCGATACGGCTATCGCGAATTATACCTTTGACAGTGCCAGTCCGCTGATCGCATTCAGCGTTAACGCCTATCAGACTAAAAGTAATCAGAAGCGTGCCATTGATGGTTTTGATTATGAAGGTTATATCCAAACGACCGGTGGTCGCATCCAGAATATCAGTGTTATCGGCAGCCATCAGCTGGTTTATGGTATTGATCTCCGCAATGACCAGAGTCTGCTGCAGGAATCTCAATACTTATCCCGCGCCGGAGAATTAGTTACCACGCCGGAAATTGATGAACAAGGCCGGGTTCGTGGTGCTTTCCTGCAGGATATCATGCATGTAACGGATGACTTAACCGTTACAACTGGTATTCGCTATGACGATTATTATCTGAAAGATGCAGCTGGTCAGAAGCTGGAGGATGATGGCTATTCGCCAAATCTGAGTGCCAACTATGTGTTGGGGGGCGGTTTCAGTGTGAGTGCCGGTTATGCCCAGGCTATTCGTGGTGTAACGGTGACGGACTCTTTCAAACTGGGATCGTCGTTTAACAGCCCGGCACTGAAAGCGGAAAAGGTCGATAACACTGAGTTAGGCGTTGAATTTAATGGTGATAACCTTGCCGTTGCTATGGGTGCTTACCAGGCGGTTATTAAAGATGCGATTGCCGGAGATTTGCCATGGTCTAAGGAATATATCAACCATAAAGACGATATTAAAACCACCGGCTTTTATCTGAATGCCAGCGTTACTCTGGATAAATTATTGTTAACTGCCGCTTTAAATAGCGCGGACAGCAAACAGGATGGTGAAAAAGTCTCGCGTTATGTTTACAGCTCTTCCGGTGTTTCTGTTGGTGATACCCTGATTCTGAATGCGGATTATCAGCTTAATGCGTCTCTGCAGGCCGGCTGGAATATGGAAGCCGTTAATGATGTTAACGATATCAAGCTGGATCTGGGTGGGGATAAAATAGCAACCGATAAGCCAGGTTATGCCGTACATGATATTTATCTTCGCTGGCAACCTTTGCACGATACGCTGACGTTAAATATAGCGGTTAAAAATCTGTTTGATCGCCAGTATATGAGTCATGCGAGTCTGGAAGATTTCAGCCATAACGCTGGCTGGGAGAATATTTCCGGTTTACCTGAGGCCGGGCGAGAACTGCGCCTGAGTGCTGCACTGCGATTCTGACCGTGATGCCTATTATTTAACAGCCCGCAGCGAGCTCCGTACTGTTGTCAGTACGGGGCTTTTGTCGTTTTAAGCTAACAGTAAGAGAATATTATGTCCGCCAGGATTCTGATCATTGAAGATGATCATACTGTTAATCAGTTACTTTGCGAAAAGCTCAGCCACCTTGGTTATCAGATTAGTTCTGCTGCTGATGGCCAGCGTGGTGTTGAGCTGGCTATTGCTGATTATTACGATCTGATTTTACTGGATATTATGATGCCTGAAAAAGATGGCTTTCAGGTTTTGTCGGAACTGCGTCAGCACCATCAGACACCGGTGCTGATTCTGACCGCCCTCGGCGGTGAGCAGGAGCGTATACAGGGATTTAAAACAGGAGCCGATGACTATCTGATCAAACCGTTTAATATGGTTGAATTACATCTCAGAGTTGAAGCCATTTTACGGCGTACCAAGCCAGAATTATTTCCCCATTATGGCAACTCCGGACAACCGTTTTTTGCGTTTAACCAGCAGCAGGCCAGTGTTTGTATTACAGGGCCGAGGTGTGACGCTGAAATCACACTGACGTTATTAGAGTATGACCTGCTTAAGGTACTGGCCGACCATGCAGGGCAGGTGTTAAATAAAGCCTTTTTATACCAGAACGTATTATTACGCGAGTTCAGCCGTTATGACCGGACTCTGGATATGCATATCAGTAAATTACGCAAAAAACTCTCTCTGGAAGGTGTTCCCATAACGACCATAAAAACGGTCCGGGGTCAGGGATATTGCCTGGATACCTCCGGATTATGAGGTTTCTTAAGCCGGGGCTGTTACCACTGCGTTTGTTTGCCAAGTTGTATCTGACCATGGCCTTGTCAACGCTGCTGTTAATTTCTGCAGTGGTATTTGTCAGTGATTACAGCCAGCGTAAACTGAGTGTCATTAGTGCTGAAAATCAGCAACTGCTGCGTGATTATGCCCGGCGGAGTGCGGATATTTATTGGCAGACTCCGGACCCGGAGCAGCGTCGCCTGAAACTGAATCAATGGATTGATACCCTCCGGCAACGGGAGAATACCTGGGCCGCGATTATGAAAACTGAATCGCAGTTTCTCGCCGGAAGTTATGACCGGCAGGTTTTCTGGGGGCAGAAAGATCTGGGCACCGGACGTTCTGTCGCATTGCCTATTCATTTGTATTACAGCTTTAATCCGGTATTAAAACTGCCAATGGCGGATACCGGCTATTTTCTGATGATTCAGCTGCCACAGCATATGCGTCCCGGTACTTATTGGCGTGAGATCGAGGGGACGATTCAGTATGGTCTGCCGGTATTGCTGGTGGCGATATTTGCCTTGTTGATTTATCGCCATCTGGCTAAACCACTGGTGTTGTTACAGGACGCGACACAGCGTTTCAGTCGTGGCGATTACCAGGTGCGTACTGCTGCGGCACTGGGGCCACGAGCGGATGAGCTCGGCGAACTGGGTCGCAGCTTCGATCAGATGGCCGATCGTATCGGCTTGCTGGTGCAACGTCAGCGTCAGCTGATTCAGGATATCTCCCACGAGCTGCGCACGCCGATTACCCGGATTAAACTGGCAATGGGGTGTAACACTGATGATCCGCTATGGCAGCGTCTCGAACGTGAAGTTAACGGCATGCAGACTTTGCTGGAGGATACCCTGACGCTGTCGTGGCTGGATAATGAAGAGTTTAATGCAGAGAAAAACTTCACCACAGAAACGCTGGATGTGTGTTTATTAATTGAAGCGCTGGCCGATGATGCGCAGTTCGAGTTTCCGGATCATCAGCTGCAGCTGAATCTGCCAGACCAGTATGAGCTGAACAACAGCAACCACCGGGCGCTTGGTCAGGCACTGGAAAATATACTGCGCAATGCACTGAAGTACAGTCCTCCCGGCAGCACTGTCAGTGTCACTCTGATGGCGTTGGAAAATGAATTATTAATACGCATCAGGGATCAGGGAGTCGGGATAGACCCTGAATATCTGGAAGCTATGTTTGAGCCTTTTTTCCGCGCAGACAAGGCGCGTAGTCAGGCGGTTCCGGGTTATGGTTTAGGACTGGCGTTAACCCGGCGACAGATTCACGCTGTGGGAGGACGAATCAGTGTCCAGCTGAATAACCCGCAGGCGAGTTGTGCTGCCGACAGCGCAGGGCTGACCGTTAATGTCTGGCTGCCGGGCTGATTATGGCTCTGCTGAGCGCTTTTGCAGCACATGAGCGATGGGTGTTAATTCACCCCCGGACATCTGCTGACGGATATTATTGATGCGTGTGCTGGTGAGCGGGTGAGTCTGCAAAAATTCCAGCCAGCCGGAGTCTGTTGCTGAGTGTTGCTGTTCCAGCTGTTGAATCTGATTAAAAAACTCGTCTGCCCCCCGGGTGTGGCCATAAGTCGCGCGCAGGCGCTGTAAGGCAAACTGGTCGGCGGCACGTTCCATATCGCGGCTGAAGGATAATACCGTCAGCATGGAAGTATTCTGGCTGACACTCTGAGCCAGGTTGTCGCTGCCCATTAAACTCAATAATAAACCAATCGATAACTGTTCCAGTGCCAGTGTCATTGGGTGACGTAACTCAATATGGGCGTATTCATGGGCCAATACCATCGCCAGGCCATTTTCAGAGTGGATGTTTTCCAGCAAGCCGCGGGTAATAAAAATATGGCCACCGAGTGTCGCAAAGGCGTTGGCGCTGGTTTCATCGGCCAGATAATGCAGTTGTACCGGTAATGCGTCGTCATCCAACAGCTTATCCAGCAGGCTGGTTAATGCCTGTTCTTCGGCGGATAAGTCGCTGTTACTGTTGCTGCCGCTGAATTCCCACTGATAGGGTATGTTGGGTGCCAGCCAGGTCGCGCTGGCGGCCACCAGCCAGGTTAATAATGAAATCAGCAGCAGGGCGGCAACCGCCAGAATCAGGAAATCCTTCAGCGGATGTTCGTTGCGGTTATTAATATGATCGGGCAGTTGCGGGTTTTCCCGTGGCTGTTGACTCATACGCTGTCAGTGGCTGGCCTGTGCGGCAGCGAAGCGTTCTGCACGCATCTGAGGCGTTGGAATCAGGGCGGTGCCATACGCCAGTACCTCAACCGAGCCAAGGCTTTGACCGGCATTCTGGCCAATCCGGGCGGTTTCAAATTTCAGGTTGTACACGGCATCAGCGCCATAACGCCTGGCTTCTTCCTGCATGCGTAAAATGGCTTCGCGGCGGGCACGATCAAGCAGGCTTTCATAAGCACTGACACGCCCGCCAAAGACACTGCGCAGACCTGCCGCCACGGTTTTAAAATAATCAACCGAAATCACCACATTGCCACTCACCATCCGGCTGTCATGCCGGGCGTAATCGATGGGCGGAAATTTTTCCGGCATGACCAGTAATTTGCGGTAGGCCGTTTCCCGGCTGTGGATACTTTTGTAATGACGGGATTCGGCCATACGGCCAAAAAAATAGCCCAGCCCAAGCAGGACCAGGAAAATAATCAGCTGTTGCATCAGCGATCCTCCACGACCACCGCGGTACCGTAAACAAAAATCTCAGATGCACCGGCGGCGATCGACGAGGTGGAAAAACGGACATTCACCACGGCGTTAGCACCAATGGCCTGAGCCTGCTCGGTTAACCGGGCAACCGCTTCATCACGTGATTCCGATAACAGCTCTGTATAGCCTTTCAGCTCACCACCGAAGATATTTTTAAAACCGGCCATAATATCGCGGCCAGCGTGTTTGGCTCGTACGGTGCTGCCCTGAACCAGGCCCAGATGACGGACAATTTTTTTGCCGGGTACCACTTCCATATTGCTGATCAGCATAATTTACTCCTGTTGCAGAACTTGATCATAACCAATTTTTTTATTGTGCCAAAGGTGTCGTGTTGATGACCCATATCTGCCCGGTTTAACGGCAGTCAGTCATCATCCTGCATTGGGATGGTGTGCTGACCGCCATCCAGTGTCGCCAGCTTCTGCTCAATCAGGGTGTGTTGTTGTGCTGAGATGCTGGCCGTGACGTCGGCATCAAAGATATGTTTTTGCTGAGCGCCGTCGAAGCGGATTTTACCGAGAATATCACCACCATCGCTGATGCAATCGAGTTCTTGTTGCATCGGGAAAAACAGCACCATAACAAACCTCTGAGAAATATCGGTATAAGAGAGTAACAGATAATAATGGCGTAGCTGCTGTGGCTCAATTATTAAAACCATCGGCCATGACAACCAGACAGCCATAAAAAAACCCGCCACTGAGGTAGCGGGTTTTTCAGCCTTAGCGCTGGCTAACCCCGTGGCGGGTTAGCACAAAGATCAGGCTTGTTCTGTGTCAGAGGCCTTTTTCTTCGTGGCTTTTCTAGCCGCTGCCGGTGCGTCGTGTTTGATCGCAACTTCACCGAAGTGCTCCAGCGGGAAGTCATCGACATTCACCATATCCAGCACGTCCTTCTCGAAGGCAATCATAAAGTCGCCTTCGTCTTTGGTCAGAACGTTCATCTCAACCGCATCGTGGATGCGACCTTCGATGGTCAGGTTGGCTTCGTTGAACTTACCTTCTTTCAGTGCAATGCCAATCTTCTTATAGATAGGCTCGGCTTTTTCGGCGCGAGACAACAAAGAGTCGTACATAAACAGCGGGTTTTTACCATTGTCACCACGATAGATGCCTTCAATCAGGCGCTCGCGGGTGCCGGTGGCCGCTGACGTCAGGTCAACGATCTTGGCAATGGTTTTATCGCTCGGTGCTTTGGCAGTGCGACCCAGAGGCAGTGTCAGGGCACGCAGTAACCAGGCAACCGGACGCGCTGGCAGGTTCTTGATCAGGCCGTCCTGAGCGGCTTCAAACTCAGAGAACAGCTTGTCCATGGCGTATTCCACCAGGATCAGGTCTTCTTTGTTACGACCCTGATCTTCCCAGTGTTTCAGTACCATGGAAGCCAGGTACATTTTAGATACCATGTCCGCCAGACGGGCAGAGATCAGTTCGCGGAACTTCAGCTCGCCACCCAGAGAGAACATACACATATCAACCGCCAGGGCGAAGTTAGCGGCATAACGGTTGATTTGTTTGTAGTACTTTTTGGTTGGGCCGGAAACCGGAACGCTGGTGAATGCCGCGTTAGTCAGGCTCAGTACCGCAGAACGGGACATGTTAGAGAAGATGAAACCGAAGTGGCCGAACAGTGCTTTGTCGAACGCTTTCAGGTCGTCAGCTTTCGCAGCGTCCATTTCTGGCAGTACGAATGGATGACAACGGATCGCGCCCTGACCAAAGGTGATCATAGAACGAGTCAGGATGTTCGCGCCTTCCACCGTGATGGCAACCGGTACTGAAGAGTAACCGCTTTCAATGTAGTTACCCGGGCCACGGATAATGGCCTTACCACCGTGAACGTCCATGCTGTCGATCGCGATCTGACGAGCCGCTTCGGTCAGGTTGTATTTCAGGATGGCAGACGGTACAGAAGGCTTCTCACCCTGATCGATAGAGATGGCAGTGACACGTGCCGCCGCAGCCGAGATGTAGGCGTTACCGGCGATACGCGCCAGAGAATCCTGAACACCTTCCAGTTTCGCAATCGGCACACCAAACTGACGACGAATACGGGCGTAAGCACCGGCGGCTGCGATGCCGTATTTACCACCACCGGCACCAGATGAAGGCAGGGTGATACAACGACCAACAGACAGACACTCAACCAGCATACGCCAGCCTTCACCAGCGTTAGCAGCGCCACCAATGATGAAGTCCAGTGGGATAAACACGTCTTTACCGACAATCGGGCCGTTCATAAACGGAGAACCAATTGGCTTATGACGGTTACCAATGTCCATACCTTGCAGGTGACGTGGCAACAGCGCAACGGTGATACCGATGTCGTACTTGTCGCCCAGCAGCTTGTCCGGGTCGAACATACGGAACGCCAGACCAACAACGGTCGCAACCGGAGCCAGCGTGATGTAACGCTTGGAGAAGTTCAGTTTCAGACCCAGTACTTCTTTGCCTTCCCATTCGCCTTTGCAGACCACACCGGTATCCGGCAGGGAAGTGGCGTCAGAACCGGCACGTGGGCCAGTCAGACCAAAACACGGGATTTCACGACCATCCGCCAGACGTGGCAGGTAGTGGTCTTTCTGTTCCTGCGTACCGTACTTCAGTAACAGTTCGCCAGGGCCTAATGAGTTAGGTACACCAACGGTAGAGAATACTGCACCAGACAGGCCAGACAGCTTCTGCAGCACGGCTGATTGTGCCTGCGCCGAGAAGCCCAGACCACCGTATTCTTTAGGGATGATCATCGAGAAGAAGCGTTCTTTCTGGATGTATTCCCACACTTCTTTAGACATGTCGCCCTGATTGGAGATTTCCCACTCATCAACCATGGAGCACAGCGTCTCAACCTGATTATCGAGGAAGGCTTGTTCTTCCGGCGCCAGCGTTGGATTCGGATGATCAATCAGCTTGTTCCAGTTTGGCTTTCCTGCGAACAGTTCACCATCCCACCATACAGTACCGGCTTCCAGAGCAGTTGCTTCGGTTTCGGACATCTCAGGCAGAATCTTCTTATAGATAGCGAAGATAGGACGGGTAATGGTGTTAGCGCGGAAGCTTTCCAGGCTCAGTACCGCAAACACAGCTGTCAGAACAACAGCAATGGTCGTGAGTGTTGCTGAGGCCGGGCCAAAGAAAGCCAGGGCAGCAATAACACCGACCACAATTGCGGAGGTTTTCAGGTTAGCGCGCTTGTAGGCTAAGCCCAGCAGCGCAACGATCAGGAGCACGCTCCCCAGAGTTGTCGACATGATGTAATCCTCAGGTCTGTGCCGTGACACTGTCAGCCAGCAACCGCAGCGCGATGCAGGCCCGGCAGAGGCGGCAATAAAGTTGTTGGTTTGAGTTACTCACTGCGAGGCAATAACACCACTCGCAGGCGTAATCTGCGATTCTAAACACTCTGTCCACCCTTGCGCAAATGCCAACAAGGCAATAAAAAATCCTCAATTGATGAAAATAAAGAAAATATTATGCGGGTAAAACCTGACTTCTGTGCTCAGGAATCAGTGATCAGTTTTAATACGGGTCGGATGTGGCCTCTGGCCAGTAACTATGGCGTGTTATGACGGTTTTAAAGCCGGTTTTATATAGCCAATACGCGAAATAAAAATCCTGAACTAGACTGCTTTGTAATAAACCCATTTTGGTTTGAGACCTTATTACATGATGGCGCAATTTTCGGGATGGACGCTGGCCTTAATGGCCGTGATTATTGTTCTGACCCTGTACTTCCATATTTTCCGCTATTCCAACCGGACGGCGGAGATTGCCCCCAATATTCTTACCAGTATTGGTATTTTTGGTACCTTTCTTGGTGTGGCGCTGGGCTTATGGCACTTTGATACCACCGACATTCAGGGCAGTGTGCCCAAGCTGATGGACGGCTTAAAAACTGCCTTCTGGTCGTCGATTGTGGGTCTGCTGGGGGCGTTAACGTTAAAGATCCGCGCGGCCCTGTCTCAGGTCGGCCGGCGTGAAACCAGTCAGACCCGGGTGGCGACCATTGATGATCTGGATGCTTCGTTAAAACATCTGGCCGATCAGTTTAACCAGGATAATGCACAGGCCTTACCGCAACAGTTTCAGCGTAATCATCTGCAAACCCTGGATCGTCTGAATGCGGTGATTAACACGCTAGAGAGTTACCAGGAGCGTATGGCCGAAGCCAACGCCAAGGCGTTGGTGCAGGCGATTGAAGCGGTGATGCGCGACTTTAATACCCGCATTAACGAACAATACGGCGACAACTTTAAACGCCTGAACGAAAGCGTTGGCAAAATGCTCGACTGGCAGAATAACTATCGTGATCAGTTGCAGCAGCTGATCACCGAGCAGGAGCGTACCTCCGGCTCGATGAAAGAAGCCAGTCAGGCATTTGAATACATGGTGAAACACGCTAACGCTTTTAACGGCATTTCTGAGTCGTTGCAGGATCTGCTCAATGGCCTGGAGGCACAACGCCAGAATCTGCAGTCGCAGTTGGGGTCACTGGCCGATCTGGTGAATCATGCCGCCGACGGTTTACCAAAGCTGGAAGAGCGGGTGGTGGCGCTGACTCAGGGCATGAGTGAGGCGGTGCAGTCGCAGCAACGCTGGGCGGTGGAGCAGTTAGCAGCCATGCAGCGTGGAGTTGAGGAGCAGTTGGAGCAACAGCTGCAATCCAGTCATGAACGTTTACAGCAACAACAACATCACAGCCTGCAGCAATTACAACGTCTGGGAGAACGGGTCGAACGTCAGGTGGTGACACTGGACGAAAGCATGGAAGAAGAGCTGAACAAAGCACTGAAATCCTTTGGTATGCAGCTGACCGCATTATCGGAAAAGTTTGTCAGTGACTACACACCACTGACCAAACGACTGCAACAGCTGGTCAAGGTGGCGGAATCCGTTACCGACGACGATAAGTGAGTGTGCCCGGATGAATGAAAACGAACTGGAGCAGTTAAAAGAACAGGAAGGTCATTGGGTGGCGGTGTCAGACTTAATGGCTGGCCTGATGATGGTGTTTATGCTGATCTCCATCGTGTTTATGGTAAACGTGGAAACTGAGCGTAATAAAATCCGCGATATTGCTATTCTCTACGATCACCTGCGTACTCAGCTATACGATGATTTGCAGACTGAATTTGCACCGGACATGCAACGCTGGGGCGCCGAGCTGGATAAAGATCTGGCGTTTCGCTTTAACAACAGCGATGTGTTGTTCGATCAGGGGCAGGCGGAATTAAAACCGGAATTTGCCGCTATTCTGGCCGACTTTTTTCCTCGTTACGTCGATATTATTACCCAGCCGAAATACCGTAACGATATTCTCGAGGTGCGTATTGAAGGGCATACCTCCAGTGCCTGGTCGGGTGCTTCCGATGCCGATGATGCTTATATCCGTAATATGGATTTATCTCAGGAACGTACCCGCAGCACTCTGGGGTATGTGCTTGGTCTGAATAAAGTGGCCGATAATAAAGACTGGCTGAAATCGCACTTAACCGCCAACGGTTTATCGTCCGCCAAAGTGGTGCGTGCGGATAACGGTGATGAAAATGCTGAAGGTTCTCGGCGGGTAGAGTTCCGGGTGCGCACCGATGCGGATAGCCGGATTGCTACCATCCTGGAAAAAGTTTTGTAGGAGTGGACCTTGTCCACGACAAGCGGTAAAAATAATGAAACTCGCTGATTTTTTACAAGATCCTGAACTCAATAAACTGCGGCAGAAAATGGGTGCTGAGGAACTGGGTGACTTCGAGTTATTTGACC
This sequence comes from Bacterioplanoides pacificum, assembly GCF_042648445.1. NCBI lineage: Bacteria > Pseudomonadati > Pseudomonadota > Gammaproteobacteria > Oceanospirillales > Oceanospirillaceae > Bacterioplanoides > Bacterioplanoides pacificum. Next base: position 572,103 of record NZ_JBHRYB010000001.1, read on the forward strand.
CACAAAAACAACTGACCTATTCCGAACGTGAAGGGCTGGAGGCCGGTGATTTTGCGATAAATGCCGCAGAATTACGTGCGCTGAAAGATAAAACCCTGGCGTATAAAAACTCACGTTTATGGCTAACTCACGATGGCCAATACCACCTGGCCTATTGTCAGGCGGTACAACAATTACGTCATCGCCAGATTGCGGTTCATGCCGGAACGGAACATAACCAAACGGATGATCTGTGCGTGGAATGCCTGGCGCTATTGCAATATCACGGTGTGGACAGTCGCCGGGTGCGGCGCAGTGAATTTACCGAGCATGTTCAGGAAGAGTTTGATCTGGCGGAGTTTAAAAAATTATATCCGTTTTATCCGGTGTAAATGCGGCGTCGGATCACAGAGATCACCCACCCGGATGGGTGACCTCTTTAAACCATAAGCCAGAATTGCTTCGCCAGCTCATAGTAATGTCGCGATTATTGTGGGTAACGCAGTTTTGCGCTCCAGTCCTGTTTTTCACCCTCGCCCATTTCAACGCTGAAGGTTTCGTTGTCTCCCACTGAATCTGACCACATGTATAAATGATCGGTCCAGGAACCGGATGGCCAGCGTTGCAGGTAATAGTCGCTGCCACTGACGGTACTGCGATCGACAAAAGCAACTTTATCACCATCTTTCAGGCAGTCGCCGTCATCGTTCAGAATACGAATCCGTAATTTGTTGGAGGCATTATCCTGCCTGGTGAAGTAAGCATAGTTTCCGCCACCACCGCCAAGCCACCAGTTCCAGTAAGAGCCGGCACGCAGGTTGCCCTGTACCTGAACAAAGTCATTGCTGCGAATACAGAAGGCGCGGTTTTTCGGGAACCAGTTATCCAGATTAAAGCTGGCCGCAGCGTCGCCGGCAGTGCCGTTCACTTTCAGCCAGCCGTCATTGTCGCTGGCGTTAATTTTGATATAAGCGCCGTTGGCCTGGTTGCGGAATTTTACCTCTGAATACGGCTGGTTCACGTAGCGGTAACTTTCGGTGCGGGTGTTTTCATCGGCGTAAGAGAAACCGGCAATCGGATAATGGTCAGACAACTCCTGATACTGGTAATTATCGACACTCCAGCGGGGCGAAGTAACGTCCAGCGACTGGTTGTGCCAGTGTGTTGGCTGGGCATGATCGCGGGACACAAAAATATAGTCGAGGTATTCGCTCGGTAAATCCGGGTACTGTGTGGCGGCCATACCATTGGATTCCGGATCCCAGGACGTGTCGAACCCGGCGTAGGCATCCGGCGCACTAACACGTAAGGTTTCCAGCATATCCGGGTATTCGTCACTGCTCTTGATGACATTAAAGTCGCCACCAATAAATAACACCTCATCGGCGGGAATATTTTTAGCCGTAATAAACTGCTGCATTTCTGTAAATTGTTTTTTCCGCACCGCAGCGGCATCGTCACACCCACTGTTCTGGGCCTGAGCATGGGTGCCAATTACGTGATAATCGTGGCCGTTTTTGTTCAGGCGTACGTAAACAAAGCCCTTGTTGGAGAACCAGTCGGCCGAACAGGCATCTTTATAGACAAACTGGATTTTCTCTTCGATTGGCCAGCGGCTGACAATCGCCACGCCGCCATCTTCCGGTGTGGTACTGCTGTAGGCTCCCAGAGTCTGGTCCCAGCCATCGTAACCACGGCCCATGACCGGCGTCTGGTTCGGATAGTCTGCTTTCAGGCCGTCCAGCAGAATTGCGGATGCACTGTTATGAAACAGCTCATTGAGGATGACGACATCGTGGCCGTGAATCACATCGGATTGCAGAATCAGTCCGGCACGTTCCGACTGACCATAGTTTGAAACCGCGCCAGGCAACATAAAGACGTTGTAGGCCAGCAATTTTAAATCATCGGCGTACGCCAGCCCGCTGGCCGCTGACGAGGTAGTTGGTGATGAAGTGGCTGATGACTGAGTTGTGGTATCTGTGCTGTCCGGTGTTTGTGACATCGCCTGCAGTGGCAGGGCAGTGGCCAGCGACAGGCCGAGCAACAGCGGTTGCAGCAGGGTGAGTTTGGGTATCATAAAGGACCTCTGGGGTTTTTGTTGTTATGTCAGAGAGTCCCTTCTCATGCTCTGGCATTCTATAGAGTGTCAGGTTCGGGGGAAATGGTTCTCGCGTGCCAATTTCAGCCGGTGCTCAACCTCAGGGTTGTTGCGGCTGGTTTTTATAACACCGGTACAATGTTTCCGGAGAATGGCTGAACAGTTCTTTTAATTGTTGCTGAGCCGCGCTGATGGTTAACACATCAAAATGCTGTTCGAGCGCCTGGCGCCCGAATACGCCAAGCCAACCTGGTTTGATCACAATACTGAGGTCAAGCAGACCGCGCTGAGCATCAACCGGGGTAAACTGATAAACGGCATATTGGTTATTGTGGCCCTTAAGGGTGAAATGAAAGCCACCACCTTCTCCGGTTTCGTCGGTGAGGCGTTGCTCTTCGGTCCAGGGGTAACGATCCATCAGGTCGCAGAGGTCACGGTGTGAACGGATTTGGTTTTCAAAGTTAACCAGCTCGGGCCCATCGACCCGATGCTGGTAAAAAACATGAATGTTGGCCATCAATTTTTTCGCTTGTCAGAATCTGGCTACTTTTCCAGCACTTCAAACGCCACACCGGCATGATCACGCAGGCGCTGAATATAGCGTTCGTCGAAGATTGAAGCGGGTGTCCAGAAACCGCCTTTTTTGCCTTTTTTACGGGTGCCGGTATGGAAATCGAGTGCCAGTGATACGGCGGCCTGCCCCAGCACTTTGGCGGTGGAGCCATAACCCGGATCACGGTCGCCGGTCACTTTGGTAACAATGATGCGGCCGTCGTTCAGGAAGCCTTTGAAACGGATATCGTAAAAGCCTTCTTCCTGTTGTTTTGGTGTTGGTCCTTCGCCGGGCTTGGGCAAGACATAATTCTCCAGCAACCAGCGGGTTGGTTTGACCACAGCGCCCGCCATAAAGGCAGCCAGGCCTGCTACCACGGCCATGGCTGTCATTCGACCTTTCAGGCCTTTACCGGTTAACATGGCTTCGTCGTAAATAAAGTTTTCGCCATACGCTTTGTCACGTAAGGCGTTCGAGCGATGAACCACCCGGGTGTTAATCGCCGCCATAATGAACGGCGTGGCCCAGGATTTAAAGTCGTTGTCCATCACTGCACCTTTGATATTCGGCTGGCGGGCGGAGAAGCCGCTACCCGGTGGACAGATGGAATAGGGGTCAGCCAGCTCTTTGCGTAATGACGGGTTGGCCACTGCTTCTTTAGTCAGATTGATGATACTGGCGATGGTGCCGCCCGACATGCCACCTTTCGCTGCTTTAACCCGCATTTTAATACGCTCAGCCATGCTGCCGAATTCCTGCTCGGCCTGTTGTTGCAGGAAATACACGCCCATATCCGATGGTACTGAATCAAAGCCACAACAATGCACAATACGGGCACCGGACTGCTGCGCTTTGGCCTCGTATTTTTCCAGCATACGTTTGATCCATTGGGCTTCGCCGGTCAGGTCACAATAGTCGGTGCCATTTTCGGCGCACACCTTAACCAGAGTTTCGCCGTATAACGCATAAGGCCCGACGGTGGAAACAATCACCTTGGTTTGTTCGGTCAGCTGTTGCAGCGCCGTTTCATCACTGGCGTCGGCCAGCAGAATTTCGACGTTTTTGGCATCGCTGCCTAACACCGGCGCCAATGTGCCGCGTACCTGTTGTAATTTGCGTTCGCTGCGGCCGGCAATGGCCCACTTCAGCTCGCCGTCCAGGCCATAGGTCTGAGCCAGATAACGGGTAAGAATTTCACCAACAAAGCTGCTGGCACCAAACACAATCAGATCGTATTCCTTTTTCTTTTTTGCAGGCATATCAGATTCCAGATGCTGTTTTCAGTGGTTTGATTACGGCAAGTTAACAGTGTTTGCCAGCCAGATTAAGGGCCAATGATGCCGTTTCAGAGAACCGGCAAAGTGCAGGCCCCGAAGCAGGATCCTGCTCAGGGGTTGAATATATGGAAAATCATATATATGATTTTCCAAATGTTTTATGAGGCCGGACGTTGTGCAGCCACAAACCCTGTTTAAATGTATGAGTGATGAAACCCGCCTGGCGCTGTTGTTACTGATTGAGCAGCATGGCGAGTTGTGTGTTTGTGAGCTGACGGAGGCATTGCAGCTGAGTCAGCCCAAGGTATCGCGCCATTTGGCACAGTTGCGTGAGTGTGAGCTGTTGCAGGGCGAGAAGCGCGGCCAGTGGGTGCATTATTCGTTGCATCCGCAGCTGGATGATTGGGCAAAAGAGCTGATTGCTCATACGTTAACGCATAACGCTGAGTTTCTTACCGATATTAACCAACGTTTATGTAAGGTCAGTCCGCAGCGTGCGGAACAGACTGACTGTTGTTAAAGCGCTAATGGCTAGAGTGTTAGCGTTACTGGGATAGAAAAATTCACATTCTTTTTTGCCGCACACGTCGCAAGGCACGTCCCTGTGCCTGCGATGTGCCCGCAACATCCTGTTGCTGCTATTAAAAAGAATCTGAGTTTTTCTATTTGGAAAATCTGAAGAGATTAATCTCGTGAAATTATTGTTTATCTGCACCCATAATCGCTGTCGCAGCATTCTGGCCGAAGCCATTGCCCGTGACGTTATTGCTCAACAGGGCGCGAACTGGCAGGTACGCAGCGCTGGCAGTCAGCCTGCCGGAGAAGTGTATCCGGGCACGCTGGATTTTCTGCAGCGCAAGGGCATTGCGACCGAGGGTTTACAAAGCCAGAGCTGGGATGAATTCGAAGACTATTTTGCTGTGTCTGATGAACAGCCGGTGATTGCCATTACCGTGTGTGACAGTGCCGCAGGTGAGTCTTGCCCGCTATTTTTCGGTAAAGGTATTAAAGCGCACTGGGGGCTGCAGGACCCGTCTAAGTTAACCGATGCAGCCGGGCAGGCGGCGTTATTTGAGACCGTTGCCAGCACCTTAACTAAGCGTATTGAAGCATTAATCGCGGCCGACCTTGACGGCAGCGTGACAGGCGACAGCTCGCTGCGTCAGTTGTTAACCGATTTAAGCACAGTAAATTAAGAGACGGATTATGGGTATTTTTGAACGCTATTTATCGGTGTGGATTGCCGCCGGCATTATTGCCGGTGTGATCGCCGGATTATTATTGCCTGAGCTGTTTGCGGCTGTCGCTGCCTTCGAGTTTGCTCACGTCAATCTGGTGGTGGCGGTATTAATCTGGCTGATGATTTACCCCATGATGGTGCAGGTCGATTTTTCAGCCATTAAAGACGTGGGCAAAAAGCCCCAAGGGCTGGCGCTGACATTGATCGTTAACTGGTTAATTAAGCCATTTTCTATGGCGGCCATCGGCTGGCTGTTTTTTCATGGATTATTTGCCGACTGGGTTGATCCACAAACCGCCAGTGAATACATCGCCGGTATGATTTTGCTGGGGGTTGCGCCCTGTACCGCTATGGTATTTGTCTGGAGTCAGCTGACCAAAGGTGATGCTAACTACACCCTGGTTCAGGTGTCGGTGAACGATATCATTATGATTTTTGCTTTTGCTCCGATCACCGCATTTTTGCTCGGTGTCAGTGATGTTGAAGTACCCTGGGAAACCTTGCTGTTGTCTGTGGTGTTGTATGTCGTACTGCCGCTGGTGGCGGGGGCATTAACCCGCAAAGCACTTGAAAGTAAGCACGAAGCACACGCCATTGAAAGCTTTACCGGCACGTTAAAACCCTGGTCGATCATTGGCTTAATCAGCACCGTGGTGATTCTGTTTGGCTTGCAGGCGCCCACCATTGTTGAAAAGCCACAGGATATTGTGCTGATTGCTATTCCGCTGATGATTCAGACCTACGGTATTTTCTTTATCGCTTATTTTGCTGCGCTGAAAATGAAGCTGGCGCATAACATCGCGGCACCGGCGTGTATGATCGGCACCAGTAATTTCTTTGAGTTAGCGGTGGCGGTGGCTATTTCACTGTTTGGGCTGCACTCAGGTGCAGCGCTGGCGACGGTTGTGGGTGTGCTGGTGGAAGTTCCGGTGATGTTATCGCTGGTGTGGTTTGCCAATCGTACCCGTGGCTGGTTTGAGTACAAATAATACCGGGTATGTTGCATTAGCAATTCACAGCCAGAGAGTTTTTCGAAAGCAGCAACATGGATGTTGCGTGCCCATCACAGGCGCAGGGACGCGCCTTGTGATGGGTGCGACAGAAAAAGCTGTGTGGTTGTGGATTGCCGCTCTGGCTTCCCGCTGACGATATGCCGAATGATTTAAAGTGACTGTTATGACTGATCAAAATGTAAAGCAACCAGGGCCTGCCAACCTGGTGGACGAATGTTTTCAGATTCCGACGCCGGACAAGGTATTTGCCGCGGCGGCCAGCGACCATAAACCGCGCATTCTGCTGTTATACGGATCGCTGCGGGAACGGTCTTTCTCACGTTTAGTGGTGGAAGAGAGTGCCCGTATTTTAGAAAAAATGGGCGCTGAAACCCGCATCTTTAATCCATCGGGTTTGCCACTGCCGGACGATGCCGATACTGAACATGAGAAGGTTCAGGAATTACGCGATCTGGTGCAGTGGAGCGAAGGCATGGTGTGGTGTTCGCCGGAACGTCATGGTGCCATGACCGGCATTATGAAAGCGCAGTTTTCCTTATATACATTTAATATTTAATATTTGTTTCTATATAGTTTACTCTGATTGCAATAGAAACATTGCATAACCTGAGTAGGCTGATGTACACAAGAGTTGAGAAGTTAAGCACTATATACAATGGTTATAATCTAGATCCTCTCTGGGTTATCCTTGATCAGCACTCATCACTTCCCTTGTTGCCATTACTGTACACGACTCATATGGTTTTATATGGCACAGTACATGAGCTTAGAGATGATGTAGATGGCAGAGAACAGAGCTATCTGATAGAACGAGATATTACCCCCTCTACAACTCGATCTTATGTGTATTGCCTGTCTAAGTTCTTGAATTACTTAGAGTATTGCCACATTAAGCATGACACTCCAAACCTTCACTCATCGAATACTTGCTCCCAGAAGTTCATCAATCACTACCTCAATCACGAGCTATCTTCACAACTTGACTCGGTTAGCTCTTTAGAAACACACGCTTCCGCACTTCAGGCATATTTCAACTTCCTTGTAAGCATCGGTATTGCCTCAACGGTCAAGCTACGGATATTTAGGAAAACCCGTCAATCAATAGCTGAACGCAGCTCTAAGCAATTTTACATCCAATATGTGTCTCGCTACTGGCGACTAGAACTATTGAACTCCTGTCAAACTCTTGCAGAAAAACTAATGATCCGATTAGGCTATGAAGTAGGCCTAAGAACCTCTGAACTAATGGGATTACGTGTATCAGGAGTAAATTCCCTAACTTCCCTATTTAATCAACTAGATTCGCCTGAATCAGCCTCTATCAATCACTTTAAGTACAAGTTAGAAGGACGATACACAAAAAATGGCCGCTCTCGATATATCTATCTGGACAGCGTGCTGTTAGAAGACATGAAACGATATTTCTATACCGAGAGACATCAAGCATCTATGAAGGCAAAGACCAGAGATGGCAGTTTCTTCTTGAGAACCGACCAGAGGTTCATGGGAACGGGTATTGGTCCAGAACAAGGAACCCGAGTCTTTAGCCGACGTTCAAAAGAAGCAGGTCTAAACCCGTTACAAAGCTACCATGACCTTCGCCATACTTTTGCAACAGAGCTCTTTCACTCCGAACTAGATAACAACGAAGGAAGAGAAACCAGATCCGAATCCGCTGCTCTCATTGTCGTCGCTCAAAGACTAGGCCATTCCATATCAAGGAATGGCCAGGCTCCTGCAGTCACAACTCGCTATATTCGTATGCGTCTCCAAATGCTAGAGATAGAGGAATCCTGATGACTCAAACATCATCCAATCAAGCTAAGGCCAAAGCAAAACCCACGCAGAAGGAACAGAGCTTCGACTCATTACTTCCTTCGAAGCCTGAGCGCCTTGAAACCAAAGCAAAAAGAATCATTTTCAAAACGAGGGCAAATACAACTGTAATTGTAGAGTTGAAAAATAGAAATAAACACCACAAGTTAATTTTTGAGACCTTGCAAACAGCTGTAAATTCAGAGTGGTTCGAAAGCCTCACGATGCACTCACAAGAAACATACCATTACACAATCAGAAACTTCATCAGTTGGATAAATACTACAAAATATAAAACCAAAATCGCTAACAGATACGACATTTTGAAAGACTTCGAATCTTATCAAACCAACATAAAGAAAACACAAACAAGTCAACTCAAATATTTAAAAAAAATAATCAACCAGGGAATTTCATCAAAAAGACTAATTACCGAGGACTCAAAGTACCTTAAAACATTAATAAACATTTCTAAACCAGCTAAATCCCCACCTTCTAAATCATTCACACTATCAAACTGGTTCGACACTCCATGGATAATACCTTACATTACTGAAAGGCGTTACTTACAACTAGAGAGCCCTAAGATACTAATAAACAGTTTCAAAGTCACAATTGCAACCACGCTTTTATGGTTATTAGAACAAAGATCACACTGGAACAGCTACAGTACAATCTACTTCACAGCGACAACCCAAGACTGGTATATAGACTGGAATAGAGAACTAATTGCGCACACAGGTAAATCTTTTAAGAAGGGCCAACCTCAGAATAACTTTGTTAAATTAATGCTATTAGATCTTATTCATGACCATTCTATAAGCAAGATTAAAAGTCACATTTCAAAAAATGGCACAAAAAATCTCCCTAAAGAAGTCCATGGAGCGCGACAGCCAGCATGGAAGCGCCCAGTATTATTCTCACCAGAAAACCAATACAACTACTCAGAAGTAGAAGAACTTCTATGCGCCTGGTTACTTGCCTGCGAAAAAATTCAAGCAGGCGATATCCTGAAGCTAGAAGTTGGTAATTTTGCACGGGAATTCAATTCAAATGGAAACCTTATCGCCATACAATGCCAATACTTCAAAGGAAGGTCAGGGACCCACCATACAACCGAAGTACATAAAGGAAAAGACTGCTGGTCAAGAGCAATAAACAAATATATCGAAGGCCTCAACTCATCTAATTTATTTAATAAAGATCTTCAAAAGAGCATACAGTTCCCAGACACTAAAGACCGAAGAACCGTAGTAGGATTTCTATACGCAATATGGAGACTAGAGGATTTCAGAAAACCATTAGAAGCCGAATTAAAAAAAAATAACGCCAGCACTCTCTTTATTGACACAATGCTGGCATTTGACAACACCAGTGAGAGCTTCTCGAGATATCAGAAAATGAATTCAGGTTCAACCGTTACTGAATTCAAGAGAAACGCAAAAAAGCCACTACCCAAAAGCCTATTCACTCTCACGCATATTAAAACAAGCGCAGTACATGCCAATTCAGATAAGTATAGAGAATCCGATTTGGTTAATCACAATTCGCATTCCTCGATAACTGAAAAAGCATCATATATTACAGACCAAAACAAAGACTGGGTAAACCAATCAGGAAGAATTACAAGACTAGTAATTAACGACCTACAAAACACAGCATACGCGCCTTCAATTCCAAAAATAATAAAGTCCATCAACTCCTTAGAGCTAAAAACAAAAATCATTAAAGAAACAAACAATAAAAACTTCGAGTTATTAGAGACTTCAAAAATTGGTATAGAGCACATCCCTAGTGACAAAATAATAGTCCTAGACAATGAAGATACTGCGTTATATCTAATACATTATTTAAAGCAAGCAGAAGATAGCTTCGAAGCTCTGTGCAGAATCAGACCTGATTGGGTAGAAAAAACGCTAATTATAAATATTGAGTGGATGACCAGGATCTTATCTCGCCTAAAATCCTCACGGAAAGCAAAAGAAAGATATAAAGGTTTAAAAAACTCACTTCCAAATTTATTTGAACACATCAAGGAGACCAGCACTTGATTCAACCAAAAACTATCCAGAAGGCACTTAAAAGCAATCAATCGCTCCTAGAGTCCATACCGGGGTATCTAAAAGGAAAGACTTCAGATAACACCTGGAAATTCAGAAACACCCACGACAAAGAAATCACTATAAACTTTGACGACATAAAAACAATATCAGCGCGCCATAAAAACAAAACAATATCAAAACGGTACGATTTAACAGCAATAACAAAGCTGATATGGCTATCAGAAATAAGCAGTTCAACAACAGCAATTGATGCTTATGTAACGCGATGCACTGGAATAAAACTGGTATTTGAAGCTCTTGCAACAATTAATTCTTTAGAAATAAATCTTGACAATATAGAATCCATACTAAATTTCTTACTAACCCATACACTAAACGATGGCAGAATTGAGAGAAAGCCAGAAATAGTTAGCTACAGCACCTTCATTATCAGATCCAACCTAACAATGATACAACAGGCAATGATCGACAATGAACTCCATTTCATATCCCACAGAATCAACAAATCAACACTCCAAAAATCGCTAGAAAAAACAATCCCTTCAATTACAAAAAATCAACTCACATATAGCGATTGGGCTACGGGTAAATCTTTAGACCTCCTAACACTTGATAATGGCCGTTACTACATAGAACACTGCCTAACATATTTCGAAAATAATTATGCGCTGGCTATTGCCTTATCCAAGGTAATAAAAGATACAAATGATATTGCATCGACACTAAATCTAAAACCCAGCACAACCAGCCAACCTCTCACACTAATAATGAGAGGATGCCTTCCAGAAGAAATTAAAAGTATATGGGGATCCTGGCCTAAAGAATCTACAAAGAAAATATACAATGAAGCTATCACAAGATTTAACAAATACTACAAACGCGCACTATTAGAAAGCCACCTATTAAATGAGAAAAATATCGACTTAATATTAAACGAAATAGAAATAGAGCCTACTAAGGAGAATAATGATAGACTAAAAGTTATTTGCTGGACAATCCTATCAAACAAAGATGGTACAATAAAATTAGCGAATCACCCACCAAAATTCCCGATAAGAGAGATAAAAAGGCACATAAAACTAATATCGAAAAGAATAGATGAAAAGGAGTATAAATTTCCAACAGACTCTGAATACTTATCGTATGGCCTATCGAAGAAAAAGCATACTAACTCTAATAGTACATATCCAAGACAACTTATAAACCTTGTTCAGTCATCAGGAATCACTTCTATAGTTGCCCTAACCGGGTGGAGGAAGAGCGAATTTGGCTTCCCTATTTCTGCATCAGTACAATCTGACAATCTGGATAAGCTAGATCGATATGCATTTCCGTATAGATACCATGTAAACTGGTACATATATAAGACAAATGGAAAATCAAAATCAAATAGAGAAATCACGTTCAATATAATTACGATAGTGCATCGAATGACTGAGCTGAATCACTCTGGTGAAGATCTTCCCTGTGTGTACGAAACAAATCCTACAAATAGAAATCCGCATAACTCGCAAGTAGCGATACAAAAGCATGTTCGCCGAATGTGGCCTCATTTTGTTACCAATTATCAAGGTTTCACAAGGGCTTCAATTAAATCCCAATCCCCAAAAAACGATGAATATGCTGATCCACACCTTGAAATCACTAAAAAAAGAGTGCGAACTGAACTCCCTCGCGTAGAGTTTTTCTTAAGGAATTCTAAAGGAGATAAAAAAAATTGGCTGATTAGATACAAAACTGGGGAACTGAGAAAAGACTGGACTGACCTATTGGACCAGCACTTGCCGGAAGAGACAAAAGTTTGGATCGAATCGAGATCAGAGAAGGAATTAAAAAGTGCTACCGCTTCAAATTACGTTAGCGGCCGGCTTGTTGACGGCTGTATATACCCAAGTGCCCATGCATTCCGGCATATGTGGGCTGAAGCTGTATATAGAAGATTTGATGGAGATGCAGGCTGGATGATTCGCAGCCAATTTAAACACATATCTTCCACCATGTGGTTGAGCTATATCCGCGACAAAGACAATCGATGGAACCATCAGCAGGTCCAACAAAAGGTAGTGAGCTCCCTTGTAAATAACTACTTACTTCGAAAAGGAAAGGGCTACTCTGGGCAATTGAACACCTGGCTACGAAGATTGAGCCGTAAAACATCGATACACAGCTTAGAAGAGCAATCCAGTCTAGCTGAGCATTTAGCAACTACTGAAATTATCTCTATCAAGTCCAATCCTTGGGGATATTGCTTATTACGAAAACGCAGTCAGTCGAAAGCTCAGTGCGCTATTGACGGAGAACCCCATCGTTACAATGCCTCTCCTGATTTATGCTTGAACTGTACACACAACTTGATGCAGACTAACAATATTGATTGGTCAATATTTCATGCCTCTCAGCATGTGGAAGCCTTACATAACCCAGATATTCCTGAAATCTTTCAGGAATCCTCATATAAACTAGTAAAGAACGTATACCAACACACCAAAATGCTAGATCCATGTCATAAGGCACTTTCAGAACTACAAGAAGCGATGGAGTGCTACAAAAACAGGAAGCTCAAAAATGGTTCTTAACTATTTTAGTGATAAAGCCAAGGAGACAGCCCCAGCAGACGCTCCCGCTCCAACCTGGGTATCAAAGAAGAACGCAAGCTATGCAGCCTGGGTGTATGTAGAGGAGCTAAAGCTTGAGAAAATTCGGTATATAAAACGCCATCATAAAGTAAGCGACTATCTAGTTAAGAAGCATTACCAAATAAAAGGATCTGACATTGCTTCACATCTAAAAATCAATCGCTCATCTCTTATGAACACATCCTCATTTTCCTCAAAATTCAGGCAGTATTTGGACGAGACAAACACTTTCCTCACCAAGGAAAAAGAAAATAAGCTAAAACAGGCTAAAAATAAGCCTTCTCGTGGATCAATCAGAAGCAGCAAAGAAGAACTAGTTAAGGCAAATACCGAGCTCCGAAAGCAACTATCTACTCTCCAAGCTCAAAAAACAGAGGAGCTAGTGCACCGTACATTTGATCAGCTACCTCTGCCCATCAAGAAGAGATTAGGGATTGACTAAAGGCACCTCATGAAGAAGACGTTATTGGTAATAGCTCACGCTCCATCTCCCAATACAAAGGAGATGCTAGAAGCTGTCATAAACGGAGCATCAAACCCTGACTTCACAAACATCACTACCTGAGCACTTTCCCCTCAAGATGTACAACTAGAGGATATAAACGACTCAGACGCCATTATACTGGGTACAACTGAGAATCTTGGATATATGGCAGGACTAACAAAGGACCTGTTTGATAGGTGCTACTATCAATGTATTGAACATACTGAAGGCCTTCCTGTTGCATTTTATATACGTGCGGGCCATGACGGAACAGGGACACTCAGAGCCTTAAAAAGCATAGCTACAGGCCTTCGCTGGAAGGTCATTCAGGAGCCCCTAATATGCAAGGGTAGTTTTGACCCGAATTTCATCACACAATGCGAAGAGCTAGGCCTGACCGTCGCAGCAAGCTTGGACTATGGGATTATTTAAGCCCTGACGCTACCTGCGAATCTTATGGAAGCAAGCTAGCTGCTCGACACCCCAAAGGCTTCGCTATGAGATAAAGCTTCTCTACAGTGAGGTTCACTTCCCCACGTTCAATCCGCCCCATATAGCTTCGATCCAGGCCACAAAGAAGCGCAAGACCGTCCTGAGAGATATTCTTCTCCTTGCGGGCTTTTCTGATATTCGCTCCTATCTTTTTTGCCAGATCTTGCATGTTGGCCTCTTGTATTTGAAGGCCTAACTATCCAGCGTTGCGGATTAATCAACCACGGACTATAATCCGTATTTTGAATGCCCGAGGATAACCTCGTTCGTCCACATAGAATTAATGGGAAACGCTCTCATTTAAGTCAAGATTCCACTTAGGACAAAAGCAGCATGGTCGGACCAAGAGTTCAATAACCGAACAACAAGACCCAGATTCCCTTTCATGGGAAGAACCTTAAATACTATTCAACCTATCATGGAGGATTAATGAGAATATCCCAGATTATCGTCGCAACTATGGCAATGGCTCTAACATCTGTAGTGGTTCAATAATCCCGGACACCCAGATAGGTGGTAACCTTACCATCAAAGAGGTGTTCAATGACAAAAAGACAACGTCGATCATTCACTCCAGAGTTCAAGCTTGAGGCTGCATGCCTGGTGCTTGATCAGGGGTATTCAATACCAGAAGCCAGTCGATCGCTGGATGTTGGTGAAACTGCCCTGAGACGCTGGGTTGAGCAATTAAAGCAAGAGCGGGATGGTACAACTCCGAAGGCGAAAGCTTTAACTCCTGACCAGCAAAGGATTCAGGAGCTTGAAGCCAGAGTTAAACGGCTCGAAGATGAAAAGCGAATTTTAAAAAAGGCTACCGCTCTCTTAATGTCAGACGAATTCAAAAATATGCGCTGATAGACCGTTTGAGAGAGTGCGATACGGTAGAACTGGTCTGTCAGGCTTTCGGAGTGGAACGTTCCAGTTACTACGATTACCGAAGTCGGAAAAAGAAAATCAATGTTCAGCGAGTAAAACTCAAAGCACTGGTAAATCGAATATTTACGGAGGCCAGATCGAGCATTGGTAGCCGCGGTATCCGGAGTATATTGGCGGATGAAGGTGTAAACGCAGGCCGATATCTTATCCGTCGCCTGATGAAGGAATCAGGACTGATTTGCAAACAACCAGGTCCGCACAAGTACAAGCGGGCCTCCGTTGAGCACATTGAAATTTCTAACAGGCTGAATCGCCAGTTTGAGGTAGCTACGCCAAACAAAGTATGGTGCGGTGACATTACTTACATCTGGACGGGCCATCGCTGGGCGTATCTGGCCGTCGTCATGGACTTATACGCTCGCCGTGTCGTTGGCTGGGCAATGTCAGAAAAAGCCGATAAAGAGCTGGTGATAAAAGCTCTTGATGAAGCATGGAATCGGCGAGGAAAGCCTTCTGGTGTCATGTTTCACTCAGATCAGGGGAGTCAGTATATGAGCCTGAAATTTCGCCAACGGCTGTGGCGATACAAGATGGTTCAAAGCATGAGTCGCAGAGGTAATTGCTGGGACAATGCACCGATGGAGCGATTATTCAGGAGCCTAAAAACGGAATGGATTCCTGACCTTGGGTACCGCTCATTGGCAGAAGCGAAAATGGATATTGGGAGTTACTTGATGGGCTATTACAACCAAAGACGGCCACATCAGCTGCATGGTGGAATCAGCCCTCAGGCAGCAGAAGAAAAACTTAAAACTGTGTCCGGTATTAGTTGACCACTACAGATATCCTTGGAACAATTAATGACGGCTTACCGTACCCTATTGCATGCTCAAACCTATGCGGTGTTTCTGCTAACAAATTTGTGTTAGATTTTCCGCTTTTCAGTCGCATTTCTTTTACAATTTCAAGCCGTTTTTTAATAAAAGGGATACTAAGCGCAAGCTTCAGATCTTCATCCTCGATCCATAGGCAATACCTTTCCACCCCATGAATAAATTCATTTGAGCCTACATACCGCTTAATAAACTTTCTTGAAACTTCAGACTCTTCCAACAGCCTATTCTTTTCTTCCAGGTCTAATATCAACCCACCTCCATCAGTTGGAATACTTCCCCTGACAAGTTTTGACAATCCAGATATGCTTTTCGACCTACTCTTTACAATCAGACTCTCACCGGCAAGCAAGTACGAATTGATATTTTTAACTTCAATAGATCGATCATTTGTGTAGATGTGTTTCTTGAAATCACTTACCTTACCTAGACCGATAATGACACACATGATTCTGGCTTTTGCTTTTGCATTGTTTTTCCACCAAAAAGAAGTATGCGCGAATCTAATCTCAACACCCTGTCCAAATATATGGGGCCACAGCATTTCTACTTGTGAACCTTGCGTAATTGAATCAGTAGATACAAATGCAACTTTAGCTGAACCATGTGCTATATACTTAGCCGCAACCAGAAACCAGCAGCCAACATAATTTAAATTTTTTGTTACCTTTCTTCCTTCACAAAGTGATTTAATATCCTCTTTCTGTTCACTGTTGCACTGACTAGCACCAGCGTACGGAGGATTACCAATCACGTATACCTCGCCTTCGGGTCTGCACACCTCTATCCAGTCTTTTCTTATAGCATTACCCTGAATTACATTGCCGCCGCTTTTTAAAGGCAAATTAGGGATAGCCTCACCAAATTCTGACTTAAACTCCAAATTCATTTGATGTTCGGCAAGCCAAAGCGACAAGATAGCAACTTCATGTGCAAAGTCATCAAGCTCTATGCCATAGAACTGAGACAGTTTAATTACGGAAAATGGTTGAGAAATCTGCCCCGTCTTTTCAAGTTCAAGCTCTTGTAGTCGCTTTAACACCTCCATTTCCAACTTACGCAATTCTTTATAAGAAATAATCAGGAAGTTACCGGAGCCGCAGGCGGGATCGAAAACCTTAATATCACCTAAACGCTGTTGCAGCTTTTGCAACTTGGTCGCACTGTTCTCAACCTTTTCGAGCTCTTCATAGAGTTCATTTAGAAACAGTGGCTCAATCACCTTCATAATATTGGTGACAGAGGTATAGTGCATACCCATACCACCACGCTGATCAGGGTGCACTACAGCCTGAATCATGGAGCCGAAAATATCAGGATTAATATCAGACCAGTCCAGCTCACTACCACACTCAATCAGCATGCGGCGGGATTTAGCGGAAAATGTTGGTGATGGAATATCATCAGCAAACAGGCCGCCATTCACATAAGGAAAGTTGGCCAGATAATCAGGTAACTCATCTCGGTCACTATCAGCAGTATTCAACACCGTAAATAGGCGATTCAAATAGCTGGATAGATCGCTACCATCGTTTTTGGTATGAGACTTAATTGCCAAGCTGAACTGGTTATCATCGAATATCTCGGTATCTTCAGCAAAGAAGCAAAACAGCAGGCGAGTTAGAAAGACATTAAGGTTATGCAGTGCATCAGTGTCGTCCCCATTTGACTCATCAAAGTTATCACCCTTGATCAAATCAAACAGCTTGGCCATTTTCTCTGCCGCCTTAACATCAGCAGGGTTCTCTCCCTGATAGACGGCCTTTTCCATACCAGCCCATGGTAGGAAGAAATCAAACTGCTTCGCTAGCTCATCCAGATTGATATCAAGAGAATCCGATGTTTTGGTATCTACCGCCAGCAACTGATCGAAGTTGGTAACGATGACAAAGCGGATCTTGTTAGTAGTTACCAGCTTCTCCTTACGCATCTGGTCAATCTCAGCATGTAATGCATCACCTTCCACATGCTTGTAATAGAGATGACGCTTCCAGATGGCTGTATCGTGATAGGGGTCATTATCCTTGGAAGCAAGGTTTCGCTCGCCGGACCTCAGCCTAGTTACAGACTGCTTTCGGTGGCCATAAGCTAATAGGAGTTCATATATGAAGTCATCTTGCGTAACTTCGCCTGTATTTAGGCTTGAGAGTAATGCTTTAACATTTTCTTCAATTTGAGCGATATTCATTCAGATCTAATATCCATTTCGAATCTTAAGGTGGTGAGGAGAGCAAAAACCTGATTAAACTAGCGACAACTCACCATAAAGGACTGGTATAGGGCTGGAATACTACACCCGAGGCGAAGCTGGAACAACTTGAAGTGTCATATATCAATAGACAAATGAATCAGGCATACCTCTGATATTCCTGAACCTGAAAGAACAAACACCAACCCTGATTAAAAATCAAACACCTCTGTCTTAATCATATACATGTTAATGTTCAGATAATCGGCGATGCGAAGCACTTGGATGAACTAGAAAATCCATTTTTCAAAGCAGCTTCATGCAGCCCACGCATCAAAATGGATGCCGAGAATTTTGTTGCCAGAAATTTGTTGCCTCAATAGAGGTTACTTCCCATATATATCAAGAACTTAAAGCAAACTAGCAACAAATTACTCTTATTTCATATTCGTATAAACTTCGATTGACTGGATACCGTTAGCGCTGGGTGCGGTGCGTCCGACCCAGGGCAAAACCCTGGCTGTGATGCAGGTGTGTGGTGGCTCGCAGTCGTTTAATGTGGTGAATCAATTACGGGTATTAGGGCGCTGGATGCGTATGTTAACTATCCCGAATCAGTCGTCGGTGGCTAAGGCCTGGGCGGAATTTGACGACAACAACCGCATGAAACCATCCGGTTATTACGACCGCATTGTGGATGTGCTGGAAGAGCTGATGAAGTTCACCTATCTGGTGCGCGACCGCAGTGATTATCTGGTGGATCGTTATTCCGAGCGTAAAGAAAGTGCAGAAGAATTAATGGCCCGGGTGAATCAGCGCGACCTGTAAAATGCCTCTACTCAGGGGTTCGATGAGCTGCATCAAGCCAGGCGAAACAAAAACCAATCTGCTGACTTTAACGCTGCCGTTACGCCGTCCTCTGGGCTACTATTAGGCCTCTTTGACGTCGATATGGTTTAAGTAAAATAGTTTCGCTATGGATTTTATCTGGATTCTGGTCGCTTTTTTGTGTGGTTTTGTGGTCAAGCAGCTGGGCATGCCACCGCTGGTGGGGTTTCTGGCGGCTGGTTTTGGTTTACATGCCGCCGGAGTTCAACCGGCCGACAGCCTGGATACGCTGGCGGACATGGGGGTCACGCTGATGTTATTTACCATTGGCCTGAAGCTGAATGTCAAAGCCTTGTTAAAACCCGAGGTGTGGGCATCTGCCACTGTGCACACCGGGTTGTGGATCGGACTTATGTTGTCGGTATTGATGCTGGCCGGCTGGCTGGGGCTGAGCCACTATTTTGCGGTACCGTTTCATACCCAGGCGCTGATTGGTTTTGCGCTGAGTTTTTCCTCCACCGTATGTGTGGTGAAAATGCTGGAAGAAGCCTCTGAGCTGAAAACCCGGCACGGTAAAATTGCCCTGGGCGTGCTGATTATTCAGGATATTGTGGCGGTGGTTTTTCTGGTGGCTTCAACCGGAAAAATGCCGTCTGAATGGGCGCTGGCATTATTCGGCCTGTGGCTGGTGAAGCCGCTGCTGGGGATGTTGCTGAACCGTGCCGGGCACGGTGAGTTGTTGCCATTGTTAGGCTTTTTCCTGGCTCTCGGAGGAGCGGAATTATTTTATCTGGTCGATATGAAAGGCGATCTGGGGGCATTATTACTGGGGATTTTATTGGCCTCCCACGAAAAAGCCTCGGAGCTGTATAAAGCGTTAATGGGTTTTAAAGATCTGTTCCTGATCGGCTTTTTCCTGTCGATTGGTTTTACCGCATTACCAACGCTGGATATGGCGTTAACCGCCGTGATTATTACCCTGTTGCTGGTGGCTAAGTTTGTGCTGTTTTTTGCCTTGCTGCTGATGTTCCGGGTATCGGGGCGATCGTCTTATCTGGCCGCACTGGCACTGACAAACTTCAGTGAATTTGGTCTGATCGTGGCGCACCTGAGTGTGGAAAAAGGCTGGATGTCGCAGGACTGGCTGGTGATTATTGCGCTGGTAATGTCGCTGTCGTTTATTATCAGCACCTTCGCCTATCGTAAAGCTCACCATTATTATGCTTTGCACAAGGAAAAAATTAACCGTTATGAACGTGCCGGAGCTCACCAGCAGTTTGAAACCCCGCGGGGTGCTGAAGTGCTGGTACTGGGCATGGGCCGGGTGGGTAAAGGCGCCTACCAGACGTTGCGGCCGGACTACGGCGATAAAGTCTGGGGTATCGAGTCTGATCCTGAGCGGGTCGCTAAACTGAAGGCCGAAGGCTTAAGTGTGGTGCTGGGCGATGCCGACGATATGGAATTCTGGCAACGGGTATGTACTCAGAATATTCGCCTGGTGATGCTGGCGCTGCCGGCGCAGCAGGAAATTCTCGGCGCCATGGATATGCTCAGCCTGGCCGGTTATCAGGGCAAAGTAGCCGCGGTGGCCCGTTACGACGACGAGCGTGACGCATTGCTGGAGCTGGGGGTCGATGTGGTGTTTAACTTTTATTCGGAAGCCGGCTCGGGGTTTGCCGCGGAAAGCCGTCATTTGTTACTGGCTGACTGAATCCGAACGGCGCCATAAACAGCTGTATGGCGCCGATGAGCATCCAAAGAAGTATTATTTCAGGGCAAACAGCGCCGCTAATTCATCCAGGTTGTGCACCCGTAACATGGGCTTCTGGTGGTGAGCAAAGCCGGTTGCTTCAACATGGGTTAATAAATCAAAAAACGGTTGCCAGAAGTTTTCGATGTCATAACACAGAATCGGTTTGTTATGATCACCCAGGCCGGCCCAGCACCAGATTTCCACCAGTTCATCGAGCGTGCCAATACCGCCGGGCAGGGCGATAAACGCATCCGCCAGTTCCGCCATGCGGGCTTTGCGCTGGTGCATGCTGTCAACGTGTTCCAGCCGGGTTAATCCGCAGTGGCCGACTTCACGCTGATACAGGGTATCGGGGATCACACCAATCACTTCGCCCTGATGCGCCAGCGCCGCATCGGCAATGATGCCCATCAAACCGGTGTGGCCGCCCCCATAAACAATGCCAATCCCCTGTTGTGCCAGCCAGGCCGCCAGCTGTGCGGCACCCTGAGCAAACAGTGGATTGTCACCGCTTTTGGCGCCGCAGTAGATGGCTACCCGTTTAACCGTTTGTTCGGTCATTATTTTTCTCCCGTGATGTGTTTATTCCAGGACGCCGGTTTAACCTTCAATCAGGTGCTTTAGTAATTCGCTTTTAATCGCTTCCGGAATCGGCTTTGAGCCTTTATTCTCGTGGTCAAAATGTACCATCACAGCGTGCCCTTTGGCACACAGTTGTCCTTGTTGCCAGGCTTCATGAACAATGGTCATGGAAGAGTTGCCGATTTTGCTGAAATAGGTGCGGATTTCCACTTCGTGTTGCAGATACAGTTCAGCCAGAAACTCAACATCAATTTTAGCGATAATCAGATGCCAGTCATTCGGGTCCAAGTCTGGGGTGAAATAGCGGAAAATCGGAGTGCGGGCCTGTTCAAACCACACCGGCAGCGTGGTGTTATTGATGTGCCCCAGAGCATCGGTTTCGTTAAAACGCGGTTGTACTTTTAATGTCCACATAACAGCAGGGTTCCTTAATGACCGCGAGGCAGTTTATCATCGCCTTTTTGTTCTGACGACAGGCACACATTTTGGCGCTTGAAACACACTTATCCGGCAACGATGACGACCATCTTTTTATGCAGCAGGCATTAGCGCAGGCGCAGCTGGCGTTTGCTGCCGGTGAAGTGCCGGTCGGAGCGGTGGTGGTGCTGGATGGTGAGGTGATCGGCCGCGGTTACAATCAACCGATTACCTCGCTCGACCCCAGTGCCCACGCTGAGATGGTGGCCCTGCGCGATGCGGCAAAAACCATCGGTAATTATCGCTTAAGCGGAGCGACCCTGTACGTAACGGTGGAGCCCTGTAGTATGTGTTCCGGGTTATTGGTGCACAGCCGTATTCAGCGGCTGGTGTACGGTACAACGGAGCCCAAAGCCGGTGCGGTGGAAAGTGCCATTCAGTTGCTCGATCAGCCGTTTTTAAACCACACCATCGAGCGCCGGGGTGGGGTGTTGGCGGAGTCATGCTCGGCTATTATGTCTGAGTTTTTTGCTCAGCGGCGGGCAGCAAAAAAGCGGCTGAAACAAAACACTCCGCCGCCGCAATAACGCCGTAGTGGCAGCTTGCCGCGCAATAAAGACTTAAATAATAAAAACAAAAACATTCTCAGGAAAATCGCTATGTTGACCTTGGTCCGTTTACTGCTGCTCAGCAGTGTATTGTCATTAACCGCCTGTGCCGATGTGCAGGAACAGATATTTGATCTTGGCCTGGAGGCCGAGCGCTCGTTATCCGGCCTGCAGTTACGTCATATTCAGGTGGCGCAACACCACTGGAGTTATCTGGATTCCGCGCCACAGTCGGCGGATAAACCGGTGATACTGATGTTGCATGGCTTTGCTGTGGATAAAGATAACTGGTTACGTTTTGCCCGCCATTTTGACGATTACCGGGTCATTGCTCCGGATTTACCCGGACACGGTGAAACCAGCTATAACCCCCGGTTAACTTACGATTTTGCTCAGCAGGCGCAGTGGCTGCATGACTTTGTTGAGGCGCTGCAGCTGAGTGCCGTGAATATCGTTGGCAACTCTATGGGCGGTGGCATTGCGTTGATGTACAGCCACCAGAACAGCGACACGGTGCGCTCCATTACCTTAATTGATGCCGCCGGGGTGTATCCGCCACATAAATCCGAACTGCAGGAAATACTCGACCGTGGCGGTAAAAATCCGTTGATCGTGGAAAGCCTGGAAGATTTTACAGCGCTGAGCGAATTTGCCATGGCAAAACAACCGTTTTTGCCCTGGCCGGCGAAAAACGTGCTGGCCCGGCGAGCCATGGCGCGTAACGATATTAACAAAAAAATCTTTGCCGATATTCATGCAGCTGCCGAAGTGGCTAAACAGAACGATGACAACCTGAAAATGTTGCAGCAGATTCACCAGCCGGTACTGATTTTATGGGGCGAAAAAGACCGCGCGCTGGATGTATCCAGTGTTGCCGTGTTTGAGCAATACCTGCCCGACAGCCGCAGTTTTATTTTCCCGCAATTAGGTCATGCACCGATGCTGGAAGCCCCGGACGACAGTGCTGCTCTGGTACGTGAGTTTCTTGCCGGATTGCCGGCAGCCGCACTGGCTCAGCAATAAGGCACAAAAAAAGGCTCTGGGTTGCCCCAGAGCCTGCAAAAAACTCCCGATAAGCGCTGTTGCAAACAGTCTTAAAGGAGCGGAGGAATTACAGTCATCGGCATGGCAGACAACATCATTGGTTGTCCGTCATCCGGGAACACAGGGTGCTGTTCATCTTGCCACACGAGAACATCATAATAACGGCGGATGTTCTGCACATAGTCCACGGGCTCCTGCCCGCGTGCGTAACCATGGGTGGTATGACGGTAATAACGTTTCTGACTTAACAGCGGCAGGGTGTCTTTAACATCCAGCCATAAATTCGGGTTGCCGCCACGTTTAGCGGTTAACTTACGGGCGTCACGTAAGTGGCCATAACCGACGTTGTAAGCGGCCATCGCCATCCAGGTACGGTCAGGCTCCTGGACTTCTTCACCCAGACGTTTGCGCAGTTTGGCCAGGTAACGGCTGCCACCTTCGATACTCTGCAGCGGGTCGAGGCGGTTTTTAATACCCAGTTCCCGGGCGGTATTACGGGTTAACATCATCAGGCCACGGACCCCGGTAAAACTGCGAGCACGCGGATTCCAGTGGCTTTCCTGGTACCCCATGGCCGCCAGCAGACGCCAGTCGAACTGATGGATTTCGGCTGCCTGCTGAAAGTGAGGTTTATAGGTATCCAGTTTCTTTTCGGTCTGACGCAGGAAACGTTTGGCACCCACATAATTCAGTTGCGCCAGATGACCGTAAAAACGTTCGGACAGGGTGGCTAATAAAGCCTGAGTATCTTGTTGAGCAAAAAATTCGTTAGCCGCATCGTGCAGGCTGTTATCGCGTGAGTGTTCAAACGCCCAGGCAACGTCCTGTTCGCCGGTAATATCAAAGGCGACGGCCAGGTTCGGGAAATAGGCCTGTAATACTTCAAATTCGTTGGAGTGCACCACGGTAAAATCAATCGTGCCACCGGCGACCATTTGTAACAGGTCGTTGATTTCCAGTTCCGGGCTTTCGCGCCAGGTCAGTTCCGGTACTTCGTTAAGCTGCAGGCTGCGCAGTATCTGAGCGTGACTGGAATCGGACGAGACCACCAGTTTGCCCTGTGCCAGATCCAGTGCTTGTTTCGGGCGCAGGCCACCACGGCGATACACCACCCGCTCTCTGACTTGCTGGTAAGGCTGGGAGAAACGCGCCCAGCGCTGACGTTCAGCGGTGATGGTCAGGCCGGCGGCAGCAAATGAGGCTTCGCCCTGATCGAGCAGGGTAAAGATATCGGCCAGGTTATCGGCCACTTTTACTTTCAGCTCCACGCCCAGATGATCGGCAAACGCCTGAGCGAGTTCGTATTCGTAGCCGGTGATACCAGAGCGGTCTTCGTAATACGTGGTTGGGCTGTTACGCGTCACCATAACGATATGGCCGCGCATGCGGGCCTCTTCCAGATCGGTAGGGCGCACGCTGCCCGTCAGTGCCAGGAAGCACATAACGGCAATCAGCGATTTCAGCACTAGACTGGTTGGGCCACGCATAAGGTAAAATACTCGGTTTATTGCACTTATTTGGTGCATTTATTCAAATCTGGGCCCATTTTATCCCGTTGGTTGCTTATTAAACAACCGGATAAATGTTTAATCTTGCAAAACAAAGACAAAGTCGCTTCGTCTGTGTGACGTAAGTCCTTGAAAATGGGGGTTTTCAGCGTTTGTTTTTGTATCTGGCAACTATCTGTTGCTGAAATTGAAACAAAAGACGGGATTGGTTCTGCTTTTGTTCTGATATCTGTATGGTTGGGGCGGAATATGGCCGCAGATGTGTCTGTGGTTGCTTGTCTCAATCTTTGTCTCTGTGGTCAGCTTTGTGTGTGGATTAAACAGGCAGGTAAATGCGGAGGATAAAAGCGCCGGCGCGGCGGCTTTTTCAGCGGCGAAAACGGCCTTCTGATCTGGTGTGATGCGGGTGTCTCCGGTATTATTCGCGCTTCGTTTTTCTGCTCCCACTTTTGCTCCCAACCACTGGAGTTTGTACACCATGCTTGAGCTGCGTGGCGCCCCGGCGCTTTCTGAATTCCGTCAGAATAAAATCCTGTCGAAACTGCAATCGGTCAACCCGGCAGTGTCCTCTGTTTATGCCGAATTTGTGCATTTTGCTGACACCAGCGCAGAGCTGGATGGCAACGAGCTACAGGTACTGGCGCGCCTGCTGCAATACGGCCCGAAAGTCGCCGTGCAGCAAGGGCAGGGCGAAGCCTTTCTGGTGGTACCACGTTTCGGCACCATTTCACCGTGGTCGTCCAAGGCATCTGACATCGCCCACAACTGTGGCTTAGAGAAAGTCCTGCGCTTAGAGCGTGGCATTGTTTATTACGTTGAAGGCATCACCGCCGCCGACCGCGACGCCATTGCTGCGGCGCTGCACGATCGTATGGTGGAAGTGGTGCTGGCCGACAGCGGCGACGCTGAAAAGCTGTTCTCCCACGCCGAGCCTGCGCCATTGGAGACCGTTGATATTATTGCCGGAGGCCGTGAGGCGCTGGTTGAGGCGGACAAAAACCTGGGCCTGGCACTGGCAGAAGACGAAATTGATTACCTGGTTGAGAACTACAACATTCTTGGCCGTAACCCGACCGATGTGGAATTAATGATGTTCGCCCAGGCGAACTCTGAGCACTGTCGCCATAAAATCTTTAATGCCAGCTGGACTATCGATGGCGAAGATCAGGACAAGTCGCTGTTCCAGATGATTAAGAACACCTACGAGTGTTACAACGAAAACATCCTGTCGGCCTATAAAGACAACGCGTCTGTGATTACTGGCCATAAAGCCGGTCGTTTCTTCCCCTCCTCACCTTCTTCTGACGCGCAGGGCGCGGATAAAAATGTTTACGCATACCATGAAGAAGATATGCATATCCTGATGAAGGTTGAAACTCATAACCATCCAACCGCGATTGCGCCACACTCCGGTGCGGCGACCGGTTCCGGTGGCGAGATCCGTGATGAAGGGGCAACCGGCCGTGGTTCCAAGCCAAAAGCAGGTTTAACCGGTTTCACCGTCTCCGACTTAAAAATCCCGGGCTTCGAACAGCCATGGGAAAGTCAGTACGGCAAACCAGACCGTATCGTATCGGCGCTGGATATTATGCTGGAAGGCCCGATTGGTGGCGCGGCGTTTAACAACGAATTTGGTCGCCCGGCGCTGAACGGTTACTTCCGTACCTTCGAACTGCAACACGACGGCGAAGTCCGTGGTTACCACAAGCCCATTATGATTGCCGGTGGTTACGGCAACATCCGTGACGAACACGTACAGAAAGGTGACATCCCGGTTGGCGCTCGCCTGATTGCACTGGGTGGCCCGGCGATGCAGATCGGCCTGGGTGGCGGTGCGGCGTCTTCTATGTCGTCTGGTCAATCGAATGCCGACCTGGACTTCGCCTCCGTTCAGCGTGAAAACCCAGAAATGGAGCGTCGTTGTCAGGAAGTCATCGACCGTTGCTGGCAGCTGGGTGACAAAAACCCAATCGCCTTTATTCACGATGTCGGTGCCGGTGGTTTATCCAACGCTTTCCCTGAGCTGGTGGGCGACGGTGGCCGCGGCGGCAACTTCGAACTGCGTAACGTACCCAACGATGAGCCGGGCATGAGCCCGCTGGCGATCTGGTCGAACGAATCTCAGGAACGCTATGTGATGGCGGTTGCTGAAGAAGACATGGAAGCGTTTGATGCCATCTGTGAGCGTGAGCGCTGCCCCTATGCCGTAGTGGGTTACGCCACCGAAGAAGAACATTTAACCGTTACCGACAGCCACTTCGATAACAAGCCGGTCGACCTGCCATTGCAGGTGCTGCTGGGCAAACCACCCCGTATGCACCGTGATGTGACGTCTCGCGAAGTGAAAGCGGAAAACTTCGAAAGCGCGGGCATCAAGCTGGCGGAAGCGGCAGAGCGTGTACTGAAATTACCGACCGTTGCCTCTAAGAGCTTCCTGATCACCATTGGTGACCGTTCCATTACCGGTACCGTGGCACGTGATCAGTTTGTTGGCCCGTGGCAGGTGCCGGTGGCGGACGTGGCGGTAACCACCTCGTCTTACGACACTTACGCTGGCGAAGCGATGGCTATGGGTGAGCGTACCCCGGTGGCCCTGCTGGACAGCCCGGCGTCGGGTCGTTTGGCTGTAGCCGAAGCGATTACTAACTTAGCCGCTGCGCCAATTGCCAAGCTGGCAGACATTAAAATGTCGGCCAACTGGATGTGTGCCGCTGGCCACGACGGCGAAGATCAGAAACTGTACGAAACCGTTAAAGCGGTTGGCATGGAATTATGCCCGGAACTGCAGGTCACCATTCCGGTGGGTAAAGACTCGATGTCGATGAAAACCCGCTGGCAGGATGGAGACGAAGAAAAAGCGGTAACCGCGCCAATGTCGCTGATCATCACCGGCTTTGCCCCCGTCACTGACGCCCGCAAAGTGCTGACGCCTCAGCTGCGCGCTGACCAGGGCGAGACGGATTTATTACTGATCGACCTCGGTCGTGGTCAGAACCGTCTGGGTGCTTCTTGTCTGGCACAGGTATACGGCGAAGTAGGTAGCGTACCAGCCGATCTGGATGACGCTGAAGACCTGAAAGCCTTCTTCGCGGTGATGCAGGGCTTAAACGCTGATAACAAACTGCTGGCGTACCACGACCGTTCTGACGGTGGTTTATTCGCCACCCTGACCGAAATGGCCTTCGCCGGTCATGTCGGTATGGACGTGAAGCTGGATCTGCTGGCGGAATCGCAGGACGAACTGGCCGCCGCGCTGTTCGCTGAAGAACTGGGTGGTGTGATTCAGGTGCGTCGTGACGACCTGGAAGAAGTACTGGCGCAGTTTGAAGCCGCTGGCCTGGGTGACTGCACTCAGGTGATTGGCACCCTGAACGAAGACGATCAGATTACCTTCTCCTTCCAGGACGAAGAATTCCTCAGCGAATCGCGCGTTACCTGGCAGCGTACCTGGTCACAAACCAGCTACGAGATGCAGGCGCTGCGTGACAATGCCGAGTGTGCCAAGCAGGAATTCGACAGCCTGCTGGATGCTGAAGACCCGGGCTTAAATGCCGAACTAAGCTTCGACATTAATGAAGATATTACTGCTGATCTGCCGGCGGCCGGCTCTGACGATGCACCAAAAGTGGCGATCCTGCGTGAGCAGGGCGTTAATGGCCAGATCGAAATGGCGGCTGCCTTTGACCGCGCTGGCTTCACTGCCATCGACGTACACATGAGTGACGTGCTGTCGGGTGCGGTGACGCTGGACAGCTTCCGTGGCTTAGTTGCCTGTGGCGGCTTCTCTTACGGTGACGTATTAGGCGCCGGTGAAGGCTGGGCGAAATCCATCCTGTTTAACGAACAGGCGCGCAGTCAGTTTGCTGCATTCTTTGAGCGTGCCGATACTTTCGCACTGGGCGTGTGTAACGGCTGTCAGATGCTGTCGAACCTGCACGAACTGATTCCGGGTGCGGAACACTGGCCACACTTTGTGCGCAACATGAGCGAACAGTTTGAAGCGCGTGTTTCTCTGGTTGAAGTTCAGGAATCCGATTCGGTATTCCTGGCGGGTATGGCTGGCTCACAAATGCCAATCGCGGTGGCTCATGGTGAAGGTCGTGCGGAATTCGCGGATGAAGCGGATATCGATGAACTGGCCGGTCAGATTGCCCTGCGTTATGTGAATAACTACGGCGAAACCACCGAGCAATACCCGGCGAACCCGAACGGCTCGCCACAGGGTATTACCGGCCTGACCGCGAACGATGGTCGCGTAACCATTATGATGCCTCACCCTGAGCGGGTGTTCCGTGCGGTTCAGAACAGCTGGGCACCGGATCACTGGGATGAAGATGGCGCCTGGATGCGGATGTTCCGTAATGCTCGTGTTTGGTGTGAGGAGAACTGAGTTCTTTTAAAAAGAATTTAGTTTGATAGAAAAGAAACCCGTTGCTCTAGAGATAGGCAGCGGGTTTTCTATTGAAATATTTCTGTGTTGATTTTTACAAACCGGACTCGTTCCCACGCTCCGCGTGGTAATGGTGCAGCCCTTGTGTAGGTGTGTCCGGCAGGCCCCAGACTCGTTCCCACGCTCCGCGTGGTAATGGTGTAGCCCTTGTGTAGGTGTGTCCGGCAGGCTTTGTTTACAGGCTTGCCTGTTAATTCAGTTGGTGATAATTTAAACACCAGTAAATTCAGCGACTTACAAATCTGGTTTGCAGGATAGTAGGCGCAAAGTACTCGAAATAGCGTGCGTGCACGTTTTTCTGGAAGGGAACGATCTTGCTAGGGAAGGTTTCAGAATGAAATCAGTTAGCTGCTGGTATAAGCTCGACAGATTCTCGCCAAGATATCAGGCACGTACACGAATAAGCTGTTAGGCCCCATGCAAGGAATTGAGTAATTGTGCCGTTCTTTGCCTCTCAGGAGCTGCCTATGCTGAGAATTTTAACGGACAGAGGCACTGAATACTGCGGCAAGCCCGAGCAGCATGACTACCAGCTTTACTTAGAGATCAATGATATCGATCACGCGAAAACCAAAGTGAAATCACTGCAAACCAATGGTATCTACGAACGCTTCCATAAAACGATTTTACAGGAGTTTTATCAGATCACTTTCCGGAAGAAATTGTATGCCTCAATCGACGCCTTTCAAAAAGATCTGGACGAGTGGATGGAATACTACAGCAATGAACGAACTCATCAGGGAAAACCTGTTGCGGTAGAACGCCGTTGGAAACATTACTTGATGGAAAACGAATCTAGGCTGAAAAGAAATTAACCCAGATTTAATCTGACAGGTACCAGCTTAAAACGGGCGACTGTCAGATCGAGTCTGAACTACTACAGGTAAAGGCCTCACCGGCAAAAGCAGTATCCTCCCCCCATTGATCAAGCAGTTCACTGAGGCCGCCATGCAGGTAGAACTGGAAGATCACCTTGTAATAAATCTATCAGTTTTATGCCCAAAGCTACACGGGTATTGGGCTGGCCTTCTGCCATTGAAAGGCACTCACTGAAATCTGTCTGGTAATTCCTCGCAAATCGCGAGATTTATCTCAACAAAGTCCTTCCATGTGTAGCTGGATGCGTAATTTTTCCGATACTGTAGTTCCACTCGACAGATATCTGGCCTGGTATCATAGATGCTGCATTGTTTATTTTCGGTATTGAGGTGACGGCAAATGCCATCACCTCGATCTAGGCTTTTTGTTTCTTGTGATAAGTGTATATTCGAACAGCACTTTCCACACGAATAGCAGGGGAAGGGAGTTAGGGCTTCCCGGCTCATAAGCTCATTAACCAAGCTCGAGTGCTATCGAGGTTGTTTGACTCGAATGGCAGCTCTATCTCTCGTTTGCTTATCTCTTTCGATAGCATGAGGCTTCTTTCGTGTTCGCAACTGATGGATTCCAGGCTGCTTGCAAACCTCGTCAGCTCTTCTGGCGAAAGGTTGAACTCAACTCTGGAAAGCTCAATCAAATATCTGTCGAGCTCAGCATTCACCTTCTGAAAGTACTCTAATGTTCTTTTTGCTTTTGATTTAAACTGATCAAGGTAATCCCAGACTTTTTGCATTAACTGACTGTGATCCAAAAAATAGGTGATACCAATAGTCATTAAACCCGTTGCGACAGCACTAACGAAGGATGCTAGTTCGGTGCCCAGAGGGAAAGTCATCAAAGAGGCAAGTTGCTGGTTGAACATAACCCCCATGGCAACGGCGACACCTGTCGACAAGATGCGTGTTACTTCACGTGCCAATGCGCCTGGGCCAAGGTTCTCTGGGTTGAAGAATAGGATCTTAGCCGCCGAGACCAAACTAGACCAGGTTTCTCGTAAGAGCTTACCAATCAACTTTTGAGTGGTGAAAAAGATGTTCATTATGGTTGTGCTTAAGCTAGATAAAGCCCCCGCCAAGGCTCCATTTTTAAATTCATCCAGAATATCTTTGAATCGAACTTTCACCCTATTCCAAATGTTTTGAGCTGTGGCCTTTAGCTTCCCAAGAAATTTTTCAAGGGTAAAGTTATCCTCTGTATCTTTGAGAACCTGAGGAATGGCATCTTTTAGTTCAAACCAGACCTCAGCAAGAATAAGTCCCAATGCCTGCCTTACCCCCATCTTCAAGCCAGCTTTGCCAGACTCCATCGCTGTACTCTTAAAGAACTTACTGCTGCTGTAGTAGGCAAAATTAATCTGCTTATCGTATTCTTGTCTTGCCCTCTTGTCGGCTTCTCGCATTTTGTCTTCGTCAATACTCTCAAGAGCCTCAATTTGCTCGTTCTGCTTGGCAATTTTGCTCTCTAACTGACGTTTTTCATGCCGTTGCTGTTTGGTCTCTGTTGGCATGGATTCTAAATACTGCCTGTCTTTTTCTATGCTCTTGCGCTTGTTTTCGATTGTCTTTGGTACGACAGTGGTCAGAAAATCATCCATTGAATGATCTGACTTGAGGTTATTAATGTAATTGTGTGTCGATTGAAAGTTTGAGTCTTGGTTGGCAAGCTCTACGCCGCTGAGACCTGCAAGGACCCTTCCTGCATCATCGTGGACTTCATGAGACGAGATGATATGGTCGAGCTGGCGCTGTTCATCATTAGACATCGTTTTGCCACGGTACTCATCAAGCAACTCACCGTCTTGTTGCTGTTTTTTGTCTTTTTTGCCCTTGGCCTTATAATTCGGGTGTGAATGGTAAAGATCTTCCTTTTTGGGTTTGCCATTTCCATCGATCATGATGTTGCCATTCACATCACACTTAATGGGTTTGTAGTCACCTCTATTAGCATAGTCTTGTTGAACGCTATCGGACATGTAAATATCCTTGTCACCTTTTTGGTGCTGACGAGCATTGTTGATCGTCGCGACATCACCGCCTTTTTTGTCATCGAAAAGTAAAAAATCCAGGCCGAATGTGGTTACTAAGCTATTAGTGACGGTTTTGTTTAGCTCATCAACTAACCTGAAATTTTTTGTATTAATTCCTGACATGTCATTCAGTTCCGTAGAGGAGGGAGGTTTACCTCCCTTTCATTAAATCTCAATAAGGACGATGCTATTTTCGTGTATTACTCGATTCCGCGAGTGCAGCATTGATTGATAATTCGTTGATCACTTGCATCCCTTCACTATCAGTTTCTATTTCGACGATATTCCCATCACTCAGTACTACGTTACCTTGCTCGTCCTGCTTAGGTTTAAACAACGGTGTCGTGATGATATCGGTGAGAATGGCTGCAATTTGATAGCCATTTTGAATTAAACGGATAATATCATCTTCAAATTCAGAAATGCCAGATGTTGATGTAATGAGCTGGTCAATGGCTTTCAGGTTGTCAAAGTATTCTTTGAATACGGCATACAGGCGTTCTGTTTCGGCGTAGATCCTATCGACGTAGAGCTTAGTTTTGCTCAGCTGCTTGCCTCCCTTTGCCATCTTGCCAACGGCTTCATTGACTTCTGTTTGGATCTTTCTCGCATCACTTAATGCTTCTTCTGCGTGTGACGCAAAGGCCCAGCCAGCGATTGCTATAATGGGAGCGGCAACGACGCCACCGAGTACCATCGCGCCTCCAGCCATTCCAAATCCGCCTGCGGCAATGGAGCCGCCACCGATTGCGGCCATCGTGGCGTTATAGGCAGCCGCACCCGATAGGGCAGCAATAGGTGTGCCTGTTGAAGCAGCAGCGACAGCCATTACGCCGCCATATACAGCATATGCAGCCGCTGCACCGGCCGCGCTAGCACCTGCAATCTTGCCCATGTAGGCGGTGGTGGATAGTGCGAGGCCATCGATTTTGTCGAGTTTATGTTGTGGGAAGTCGATCTCAAGATCTTTGGAGTTTGCTTGGTTCAGCTTTTCTAGGAGCTTTTTTGCAATAGTTCTGAAGTCCTTAAAATCATTACCGATATTTAATTGCAGCTCACCAAGTTTAACCAAGCTTTGGTTTGTCAACTCATTCTGTTTGTCGAAGACTGAACGCTCTTTGTCGTATTTTCTTTTAGACGTCTCTAAAATATCGTTTGCTTCAGATTTGTCCTGGTAGCCATCATAGCCTTTTTTAGCACCATAACCAGCTGCGGCAATAGCAGCTCCAGCTAAAATAAATGGTAACGGCATATCTATTTCTCCAAAAATAGTTTTTGCTTGCTGTTGCAATAGCTATCTGGCGGTGATTCCAGTCTATTAGTTCTTTCAAACGCCGAATTCATATACTAACTGCAATACTTTTCTTAAATAAGAAGATGAGTTGTAGTATTAAGATTTTATTACTTCTACCAAAAAGTTTAAAACCATCTTGATATACCAGCAACTAACCTTTGAAGAAAGGATAACTCCTTTAATACTATTTCAGCAAGGAGTATTCGGTTTGATCTTCCACCGCTTTAACGGACACTAACCTCAATCTGATTATGCATTGAATCGCAATATACGGGCTGCCCGGTCCGTTCCGAGTTGACTGGCCAGCTACGCTACCACGCCGAGCGTGGGAACGAGAAACGCGGAGCGTGGGAGCGAGAAAAGAAAATCACGCGCTTTGCTTCTGAAGCGCTTCCAGCACAGCTGTAGGATTCTCTTTAACCACTAACAATAACGCCCGCGCCGGGCCCTCTGGTGTGCGGCGTTTTTGCTCCCAGTTCTGTAATGTCCGCAATGAAACGCCAATCAAACTGGCAAATAAGCGTTGACTAAGGCCGGTATTTTCACGAATCGCTTTTACATCCGGCACTTCAATTTCAGTGACGCGTGATGCTTGTTTTTTACCGCTAAGAATCTCGTCAGCCTGTTGAACGCTTTGCATCAGGGAATCAAATAACTCGTCTTTCATAGCAACCTCAAATGCGTTTCGATAATCAGTAATCAAGTGGTTTAGCGCCAGTTTATAACGACAGACCTCAGTGCCTTTTTCTGTGTACCTGTAAGGTCTGATTGCTCGTTCTTCGGGTAGGCCAGCAACATCAGAATCTGATCATGGGCTGAGCGCCAGTAGTAAATGACCCGCGAGCCACCTTGCTTCCCCCGGCCAGTTGCTTTAGCCCGAATCTTTCGGATGCCACCGGTTCCCTGAATAACATCACCTTTATCCGGCTGTTCAGCCAACTCAAGCTGTAGTTGGCGGTATTCTTCATCCGACATAATCTCTCTAATAGAGTTGGTGAATACCGGCGTCTCAATGAATAGCATCGTCCTTGTCCTTCATTGGCGTACCTGTTAAGTATACGCCAGGGGCGTATAATTGCAACAGGTATGTAACTTGCTCATTGTTGTTGTGTGATGCAATATTACATCAATAGTACATCACTTGGGCGATAGCCCAGACAACGGTGAAGCCATGGCAACACGAGCAAGCTTATCCCTCTCTGAACCCAACGAACGCTGGATTCAGGACAAAATCGACAGCAAGGAGTTCGCCAGTCGTAGCGAAGTGGTTAATGACCTGATTCGCAAGGCACGCGAAGTAGAAGAGATTCGTCAGCGGCTGATTGCGGCGGAGTTATCAGTCGCCGAGCAAGGTTGGGTAGAGAAATCGCAGGATGCGATACTGGCAGACTTCAGGAGGAAGGCGCAGCAGGATGACAAATTATAAGCTGTCTCCGGCAGCAGAAGACGATCTTTACCGGATCTGGTTGTATGGTCTGGAAACCTGGGGTGAAGGTGCTGCTGATCAATCCGTTCGAGGCTGACTGCTCAGCTACGCTCCCACGCAGAACGTGGGAGCGAGGAATAAATCGAGAATACTATGATTAAAGGAAGCTGCCTGTGTGGCTCGGTAAAATATGAGATTTCCGGAGACGTTGGCGATATTGTTCATTGCCACTGCCAAACTTGCAGGAAAGCTCATGGAAGTGCATTTTCAAGTGTTGCTGCCATCAAAGATGAAGATTTTAATTTATCAGGATCAGACAGCCTGAAGTCCTATGAATCATCTCAAGGAAAGCACCGCTACTTTTGTGCAAACTGTGGCACTCAGGTTTATGCCAAGCGAGAAAATACGCCTCATATCATTCTAAGGTTAGGGTCACTTGATAGTGATATTAACTCAACCGAGAAAGAGCATATCTGGGTTTCACAAAAGGCGAGTTGGTATCGTATCAATTCCGGTTTGCCGGAATGCCAGGAGTTTGAGTAAGCAAACAGCGACGCTCCCACGCTGAGCGTGGGAGCGAGAATAAGTGATCAAAACGACTACATTCCCACGCTGAGCGTGGGAACGAGAATTCAGAGTGGGAACGAGAATGTGTGGGTAAACCTATGGCAATGAACGGTGCAACTTGGAGAACACACCCATTGATCATTGGGTCTGTCTATCGGGCAATGACTGAGTGTCCCGAGTACAGCGTGGGAAACATATCGGCGGGTAAACATTACCGCTTGCTACAGATCAGCCACAGTCATTACGACGGGGCATCTGTTTTTGGCTTTGAGTGCGTAACCACCGGGGAGCGAGTCGCTTGGTGGTGGTTTGATGTTGCAGCGGATGGCTTGTGTGAACAAAACTTCGAACGGGTCAGCGAAGGCTATTAATCCGACAGCAACCTGATTATGCCCGGATATATGCCTGAGCAAGATCGGGGTAACCTTCCTCTTCTAACCAAAGGCGTATCTGAACTGATAGGTAATCAGGAAATACTCGTCGAATTCCTGCCATTCCTTCGTGGATTCGGTTGCCCGACGCTGGTTGGCGCGTTTAACAAACAGACGAAACACTTCGGGGTTAATAAAGTAACAATAAAGGCAGATATCCAGACATTCGGCGTATTGGGCTACCTCAGCCTATGGAAGTGCCGCCGTGATATCCAGATAACTTTCAAAAAGTTGTTCCGAGATTGCCTGCAGGCTGGCCTTATCCCGCTTAGCTATTGCTTGCCTGAGTGGCTTAAGGTCGGTTGTTTTGTCGGCATCGTACCATTCGGCAAAATAGTGTTGTGTCATGTTATTCCTTACCGTCGCTGAGTGGTTAGCTGACGCTGTTTTCCCAATAGGCTGATTTAGTAGCTATTTTACGGCGAAACGTTTAGCGGATTGTGGCTTTTATCTCAATTCTATAATTAAAACAATCAGTAATGAGCGGGTTGTGTTTATTCGCCTTTACCTGTGCAGCCGCAGGCGCTTACACTGCGCTTGTTATTAAAGTGGTCAGAAACCGACAGGGTTGGGTATGAAGCAGGCGGTTTGTTGTTTGATGTTATTAATGGCAGTGCTGCTGGCGCACCGCGCCGGTGGTGCCGGTGGTCAGTGGGGATCGCTGCAGGTCGAGGCACACCAGGGTAAGTTGCTGGATTATTTTGCCGAACATCCACAGCACCTGCCGTTATTCCTGGATACCGGGATTAAGTCC
The DNA here is from genome assembly GCF_042648445.1 of Bacterioplanoides pacificum. Classification (NCBI taxonomy): domain Bacteria; kingdom Pseudomonadati; phylum Pseudomonadota; class Gammaproteobacteria; order Oceanospirillales; family Oceanospirillaceae; genus Bacterioplanoides; species Bacterioplanoides pacificum. The sequence goes on from NZ_JBHRYB010000001.1 coordinate 608,280, forward strand.
GTATACGACCAGTATATGGGTGGTGAGTTGTGGTTTGCCGCCATTCGTTTTTATGCAGATTTTATTGCCGATGACAATGAGCGTGAAGACTGGTTAAGTCAGCAGGAACAAAAGGCCTGGATTTATTTTCGCAGTATTGATTTTGACTGATGAATTAATAGGGAAACTGATGGATATTCAACCTTTTCTCGGGCCTCCGGCAACGCTGCTTCAGTGGCTGGACAGCTGTGTTGCTAACCCGGGGCAACAGCATTGGTTATTGTTTAAAGATCCGCATGGCAATACCGAAGTGACGCTGGCAACTGAGATGTATCCGATTCTGGGGGATGATGATTTTTCGCCAGAGGAATTCGATGAGTTTGAAGAAAGTATCCACCCTTGTGGCTACAGTAACTTTCTGAATCTCGATCAGCTGGAAGATATTATCTGTAATCTGGCGATGCAGAAGGAAAACTATTCCCGGGCAGAGTTGCTGTACGCGGTGAATTATTATTTTTCCCATGATGCCTTTGTTGTGGTCAGCGAGGGGACAGTATCTTAGTTTTATGCTGTTATCTGCGTGGAATATCCGGGTGGCGGGTTTGAGTATCGATTTATGCGCCAGGGATAAAAATCCCTGGCCATATGTGTGATCGCTGGCTGGTGTGTCAGGAAGGCTGGATATCCAGACAGATAGCGATGGCAGCTAACGCCATTTTTTCCTGCTTGCTGATTTTGTTGCCAAAACCAAAGAAACCACCGGAGGCTGCAGCAATTTGTTTACCCAGCTGCAACAGCGCCATTTTAAATTCCCGTGCTTCATTGTCGGGAAGGTTATCATCGACAATGCGCTTAAGTTTCTCCAGTTCCTGAATATAGTCATCTGAGCGGCTTAACACCTGAGTCAGGTATTCTCCGGCTGAGCCAATGGTACTGGTGATCACTTTGTGTAACAGTGGATTTTCTAATGTTTCGGGGTTGGTCAGTAGTTTAATAAACTCTTTAATTTCTTTGTCATCCACCTTGCCATCTGCCGCCGCGACCAGAATAAAGATCAGATAAGGCGCACTGATTAATGCCTGGTAGTCTTGTGAGGAAAATTTCCCCGATTCATCGTCAGTTGCGGTGGCTCCGGGTTGATCAACGTAGTTCTCTACCCAGATTTTATTGCCCTGTTGGTGTGATTCCAGGCCATCAAAAAACGAATCACTGATTTGCTGGGCATCACTGGTGGAAAAACCACTGACATTGCAGATTTTCAGCCGGTGAACTGCGAAGCCATCTTTGTGTGTTGCGTGGCGATAGGGAATCATATAACGCAGGCTTTTCTGGCTGTCCGGCGCAAAGTTCACATCAATGATCAGTGAATCGACACGGCCGCTGTCGAGGTGGGCATAACCATCAAAAATAAAGGCTGTGCCTTTATCATCCGGTTCAAATTCTTTGGCCTTTTTATTACCTGCCGCCATCGCTTCTGCCGAGCCCATCATAAAGCGCGACATAGTCGCCTGGCCATTGTCTTTCAGGTTGGAGAGTATCGGAATCAGCGCTTCTCCTTCGCTGATGCTCCAGATTGCATGGGCAGCGGCGTGACCTGCCATTTTCAGAACGTCTTTCATTATCCATTCCCTGATAAAAATACGGACTGAGAGAATGCTCAGGCTTGTGGTTATTGTCAATAACTACGGCGTGTCAGGCCGGTGATATCCGTCAATAAATCAGTTCGGCCAGCGGACCTGGCGCTGGCGTGCCTGTGCCGCTTCGTGGCTGAGAATTTCACTGGCATTGATGCCGGCCAGTGGCGTGGTGTCGTTACGTTGTAAATAACCATCCGCCGCCAGTGACAAATAACGGGCACAACAGACCCGCAAAAAAGAGGTGAAGTTACCGGCGTCGTGGTCGGCGTCTAACGATTCCAGATACAGGCGGGTAATCAGCTGATTGAGGCTGACCTGATCACGTTGGGCGATTTCCTGCAGGGTGTGCCAGAAGTAATGTTCCAGGCGGATGGAGGTAACCACGCCATCGATGCGCAGTGAGCGGGTTTTGCTGCTCCACAGGTGTGAATCGGCATTAATAAACAGCTGACACATAGCGGGTTACCTCCCGGGAAAATGACATTACTGTGGCCGGTTACAGCAGCGCCATAAATTGTTGCAATAATTGTGGGTGAGCTGGCCAGGCCGGTGCGGTAACCAGTTTACCATCGGTGATGGCCTGGTCCATTTCCAGGCTGACATAGTCTGCGCCGGCCATCCGGATCTCAGGTTCGCAGGCCGGGTAGGCCGACACCTGTTTGCCACGAATCACATCGGCGGCGGTTAATAATTGTGGCCCGTGGCAGATGGAAGCAACAGCTTTGTTGGCGCTGAAAAAAGCGCGGATCAGTTCCAGTACCTGTGGATTAAGGCGCAGATATTCCGGTGCCCGTCCACCGGGTAAATAGAGGGCGTCGTAGTCGGCGGCATCCAGTCCGGCGAAGTCGGCGTTTAACACAAAGTTATGACCGCGTTTTTCGCTGTAGGTCTGGTCGCCTTCAAAATCGTGAATGCAGGTGGCGATGGTGTCACCACGCTGCTTGCCCGGGCACACCGCATCGACCTGATGGCCGCAGGCGATTAATGCCTGAAAAGGCACCATGTTTTCATAATCTTCTACGAAGTCGCCGGTAATCATTAATATTTTCATCGCTGAGATCCTGAGTGAGCACGCCGGAATTGACGCTGACGACAGTTAATCAGAATCCTGCAAACAGCGGGTAGTATGATAATACTACAGGCGGTTTTAGCGGCTGGCCTGTTTGCTTATGTGCACTGACAGCGGCCGGAGTGTGCTGTATTTGGCAGCCCGGCTGATCTGCGGTTGATATTATTCATCAGCTCAATAAGAATGCGGCAAACACCGCAACGATTAAGGATGAATTATGTCTCTGGTAACGCTCGATATCCCGGAACCACAACAGCTGCGTGGCGGCTGGGCAGCGATGGCGGCTGTGTGTGCCGCCCGTGGCTGGAATGATTCGGCTTATGCCGAAAAAGATCAGTGGTTGTATCACGATGGTGGCGGTAACTGGGCCTGCTTACGCTTTCAGCACGGTGGCCGGGCGGTGATGCTGGGTCATGATCATGAATATTCTGAAACCTATTATGGTGAGGCAGCGGAATATTTTCAGGAAGAAGAAACGGATTTACTGGCAGCAGCGCCGGACTGGTGGGCGGCCGATCTGAATCCTCAGCCGCTGGGCGAATGGCTCGGTTTTGTTTATGGCTGGGATGGCCTGCAGTGGCAGCGGGCAGCCTATGATCTGGATGATGGCTTTATTTCTGTGGGGCTGGTCGATATGTGTTGTGACGACAGCTTTGATCTGTTGCGCCAGTTTGCCAGCGATGCGCCCGGGCTGAACGGGGAAGAACCGGACGATGAAGCATTACGCCAGCTGGTGGCGGCGGATGGCAATATCACCGCGGCATTGCTGGGTGCTGTGGTGCCGGGTTGGGACATCGAAGCCGGTGTGGCTGCCGGGCGTAAGTTTCTGTTGGCCAAAGTCTGAATCCCTTTCCCGACTGACCAGAGGGCACAGCTTCTGTGACTTCTGGTCACTAACGGTTACCTTTCGGAACATGCCGTCAATTGTAAAGCCCGGTTTTATCGCCAATACTTCAGTTAACAACGATAATTTATAACAATTGGCAGCTTTCCGTTAATGAATCCTTTCTCATCTCTGATGGCACCAGATGCCGGAGGCAGCGAGCGACTGTTTCGCAAACTGATGCTTCAGGCCTCTTTAGTTGGCGTCGTGCTTCACCTGGCGTTTGCCAGCCTGTTTTTCCTGTATGACATTGCTTTTATGGCAGCGGTAAACATCGTCAGCGTGGTGGTGTATCTCATCGTCTTTGTGGTGATTTACCGCAGCTTGCTGGAGTTTTCGGCCTGGCTGATGGTGGCGCTGGAGATTCTGATTCATGCCGCACTGGCGGTGTATCTGTTGGGCTGGGATACCGGCTTCCATTTTTACGCCATGCTGATTCCGCCGGTTACTATGATCAGCCCGTTAAAGGAAGGCCTGGCGAAAATGCCGGCGGTGTTGCTGCTGACCATGGTGTATGTGTTGATGGATTATGGTCTGCGCACTTCCGCGCCTGTGTACCTGCTGCCTGAGCTGGTACGTGACAGCCTGTATTATTTTAATCTGGTGGCGGTGTTGTTTGTGATGGTATTTCTTACCGGGCTGTATTACCGCCTGGTGGTTACCAACGAACAGAAGCTGAAACAGCTGGCAACCACAGACTCACTGACCGGCTTACATAATCGTCGCAGTCTGCAGCGGCTGGCAGAGCGTGAGCTGGATAATCACCGCCGTAATGGCCTGCCACTGGCGGTGATGTTGTGTGATCTGGATAACTTTAAACGCATTAACGACTTGTTTGGTCATCAGGCCGGTGACCAGGTGCTGATGCACTTTTCGCGCTTATTAAAACAACAGATCCGGCGTGGTGATCTGGCGGCGCGCTGGGGCGGTGAGGAGTTCCTGTTATTGCTGCCGGCGGCTCCGGCGCAGGAGGCGGCGCTGGTGGCAGAACGTATCCGCAATGAACTGGAGGCCGCTGCGGTCAGTTGTGGCGACAAGGATATTTACGTCACCGCGACCATTGGTATCAGTGAGTTACAGCCGGGAGATACGCTTGAGCACCTGGTAGCGCGGGCGGATGATGCCTTGTATCAGGGCAAAGAGGCGGGCCGTAATCGTATTGTTTTGCCGCCATCACCGTTGGCCGAAGCCTGACGATTGCGGTTATTGCGGAGATAAAAAAAGCTTCCGCGCTGCTGCGCGGAAGCTTTTTTGTTAGCGGCTCTGGTTCAGCGATTGCCGCGGATGCGCATCGCTTTCAGACGGCTGGCAGCTGCGGATTCGTTGACGTTCAGTACGTGATCGCCGATCCGCTCAAGGCGGTTTAACACGTCAATAAAGCTGACCCCGGCACGTGGCGAGTAGGCCGATTGTTCCAGTCGCTGGTAGTGGCTGGTACGGAACTCATCACGCAGTTCATCAACCCGGTCTTCCAGCCGGATGGCTTCATCAAGATCAACACTGCTGGCGTTACGGGCAACGTTTTTGCGCATATTGTTGATGGCTTGTTGCACGGCCGTCATCATCGCGGTCATTTCCTCATTGGCCTCCTGTGGCCAGGCCGACTTGGTTTCGTGCATACGTTCGCTGAGTTTGGATATCTGGAAGTAGATATCGGCAATGCGTTCCAGATCGTTGATCATCATCTGCATAAAGCGGATGCGTTCCACCAGTTCCTGTTCCAGGTTACCGTCTTCTGTGACCCGCACCAGGTAGTCGGAGATTTCCACTTCCATCTGGTCGGTGGTGTCTTCCATCTGGGCGATTTTATCCAGTAACTTCTGGCGTTTTGCCTGGGGATCAAACAGCAGCTTGTTGACCCGTTTGTGCATCTTTTCAACAATTTCAGCGAAGTGTTGTACTTCTTTCTGTGCCTGTTCAATCGACAATGCCGGCGAGTTCATCATACCGGTGCTGATGTAACGCAGGTGGTAATCGTCTTCTTCACCGTCGTCGGGCACGATGCGTTCGATAAAGCGCACAATCGCCGGAATAAAGGCAAATAACAGCACAACGTTAAGGATGTTAAAGGAGGTGTGGAATAACGACAGTCCCAGTGTGGCATTGGGACGGGCCGCCGGATCATTACTCATGATCGAGGCCGGGCTGGATGCAAAGCTCTGGATGATGCTGTCGATGGCGTACATCACCGGGTAAATGGCGGCTAACATCCAGCACACACCAATCAGGTTAAAGGCCAGGTGGAAGCGGGCAGCCCGTTTGGCCTGCACATTACCGACCATGGCGGCCAGGTTGGCGGTGACTGTGGTGCCAATGTTTTCACCCAGCACCATGGCAGCGGCCAGCGGGAAGGAAATCCAGCCTTCAAATAACATCACCAGGGTGACGGCGGTGGCGGCTGAAGATGACTGCATCACCAGCGTCAGTATGGTACCCACCGCGACAAACAATAATAACGACAGGTAACCGTGGCCAGCGAACATATCGAGGAAGGCCAGCATTTCCGGGTTACTGCGGATATCCGGCACACCGGTTTTGATAAATTCCAGGCCGATAAACAGAATACCAAAACCAACCATGGTTTCGGCGATGTTGCGCCAGCGGCTGTTTTTCGAAAACAGGAAAGCGAAGAAGATACCAATCAGTGCCATGGCGATGGGCGTGATTTTCATCTTGAACCCAAACAGTGCCACGATCCAGGCGGTGACAGTGGTGCCGATATTGGCCCCCATGATCACGCCGGTGGACTGAATAAAGGTTAATAAGCCGGCATTAACGAAGCTGACGGCCATAACGGTGGTGGTGGTGGAGGACTGAGTAATGGCGGTGGTGGCAAAGCCGGTGACCACGCCGGTCAGCCGGTTGCGGGTCATGCCGCTGAGGATACCTTTGAGGCGATTGCCTGCAATTTTCTGGAGTCCTTCACTGAAAACCTTCATCCCGAAGATAAAAACACCTAACGCCCCGATCAGCTGGAGCAGGTCAAAAAGGGAATAGTTCATGTAACACCGTTTGGCTGGTGGCTTTGTTACTGGGTTCCGGTAACGGGTGGTCGCCGGAGCGGACTATCGGCCGGTTGCCGGGATATGGCGGCCGGGCGGGCGCATTATAACGACAGAGGCTGTATGGGTCTGCCCCGGGAAGCGTTTTTTTCTCTACAGATTGTTACGGATCAAGGGGTTGAGGTTACGGGTCAGGGGGTTGAGGTTCTCAGGGGGTGATGTTTACCGCAAATCCGGTGAATGGTGATCGTCGTCAGGCACTGATTTCTTCCACCTGGGGTTGTGGTGAAGGGTTAGTATCCGGCGTCTGTAATGCTGACGAAATTACCGTAGGTTTGTACGACAACAGCATTAATACACAAACCGCAGATAAAGACATCGCATTACGCCAGTGCCCTGACGGGGGCTGCGGCGTTAGTATTGTTGCCGCTGGAGTGGTTGCTGGCGGAACGCTCGCCGTTTGCCGGACATTCATTATTGTTTGCCGGGGCGATTGCCGGGTTGGGTTATATGTTAGGCGAGTTGCCCAATTCACTGGTTAAACGACGGCTGGGCATAGGCGCCGGTGAATTACCGCAGCAAGGCAAAGTTATCACCATCGCGGTGGATCAGCTGGACAGGGTGGTGTGGCTTCTTATACACTACGCGCCCTTTTACTTGGGTTAGTCTGGGTCTGGAGTGTTATTTATAATGCTTTCCGGGTTCAGAGTAATCCCAAATTCTTGTTAAGAATCAGTCAGTTACTGTTGATTATTAGCAAGGTATGTTGAACGGCAGGCGATTCCAAAACCTGTCAAAGATAAAACGATCGGAGTGATCAATTTTATGGTAGTTATCCGTTTAGCCCGTGGTGGCTCAAAAAAACGCCCTTTCTATAGCATTAACGTAGCTGACGTTCGCATGCCTCGCGACGGTCGCTTTATCGAGCGTGTTGGGTTCTTCAACCCTGTTGCTCGTGGCCAGGAAGAAAGCCTGCGTGTTGATCTGGAACGTGTTGAGTACTGGATTGGCAAAGGCGCTCAGCCAACTGATCGCGTAGCTAAGTTACTGAAAGACGCTAAGAAAGCTCAGGCTTAATTGGCGCACGGGGAAGTCATGACAGGCCAGCACGTGAATTCAGAACAGGACATCACCATCCTGGGTAAAGTGAGCACGGCATTTGGCATTAAGGGCTGGGTGAAGGTGTATTCGTACACACAACCCATGACCAATATTCTGGAGTATCCGGTCTGGTTGCTGAACGTTAACGGCCAGTGGAAAGAATATAAACTGCGTGACAGTCGTCCCCAGGGCAAAGGCCTGGCGGCCGCTCTGGAAGGCATCAATGACCGCGATCAGGCACTGGCCTTATCTCAGGTGGAAATTGGTGTACCAACCAGCGATTTGCCCGAACTCGATGAAAACGAACATTATTGGTTCCAGCTCGAAGGTCTGAAGGTCAAACACACCGACGGACAATTGCTGGGCCAGGTAAAAGAACTGTTTGATTCCGGTGGCGGTAATCAGGTGATGGTGGTGACACAGTGCGAAGGCAGTGTGGATAAACAACAACGTCTGATCCCGTTTGTGGATGCAATCGTTCTTGATGTCGATCTGGATGGTGGTGAAGTTCAGGTGGACTGGGATCCGGATTTTTAATCCGGTACTGAATAATCTGGTATTTAAATGCGGTTTGATGTTGTCACCCTGTTCCCTGAAATGTTTCAGGCCCTGACTGACCACGGTGTTACCGGTCGGGCAGTCAAGCAGGATAAAGTATCAATCCAGTGCTGGAATCCACGCGATTTTACGCACGATAATTACCAGACGGTGGATGATCGACCGTACGGTGGTGGCCCGGGCATGCTGATGAAAATTCAGCCTCTCAAAGACGCTATCCACGCTGCGAAAGCGGCAGCCGGTAACGATGCTAAGGTGATTTATATGTCACCTCAGGGTCGTAAGCTGGATCAGCGCGGAGCCGAACAACTGGCTCAGCAGCATAAGCTGATTCTGGTGGCCGGACGGTACGAAGGCATTGATGAACGTCTGATCGAAACTGAGATTGACGAAGAGTGGTCGCTGGGGGATTTTGTTCTCAGTGGTGGCGAAATGGCCGCCATGACCATGATGGATGCCGTAATCCGGTTAGTTCCTGGTGTATTAGGCCATGAACTGTCGGCGCAGCAGGATTCGTTTTCCGACGGCTTGCTGGATTGTCCGCATTATACCCGCCCGGAGCTGTATGAAGGGCAGGCAGTACCGCAGGTGTTACTGAGTGGTAACCATGAAAAAATCCGCCAATGGCGGCTGAAGCAATCATTGGGACGTACCTGGCAGCGCAGACCAGAGTTACTGGCAGCGCTGGAACTGACAAACGAGCAACAAAGGTTATTGACAGAGTATCTGGCAGAGCTTGACGAACAGGCGTTTGAATAACAGCCTCCAGACTGTTGAGGAGAAAACAATGAGCAACAAAAACTTAATTATTCAGCAGATTGAAAATGCACAGCTGAAAAGCGACATTCCTGCTTTCGGCCCTGGTGACACTGTGATCGTGCAGGTGAAAGTAAAAGAAGGTAACCGTGAGCGTCTGCAGGCGTTTGAAGGTGTGGTTATCGGTAAGCGTAACCGTGGTCTGAACTCGGCTTTCACCGTACGTAAAATTTCTCACGGTGTTGGCGTAGAGCGTACTTTCCAGACTCACAGCCCACTGGTAGACAGCGTTGAAGTGAAACGTCGTGGTGACGTTCGTCAGGCGAAACTGTACTACCTGCGTGAGCGTAGCGGTAAATCTGCACGTATTAAAGAGAAGCTGGCTAAGTAAGGTTTACTTACCGGGCTATGCAGCTCTTGCAATAACAAAAAAAGCGGACCTTGTGTCCGCTTTTTTGTGGCTGTTTTCCTGAGACTGTCATCAATTTGCGGTATGCTCAGCGGACTATGGACGTTATTGACGGTTAATTACTGATTGTCACTGGCGTGGCGGAACTCTGGCGGGCAATATCTATCTAACTGTCAGTACAGCAAGCGATAAGGTTTATCCGATGAAAAAAACACTGTTGGCCATCGTGTGTGGTCTTGTTATGGCGCACCCTCTGCAGGCAGAGGAGCAAACACAGGCCAGTCTGGCGCAACAGGCTGAAAAGAAACTGGTATCGGCCTTTGGCCCGCGTCTGAAAGTACGTGAAGTGGCGCCGGTGGCTGGTGGTCAGTTACTGGAAGTGGTGCTGGTTGATGGCACTGTGATGCATATGACCCCGGATACCGGGCATTTCCTGTATCGGGATGAACTATATCAGCTGGCAGAAACCGGTCCGGTGAATGTCACTCAGGGACGTATGAATCCAAAACGGGCAGCCGGTATGGCGGATGTGGCTGACAATGAAGCTGTGATATTTCCGGCCAAAGGCGAGCAGAAGGCGCTTATTAACGTCTTTACCGATATCGACTGTGGTTATTGCCAGAAACTGCATCAGGAAGTCCCGCGCCTGAACGAGCTGGGTGTGACAGTACGTTACCTGGCTTACCCGCGCGCCGGGGTGAAAAACCCACAAACTGGTCAGCTGACGGATTCGTATCAGAAAATCAATTACGTCTGGTGTCAGGAAGACCGCAAAGAAGCCATGACCACGATGAAAAACAACCAGCGTGAACTGAGCATGCTGGGGCAGCGGATGCGTCGCGGTGGCGCGGCAGCAACCGAAGAGCAGTTCCGCGCGCTGCAGGCGCAGATGTCAGAAATGATCAGCAACAGCAAAGACTGTGGTGCCCCGGTAGCTGCGCAATACGCACTCGGCGGGCAGCTGGGTGTAACCGGCACGCCAGCGATTATTACCGAAGACGGACAACTGTTTCCGGGCTATATGCCAGCCGATGATCTGGCAGCCCGGCTGGGTATCCAGTAACGGTTATCCACTCGTCTCATGACACCAAATCCCTCAGCCTGATGGCGGGGGATTTTGTGTTTTTAAGCCTGTCTGTTGTAGTTTTGCGCAAAAAATCACCGCCTTTTAGCCAATCTGTTAGTGCCAACAGCTGACTATCTGGTTAGAATGCGCGGCTTTTATTTAAAGGCGCGGGCCGATGACAGACAATTCCAATACTACTGATATTCGTTCCCTCTCATTATGGCAGGCTTTGACCCCGGTGATCCTGCTGATCACTATGCTGGGTGCCTCGGTTTATTACTTCTCCGATAACTCCTCTTATGGCGCCAACCAGATTGCCTTATTGATTGCTGCGGGTGTGGCGGCCTTTATTGGTATGCGCAATGGTCATCAGTGGGATGATATTGAGCAGGGCATTATTCATGGTATTTCCAACGCCATGATTGCGGTCCTGATTCTGCTGGTGGTGGGGTCGCTGATCGGCACCTGGATGCTGGCCGGCACGGTACAAAGCCTGATTTATTTTGGTCTGCAGCTGATCAGCGCCAGCTGGTTCTATGCGGCGGCGTGTCTGGTGTGTGGTATCGCCGCCATGAGTATCGGCAGCTCCTGGACGGTGGCCGGTACCCTGGGTATTGCATTTATGGGCATGGCGATGGCGATGCAGCTGGATCTGGCCATTGCCGCCGGGGCGATTATCTCCGGCGCTTATTTTGGCGATAAATTATCGCCGCTGTCGGATACCACGAACCTGGCTTCGGCGGTTACCGGTACGCCGTTGTTTGATCATATCCAAAACCTGTTATGGACCACCGTGCCGGGTTTTCTGATTGCTTTGTGCATTTTTTCCATCATGGGCGGAGAGCAAACCCTGGCCTCGGCAGAATCCATTCGCAGCACCATGACAGGACTGCAGGCCAATTTTAACCTCGGCGCACATTTGCTGATTCCTGTAGTAGTGGTGTTTGTACTGGCCTGGCGTCGGGTACCGGCACTGATTACCCTGGCAGCCGGTGCCTTAATTGGTGGTTTGTTTGCGGTGTTGTTTCAACAGGAAGCGATTGGCCGGTTTATCAGCAGCGAAGGGATTGCCTCGGCTGAGCGCAGCCTGTTGGCGGTATGGACGGCATTGTTTGACGGTTATGTTTCTGAAACCGGTAATGACGCGTTAGACAGCCTGTTAAGCCGTGGTGGTATGAGCAGTATGCTGAACACCGTCTGGCTGATTTTATGTGCCATGGCGTTTGGATCGGTGATGGAAAAAGTTGGCCTGCTGGAACGTATTCTGATGGCCATTCTGAGTTCGGTGCGCAGCACCACCGGCCTGATCGTGACGACGGTATTTACCTGCATTGGTGCAAACGTAATGACCGCCGACCAGTACATTGCCATCGTATTGCCCGGACGTATGTATAAACTGGAATACGCTCGTCGTGGACTGGCCTCAAAAAATCTGTCGCGCACTCTGGAAGATGCGGCGACGTTAACCTCACCTCTGATTCCCTGGAACACCTGCGGTGCCTATATGGCCGGTACTCTGGGGGTGGCAACCTTGTCTTACCTGCCGTATGCCTTCTTTAACTTATTGGGTCCGGTGTTGTGTGTGGCGTTTGCGGTTGCTCATTTCCGCATCGTTCCGCTGGAAAGTGAACAAAACGCCTGAGCCGCGGATGGCCCGGGCTACTGAGAAGTGCTGACCAGGCTCGCGTTATGTTGTCATAACGCGGGCTTTTTACGCTTTGGGGTTTTTACGTTTGTGGTGGTGTTATTAATCGAGCGTGATTTCCACCATCAGGTCATTGGAAATGGCTTCCAGGGCATCAGCCAGCTGGTCGGCGTCAAACGTTTGTGGCACCCGTAATTGGGCCAGGGTGCGGAACAGCGGTACGGCACTCATTTCTGCACTGTCGCAGTTCGTGGTTAACTCCAGTACGTTAACGCCCATTTTCGCCAGTGTCTGAGACACTTCACGGACGATGCCCGGGCGGTCGTTACCCACCAGGCTGAGGGTCAGATCTTTGCTGGAGACATCGTCACCGGCTTCACTGCTGTGTTCCACGGCTACCTGCAGGCCGTTGGCGCTCAGTGCCGCCAGTGCGTCGCTGAGCGGCTGGCTGTTACTGGCGTCAACGCTGACGCGCAGGATGCCGGCAAATTTACCGGCCATGTGTGACATACGGCTTTCCAGCCAGTTGCCGCCGTGTTCGGCGATGACGCCGGACAGTTGTTCTACGATACCGGGTTTGTCATCGGCGATGACGGTTAACACCAGAAATGTCGACATGGAGAATCCTTTATCAGCTACATCAGTCAGAGATGGTTCAGACCTTAGCACAGCCGTTGCGGCATGAAAAAACAACTGCACCGGCCAGCCTTATCCGGGCGTGTTTCTGCTGGCCCGGCTTTATGGTGCAGGGCGGTGGGTTTATGGTACATTGCTGAACTTTATTGCCGGCGCCAGACCTGAAGTCGGGCGGCGCTGAATTCATACACATACTGAGAATTTTCTCGAAAGGAGATGACCTTGAAACCGGTTAAAGTGGGTATCTGTGGTTTAGGTACAGTTGGCAGTGGCACCGTTAATGTTCTGACCAACAATGCACAAGACATTGCACGCCGGGCGGGTCGTGAGATTATTATCGGGCAGGTCGGTGCGCGTCGCGATAATCCGGCCTGCGACACTTCCGGCATGGACGTCAGTCGCGATATTTTTGCCGTGGCAAAAAATCCGGAAATCGACATTGTGGTCGAACTGATTGGTGGTTATGACGTTGCCCGGGAACTGGTGCTGACCGCGATTGAACATGGTAAACACGTAGTGACCGCCAATAAGGCGTTAATCGCAGTACACGGCGATGAAATTTTTGCCGCGGCGGAAGCCAAGGGTGTTTCTGTGATGTATGAAGCCGGTGTAGCCGGTGGTATTCCGATTATTAAAGCGGTACGGGAAGGTCTGGCGGCCAACCGTATTAACTGGCTGGCGGGCATTATTAACGGTACCGGTAACTTTATCCTGACCGAAATGCGCGACAAAGGCCGCGATTTTGATGATGTATTAAAAGAAGCTCAACAGCTGGGTTATGCCGAAGCGGACCCGACGTTTGACGTTGAGGGGATTGATGCGGCGCACAAGCTGACCATTTTATCGTCGATTGCTTATGGCATTCCGCTGCAGTTTGAGCGTTGTTATACCGAAGGTATTGGCAACATCACTCCTGACGATGTCGAATATGCTGAAGAGCTGGGCTACCGCATTAAACATCTGGGTGTCAGCTGCCGCAGTGAAAACGGCATTGATCTGCGTGTTCACCCGACCATGATTCCGGTGGCGCGTCCGATTGCGACGGTTGATGGTGTGTTAAATGCCGTGATGGTGAACGGTGATGCAGTCGGTGACACCTTGTACGTGGGTGCCGGCGCCGGTGCCGGGCCAACCGCGTCGGCGGTGGTTGCGGATGTGGTGGATCTGGCGCGGGCGATTGATGCGCCGGCTTCTGCCCGGGTTAATCATCTGGCATTTAACCAGATCGATGATGTCAGCGTGCTGCCGATGGAAGAGGTGGAAACCGCTTATTACCTGCGTATCGAAGCGCTGGATAAGGCTGGGGTGCTGGCGAATGTGGCGTCGATTCTGAGTGAGCGTGGCATCAATATCGAAGCCATTATTCAGAAAGAACCCAAAGATGAAGATAAAATGGCGCAGATTATCCTGCTGACCCACCGGATTGTGGAAAAAACCATGAACGAAGCCATCGCGGAAATCGAAGCGCTGGCCAGCACCGTTGGTCAGGTGACCCGCATCCGGGTTGAACATCTGAATTAACTATAAGACCTTGGTCTTAGAGGAATGGCGTCACACCCCTGTGGGTATGGCGTTTTTTCATGCCTGTTGATAGTTAAAAATCTGATTGTTTGCACAAGATTTTGTAGTAGTTTTGTAACAAACTATTGCTCAAAAAAAGAGCAGGTATTAGCCTGTGCGCCGCTTTTTTGTATTGCAGAGGTGCACAGTGACTGGAGCGTTTTACCGTTTTGCCGGGATAGTTTGTCTCGGTCTGGGATTATCTCAACCGGCTGTTGCCGCTGTTTCTGAACAGCAGGCTAAGCGCCTCGGTCAGGATCTGACCCCGGTGGGGGCGGAAAAACTGGGTAACGGTGCCGATATTCCGGCCTGGCGGGGAGGTCTGGCGCTAGATGCCAGCCATCAGCCGGGTGATTTTCACGCCGATCCGTTTGCTGCTGACGCGCCTCTGTTCCGCATCAGTGCCGCCAATATCGACCAGCATGAGAAACGTCTGAGTGAAGGCCAGAAAGCGCTGTTGCGCCGTTTTCCTGAGATGTTTTTTGAGGTCTACCCAAGCCGCCGTTCGGCGTCTTATCCGGATTACGTTTATGACGGTATCCGCACCAATGCCACGCGTGCCGAACTGATGAAATACGGTTCCGGGGTTCGTGGTGCAACGATGTCATCGCCGTTCCCGATCCCTGAAAATGGTCTGCAGGTGTTGTGGAACCACACCTTACGTTTCCGTGCCCAGTCGTTTACTTATTCGGGTTACACCGCCACGATCACCGCCAGTGGCGACCGGGCAGAAACACTGCGCGATTATCAGTATTTCTTTGCCTACAGTGAACCGGGCATGGAGCCGGAAGATCTGGATAACAAAATTTTCTACCTCAAACGTAAAACCCTGGCACCGGCAAATCTGGCCGGGCGTATTACTCTGGTACACGAAACCCTCGATCAGGTGCGTTCGCCGCGTAAATCCTGGGTATATGTACCGGGCCAGCGTCGTCTGCGCCGTACCCCCGATCTGGCCTACGATACCGCCGATGTAAACACTAACTCCATCCGTACCATTGATCAGGTGGATATGTTTAACGGTGCGCCGGATTATTACGACTGGAAGCTGGTTGGCAAACAGGAGATGTACATTCCGTACAACGCCTACAAAGTGCACCAGGGTGAGTTACTGAACGATGATATCCTGCTGGATCACCATCTGAATTCCGCCTTGCTGCGTTATGAAGCCCATCGTGTCTGGGTGGTGGAAGCCACGCTGCGGGTTGGTTTTGATCATCGTTATGCCAAACGTCGTTATTATGTCGATGAAGACTCCTGGTCGATTATTTACGCCGAAGAATACGACGACCAGAGTGGACTGCTGCAGGTGACCGAAGCGCACCTGATCAACTTCTACGATGTGCAGATGGTGTACCCAACACTGGAAGTTACCTACGATCTGGAAAACAGCCGTTATTATGCTGAAGGTCTGGATAATGAACGTGGCGCAACGTTAAACGCCGATCAGAACTTTACCCGCCGTCAGTTTTCTACCAGTGCGGTACGGCGCGAAGCCAAACGCTGATGGACTTTCCCGACGGCGCTGACAAGCGCCGTCGCGGTCATTACACTGTCCTCTTTTTTATCACGGGTGGTCAGTGCGTTTTTTTTTTCTGAGCGGATGGCTTTTATTGCTGAGCTGGAGTGTGCCGCTGCACTCGGCTGAGTTACCGGATAACTTCTCTGAGCTGTCGGATGATGTTCAGGCGGTGATTCTGGAGTACACCTTTTTTGCCGAGCAAGCCGACCAGGTGTGGGGTGATGAGTTTCAGCAAAGCTCAATCCACAGCATGGTTAAATACCTCGATGACTTTCATACCCGGGTGCGGATCGATTTTGCTGCCGGCAGCATCCGGGTCGAAACCCGGGGCTCGAAAACACCTCTGCAATCGTTGCAGAAAGCCATTAAAGCCACCTTACTGACCCCGGCTGACCCGAATGCAATTGATTTATACACCGCCGCCGACTTTGGCCTGACGGGCAAACCGTTTCTGGCCGGGCAGGTGCTGGATCATGACGGCCAGGCGGTGTTATACCCCTGGCGGGCGGAGCGCTATGCGGCTTATCTGGTGGCCGAACAACTGCGCCAGGGCGGCGGTAAATACTGGGTCGATATGCCCATGGTGGGTAATTATAAACGGATCAGCGCCGATCGTTATCGTATTCCGGTCAGCCGTGCGGCCAAACATTATCGCCTGTCTGAAGCACTGATTTTTGCCATTATGGAAACCGAAAGCAGTTTTAATCCGATGGCAGTGTCACATGCCAATGCTTATGGCCTGATGCAGGTAATGCGCAATACCGCCGGTAAAGATGTGTTCCAGCGTATTTATCAGCGTAGCGATAAACCCAGCCGCAATTTTCTGCTCGACCCGGAAAACAATATTGATGTTGGCTCGGCCTATTTGTCGATTTTGCGCGATGTGTATCTGCGTGATGTCAAAGGCTGGCTGAAAAAAGAATATTGTATGATTGCCGCTTACAACGGCGGTGCCGGCAATTTATTTAAAGCGTTTGGCAGCGGCCGCAAGCAGGCGCTGGCGCGCATTAATGCGATGACCACCGAGCAGGTGTATCGCACCATCGTAACGCAGCACCCGAAACACGAATCGCGCAATTATCTGAAAAAAGTAACCCGGTTTAAGAAGAAATATGTCAGTTGGTGAAACTCCGGATGCCCGTTTATTGCAGGCATTATTGTTGCCCGGTGCCGGGCTGAAACAACAGCTCAGCCAGTCGTTGTTATTGTGGTTGCTGGATATTGATGCCGAGCGCGTGCAGCTGGATGTTGCCCAGATCAGTGCATTCTGGCAACGGTTACCGTATTGGGCGTTTGCCTGGGCCGGTGGCCGCTTGCTGGCGCAATATATTCTCGATCATCCGGAGCTGGTACGCGGCAAGCGGGTGCTGGACTTTGGTTGCGGCTCGGGGTTGGTGGGGATTGCGGCGGCAAAAGCCGGTGCCCGGCAGGTGTGGGTCGCCGATCTGGATGATAATGCATTGCTGGCAGCGGCGCACAATGCCGGGCTGAATCAGGTTGAGCTGATGGCGGTGGATGCGCAGGCCGGCTGGCCGCCGGTGGATGTGTTGCTCGCCAGTGATGTGTTGTATGACATCAGCTCCAGCGCTGACTTACGTCAGCTGATGTTACAGATACCCGACTGGCTGCTGGCTGAAAATCCACAGGTGGCACCGGATTGGGTAACGCTGCGGCCATTGTATCAGGCGGTCTGCAGTACGTTGCCGGCGATTGGTGATTTTGATGACGCAGTGACCCTGACGGTCTATGGTCGCACCTGAAGGGCTGTGGTAGCGTTACGCTATCTTACAGACCGAATAGCATAAGGAACGACGGATGAAACTGATTAAACAGGCAATGCTGGCGCTGGTGATGTTGGCCTGGCTGCCGCTGGCACAGGCCGAGGAACTGACGGATAACGACGTACAGCGCTGGCTGAAGGCGATGCCAACCCTGACCAGCTGGCTGGAGCAACACGACGATAAGTTGGGCGGCGACAGCGTGATGCAGGAATCGGAGACGATGGATCAGGTGTTTGAAAAAGGGGTTGAACAGCTGCGTAAAGAAGGCCTGTACGATGACTTTAATAAGCAGGCCAAACAACAGGGCTTTGCGTCGGTTGAGGAATGGGCGACCGTGTCACGTGATATCAGCCTGGCGTTTATGGCGATTGAGCTGCAGGATAACCCGGCCAGTGAAGCACAGATGCAGGCCCAGCTGGAGCAACTGAGCCAGGCTGAAGGGATTCCGGCGGAAGAAAAAGCCATGATGGAAGGTATGATGAAAGCCTCTATCATGATGGTGAAAGCAGCCAAACAAGTACCGGCCAATAACATTAAAATCGTCAAAGCCCATGCTGATGAGATTGCCCGCCAGTTTAATGAAGACGACGGTGAGCACGACCACGATCACTGATACAGCGCAATGCAGAGCTGTGATGCGCGGCTAAACTGACATAACAGGCTGGCTGAAAGGCCAGCGGTCAGCCAGCGCAGAGGAGAGAGTGCATGAGTTATTCCACCGTTAAAGATGTGCTGGATTACAGCCAGCAGTTGCATGAACACGCCCGTAACCTGTATCAGCAGTTGCGCGATCAGACCCAGCGTGAGCGGGTTGATATGATGCTGCAGTTACTGGCCGAGCATGAAAATACGCTGGCGCATTCGATGCAGAATCTGCATGAGCACACCAGTCAGAAGGTGTTGTCGGAATGGCACCAGTTTGAACCCGGCTCCATTGCCAAAGCACTGGATGGCTGTAAACAGTGTCATCCGGATTTATCCGTGGATGAACTGGTTGAGATTGCGCTGAAAATTGATGACTACCTGATCCACTTGTATCGCCAGATGGCCAGCGAAGCTACCAGTGGCGAATCGCGTCAGCTGTTTGAGAATCTGGCGCAGCTGGAGGAAACCGAAAAGATCCGCACCGTGCGGGCGGCGTTATCCGCCAACGACTGGTAATTCACCCGGTTTGCTACCCACATCCCCGACTCCTGAGTACACTGTGCGCTGACTCAGGAGTTTCTTTTTGTATGGCCATTATCCTTGGCATTGATCCGGGCTCACGCATTACCGGTTTTGGTGTTATTAACAGCGTTGGGCAAAAAAATGAATACATCACCAGCGGTTGTATCCGGCTGGGAGAAGGCGAGCTGGCCTTACGACTGCAGAAAATTTACGACTGTATTGAGACGCTGATCGAACAGCACTGCCCGCAGGAATTTGCCATCGAACAGGTGTTTATGGGCAAAAATGCCGATTCGGCACTGAAGCTGGGTCAGGCGCGTGGTGTGGCTATTGTTGCCGCTGCACGCCAGGGATTACCGGTGGCGGAATATGCACCACGGACGATTAAACAGTCGGTGGTGGGTAAAGGCAGTGCCACCAAAGAGCAGGTGCAGCTGATGGTACAACATCTGTTAAAACTGCCCGGCCGGCCCCAGGCTGATGCCGCGGATGCCTTAGCGATCGCTCTGACTCACGCGCATACCCGGGCCAGCCTGGTGACTCAGGCCGGTATCAGAAGTTATGCCCGTGGCCGTATGAAGCTCTAGCCCTCCTGCACATCCCTGCCTGTGTTAGCCGCTGTATCTGAATTGAGCCGCATAGCGGTTTGCTGATAGGCTAGGCGCCTTTCTAATCAGTAAGAATTCACAACCCATGATAGGTCGTCTGCAAGGCATTATTCTCGAAAAACAGGCTCCGGATTTATTAATCGACGTCAACGGCGTGGGTTATGAAGTGCAGGCGCCACTGTCTACCTTTGTCAGTCTGGGCAAAACCGGTGATGTCGCCGTGGTTTATACCCATCTCGCCATCCGCGAAGATGCGCATCAGTTGTATGCCTTCAGTGATAAAGGCCAGCGTACCCTGTTCCGTACTCTGATTAAGGTCAGTGGTGTGGGGCCGAAGCTGGCACTGGCGATTTTATCTGGTATGGATGTGAATGCTTTTGCTGCCTGTGTTCATGCCGAGGACGTGACGGCGCTGACCAAGTTACCCGGAGTGGGCAAGAAAACCGCTGAACGGCTGATCGTGGAAATGCGCGACCGTCTGAAGGAGTGGCAGGCACCGGCACCGTTATGGGCCGCCGTGGATGCGGCGGAGCAGGCCGGTCAGAATCAGCTGCTGGCAGAGGCCGAAGGTGCGCTGGTGGCACTGGGGTATAAACCAACTGACGCAGCGAAGATGCTGAATAAAGTCGCGGCGGATGGCCTGTCAGCGGAAGAACTGATCCGCCTGGCATTAAAAAGTACGCTGGGCCGGTAACGGGAAATATTTATGATCGAAGAAGACCGTTTTATCAGCCCGCAGCCGGTGATGGCAGAAGAACGTCAGGACCGCGCTATCCGGCCAAAAACTCTGGCCGATTATATTGGTCAGCCCCATGTGCGTGAGCAGATGGAAATATTTATCGGTGCTGCCCGGGCACGCGACGAAGCGCTGGATCATACCCTGGTGTTTGGTCCGCCGGGATTAGGAAAAACCACCCTGGCGAATATCATCGCGGAGGAAATGGGCTCTCAGATTAAGTCCACCTCCGGACCGGTGCTGGAAAAAGCCGGCGATCTGGCTGCCATGCTGACCAATCTGGAAGAGGGCGATGTGTTATTCATCGACGAAATTCATCGCCTTAATCCAGCGGTTGAAGAGGTGTTGTATCCGGCGATGGAAGATTATCAGCTGGATATTATGGTGGGCGAAGGGCCGGCAGCACGTTCGATTAAAATTGATTTACCACCTTTTACATTGGTGGGGGCTACAACCCGGGCAGGTTTGTTAACATCACCGCTGCGTGACCGCTTTGGTATTGTGCAGCGGCTGGAGTTTTACAATATCGATGACTTATCGGGTATTGTGTCGCGCTCCGGTCGTTTAATGGAACTGGATGTTGATGACCATGGTGCCCGGGAAATTGCCCGTCGCGCGCGCGGTACACCACGGATTGCTAACCGGTTATTACGCCGTGTGCGTGATTACGCCCAGGTAAAATCCGACGGTGTGGTTGATCAGCAGGTTGCTGATGCGGCGTTGAATATGCTGAATGTCGATGCCCAGGGATTTGATCATATGGACCGGCGTTTATTATTAACTCTGCTGGAAAAATACGATGGCGGACCGGCGGGGGTAGAAAGCCTGGCAGCGTCCATCGGTGAAGAGCGCGATACCATCGAAGATGTGCTTGAGCCGTATCTGATGCAACAGGGCTATATTACCCGTACGCCCCGGGGCCGTATGGCAACCCGGCATGCGTACCGTCATTTTGGTCTGGAATTACCGGCGCGTTTTATTTCGCAAGAGAAGGACACATGAGTTTTCGCTGGCCCGTGCGGGTGTATTACGAAGATACTGATGCCGGTGGTATCGTTTATTACGCTAACTACCTTAATTTTTTTGAGCGTGCCCGCACAGAATGGTTACGCAAAATCGGGTTTAATCAGGAAGTATTACGGCAGCAGGGTATTTTGTTTGTTGTACGTGATGTTTCTGCAAAATATCGCCGCAGCGCTCGTCTGGATGATGAGCTTGAGGTCAGTGTTCAGGTCGAAAAGTTGGGTAAAGCCAGTTTTAACATCAGCCAGTCTGTATATCGTATCGGTGACGAAAAAGAAGAACTGCTGGTAAACGGTTATGTCTCCGTTGCCTGTATCGATAGCAGTGGTTCTCCCCGGGCCATTCCGGCAGATATTATTAACACTATTAATAACTAATTCAGACAAACCGACAGGAGTGTTTGTGAACGAATCGATGTCGATTATTTCGTTAATTGCCAATGCCAGTATTGTTGTTCAGCTGGTTATGCTGATGTTGTTGGCAGCATCCGTATTGAGCTGGGTTGTGATTGTTCAGCGCAGCCGGCTACTGTCGGCCAGTCGTGATCAGTTGCTCGATTTTGAAGAGCGTTTCTGGTCGGGGGTAGATCTCAATGCGTTGTACCGCGAATGCCAGCAAAACCCGGCACCCAGCGCGATTGAAAATGTTTTTATTGCCGGTATGAAAGAATTCGGAAAAATGCGTCAGCAGAATACCAGTGATCCGGATGCGGTGATGGCCGGTGTACAGCGGGCGATGCGCATCAGTATCAGCCGTGAATCTGAAAACCTGGATACCCATTTACCTTTTCTGGCAACGGTGGGTTCAACCAGCCCGTATATCGGCCTGTTCGGTACCGTTTGGGGCATTATGCATTCTTTCCAGGGGCTGGCTGCGGTTAAGCAGGCCACCATTGCCACGGTTGCACCGGGTATTTCAGAAGCATTAGTTGCCACGGCCATGGGCTTGCTGGCAGCGATTCCGGCAGTCATTTTCTATAACCGCTTCGCCAGTCGGGTGGATCGTATGGTGACCGGTATGTACACCTTTGCGGATGAATTTTCGTCTTTGCTGTACCGCCAGGCACACAAAATGAACCAGAGCGTGGCGAAAAAAGACGAAGCAGGGGCAAGCTGATGGAGCCGATGGCACCACCGGTGGAGAAACGCCGGCCTGTCGCTGAAATCAACGTTGTACCTTATATCGATGTGATGCTGGTGCTGCTGATCATCTTTATGGTGACGGCTCCGATGCTGGTGCAGAGTGTGCCGGTGGACCTGCCCGACGTGGATTCCACGCCGACGGAAATCGATCCGGATGGCAACACCATTATTGTGTCAGTGAATGCAAAAGGCGTTTATTTTATTGAACGCGGAGAAGAGCAACCCAAAGCCATGGTGTTGGCCGATGTACAGGACTACGCCAGAAAGGTCACGGCCGAAGTGCCGGGCACACGTCTGCTGATTCGCGGCGATGAACAGGTTCCATACGGCAAAGTGGTGGTGCTGATGGGCGGTTTGCAGTCGATCGGGATAAAAAATGTAGGCCTGATCACTGAAGCGCCGGACCCGGAGGCTTCCCGTTAACATGGGCTGGATGACAACAGGCTGGCGCCGCCCCGACAGTTATGGTTTTGCTGTGGTTGTGGCATTGATAGTTCACCTGCTGGTTGCAGGTTTGTTTTTGCTGCAGTGGCCAGAGAGCAAACCGCGGATGGCTGAGCCGGTGCCGCAGCATATGATTGCGAATGTGGTGCAGGAAGAAAATAAAGCCGTTAAGCAACGGCGTGAAAAAGCCGAGCAGCAACGTCAGCGTAAAGCCCTGGCGGAAAAACGTCGGGCGCAACAGCAACGGCAACAACAACTGGCGGCGAAACGTAAAAAAGAACAGCAGCGTCGGGAGAAGCTGAAACAACAGCAACTGGCAAAACAAAAAGCCGCTGCGGAAAAAAAGCGTAAAGCGGAAGCTGAGCGGTTAAAGCAACAGCAGCTGGCTGAGCAACAGGCGGCGGAACAAAAAGCGCAACAGCAACGTCAGGAACAGCAACGCCAGGAACAGCAGCGACTGGAGCAACAAATGTTGCGGCAGCTGGCTCAGGAACAGGCTGCCGCCGAACTCGAAGCCCAGCGTCAGGCTGAGATAAAAGCTGAACGGGCAGCCGCGACCACGTTAGAACATACGGCGTTAATCCGTGACCGCATTACTTCTGCCTGGCGTTATCCGCCAGCGGTGGCTGCTGAGATGGAGGTAACGGTGCGTCTGACTCTGGTGCCCACCGGCGAGGTAATTCAGGTGCAGATTATCAACAGCAGTGGGCATCAGGGGCTGGACCGTTCCGTGGAACAGGCCATTCATAAAGCATCGCCGTTACCTGTGCCAAACGATATTGCGGTGTTTGAACAGAACTTCCGCCATTTAACGATGAAATTCCGACCGGAGAACGCCTCGTGGTAAGCCGAACCATCCGCTCTTTTTATATAGCGACCCTGTTATTGCTGAGTACTGTCAGTGCCCGGGCTGAATTAGTGATTGAAGTCACCCAGGGTAAACAAAGTGCCATGCCGATCGCCGTAGTGCCGTTTGCCTGGAGTGGTTCTACACCACCGCCGGAGGATGTCAGTACCATTATTGCGAACGATCTGGCCTCCAGTGGTTATTTCCGCGTGATGGATGAAAGCAATATGATCAGCCGGCCAACTGAGCTGGCGCAGGTTGCCTACCCTGACTGGAAAACACAGCGCCAGGACTTTGTGGTGATTGGCCGGATGAATGTACTGCCAACCGGTTATGCGGTGGAATTTCATGTGCTGGATGTACACCAGAAAGTTGAAGTATTCCGCCATCGGGTCAAAGGAACGGGCAGCCAGTTACGCGATGTGGCTCATTACATCAGTGATTTTATCTTTAAAAAGCTCACGGGTATTGATGGTGTGTTTTCTACCAAGCTGGTTTACGTCACCACCAATCGTGAACGTACCCGCTTTAATCTCAATTATGCCGATGCCGATGGTGCCCGTGAGCGTCTGATTTTTAAATCACCACACCCTATTATTTCCCCTGCCTGGTCACCGGATGGCAAAAAGGTGGCGTATGTGTCGTTTGAAAACGGCAAAAGCGAAATCTATTTTCAGACACTGGCAACCGGTCAGCGGGAAAAAGTGGCGGCATTTGCAGGTTCTAACAGTTCGCCGGCCTTTTCACCGGATGGTAAAAAACTGGCGTTTGTACGTTCGCGGCTGGGCAATCCGGATGTTTGGGTGATGGATCTGCAATCCCGTAAGCTGGAACGCATTACCCGTCATTATGGTATTGATACCGAACCTCAGTGGATGCCGGGTGGTGAACATCTGATCTTTACCTCCAGCCGGGCGGGCGGGCCACAGATTTATCAGGTATCGCTGGCGGATAAACAGGTTAAGCGTATGACCTACGAAGGGGGGTATAACGCCCGGGCACGAATTACCGCGGATGGCCGCAAAATGGTGTTTGTTCACCAGTCTGGCGGCAACTTCCATATCGCTTCACAGGAGATAAAAAGTGGCAGAGTGCACATTCTTACCACCGAGACTCATTTGGACGAATCCCCTAGTGTTGCGCCTAACGGAAGTATGGTAATTTATGCCGCAAGTGAGGCGAATCGTAGTATTCTCGCTGCGGTATCGGTCGATGGAGAGGTGAAATTCCGCCTGCCATCGAAGTACGGAGACGTCAGGGAACCTGCCTGGTCGCCGATTTTATAATGATTTTTTAAACTAACTTTCGGACTGGAAGACGGATATGCAAAAAACTGCACTGTATAAAGCCTTTGGCGTGGCGCTGGGCGCTGCTTTGATCTCTGCTTGTTCAAGCACTGGTGACGTTAACGAAGGCGCTGGTAACACTGAGCCAACAGCGGTTGAACAACAAGTTGAACAACAAGTGGCTGAAGCGGGCCAGGAAGCGGAAACAACAGCGGTTGAAGCCGGTGAAGTTGCAGGCGAATCTCTGGAAGCTCAGGCTAACGAAGCACAAAAAGCACTGCTGGAAATGACTGTGTTCTACTTCGACTTCGATCAGAGCACTCTGAAAGAAGACGGCAAAGATGCACTGAAAGCACACGCAGCTTACCTGGCGGCTAACCCGGCAGCTCGTGTTGTTCTGGAAGGTCACGCTGATGAGCGCGGCACGGTTGAATACAACCTGGCTCTGGGCGAGCGTCGTGCCATGACTGTACGTCGTTTCCTGATGGCGAACGGTGCAAAAGCCGGTCAGCTGCAGGTTGTTAGCTTCGGTGAAGAGCGTCCTGCTATTGTTGCTCACAACCGCGATGCATGGTCTAAAAACCGTCGCGTTGAAGTGAAATACCAGAGCCGTTAATGAAACATCTCATCCTGCCTTTGGCGCTGGCTGTTGCAGCCAGTGCTGTTGCTGAGGATGAATGGGTTTCGGTAGGCGCCAACCGCACGGTGGCGCCTGCACAACCCGAAACTCTTCCCCCATCTTCCTCATCATCTGTTACCCCTTCGGCCACTCTGGCTCAGCCCGCCGCCGAATCTGACGACGGCAATGATTTATTATCTGAGTTGTTATTTCAGGTTGAGCAAATGCAGCAGGAAATTGCGATGTTGCGCAGCCAGGTTGAAACTCAGGATAAACAGCTGCGGACCATGAAGCAGGAGCAGCGGGCACGTTATCTGGATCTCGACCGCCGTGTTGCCAGCCTGGTACGCCAGCCTGCGGCACAGAAGCCGGCGACGGATACTCCGGCTGTTGCCGCGACGTCTCAGGTGCCGGCGGCAGATGCTTATAAAGCGGCGATGACACTGGTGCGTGAGAAAAAATTCGTTGAAGCCAATCAGGCATTCGCCGATTTTGTCACTCACTACCCGGATGACGCGCTGGCCGCCAATGCCTGGTACTGGAATGGTGAAGTGTATCTGGTGCAAAGCAAGCTGCCAGAGGCGGAGAAAGCCTTTGCTCAGGTTGTCGAACATCATAGCGATCACCAGAAAGCGCCTGACGCGACTTACAAGCTGGGTGTGACTCTGCATAAGCAGGGGAAAACCGAACAGGCCCGTAGCTGGCTGAATAAGGTGATTGAGAGTTACACCGGCAAAGCGGATTCAACCGTACGCCTGGCGCAATCCTATCTGGAGAAGATGCCGGCTGGCCGTTAACGCCCTGTACTTAGCGGTCGTAAGCCTTTGCGACCGGCTAAGTTGCTGAAATCGAAACTTTTTTTAAAAAAAGGCTTGTCACTCAGAAAAATTTCGGTATTATACGCCGCACTTCCGGGGTCGTTAGCTCAGTTGGTAGAGCAGTTGGCTTTTAACCAATTGGTCGCTGGTTCGAATCCAGCACGACCCACCATCATCAAACGGAAGCTAAGTTGCTGAAATAGTTACTGAATTCCAGAAATTCAGAAAAACGCGAGTTTCATCTGCGCAGCACTTATCGGGTCGTTAGCTCAGTTGGTAGAGCAGTTGGCTTTTAACCAATTGGTCGCTGGTTCGAATCCAGCACGACCCACCATTTATTCCTGAAAAGGGGAGAAAGCCAGCCGGTTTTCTCCCCTTTTTTTATGGCCGGAAAACTTTGTTGCCAGAAGCAGGGCTGGCAGTCGCCCCGGGTCGCTATGATAAAATAGCGGCACAATCGCCAATCATGTGATGAGAGAAAGATGACAGAAGCGGTACAAACCCCACAGCAGGTGATTCGGAATTACTGGTCTAAACCGTCTGAGCAGAGCCCGGCAGAACAGCAGGCATTAAAACAGGACATTCGTCAGCTGCTCCGGCAGGAAGATGCTGTACTGGTGGCGCATTATTATTGTGACCCTGAAATTCAGGCGCTGGCTGAAGAAACCGGCGGTTGTGTGGCCGACTCACTGGAGATGGCCCGTTTTGGCCGCGATCACAGTGCCAGTACTTTGCTGGTGGCCGGAGTGCGTTTTATGGGCGAAACGGCAAAAATTCTCAGTCCGGAAAAACGGGTGCTGATGCCGACACTGGAGGCCACCTGTTCGCTTGATCTGGGTTGTCCGGTGGATGAATTTTCGCAGTTTTGTGATCAGCATCCGGATCGTACCGTGGTGGTGTACGCGAATACATCGGCAGCGGTAAAAGCGCGGGCAGACTGGGTTGTAACGTCCAGCATTGCGCTGCAGGTGGTAACCCATCTGAAAGAGCAGGGTAAAAAACTGATCTGGGGGCCGGACAAGCATCTGGGTCATTACATTCAGCAGCAAACCGGTGCTGATATGATTCTGTGGGACAGCGCCTGCATTGTGCATGATGAATTTAAAGCCAAAGGTGTTGAGGATCTGAAGAAGGTTCACCCGGACGCTGCCATTCTGGTGCATCCGGAGTCGCCGGATTCCGTGGTACAGATGGCGGATGTGGTGGGCTCCACCAGTCAGCTGATTGCGGCGGCGCGGGATCTGGCTAACGACACGCTGATTGTGGCAACGGATAAAGCCATCTTTTACAAGATGCAGCAGGCAGCACCGGACAAATTACTGATTGAAGCGCCAACCGCCGGTAACGGAGCGACCTGTCGCAGCTGTGCTCATTGCCCGTGGATGGGGATGAATGAGCTGCGTAATATGCGTGATGTATTAAAAACCGGCAGTCAGGAAATCATTATTGAAGAAGGTCTGCGCCAGCGTGCGGTTATCAGTCTGGACCGTATGCTGACCTTCACTCCGGCCTGAATGGCCGCAGCCACAGCGCTCCGCCCCGGGGCCCTGTGATTGGAAACGCCGTGATTAGAAACGCGGCGATCGGATCGTTTTCAGTTGCCAAAGCGGGTCGGGCTGTTGGCCATGATCCGCACTCTGCGGCTGATGGCGGCTTCCTGCAGAAAATCCCCTTCTTTTTTGGCCTGCTTCAGGGCCAGCTCCATTTGCCGCAAGGCTTTCGCCTGAAAGCCGGTGATAAACAGATATTCACCATTAGCCCGGTGCGACAAGGTCTTTTGCTGGTTTTTACCGGCGGCGGCCGCCAGGTTGCGCCACACGTGTGGATAACCCGGACGTTGCTCAGACAGCTGTTTCAGCAGTTGGCTGGCGTTGTCGTATTGCTCGTCGGCCATCAGAATATCGGCCTTGCGACTGCTTAATTCAAAGCTGCCGGGCTGAAAGACCAGGGCTTCATCCAGTGCCTTCAGTGCCGCCTGATTATTTCCTTGTAATCGTAACAGTTGGGCCTGCAGCGAGACCGCGGCCGGGTGTTCATTATAGGGGGCGGCCATCTGTTGCAGTATTTTAAGCCCGCTGGCGGCATCGCGTTTGTCGGCGGCCAGTTGTGCCAGAGCCAGTTGTGCGGCGGCATAAGGCTGGCTGTGTTTGCTGTTCAGGGTCAGTTGGTGTTCGAAATGTTGCTGCTGTTCAGCTGCATTCAGCTGATAACGCATGCGCGCCTGGTTTTTCAGAATATCGAAGGTGAAGCTGGTAAGCCTGGGTTTGTGTGGGTAATTTTCGGCCCGCCCGGCGGCATCGGCTACCCGGTTTTCTGTCACCGGGTGGGTCAGCAGAAACTCAGGCGGCCGCTGGCTGAAGCGATTGGCCTGTAACATGGCCTGGAACATACTGGGCATGGCGTGTGGATCGAGGCCGGCGCCGACCAGGGCTTTCATGCCGATGCGGTCGGCTTCGCGTTCCCATTCCCGGCTGTAAGCCAGTTGATTCTGTACCGAAGCAGCCTGGCTGGTGACCAGTCCGGCGAAACCGGCGTCGGCATTATTGCTGGCAATCAGTAGGATGCTGGCTAATAACGCGGCGATAGCAACCGGCTGTTGTTTTTCTGCCTGCTCAATCTGACGGGCAAAGTGACGCTGACTCAGGTGGGCCAGTTCGTGGGCCAGTACCGCAGACAACTCGTCTTCGTCGCGGGCGTGCAGAAAAATACCAAAATTAATGCCGATGATGCCGCCGGGAACGGCGAAGGCATTAAGTTCTTCGCGGTCGATGATAACAAACTCAAAATCAGACAGCTTCACTTCGCTGTGCGGGATCAGGCGGTAAATCAGATTTTCCAGAAACTGATTGGCCAGTGGTGATTCCATGGTATTAGCCTGGCGCCGTAACTGTCGCAGCCACAGCCGCCCCAGCTGGTGTTCTTCCTGTAATGACACATAGCTGGAGGCACTGTCTCCCAGGTCGGGCAGATCCGAATTGCCTGCCTGAGTGCTGAATGGCAGAGCGGCGAGCAGGCTGAATAAACAGGCGGCTGATTTCAAAAGTCGGGTTCCCGGTTCAGAATGTCCAATATTCAATTATCCCTTACGTGGCGATATCGACCAGCCGGTCGCCTGAAAAGTTCTGCAAAGGCAAAGCAAAGTTCGGCAAGACTGGCCAGTGATTGCGGCTGATGGCCGTTGTGGGGCGATTACGTCAGCAATGCTTAGGTATATAATAGCCGGCCAGTTTGGCAAAAGGCGTGAAGTGTGTCTAATTCAATCTCTTATCAGCAACATCTGGATGCTCGTGGTCTGGAATGTCCGATGCCACTGTTAAAAACCAAGCTGGCACTGAAGCAGCTGAACCCCGGGGAGGTGTTGTGGGTCACTGCCACAGATGCCGGTTCCTGGCGTGATATCAAAAAGTTTACTGAACTGACCAGTCATGAATTGCTGCATGCCAGTGATGAACAGGATTGTTATCAGTACTGGATTAAAAAGGGAGCCTGATGGCTATGTTTACTGTCGTTCGCCGTTGGGTGGATCGTTATTTTTCTGACGAAGAAGCCTTGCTGCTGTTATTGCTGATTACCGCGGTGTTGCTGGTGATTGTCACACTTGGGCAGGTGCTGGCTCCGTTTCTGACGGCTGTGGTGCTGGCGTATTTGCTGCAAGGTGGTATGAACTACTGCAAAAAACGTGGCCTGGGGCATCTGGGGGCGACGGTGGTGGTGTTTCTGTTGTTCATCGGTGTGTTTCTGGCACTGCTGTTTATTATCATGCCGGCAATCTGGCAACAGACCAGTCAGTTTTTTTATGAGTTGCCCAAGATGGCCAGTAAAGGCCAGGCGCTGTTGATGTTATTACCGGAAAAATACCCCGACCTGATCAGCAATGACCAGGTGCATCAGTGGACCAAGCAAATCGGTGATGAGCTGGCCAGGATGGGACAGCTGGCGGTCAGTTTTTCGATTTCGGGCATTACCGGTGTGATGGCGGTGCTGATTTATTGTGTGCTGGTGCCAATCCTGGTGTTTTTCCTGCTGAAGGATTCCGATCAGATCGTGCGCTGGTGTACGTCGTTTTTGCCGCGCAAACGCAGCATGCTGAACCGGGTGTGGGCGGAGATGGATGAACAAATTGCCAATTACATCCGTGGTAAGGCGCTGGAAATCGTGATTGTGGGTGGTGTGACCTATATCGCCTTTATCATCATGGGGGTGAATTATGCGGCTCTGCTGGCGATTGGTGTCGGCTTGTCGGTGCTGATTCCGTATATCGGGGCCGCGGTGATCACCATTCCGATTGCCATGGTGGGGTATGTGCAGTGGGGCTGGAGTAATGATTTTGTCTGGCTGATGGTGGTGTACGGCATTATTCAGGCGCTGGATGGCAATGTTCTGGTGCCGCTGTTGTTTTCGGAGGTGGTCAGTCTGCATCCGGTTGCCATTATTGTTGCGGTGCTGGTGTTTGGTGGTTTGTGGGGCTTCTGGGGGGTGTTTTTTGCAATTCCGCTGGCAACCCTGTTTAAAGCGGTGTTACAGGCCTGGCCGGATTCCCAGAATCTGGCCGAGACTGAGCCGCCAGCCAGCGGCGACTGAGACGCAGAATTCACCTTGTCTCTTGTGTCCGGGGCGCGGCATCAGTAGTATTGCGCCTCTGTTTTTACGCTCAGAATTTGGAGTATCGCTCAATGATTACCGGCAGTATTGTGGCTTTGGTTACCCCGATGCACGATGACGGTCAGGTCGACTGGGATTCCCTCGATCGCCTGATTGAATTCCATATAAAGGAAGGTACCGATGCAATTGTTGCTGTCGGTACAACAGGTGAGTCTGCGACACTGGACACCAAAGAACATTGTGCGGTGATTGAGCGGGTTGTTAAAGTGGCTGCGGGTCGTCGTCCGATCATTGCCGGCACCGGTGCTAACTCCACCTCCGAAGCCATCGAGCTGACGCAGGAAGCCAAAATTCTGGGCGCTGATGCGGCATTATTGGTGACGCCGTACTACAACAAACCGCCTCAGCGTGGTCTGATTGCGCATCATGAAGCGATTGCCGCGGCGGTTGATATTCCACAGATTCTTTACAACGTTCCGGGCCGTACCGCCTGTGATATGTTGCCGGAAACCATCGCTGCGCTGGCCGATGTTGAACAGATTGTGGCCGTTAAAGAAGCGACCGGGGATATGGCCCGT
This sequence comes from Bacterioplanoides pacificum, assembly GCF_042648445.1. Lineage (NCBI taxonomy): Bacteria > Pseudomonadati > Pseudomonadota > Gammaproteobacteria > Oceanospirillales > Oceanospirillaceae > Bacterioplanoides > Bacterioplanoides pacificum. The sequence continues at coordinate 639,754 of NZ_JBHRYB010000001.1, forward strand.
GCGCGCCAGGTGATTGATCTGGTTGGTGACCGCATGGCGGTTTATTCCGGTGATGATGCGACAGCTTATGAGCTGATCCTGATGGGCGGTAAAGGCAATATTTCAGTGACGGCTAACGTGGTTCCTAAACTGATGCATCAGCTGTGTATGCTGGCGCTGGATGGTAAAGCCGACGAAGCCAAAGCGCTGAATGATCAGCTGATGTCATTACATAATAACCTGTTCAGCGAAGCCAATCCGATTCCGGTGAAATGGGCGATGCACAAAATGGGCTATATGGGCAAAGGCATTCGTTTGCCTCTGGTTGAGCTGGATAACCGCTATCGTGCCAAGCTGGAACTGGCGATGGCAGGCTTTGACCTGATCGGATGATATGACCTTGAAGCGTATCTGTACGTCTGCACTGCTGCTCAGCAGTGCTCTGTTAAGCGGCTGTAGTTTCCTGTTTGGTGATACTTTCCAGGATCGTGCTGATAACTATCTGACACTGGAGCCTCAGCCGGAGTTGCAGACCCCGGCCGGACAGGCTCCGCTGGCGCAGCGGGATGCCAATGTGATTCCGCCATTGCCGGTGGAAACCCGGCGGCCGGACAAATTTGCAACGCCACGTCCGTTACCACTGGTGGTTGAGCAGGTCGACGATACCGGCGTGACCAGTCTGGCGCAGTATCGGGCTGACAGCCTGAATCCCCGTCTTGATAAAGACGGTGCTGGTACACAGATTCTGCGTATGGATCTGGGGTATGCCGCGTCCTGGGCTGCCGTTACCGAAGCGCTGGCGGCGTCTGATTTAAAGCTGACGGACTTAAACCGCAGTACCGGTACCTATTATCTGCAGCTGGAGCAAACGGATGTTGAGGATACCCGTAGCTGGTGGGGGAAACTCTGGGGTGAAGAGCTGGTTACCAGCGCCAACTATCTGTTAAAAATGAATCGCTCACGGCAAGGGGTTTACCTGTCGTTGTTAACTGATGCCGATAATCTGGCAGATGCCGATGTCACCCAGCGGGTATTAACCGAAGTGAAAAATCAGCTGGATCAGTGAGATACGCATCGTTAGGCAGTGGCAGCCGCGGCAATGCCACGGTAATTGACTATCAGCAGCAATGTTTGCTGGTGGATTGTGGTTTCAGCCGCAAGGTCATTCTCGAACGGCTGACGCAATTAAATCTGGATCCGGCTCAGTTAACCGCCGTGCTGGTGACTCATGAGCACGGTGATCATGCGAAAGGGGTACAGACGCTGTGTGAAACCCTGCAGATTCCATTTTATGCGTCGTTTGGTACGGCCCGTAAAATGGACTGGCTGTCGCATCCGTTGTGGCATTGTATCCGTTCGGAAGAAGTACTGACGCTGGCGGGAATGCAGGTGTTGCCGGTGGTGGTGCCACACGATGCCCAGGAACCACTGCAATATGTGATGAGTAATCCGGAAGGTTTTAAGCTGGGAATTCTGTCAGATCTGGGGTCATTAACTCCCCATATCCTGCAGCATTATGCCGGCTGTCATGCATTACAGATTGAAGCCAACCACGATCCACAATTATTGCAGGTAGGGCCTTATCCGCCCAGCCTGCGTGCCCGGGTTGCCGGCAATTATGGCCATCTGAACAATCACCAGTGTGCCGAGCTGGTGCAGCGGATTCACTGGCCCGGATTAAAACGGGTTACCGCCGGGCATATCAGTGAAAAAAACAACAACCGTACTCTGGTACGGCAGTTACTGGCGCCGGTATTAAACTGTACGCCGGATGAAGTAACCCTGCTGGAGCAGGATAAAGTATCTGAATGGTATTCGCTGGCGTAGCCCAACTAAGCATTCTGGCCGGCAAGCCGTTTGCCGACCGACTATTTAAACTATTTTTCCGGAGAGACTCCTATGGAAAAACGCGAACTGCTTTACTCTGGTAAGGCGAAATCCGTTTACACCACTGATGATAACGACCTGATGGTTTTGCAATTCCGCAACGACACTTCGGCGTTTGACGGTAAAAAAATGGAGCAGCTGGATCGTAAAGGTCTGGTGAATAATAAGTTCAATGCGTTTGTAATGAGCAAGCTGAGTGAAGCGGGCATTCCGACTCACTTTGAAAAATTGCTGTCGGATACCGAGTCTCTGGTTAAACGACTGGATATGATTCCGCTGGAATGTGTTGTTCGTAACGTCGCGGCCGGTAGTCTGGTACGGCGCCTGGGGGTGGAAGAGGGTATTGACCTGGTGCCACCCACTTTTGAGCTGTTCCTGAAGAACGACGAGCTGGGCGACCCGATGGTGAATGAATACCACGCCCGTTCATTCGGCTGGGCCGAAGAAGAACACCTGAACAAAATGAAAGAACTGACCTTTAAAGTGAACGAAGTGCTGAAGCAGCTGTTCGCTGACGGCGGTATGCTGCTGGTCGACTACAAGCTGGAGTTTGGTTTGTTTAAAGGTGAAGTGGTGTTGGGCGATGAATTCTCGCCGGACGGTTGTCGCTTATGGGATGCCGAAACCCGTGAAAAACTCGATAAAGACCGCTTCCGCCAGGGGTTGGGCAACGTGGTTGAGTCTTATGAAGAAGTCGGCCGCCGTATCGGTATGACCTTCTGAGTCGCAGTGAGTTGTTAAAATAATGTAAAAAGCCCTGCTGGTGGAACCCAGCAGGGCTTTTTTATGGATCGTTTATGGTACTAATTTCACAGCAGGTGTGAGAAGGCATTCTATTTGCAATCTCAGAATTTGCAGGCAAACTAACAACACAAAATGTCGGGTAATAAGCCCGTGACGTACCGAATCCGGTCTGTTGGAAAACTACAAAATTTACAGGAATGAATCATGAAAAAGACTGCGATCGCTGCATTGCTGGCAGCTCTGACCCCGATGGCGGCACAAGCCGATTTATTATTTACTGTTGGCGCAAAAGCCAGCATCTGGAATGCTGAGCCGAGTGGCCAGCTGGACGATGGTGTGTCGGTTGAAAGTGATGGCCTGAACCTGGATTCTGATAACGGCCAGCAACTGACCCTGTATTTTGAACATCCGCTGCCTTTTATCCCGAACCTGCAGCTGAAAAAGACAGCGCTGGAACTGGAAGGTGATGGATTTATCAATGCGAAGTTCGGCGATAAACCCTTCAGTGAAGACGTCACCTCAACGTTCGATCTCAGCCATACCGATCTGACCATGATCTGGGGCGTGCCGCTGCCAGTGCCCTTTGTTGATGTAAACTTCGGTCTGACGGCGCGTCAGTTTGACGGGGTAGCTGAAGTAACGAGTAAGACGAATTCACAAAAGAATGAACCTGTTGACTTGGACTTTGTGATGCCATTGTTATACGGCGAAGTGGAAGTGAACACACCGTTTGGTGTTTATGGTCAGGTGGATGTGAACTACATTGGCTACGGCGATAACAAAATGAAAGACCTGTCTTACGGCATTGGTTATGACCTGCCGATTCCGGTGGTTGATCTGGGTCTGGAAGCCGGTTACCGCAGCCTGACGCTGCAGACCGATGAAGATCTGGCCGATATCGAAACGGACGTGGAAGTGAAAGGCGCGTATTTTGGTGCGAACTTCGCTGTCGGTTTCTGATCGCTGATTGCCCGTCAAAAAAAAGCGCTGCCCGAAAGGCAGCGCTTTTTTTATGCAACTCTGGAAAAGTTTTCCCGGTTTTTTATTGTTCGCCATCCACCAGTACAAACCGCGCTGAACGCGCCAGCGGTTTGATTTCCTGAACTTTAACCTGCACTTTCTGATTCAGTTTAAAGCAGGCATCACCACTGCGATGAGTCAGGGTTTTGGTTTCAAAGGTCCAGTCACCTTTCACTTTACGGCGGTCGATGGTGCCTTCGATGCCGCTGTCTTCCAGGCGCACGGTAAAGTTCATCGAATTCATATGAACGATGGTGGCGTCGTAGGGGGTATTCTTGTCCTGCCGTTTCAGCCAGTCGAGTTTCAGCCAGCTTTCACTTTGGGATGCAGCGATACGGCTGTTGGCCTGACGTTGCTGAATCTGTTCCAGTTGTTCGGTGGATGGCAGGGCCGGTTGTGCCTGTTCCAGCAATGCTTTAATCACCCGATGCAGCAGCAGATCGTTGTATTTGCGCAGCGGTGAGGTGAAGGTGGTGTAGTGGCTGAAACCTAAGCCGAAGTGTGGCCCGGCTTCCAGTGACAGGTTGCTGCGCTCCAGCTGACGGCTGATGATGGTGCGTAATGGTAAATCAGAGCCGCTTTGTTCGGCTTTCTGTACCCATTCAACAAACTCTTCCAGTTGCTGGATCTTAGGTTTACGTTCCAGATCGAGTTGTTCGCGCAACAGGGCCACGACTTCGCCAATCCGTTCGGTGCGTACGCCGTTATGGGTAATAAAGAAACCACTGTTTTGTGTTGCTAACCAATCAGCGATAGAGCGGTTACAGGCCAGCATACATTCTTCCACCAGACGGTGTGCCTGGTTGCGTTCCAGCTTAACAATTTCTTTGGCTTTGCCCTGTTCGTCAGTAATGATTTTGTAATCCGGACGTTCTTCCATCACCAGGCAGTGTGCGGCGCGATACTGGCTTAACGCCTGTGAGCAGTTATACAGATGGATCACATGGCCATGCAGCTCGGCAGGCACATCGTTTTCTTCACCTTTGATTAACTGAGCGACCTGCGGGTAGTTTAACTTCGCCTGACTGCGGATTTTGGCATTGTGGATATGGGTGCTTTCGATGCTGCCGTCTTCAGCGATTCTGAGTTCTACCACCATTGCCAGACGTAATTCGTTTTCCTGCAGCGAACACAGTTGTTCGGACAGCTCTGGCGGCAACATAGGTAATACCTGATCGGGGAAGTACGATGAGGTGGCACGTTGCCCGGCCGCTTTATCCAGTTCGCTGTCCGCCTGAATCAGTGCCGCAGGATCGGCAATGGCAATCCATAAAGACCAGCCCTGACTGTGAGCCTCGGCGTACAGGGCGTCGTCGATGTCACGGGTACCGGCGGAATCGATGGTGACAAATGGCAGATGGGTCAGATCGGTACGTTTACTCAGTTCGGCTTCCAGTCCCTGATTAACCAGTTCATTCACCTGGGTACTGACAGCGTCACTGAAGTCGGCGCTGAGGCCCGCTTTGGTCATGATAAAGCGGTGTTCGATATGATCATCCCCGGGCTTACCGATAATTTCATCGATATGCGCCTGGGCACGGCCGTTCGGGTAAGGATGCTGACTGATATGTGCCCGCACCAGATCACCTTCTTCGGCTTTCAGGCGTTTGTTGGGTGGCACAAAAATCCAGCGGTTGAGCAGATCGTTGTCTGGCTCAATAAAGTGGCCTTTACCGCGAATGGTATAGCGGCCAAAAAATTCTGTTAATTCACTGCTGCTGACTGATTCAATAATGGCTTGTTGTTTGCCCTCACCGGCTGCTTCTACCCGGAAGGCAATCCGGTCGCCGGGTAATACCTTTTCCATCTCATCCGGTGACAGGAAAAACTGCTGCTTGTCATCGGTATTTACAAAGCCAAAACGGCCAGTGGTTGCCCTGACCCGGCCTTCATGACGGGGTGTGCTGTCATGAATTTCCTGTTTCAGGGACTTAAGCTGTGTAAGGGCGTTTTTGTCGAGCATCCGTAGGGCAACCAGTGTCAGATAAAAGAGCCGCCAAGTGTACGGAAAAAGGCTTTTTTAAGCCAGCTATGCGGGCGCTCAGCCGCCAAATATGCGCTCTGGGTTATTCTGAGACGGATTACGCCGATATCAATAAAATAACAAAAAGTTACAGTAACGTTAAGCTGGCGGTGTGTTCCTGTGCCAATTTCCCTTACGGCGCGTTTAATGTTTATAAAGAAATTGCAGGCTCAGATGCTCAGGCGGTGGTGCTTCTGGGTGATTACATTTACGAATACAAAGCGGGTGAATATCCGGCCGCCGAAGACGTGGCAGCTGGTCGTCAGGAAGAAATCGGTGGCGAAATTATTACCCTGGAGCAATACCGGGCGCGCTATAGCCTGTACCGTCGTGATCAGGATCTGCAGGCGGCTCATGCGGCTAAGCCGTTTATCTGTGTCTGGGATGACCATGAATTAGCCAACGACGCTTACAAAGGTGGTGCGCAAAATCATAACGACGGTGAAGGTTCGTTTGCTGAGCGCCGTGCTGCGGCTTTCCAGGCTTACTACGAGTGGCTGCCGATCCGTACCGGTGCGGATAACGCCAAAATCTGGCGGGGTTTTGAATTCGGTAACCTGGTCAACCTGACTATGCTGGATACTCGCCAGTTCGCGCGCGATAAGTCGCTTTCTTACGATGACTACATCAGTGAAACCGGCATTGACCAGGCGGCATTTGCCGCCGACTTAGGCAATTTATCCCGCACACTGCTGGGAGACGAGCAGCAGCAGTTTGCCGATGCCTCTGTGCGTGATTCGAACGCGACCTGGCAGGTGTTAGGGCAGCAGATTCTGATGGGGCATATTAAAGTACCGGCGGAACTGTTGCTGAGCTTGAGCAAGATCGAAAAACTGATTTCTGCCGGCCAGGATGCAAGCGCAGCCCAACAACAAACGGCACAGTTGTTAGGCGAACTGGCACAAATCAAAGGCTGTATTCTGCAGGGTGACCCAGGTGTGACGGATGCCGAAAGAGCACGTATAGAAACCGTGGCGCCATATAATCTGGATGCCTGAGATGGTTATCCGGTCGCACGTGAAAAGATGCTGCGTCTGGCCCAGTATTATAATAAAAACCTGGTTGTACTGGCCGGCGATACACACAATGCCTGGGCATCGAATCTGTATCCGGCGTTTGGTGATAAGAATACCATCCTGGACGGTCAGGACAGTGTTGGGGTGGAATTCGCGACGGCATCGGTATCATCGCCGGGCTTTGAAACTTATGTCGGTTTCGGCAGTGATGCTCAGCAGCAGGCTGACTTTGAGCAGGTGGTAACGACTCTGGTGGATGTGACTCCGCAACCGTAGCCTGATTCTGTGCCGTTAAATACGGCTGATCGTGTTAACCGGATTGCTTCACCGACGAGGAGAGGCAATCCGGTTATTGCCTGTGTTTAGGCTCGATATAAATTCACCCAGCGAAACTCATCCAGTTCATCCAAATCGGGGACGGTAAAGGATTCTTGGCGACCAATTTTCTGATAGGGCGGGAAATTAAAATCTTTCACCCGTGAATCGGCTACCAGAACCTTACTGGCTTTTTGCCGAAATATGTCCAGCAGTGGCAAATTCGCTTTGTCATACAACACGTCGGCGGCAATCAGCAGGTCGAGTGGTTCGTTGAAGTCAAATAAATCACCGTGTAAGCGATAATCCACCTGATTTAACCGGGCGTTGGCAGCACAGGCCAATAACGCATCCGGATCAATATCGCAGGCGATCACTTCGCGTGCGCCGGCGATGACACAAGCGATGGCCACCACTCCGGAGCCAGCGCCAAAATCCATCACTTTTTTATCTTTTACCCAGTGTGGATTGGCTAAAATCTGACGCGCTAATACCTGGCCGCTGGCCCAGCAAAATGCCCAGTAAGCCGGATAGCTCTGAATGGATAATATTTCTTGCTGGCTGAAAGGGCGCCGCATCGCCTCAGGTTCAACCAGCCAGAGTTTAATTTGCTCACATTGGGGTAAGGACTGAATACTGACGCTGGCATCGCTCAGCATCTGTTGTATGCATGTGTTTAACGGCTGTTGTGGTGATTGTGGTTGCTGCGTCAAGATGGGTTACCGTTTAATTCAATGGGCTGATCCGGCCGGGCAACGCGGTAACCGGCCTGTTGTAATTGCTCTGCTGCCTGTTCGTTGGCGTAATGGTACAACACCAGTCGCTGGCGTATATCTTCCCGGTATTCGTGTAAATCGCTCAGGCCGGTGTGGGACGGATTCGGGTGCAGGCCACAGTCATGACAAATAACCTCATTACCTGTGAGTTTATGATGCAATATCTCCGGGATCGGACGGCTGTCGCCGCTGTAAAAAAATACCCCGGGCAGGTGCAGAGAAAAACCGGAGTTTGGTGCGTGATGGCGGTTGGCGTACAGTTTAAAATGCAGCCCGGCGTGGTAAAACTCATCAGTAACCGGAATCAGCTGAAAGGCCTGCCAGAAGTCGTGGCCACCTTCGGCCATGGTGCCAAACTCCGGGTAAGTTGCTAAGCGCTGATGTAAAGTGGTCAGCAAATTCAGAGGCACAAATAGCCGCGTTAACGGCAGATTGTGTTGTTGTTGTTGTTGTTGTTGTTGCTGCTGCAACTTTAAGCGAACCGTTAAAATTTCCAGATCAGCGATATGATCCAGATGGCAGTGGCTGATAAAAATGGCTTTGGGAAGCTGCTGGTAACGCTGCAGGTAGCTGTGAATTGTACCGGGGCCGCAGTCAATCAGCAGCACCGCCTGGCCATCGTTTTCCAGAGTGGCCGCCGAACTGCCCATGGTTATTTGACCGCCACTGCCTGTGCCGTGAAAATTGAGTGAATAGTGTTGCGCTTTTGCGGTCATAACCCTACCTAACATCATCGAGAGGTCTGCATTATGTGGCGTCCTAAATTAATGTCTATACCCACCGCCGATCAGGCATTGCCAGGCCGGGATCAGCCGCTGACGGTTGATCCCCACCATTTTGTCAGTGGTGAACGTTTTGACGGCGATTGCCCGGCATATCTAAAACAGCTGATCATTGGTATGGGGTGTTTCTGGGGGGCGGAACGACGCTTTTTTCAGCAGCCTGGTGTGGCAGTAACGTCAGTGGGTTATGGCGCAGGCCACACCCCCAATCCAACCTATGATGAAGTGTGCAGTGGCCATACCGGTCATAATGAACTGGTGCGCATCTGGTACGATCCGCAGCAAACCACGCTGGAAGCGTTATTAAAAGTGTTCTGGGAAAGTCACGATCCGACCCAGGGCATGCGACAGGGTAATGATATCGGCACTCAGTATCGCTCGGGGATTTATCTGTTGCACGACGACGAGCTGGCATTAGCGCAACAGAGTAAACAGCACTATCAGCAGCGCTTAAGCGAGCAGGGGTTGGCTGAGATTACCACCGAAATCAAAAAAGCCGGGCCTTATTATCTGGCCGAAACCTATCATCAGCAGTATCTGGCGAAAAATCCCAATGGTTATTGCGGCTTAGCGGGCTGTAATGTCCGCTTTGACTAGGGCCTGTTAGCCGCTGCTGGCGGACAGCGGCTGTGTTTCACCTGAGGGAATGCCAGGTGAATAGCCCAGGCGATCGCCGTGGCGTAGGATAAATTGGTGGCCAGTTCGATATGTGGGTTATTCAGGAATTCCCGCTGTGATGCCAGGCCACGGATTTTACTCGCCAGTTCCGGATCGAATGCCAGGTGCTGATTCCAGACTTTCTGATGCAGGGCGGCATCAATATGATAAATGCCATAACTTTTGTTGGTCAGGCAGCTTGTGTCCGGCAGCTGGGTCTGGGCCAATAGCAGATTCTCGGTCGCGGCACACTGTTTGCCAAGGTAGCGCAGGGTGGGGCGAATGATGTGTTCACGCAGTTCCTGAGCGTCTAATTCCATGACTGTCATCCGCTACAAATGGCCAAAACTGGTAAACAAATAGCAGCTCTGGCGCAACTTGCCAAGTCTGTAATGATTCAGAGGACAGCCGATGGCAGCCAATAATGCCTTAGCCCGGTTAAAATGGGTCGATAGTCATTGTCATTTTGACTTTGATGCGTTTCGCCTGCATCGCTCACAACACTGGCAGCTGGCGCAGTCGCTGGGGCTCAGCGGATTAATTATTCCGGGTATTCATCTGCACCAGAGTGCACAACTGCCGGCGTTTTGTGCGGCAACGGCCTGGCATTATGCTCAGGGATTACACCCGTACTTTCTGGCGCAGCATCAGTCTGCAGACATCGCCCGGCTGGCAGAGCTGCTGCAGCGGGATAAGGCCATTGCCGTGGGGGAAATAGGACTCGATTGGACGCTGGCCAGGCAAACGGCGGATGAACATGCCGCACGACAACAGCAGTGGTGGTATTTTACCGAGCAGGCAACGCTGGCTGAGCAACAAAAGTTGCCGCTGATTTTGCATATTCGTGGTGCCCATGATGAGGCCGCTTCCTGGTTACGGCGCCAGCGCTTCAGTCAGGGCGGGATTGTGCATGCGTTTTCCGGCAGTGTGCAGCAGGGCCAGCGCTGGCTGGAACTGGGTTTTAAGCTCGGTATTGGTGGGGCAATGACCTTTCCCCGGGCACAAAAACTGCGCCGTACCCTTCAGCAGCTGCCGTTACACAGCTGGCTGCTGGAAAGTGATGCGCCGGATATGCGTCCGTCCTTTTTTAATGCCGGAATCAATAGTCCGGTCGCTGTACCTCTGTACGGACACATACTGGCGGCGTTAACCGGCACTGAAGTGGAAGAGGTTGCCGCGGCTAATCTGCGGTCTCTGACGCAGATTTTTCCTACCGCTGTTTTTTAGAGGATCGGGCACTGTAAATCCGAGTTTTTAGATCAGGTTTTTCCATCAGCTTGTGTCCGCTGCTGACTGTGTATAGCTTGAAGGCAAGTCCACAAAGCAGAGGATACTGCGTATGTTTCCCAATCATATGTTCGGCTTGTTATATCATCCCCGGGAGGAATGGGATGCCATTCGCAAAGAAGGGGCTCCCAGTCTGGTGCAGGTATTCGTGCGTTATGCTTTGTTACTGGCTCTGATTCCGCCGGTTTCGTTGTTTATCGGCTCCACTCAGATGGGCTGGAGTGTGGCCGGCGGTGATGTGGTGAAGCTCAGCACTGAGAGCGCTGTACCCATTGCCATTGCCTTTTATTTTGCCCTGTTGGTCGGGATCGCGTTTGTTGCTTATTGCATGTATTGGATGGAACGTACCTTTGGGGTGACGGCCAGCTTTGAGCGTTGCCTGATATTTACCGTATATACTTCTACCCCAATGTTCCTGGCCGGTTTTATCGGCCTGGTGCCTATTCTCTGGCTCGACTTTTTTGTCGTGTTGGCTGCTGTGGCTTACAGCGTGTATCTGCTATACAGCGGCATTCCGATTTTTATGGATATTCCGGAAGAGCGTGGTTTTATTTTTGCCAGCTCGGTGTTAACGGTTGGCTTGTGTGCCCTGGTGGGTTGTATGGCGATTACTGTGATTATGTGGGGAATGGGAATAGCCCCAAGCTTTATTTGACGCTGAGCTGAAGATATGAAAAATCCCGCCCGGTAGAGGATACCGGGCGGGATTTTTTGTGGCTGGCAGAAACTCAGCCCCAGATGGCTGTGAAACTATAAAAGAAAATCACGGCCAGAGCGGCACCCGCGGGTAAGGTGACAATCCACGACACAAAAATAGAACCGATTTTTTTCATATTGAGGGAGTCAGCTCCCATCGCCAGGCCAACACCAAGGATGGCACCCACCAGGACATGGGTGGTCGAGATGGGCAAACCTGTGCCGGAAGCGACCACAACTGTGGTGGCTGCGGCCAGGGTGGCGGCAAAGCCACGGCTTGGCGTTAACTCAGTAATACCACTGCCAACGGTGGCGATAACCCGGTGACCAAAGGTCATTAAGCCCACCACAATGCCCAGAGCGCCAACCAGTAAAATCCAGATTGGCAGTGCGGATTTAGCAGCAATTTCACCACCGTGTTCAATAATGCTGACGACCGCAGCCACCGGACCGATGGCATTAGCCACGTCGTTGGAACCGTGGGCAAATGCCATGGCACAGGCGGTAAAAATCATCAGAACGGAAAAGACTTTTTCTACATTAGCGAGATGGATCGCTTCTGACACTTCCTGATCAGCATGAATTCGCTGCACAAAAAAAGCGCCGATGGCCATAACAACCAGGCCGATCAGGGTAGCCATCCACAGGGCATCCTGATACGACAGGTTCAGCCCCAGATGTTTCAGACCTTTGGTTAGTGTCACCATCGCAATAACAAAACCAACCAGCAGAATATAAAAGGGCACTAAGCGTTTAGATTGACGAAAAGGATCGCTGCTGTCGTGAATCCAGTGTTTAACGGTTTTATACAGCACAAATGAAATGCTGCCAGCCACAGCCGGAGAGACTACCCAGCTGGCGGCGATGCTGCCAACTTTACCCCAGTTCACCGCATCCATTGAGATGCCAACGGCGGCAAAACCAACAATGGCGCCAACAATGGAATGGGTGGTGGAAACCGGCCAGCCCCGAAACGACGCAATCAGCAGCCAGGTGCCCGCTGCCAGCAGTGCTGACAACATGCCAAACACTAATAACTCCGGAGAATCGGCGGTGAATGATGGGTCAATAATGCCTTTACGAATGGTCGCGGTGACTTCGCCGCCGGCAAAGAAAGCACCCGCAAACTCGAAGACAATGGCAATTAAAACAGCTTGTTTGATGGTTATGGCTTTAGACCCAACGGAGGTCCCCATGGCATTGGCAACGTCATTCGCACCAATACCCCAGGCCATAAATGCACCAAAGACGCAGGCCAGGATAATAAACACAGACCCCTGGTCGGCAATTAATTCCATGATGAACTCCTGAGTTCACGGTAAAAAACGGCGCGATTCTACCTCAGCGTTTTCGTCGATCATAGGCGCCAGGGCATGAAAAACGGCATTAACTGAACTTTTATTCAATCTGGCTGGCGCTGGCTGAAAAGGGTCAGACCAGAGCGTCGCTGGCCCTGGCTGTGGTAAACTGGCGTATTATTTTTCTGGTGTTGTTAGCGTGTCTCATTCAGGTAAAAAATCCGGGCCTCCGGCTGCCCGCAAACGTCTGTCATTGTCGGGTGAAGCGGTTGAGCGCAAGCCCAGAATTCAGGTGCGTAAAGCATCAGCGACGGTTGCCAGCGCGAAAAAGCCGGCAACGAAAGCGGCCGCCAGAGCTGGGAAAACAATCGGACTGCATCGTCGTAATGTTCACCAGGGGCGCTACGACATGGCGGCACTGGTTGCGACTTTGCCAGCGCTGGAGGCGCACCTGACGCTGAATCCACGTGGTGAACAAACCATTAATTTCTCCGATCAGCAGGCAGTTTTATGTCTGAACCAGGCATTGCTGCAGCATCATTACGGTATTCATGGTTGGCACATTCCGGCCGGTTATTTATGCCCTCCTATCCCTGGTCGTGCTGATTACATTCATTATGCGGCGGATCTGCTGAAAAAATATCAGCTCGATCAGGGCCGGGTGACGGTGCTGGATATCGGTACCGGTGCCAATCTGATTTATCCGCTGCTGGGGGCTGCTGTGTATCAGTGGCAGCTGGTGGCGAGTGATATTGATACCGCTGCGCTGGAAAATGGTGGCGCCATTCTGGCCGCGAATCCGCAGCTGGCCGATCAGATTGAGTTACGCCAGCAGTCACAACCGCAGGCCATTTTTCAGCACCTGATTCAGCCGGGGGAGCATTATCAGCTGACGCTGTGTAATCCGCCGTTTTATGCTTCTGCTGAAGAGGCGCAGGCCGAAAATCAGCGAAAACAGCGCAACCTGTCACGCCATCAGCAAAAGCGCCAGGAAGTCGTGAGCTCTGCTCCGGAGCTGGATGGAGTGTCGTCAGACCCGTGGGGTAAGGCGAAAGCCCGGGCTGAGCAGCGTAATTTTGGTGGTCAGCAGAATGAACTCTGGTGCGACGGTGGGGAGCTGGCGTTTTTGCAGCGGATGGCGCGGGAAAGTCGGGAATATTCGTGTCAGGTCGACTGGTTCACCTCACTGGTGTCGAAGCAGGATAATGTCCCGCTGTTGCTGGAATACCTGAAACGCCAGGGGGCGAAAAAAACCGAAGTGGTGAAGATGTCTCAGGGGCAAAAAATCAGTCGTTTTATCGCCTGGTGCTTCTGAATCCTGACGGTTACAGCCAGGCTTTACCAAGCAAAATCACCCCGGAGCTCAGCAATAACACCCGGCACAATGCCATAAAGCGTACCTCGCTGATACGCCCCTGAATTTTATGGCCGAGCCAGACGCCCGCTAATGCCACGGGAGCGAGAATCAGAGCTGTGAGAAGCAGGGTCTGATGCCATTGACCGAGGAAATAATACGGCACCAGTTTTACGCTGTTCATCACGCCAAAAAAGATGGCGGTGGTCGCCAGCCAGCGCAATTTAGGCAGCTGACGGCCGATCAGGTAGATGTTGATCGGCGGTCCGCCGGCGTGAATTAACGTGCTGGTAAAGCCGGCGATGCCGCCCCATAACCAGGCGGCACCGCGCAGCTGAGACAGGTAGCGGGTCAGTGGTTGCCAGCAGGCAAACAGGATACACAGAATAGCCAGTGTCAGTTGCAACACACTTTCGGGGAGTTTTCCCAGTACCAGGCTGCCGAGCAGAATGCCGGCCAGAGCGGCAGGGATAATATGTTGTAATTCGGATCTGATCACATGCTGGCGATAATGCCAGATAGTCCGGGCGTCCATTAATAACAGCAACGGCAAAACCAGAGCGGCCGCACTGGACAGCGGCATCGTCAAAGTCAGCAGGGGCACCACGACGGTTCCGGCTCCGCTGGCGAAGCCGGATTTTGAAATGCCGGTGAAAATCAGGCCAATGACGGCCAGAACCCAGAACAGTGGCTGATCGTAAGGAATCATACTGTGTATTTTGTTAATTGTGACTGGCGCAGTATGAACCTGTTGTGTTCATAGTGCTACTGGCGGCAAATCAAACCACAAAGCGGTCAGTGGTTCGTGACTGGTTGCTGTGATGGTTAATGGCCTGACCGAGTGGCAGCCTAATGCATCCGCCGGGTTCAGAGTCAGTTGTTCCCCGCGCTGGCTGACCCGCGCGGTGCCATTGATTATATGCAGGTAACTGCTGCCTGGCTGATTACAGGTTGATCAGCCTTTCTGAGCGAAATGTCAGCGCTTCTGCCTGCCAGCTCTGCAGTGCCGGAATCAGTCTGGCATGACCATCGACAATAAACTTGGTCGGCTGGTCACTGTTGAGCAAATTCAGCAGCGCAGCGCCAACATCACTTAATCGCAGGCTGATGGGTAATGACACCGTTTGTTGCTCTCCCGCTTCAAGGGTAACCGACTGCAGCTCTGCTGAACTCAGGGTTTTGCCCATCGCCTGCAGATTAAAACCCAGTTGTTGCAGGGTTAAGGCAAAGCTGTTGGGGTTATCCAGTGCCAGTTGCAGTTGCAGCTTGATCTGGCTGAAGCCGGCCTCCAGCAACTCAACATCTTTCAGTTGTACGTCAGGCAGGCGTGGAACGGGTAACACATCCTCGTATTCCAGCGGAATGGCAATGTCACCCAGGACAGGCACCTGGATACGAATTTTACCACTCAGGCCGTAAGGAACTTCGTTCTGTTGCCGGGCATGATCCGCTGCCGCAAATAACTCCTTAAAACGCAGCACTATTGGCAGTTCTGTTGTGGTGCTGCCGGATGCGGGCAGGGTCAGCTGGGTATCCGGCTGTTGGATCTGTGCCAGTGATTGGCCGGCGATGGCCAGATCAAGTGTCAGCCCGGCTGTTGTCAGTGGAAACGGATTGGGGTTGTCGAGCTTAATCCGGGCGTTCAGGGTGATGCTGGTGAGTGATAAATTGGCCACTGCGACACTGGTTACTGCTGCTGTGGGTTTTTGCGCCTGACTCAGTTGCTGCAGATTGGCACAGCTGGCAAGCATCAGAATGGCGAACCAGAGTAGTAGTTGCAGGGATGATTTCATAATAGCCTCCGTTATCAGGCGTCAGAGTGTAGCGCAAAGTGCCACGACTGTTTCACAGTGTCAGCAGCGCTCCGCCTGTATTTTGTATTTCTGCGGTATGGTAACGGCCGGTATCAGTCATGGCCGGGACCGTCTGTTCTGGATTTTTATTACATGTAATTGTTTGACTTGTTACATGTGAGGAGGGTAGTCTGCCTGTATGAAAGCAAAATCGTCAGCCCATTATCAACGAGAATACCGCCGCCGTTTGCGAGAGCAGGGGCTGGTCAAGAAGGAAGTATGGATTCTGCCGGAGCATGCCAAGCAGTTGTCGGAGTTTGAAAAACAGCTGCGTAAGCCCGGCGAAGTAAGCGAAACAACAGGAGTTGTGACTATGACTGAAAACATCAAACGCTGGACGACTGCCAGCTTGTATGACGCGCTGCGACAGGCGGAGTTGTTTGCTGAGCAGCGGGCAACCATTGAGCTGATCGATGGTGTTGATCCGGCTTTGCATATTGTAATGAATGAATATGGCGATCTGCCGCTGTTCTT
This sequence comes from Bacterioplanoides pacificum, assembly GCF_042648445.1. Classification (NCBI taxonomy): domain Bacteria; kingdom Pseudomonadati; phylum Pseudomonadota; class Gammaproteobacteria; order Oceanospirillales; family Oceanospirillaceae; genus Bacterioplanoides; species Bacterioplanoides pacificum. The sequence goes on from NZ_JBHRYB010000001.1 coordinate 655,915, forward strand.
AACGGTGGTCGGTGATCAGATTATTGTTGAAGCGGTGTTGTGGTCCGCGTCTGATGTCAGTGACCTGGTGCAGTTTAATGATGCCGTCCTGCGTACCCATAAATATCTGCCGCTATCGACCATCAGTCTTGATCAGGTTGACGGTGAGGACTACTACCACATGTTTGGTGCGCTCAGTGCCACGTCTTTACTGGCCAATGTTATTTTTGAAATTGAAGTCCTGGCCAGTAACGTCATTCAGGCTACTGAAGCCTATGGCGAGTTTTTAACCCTTCCTCTGGCTGCCAATTAAGGCAAGGAGCACGATATGAATATCTGGGTAAAAATGATGTCCGCTTTGCGCGGTGGTGTAACGGAAGCCGGTGAAGCCATTGTTGATAGCCAGGCGTTGCGTATTCTGGATCAGGAAGTACGCGATGCCGCCACTGAACTGACTCAGTCGAAAAACAGTCTGGCTGAAATTATGGCGCGTCAGAAGGTGGCAGAAAATAAATGCCAGGCGCTGCAGCAGCAGATTGAAGAACATGAAGGTTATGCGCTGAAGGCGCTGGAGAAAGGTGATGAAGGCCTGGCGCATGATGTGGCCGGTAAAATTGCTGAACTTGAGTCGCAGCTCGCTGTTGAGCAGGAAGCTGGTAATGGCTATGCCGCCAGTGCTGCCAGATTAAAAACGGCCATTGCGCAAACAGAGCGTAATATTAAGCGTTTAAAACAGCAGGTTGACACGGTGAAGGCCACTGAAAATGTACAGCGCGCACAGGCTGCGGTGGCTGAACGTCATAGTGGTTCACACTCGCGACTGCATACTGCCATGGAATCGCTGGAACGTATTAAAGAAAAGCAGGCGTTGCGTGATGCGCAAATGGAAGCTGCAACGGAAATGGCGGAACAGACAACCGATGCTTCGCTGCAGGAAAAACTGGAGCAGGCGGGTATTGCTGTCGGGGGGCACAGTGCCGATGATATTCTGGCCCGTATCAAAAGTAAGAAAAACTGATGTAAACTGCCGGCCAGCTGCCGCGGTGGCGGCTGGTTATTCAATGAGGCACAGGGAGTAGGGATGTTTGCCATCTTTTTGACCGAAGGAATGAATCCTTTTTATCAGAATATCGCGTCGTTCCCGACGGCTGTTTTTACCTTTTTACTGGCGCTGGCTGTCTTATATTGGCTGGTGGCGGTATTAGGATTGGTGGATATTGATATTCTCGATCTGGACTTGCCGGACGGTGATGCCGACCTGGATATTAACAGTAATCACAGCACGGCAGATGCGTTAGCCGGATTGTTATTGCGGTTCGGCCTGGTCGGGGTTCCGCTGACTGTCATCGTTTCTCTGATCGCCTTATTCGGCTGGCTGATCAGTTATTATTGTGTGCACTTCTTATTCGGCATGATTCCCGATGGGCTATTGCGCTGGCTGGCGGGTGTGCCGGTATTGCTGGTCTCTTTATACCTGGCGGTTTTAATTACAGCCCAGGTTATTAAACCGTTACGTTCATTTTTTCAGGCAACCGAACAACATACCGAGAAGAAGGTATTGGGCCAGGTTGCCATTGTTCGCACTGCTCGTGTTGATGAACATTTTGGTGAGGCCATGCTGGCAGATGGTGGTGCCGGACTTATTCTTAAAGTCCGTTCCCTGCCGGATAGTCAGTTTGCCAGAGGAGACCGGGTGGTATTGCTGGAATATCTGGCTGAACAAAATGCCTATCAGGTTATTTCTGAGCAGGAATTTAATCACTAACAGGCTGTTAAACAGCCACCTTCACCGGTTGTCAAAAACCGGTATTTAAAACAAACAGGAAATGGAGTACCAGGACATGGCAGACTTGTCTGTATTAATGCCCATTGTTTCAGGAATCGGCATTGTCTTTATTATCCTTATGGGGCTGGCGGCCCTGTTTAAGGCTTTCTATTTTAAAGTCGATCAGGGCACCGCGCTGATTGTCAACGATATGAGCTCGACCCCTAAGGTGCATTTTACCGGGGCGCTGGTTTACCCGATCATCTACAAAAAAGAGCTGATGAAAATCTCTCTGATCACCCTGGAAGTTGATCGCCGTGGCAAGGATGGTCTGATCTGTGCGGATAACATGCGTGCTGATATCACCGTAGCCTTTTACTTACGGGTGAATGAAACCGCGGAAGATGTGTTAAAAGTCGCCAAGTCGATTGGTGCCGGCCGGGCATCCGATAAAGCAGCCGTGAATGAGCTGTTTAATGCTAAGTTCTCAGAAGCGCTGAAAACCGTTGGTAAACAAATTGATTTTGTCGCTCTGTTTGAGAATCGTCAGGATTTTCGTGACAAAATTATTGAAGTTATCGGTGATGACCTTAACGGCTATGTGCTGGAAGATGTTGCCATTGATTACCTGGAGCAGACGCCGAAGGTATCCCTTGATCCTCATAACATTCTTGATGCAGAAGGTATCAAGAAGATCACTCAGCTGACCGCTGCGCAAAATGTGATTACCAATAATCTTGAGCGTGACGAAGAGCTGGCAATCAAAAAGAAAAATGTAGAAACCGTAGAAGCGATGCTGGAGCTGGAGCGTCAGCAATCCGATGCTGAAGCCAAGCAAGAGCGTGAAATTGCAACCATTCGGGCGCGGGAAGAAGCTGAAACCAAAAAAGTTCAGGAAGAAGAGCGTCGTAAAGCAGAAGAAACCACCATTATGGTGGAAAAAGATCTGTCCGTGCAGCGTGAAAACCAGCAGCGTGAAATTGAGGTGGCGGAGCAGAATCGTCAGCGCGCGGTGGTGATAGAAATTGAAAAAGTAACCCGGGCAAAAGACCTGGAAGTGGTTGCTCGTGAACGTGAAGTGGAAATCCAGAAGATTGAGGCAGAAAAAGCCATCGAACTGGAGCGTAAAGAAATTGCCAATGTTGTACGTGAGCGGATTGCAGTCGACAAAACGGTAGCGATTGAAGAAGAACGTATTAAAGAAGTACGCGAAGTTTCCGAAGCCGATCGGGCTAAGCAAACTCAGGTGCTGGCGGCTGAAGCGATTGCTGAAGAAGAAAAAGTGAAGCAGGTGAAAGAAGCGGAAGCGAAAGAGCTGGCTGCTAAACACAAAGCGATCGAAATCACCACCATGGCTCAGGCAGAGCTGGAAGCATCGGCTAAAGAAGCCGACGCCAAGAAGAAACTGGCTGAAGGTGAACAGGCTGAGCTGGCGGCCCGCGGTCTGGCTGAAGCGAAAGTTCAGTCTGCTAAAGCTGACGCGTTTGAGAAAGAAGGGTTGGCTGAAGCGAGTGTTATCAAAGCCAAAGGTGATGCCGAAGCGGACGCACTGTTGGGCACTGGTAAAGCCGAAGCGGAAGTGGTGGCAGCTAAAGGTGATGCCGAAGCGAATGCTGCGCGTGAGATCGGTATGGCGAATGCTGCAGTTACCCGCGAGCAATACAAAGCCGAAGCGGATGGCCTGGTAGAGAAATTCGACGCGATGAACAATATGAGCGACGAAGCCCGTTCGCACGAAGAATTCCGTATGGGTCTGGAAACCGCGCTGAAAGAAGCTCTGGCCTCTATTGACGCCGGTAAAGACATTGCCCGTGAAAATGCTGAAGTCCTGGCTGTCGCACTGCAGAAAGCCAAGATCGATATTGTTGGTGGTGAAGATCACTTCTTCGATAACTTTGCTAAATCGCTGTCGATTGGTAAAGCCATCGACGGTTTTGCCGGTAAGAGTAATACCATTCAGGCCTTGCTGGGCAAGGTAATGGCGGCGGCTCCGGCAGACGTAGCGACAGAAAAAGCAGAGCAGCATTAATACGCTGGTGCCTGTAACCATAGCGGTTGCAGGCACACCTGATTAACGGATCAATGCCCGGCTGATGGGATAAGGAAAAGTACATGGCAGAGCAACAACAGGCTGCGGATATTGTCGATTCAGCAGTTGCCGAAGGTGGTGCCTACGACATTATTAAGAAACGCCTGCAGGAACAGGGCGGTCAGCTGGAACAGGCTATTGATACGCTGAATCAGGCGCGTACTGACGAATTTGGCCAATCAGATATGAAAGTGGTTGGCCGCACCCGGATCCGCACCGAAAATAACTGCATTGCCCGTGATATGGTGCAGGTTGGCGGACATTTATTGTTTGGCTACAACGTGTTTATCGGGTTAAAAAAAGAAACCCGGGTTGACGATGTATTTGCCCTGTTCGATGTGCAGCAGCGTGATGGCCAATATGAAGCGGTTGCGGTTGATCCGGCCGGAACTTTTCTCGCCGATCCGTCGTTTGTCAGTGATTTTGATGAGTTGTATCGCTATTACAAACATACGCGGCTGGTCGAGCTAACGGTTAAAAAAGGAAAATTACTGGCAGGCTTCCAGATTGGCGAGCGGCTGGAAGATGTGCGGGTATTCCGCTGGTCGGTATCGGCAGATGGGCAGACGGTCAGTTATATCGATAACCGTGGCGAACGTGATATTCAGTTGCCACCGGCCTACGATTTTGAATGGACTGAAACCAGTCGCGATGACAGTGTCAATGGTCGCCATCCGCATATCAATATTCTCGACACCGTGTTTGTTGAAACGGTGGGCGGCAGTCTGACGATTAAGATTGAGAATAATACCGAGGATGGCCTGGGTATTTATCAGGAAGATGTCGAAGACCGGACTCAGTCACTGGATGATGCCGATATCTTTTATGCTGCGGTTGGTGGGCTGATTCTGCTGCGTATAAAACCCTACCGTGAGCAGCAATGGCGCCATTTTATTTATAACACTCTGACCGAAACCGTGGTGCGTGTGGATGCCATTGGGGAGTCTTGTGTGCAGCTGCCGGAAGATCACGGCATTATTTTCCCCGGTGGGTTTTACCTCAGCAACGGCGACTACAAACAGTTTGATGAAAGTACTGCCGGGTTGCGTTTTAAGCGTAAATTCCGTTCGCCCAACGGCGAAGATATGTTGTATATCTTTTACCAGCCGGTCAGCGGTGAAGTCGGATTGCTGTCTTATAATCTGATCGATAAAAACCTGCAGAACCCGGTATATGGCCACGGTTATGCACTGGCGGATAATGGTCAGCTGGTGATTTTTTCAGCAGAAAGTGAAGCTACCCGGGTGCACCCGATGCAGATCTGGGAAACACCGTATCAATCCGCAGAATTTGCCAGCCGGGCACCGGCCAGTCAGACATTTTATGGTCGCATTGGTAATGCCGAGCTGGTGCGTGGGGTGTCTGATTTATACAGTGTGGTACGCATGGTTAACAACCAGAGCGTATCGGCACGACTCTATGAAGAATTGACGAAAGCGGCGTTAAAAACCTTCGATGATCATTATTGGTTAGCTGAAAGTGAAACCAGCCAGATTGCCGGTTTGCTGAAAGATATTGCCGCGACTTCGGAACTGGTGATTGACGAGTTTGAAAAGGTTCAGAGTATCCGTAAGCAGTCCGCCAAGGCGATGACGGAAGCGGAAGGCGAACAAAAGTCATTGTTGCAGGCGGTACAGACAGAAAGTTGGGATAGTGCGGAGGAGTATGTCAGCGCGCTGGCACGTATCCGCCGTCAGCGTGGTCACCTGATGACATTGCGTGACTTGCGCTATATCGATGTCAGCCGGCTTGAACAGCTGGATGCTGAACTGCAGCAGGTTGAGGAAAACCTCAGTGAACGCACGGTTGGCTTCCTGGCTGATGAGCAGGCACTGCAGCCTTACCAGGAAAAAGTTGCGGACATTAATCAGCAAATTGACAGTGCGACCTCGGTGGCCATGCTTGACCCTGTTATTGAACAGATTGACGAAAGCGCCAGTCAGCTGGATTTATTGTCTGAATTAATGGGGACGCTGAAGGTTGATGATGCGACATTACGTACCCGTATTATCGACGCGATTTCGCAGGTCTACTCTCAGCTGAATCAGAGTAAAGCGCGTGCTCGTCATAAACATAAATCGCTTGGATCTGACGAAGCAATTGCTCAGTTTGGTGCACAGTTCAAACTGTTCTCACAAAGTATTGCTAATGCACTGGGCATGGCCAGTACGCCGGAGAAATGTGATGAGCAGCTGTCGCGTTTGCTGGTGCAGCTGGAAGAACTGGAAAGTCAGTTCAGCGAGTTTGATGAGTTCCTTGCCGATATTATGGAAAAGCGCGAGGAGCTGTACGAATCGTTTGAAAGTCATAAACAGCAGCTGCAAGACGAAATTCAGCGCAAGGCGCAGTCGGTAACGGATGCTGCCTCGCGTATTTTAACCAGCATCGAAAAGCGGTCACTGAAGTTTACTCAGCAGGATGAACTCAATACCTATTTTGCCTCTGATGCACTGGTTATCAAAATCCGTGAACAGGTTGAGCAGTTGCGTCAGCTGGACGCTTCGGTTAAAGCGGATGATGTAGAAGCACGGTTAAAAGCCATTAAAGAGCAGGCATTACGCTCGCTGCGCGATAAAACCGATATTTATGAAGACGGTGGCAATGTTATTAAGCTTGGACCGCGGCATAAGTTTTCGGTCAATACCCAGGAACTGGATCTGACGATTATTCCGCGCGAAGGGCTGCTGAATATTCATTTATCCGGTACCGATTTTTATCAGCCTATCGACGACCCTGAATTACTGGCGTTGCGTCCGTTCTGGGATATGAACCTGGAATCGGAGACGCCACAGGTCTATCGCGCTGAATATTTAGCCAGCCTGATACTGGAAGCTGCCCGTCAGCATAACGATGGTCTGAGTATGGAGCAGCTGCGCCATGCGCTGTTGAGTGACGAGCTGGATGAGCTGGTACAGCGTTTTGCTGCACCACGCTATAAAGAGGGGTATCAGAAGGGTATCCATGATCACGATGCCACGCTGTTATTACGCGCTCTGATACCGGCGCTTGATGGCGCCGATCTGCTGCGCTACGACCCGCTGAGCCGTGCGCTGGCGCAGGTATTCTGGTCGAATATTAAGGAGCTGGCACGTTCTGACGAAAAACCAGCGCTGATCAGGGACGAGCCGGATGACAATCCGCAGCAGAAAAAACAGGCGGCATTGTGTGTCAGCACCTGGCCATCCCGGGCCCAGTCAGCCGCGCAAATGGCGTCGGTCTTTCAGAGTAATGAAGCGGTGGCCTTATTGGCTGCCGAAGTCCGTACGTTATTGCAGCAATTTATTGCACAACATCCGATTGCTGTCAGTCAGCTGGATATTCGCCGGGCGGCGGATTATTTAGTTGCTGAGCTGGGACGTGAGGACAGCGCTTTTATTGGCAGTAAATACGCCCGCCAGCTGGTGGATGAGCTGAAGCGTTCGCTGGATGACGAAACCTGGCGCCGTTATCAGATGGCACTGGATAACATGCTGGGCTGGCCTGCGGAACGCTGGAATCTGACCTCTGCCTGGTTGCAGGCACTGGTCGATGACAAAGGCTTGCCGAAGCTGGCGCGTTATATTCCGGAGGCGGTGGCGCTGATCAACGCCAATGAGCGTATTGAGCGACGTTTTACTGAAACTGATCTGGAGCTCAGTGTCGGCGGCCTGATGGGGGACCACCCGTTATTACAGCAACAGACACTGGCGTTTGCTGTGGATGCTTTTTTATTAAAAATGGAGCATCACCTGCATGAAGTGGTGCCAGCTTACCAGCGTTATCTGTCATTACGTCAGCAAACCATCAGTGAACAGAGAGAGGCGCTGCGGCTTGAAGAGTTTAAGCCAAGACCACTCAGTTCATTTGTCCGTAACCGCCTGATTAATGAGTCCTATCTGCCGATTATTGGTGATAACCTGGCAAAACAAATGGGCACCATCGGTGAAAATAAACGGGCCGATTTAATGGGCCTGCTGATGATGATATCACCACCGGGCTACGGTAAAACCACCCTGATGGAGTACGTCGCCAGCCGTCTGGGGTTAATTTTTATGAAAATTAACTGTCCGTCTCTGGGTCACGAAGTGACATCACTGGATCCGGCTCAGGCGCCGGATGCCACCTCCCGCAAGGAGCTGGAAAAACTGAATCTGGGTCTGGAAATGGGCAATAACGTGATGCTGTATCTGGATGATATTCAGCACACCGACCCAGAGTTTTTGCAGAAGTTTATTTCACTGTGTGACGGCACCCGGCGTATTGATGGTGTCTGGCAGGGTAAAACCAAAACCTATGATATGCGCGGACGCAAATTCTGCGTGGTTATGGCGGGTAACCCGTACACCGAATCCGGCGATGTTTTCAAAATTCCGGACATGCTCGCTAACCGTGCGGACATCTATAACCTGGGTGATATTCTCGGTGGTATGGAAGAGCAGTTTGCCCTCAGTTACATTGAAAATGCGCTGACCTCCAACCCGGTGCTGGCACCGCTGGCGGTACGTGATCTGGCGGATGTTTATAAACTGGTGGATCTGGCCAAAGGACGTGACGTGGCAACCACGGATTTGTCTCACCAGTACAGTGGTGCGGAAATTTCTGAGATCACCAGCGTGTTGCAGAAAATGATGGTCGTGCAGGATGTGGTGCTGAAAATTAATCAGCAATACATTGCCTCTGCTGCCCAGGATGATAAATATCGCACCGAACCTTCGTTCAAGTTGCAGGGCAGTTACCGCAACATGAATAAAATGACAGAAAAAATTTCTGCCGTGATGAATAACGAAGAGCTGATGCAGATGATCGCTGACCATTACCTTGGTGAGTCACAATTGCTGACCTCCGGTGCCGAAGGCAACCTGCTGAAACTGGCAGAGCTGCGCGGCAATATGACGCCGCAACAACAACAACGCTGGCAACAAATTAAAGACGATTTTATACGTAATAAAGCCATGGGCGGTGATGATGCGGATACCGGTGCCCGGGTTGTGGCTCAGCTGGTGGATCTGGTGGCCGGCGTTGAAGCCGGTGTGCAGACCTTGTCGGCCAATGCTCAGCAGCAGCAACGTCATCTGCATGAGCAGAGTCAGCAAGTACGGCAACAACATTTACAGCAGCATGAACAGCAGCAACAAAGTCAGCAGGCGTTATTAGCAGCCAGTAATAAAGCCTTTCAGCAGAGTAATCAGCAACTGGCTGGCAGTGTGTTAACCGGACTGAAACAATTTGCTGAAGCGCTGCAGCAGATTAAACCTCAGGTGAGTGTGGTGAATCAGCCGGTCCCGGGGATGGACAAAATTCTGCGCGTGTTGGCTGAAACCATCGAGCACAGTATTTTCCCGCTGGTGCGCAGCATGGATAAAAAAATTGATATCGACTTACGCACCCACGACAAAATGCGTGATATCTCCGATCAGTTGCGTCAGCTGGAGCAGCAGGTAACGACCAGCGGTGATTCTCAGAGTGCCAATAGTGGGCATGAGCACAATTAAAGCTGCTCTGAGCGTTATTCTGCTGCAGTCGTTGGTGCTGGTGTTGGTGTTTATCGCCAACGCTATCAGCGGTGCGGCACTGAACGATTATGGCATTATTCCGCGTTATGTCGATGGCTGGTTTCATGTGCTGACAGCTCCTTTTATTCACAGCGACCTGAGTCACTTGCTGAATAATCTGCTGGGGCTGAGTTTACTCAGCCTGATCAGTATATGGCGTTCTGTCTCGCAGTATGTGTTGGCCAGTGTTTTTATTATCGTCATCACAGGCGGGCTGGTGTGGCTGTTTGGCCGCCCGGCATCTCATATTGGCGCCAGCGGCTGGATATTTGGTTTGTGGGCCTGGCAGATATCGCTGGCGTTGTTTGAGCGCAGTTTTGCCAGCCTGGCAATATGCCTGCTGGTGATTGTGTTACACGGCGGAATGGTGGCTGGTTTAATGCCTACTGATTCGTCAGTGTCCTGGGAAGCCCATGTCGGTGGTGCCATCTCGGGTTTGTTGTACGCTTATCTGGCCAGCCGCTGGCGATCGGAACAACAGAATAACTGACATCACTGCGTGCAGTGATCCATTCACTCCGTAACGGAAACAGGAGTTTTATATGAAAGAAAGCCGTGACTATCTGGAGATGTCATTCCATTCAATTAATTGTTTTTCTGATGACGGCACACTGGATGTGCATGAGCTGGAAAAGATCCTCGATATCGCTAAACGTGACGGCGTTATTGATGACAACGAAAAGCGGGTATTAGCGAATATCATCGGGCGTTTATCCGATAAGGAGCTGCGTGGCGAGTTGCGTCGCCGGGTGGATGATCTTAAAGCTGAGTACGATATTTAAGGATCAGCTGGCCTCCTGCCAGAGGCCGAACTATCTTTTAATTCTCGCTACTTTCAAGGTTTTTGCGTTTTTCGGCTTCTTTAATACCCCCATATATACCCCCATGTTTATTGGGGTGGGGGGTATTGGCAATATTCTGTTTGGATCAACAGGCAAGGTTTAGGCAAGGTTTTTCAGGCCCAGATAGTCCCATCTCTCAAGCGGTTCTTTCACGCTACAGGCAGCCCGAATCGCTGGTCGAGCCAGGGCACAGCGGTCGATATCAAAAGTCTTTGGACGATATTGCTCGCTAATGTCCCTCCCTTTCCAGTTCAGTCAATGTACTCTAAGCCTTTTACCTGGGGAGGCAGACTTTGGTTCCATTCTCTATGTTACTACTAGCGCTAACGAGTGATTACCCTGAAAGCGCGTGGAAGAACTATTTTCGCTATATGACCGGAGCTTCTCTGAGGACCGTAAATCATAATTTGAGTACAAAGACAGGCGAAGAATTTATGGCTTGGCTCATCTCAAAAGCAGAGAAAAACCAGAATTTTCCTGAGACGTTAAGGCAGGACTTTTCAGATTTTAAGCAGGCGAGAGAGAATGGTAGGGATTGCATAATGCCAGGTCGGAATATGGCATTGGCAGAGCACTATGGTGTTGAATCATTTTATAGCATGAAGCTGATTGACTTGATGGCGTATCCCTTCTCATCTGATTTCACTAACGGAAGTCTGGATCGCGCAGACGATTATATTTTCTGGGCTCAACATTATCCGTATTCTGAAATCATTGCTTATGTTGGTGATAGATATTTTTGGAAATTTCAGATTGAAACGCGTCTTGCAATGGATGCTCTGGTTATGTCGTTGGCTTGTCTTGCTTTGGATTCTGGTGACTATGTTGAAAACATTGATGATATAATGAACATGGTGATTATCCCTTATCTTAATAAGAGTAAGAGTGAAAAATCTTGCCGTGGTCACTGGTTTAAACAGCTTAGGAATAAGGTATGTGAAAAACACTCTTTAGGTGTCAGTGACTTTTATGGCTCTATTGCAATAGGTGACGAAGACCCGGATAACGTCGAAAAGCGATACAAACGTTGGATGAGCGGTAATAACCAGGCAACAGAGACAAAAGTTGGTGAGTTGTTACAGCAGCTTCAGAAAGAATTTGAATGGGATGATAGGGATGTTATGGCGGCAGCGAATGCATATAAGTTCTATTGTTCGGTTCCTTTATTAAATTCATCATTAAATTCATCTGATCTGGGTATTCTGCATTCAGTACCGTGTGGCGATGTTGGCTTTAAGGTTCGTGAAGAATTCAATGACGATTTTTCTGAACGATTTAAGTTCTGGATGATGTCACTTTCAGAACAGTTTAAATAATAAAGCCTACTCCAAGGAGTAGGCTTTTCTTGTCAGCGTTTGGGTGGGTTGTTTCCACGTCCTTTCCCAGAGCTGTTACCGGTTGTGCTGGGACCGTTGTGTGGTCTCGGTGCAGTTTTGGCCATTGTTTTGTCTCCATTTTTATACTCGACATTGAGTTCTTGTATAAAACCAGAGCAATGTCGCCAGTCACAGGGACATCCGGCAGCAATTAGATAAATAAAACTCTATTTCATCGTCATGGAGAGGGTATTTCCCACACGCCTTTCAGCCTTTCCACGGTATGCCGCCACTTGGTCGCGGTCGGCTTACAGACCGTGTTCTGATTACCAAATAACCCGGTTTCACTGAATGCTTTGCCGGTGGCCTCGGTATGCAGCCAGTTGACGGGCACAATGTATTCGGCCATTTCGTCAGGCTCTGCAGCAAAGTCACTGTAATCCATCTGAGTTGGCAGGCTGGTTAATGGCTTACCGTCGATACAGAAGTCGCTGATGCGCTGGCGTTCGCCGCTAACAATGCCCACGCCAACATAACCTGTTTTAGGGATGTTCACCCAGACCCGGTCGCCTTCGGCCAGCATATTCAGAGTGTTGGAATACCACTGGCCGGCACCGGCTGAGATAAATCCGTATTTAAGAGCGTCTTCCCAGTTACGGCGCTCGCCATGGCCGAAGGATACATAGAACTCGCCATTCCACGGCTCGCGGGCGCCACGGGTGCTGACCAGTTGCTGAGTCTCCTGTGGGTCGATCATCCAGGCACGGGACAGGTAGCGGTTATTGCCGTCAGTAAATGCAGAAAAGAACACCGCGTTAATACCCACGCCATGGCGGTTGTTCAGGTAGGTGATGATGCGCTCGGTACTGGCATCCAGCTCAGATGCCACAATCACCATCTGGTGGGAATCATTGATGCTGATGTCTTCCAACGGCTGACCAAATTTCGCCTTAAAAGCTGCATCCAGGCTTTGCACTGGCAGCTTATGCTTGGTGGCGAAGTCGACGTAACAATCGACCAGCTGATTGTCTTCCAGCGTTTCTATCCACGAAGCGTAATCAATAGCCTGCGCCACCACATCCCGCGGTGTTTTATCGCGCTTTAGTTCAATGATGATGACGCTGCCGTTGGCATCCAGTGCCAGCAGGTCGATGCGCTTATCAAAGCTGGTGCGTACCTGACGGCCTATCAGCAGCCAGTCGGCGTTGATGATGGATACATCCTGCACAATCAGCTCTTCCAGCTGGTTTTCATCGTCCAGGCGGGCGGTCTCCAACCGGGTTGGTGTGCTGGCTGTGCTGTTGCCGGCGTTGATGCGCCAGATGCCTTGTTGAATGGCCATAACATCCTCTTCCTGACTATTTATCTTGAATCAGTGGCTGGGTTAGTAGCTGACCCACTGAGTTGACAGCTTTTTGCCAGCGGCCTAAAGTCGCCACCAACACGCCCCCGGCCTCTTGGTGGCCAGCAACCTACGCTGAGGCTTTTTGCACCCCTAAGGCGTCTGCGTTATGGCTCAAAAAAACTGGCTGGCGGTGATTGCATGGTTCTTTCCATACCATCGCGCAGTGATTCGAGCTTTAACATAACCTTGCGGTTTTGTGCGTTAAGAATATCCGGTGATACCCATTGGCGATCATCAAAACCGCCAATGTAAACTCTTTCCGTTCTGGTTTCCCCAGACATCAATCCACGTTCACCAAAACCGACGTAGAGGGGTTTTTGGGTTGTAAAAACGGGAGTCCTTCCGTTGTTCAGGTATAGCCTGGCATGAACGTAACCACTGCTGAGGGTTTTGTCGCTCTGGTTGCGTACTGTCACTTGTATGTTGGGTTCGATGCGACCAAAAGAGCCTTTCGTATATTGCAGTTTTACATCCAGTATTTCTAAGTCGGCGTTACCGATGCCAACACTGTCCCCATTACTGAAGATAGTTTTTAGTTTACTGATATCCGGTAACACTTTTGCGACCTGGTTTGCTGTCGTGGTATTGGTATCAAGGCCGCTATGTACGCCCAGCTGGTCAAAGCTCGACGATTTGATCGGGACACTCTTCCTCATGCCATCGCTTATGCCAATCAAATTCAAAATCAGCTGCCGGTCGCTGGCATTCAGAATGTCGGGGGATTTCCAGCGCTCCTCTGAAAATCCACCCATGCTAACGCGGGTAGTAACGGTTGAATTAGGCTTCAGGCCATGGTCACCAAAGAAAATGTACAGATTTTCACGGCTTCGCCCTGCGCTGGTATCTACCGCAGGTTCCTTCTGACCCTGGATATATAAGCGAGCATCCAGTTTGGCGGAACTTAAATACAGTTCTGTTTTGTTATTCACGGTTATTTCAATGAATGGTTCCGTACTTCTGAAGCTACCCTCACGATAGCTTAAACGAATATCGGTAATTTCAAGATAGTTGTTTGGAATGGCAGTGTGTCGCCCCTGCTGCATGTGTTTACGCCAGGCAGACGTTTCATTTTTATCAGTATTTGAAATTGGCTTTGGTATATCTTTCTTATCAGCAACCTCAATATTTTTTTCAGTAACTTTCGCTGAAGACTTTGGTTCATGCTTAGTGGTTTGCGATGCAGACGATGGTTTGGGTTGTGGCTTCTGTAGTGCAGCCCGAACCTCTGTATTTTGTTGCCCCAGTTCAGAAACAAGCTTAATAGTCTTCGTGCCTTCTGGAATTACGAGGGGTTGTACATGTTTAGTTGGCTTTTGATTAATAAGCCATTGATACCCCATATAGAGAACAAGCATGACCATCACCCAGCGCCAGAACCGCCGACGAGGTTTTGCGGCTGGTATCGGCTTCAAGCCAGAAGCAGGGTCTTGCTGCATTGTTTTAGCACGCTGCATTGTCTGATCAGTCACCAACTCTTCCAACTGAGCAACGGCCTTTCTTGCAGTATCCAGAAAAATTTCAGGCTCGCTCAATTCAAAATCATGTTCATGCATCATCTTGTTACGAATCGTGGCGACATAGCGCAACTTTTTAAGCAACGGCGCTGGAATATAGCGCTCGGCATGTGACAACTTTTCATGCATACCACGCCCTTCGGCCTTGAAGTGCGTTTCCAGAATATGCTCGGCCTTTTTGGTGTGGTTAATAACCTGTTCGATGATGCTCATAGTCTGTTTCCGTACATAACCAGCGCACTCCTGCGCTGGATTCTTGTGGTTGCCTTGTATTTAACAGTCAGTGTCGTGTGTTGGTTGAATTGGGTTCATTGCTCAGTTCAGCGCTTGCTCGATGATGGCGTCGGTGAGGTTTAGCTGGGTTTCGCTCGCCTGCTGCAGGCGGTCTTTCAGCTGGTCACAGAGGGCGAATAGCTCGCCGACTTTGGCGATGACATTGGTTTGTTCAATTTCAGACGGGAAAGGGCAGAGTAAATTTTCTAGTTTTCCCTGGTAAATTGCCCAGACGTTGGTGGTTCCGGATTTTATTTTATCAAGTTCATACTTTCCCGATATGCTTCGCATCCAAATATCAATAAAATAAGATGTTGCTGGTTTTGAGAACTTAGCGCGTAGAATATTATTGTTATATAGTATTTTTATATTTTTTTTATTTTCAAAAACACATGTTTTTCCTACAAGCTCTTTGCTGTTTCTTGTATTGAATAAGAAATCACCAGAACTCAAATGGAATTTTAGTGCTTCTTCTTCTGTTGCATCCACATTCGTGATTTCTGCAATGTCGAAACCTCCAGTATTTAATATGTTATTCATTTTGAAATAGGGGTACTTCAAGTCGGGTGACTGACTATTTTTCCCCTTATCTATTCCCACGTGATGTTCAAGTGATAGTGTTCCGAATCTCACCCACTCCCACCCCTCTGGCAGTCCAAACGGTTTCTCTTCGTCACTCACCGGCGGCAGTTTTTTCGGCTTTTTGATTTTGCCTTCTTTCACCAGTCGGGCTTTTTCGGCGTCGATGCGTTTTAGCAGTTCTGACGCGGGTTCATCCTCTGGGTTTTGTTGCACCAGTTTACCCATAACGGCGAGTTGGAGGATGGTGTCTTTCAGGCGGTCGATGGCCCAGGCGCCCATGGGGCCGGAGAACAGCAGGTCGAAGTGTTGGGCGAGGCGTTGCCAGTTATCGCTGAGTTCTTGGGCGTTAGCTGACTCTGTCAGCGTTGCCAGCAGGGTGTCGGTTAGTTGCTGGTGGGCGGTGAGCTGGTGTTCGCTCTGTTGCTCCAGCTGGTCGCAGAGGGCCATCAGTTCATCGACTTTGGCGACGATACGTTGTTGTTCGGCGAGAGGGGGGAGCGGAATGCATATATTCCCCCATTTGCCTTTATTCAATATCGAAATGGTAGTGCTTGATGAATTACTCCACGCCATCTCTTGAAAGTATGAACTGCTCAGAGCTGCGAGCAGATATTCTTCCATAGGCAAGAAGGGGGTTATGGAATTGATCTGTTGATTGAAGCTACAGCGTTCGCGAGATATTGCGCACTTGCCAATAGTCCCAATACATACCATCAGTAAGGAACCTTTCGGCACCTCTCGACCTAAAGCATTTAGACCCGATTCAGATAGAAACTCGCTAGAGTTCTTCAGTATTCCTTGGTCAATGTCGCCTGGCTTCACGAATGGGATGTTGCCAGTGAAATATTCTGCCTTTCCTTTCGCTGGTGTCCCCCCTGTTTGGGTATTTCCCAAATTCCCCAGCCTTACCCATTCCCATCCCTCAGGCAGCTCAAAAGGCTTTTCGTCGTCATTCACCGGCGGCAGCGGCTTCTGCTTTTTCAGCTTACCGTCTTTGACCAGCTGCGCTTTTTCCGTCTCGATGCGCTGCAGTAACTCTGCAGCCGGTTCGTCATCCGGGTTTTGTGGTACCAGTTTGCCGCGTACGGCCAGCTCTAAAATCAGCTCACGCAGTTTTTTGATGCCGGTGAGTTCGAGCTTGCTGCTTTTCCCGGAACCACGGCCGCGCCCAGCGGTGGATTTGGGTGTGACGGTGCTGGTCCAGAGGTCGAGGTGTTCTGTGACCAGTTGCTGGGGGGGTCGTTGCTCTTTACCCGCCGCAGGCGCTTGGCTGTCCGAACGCTCTGGTGGATTTTGACCAGCTATCTCTGCTTGGTAGCGCGCTGCGCCTTCGTTGATCTGGTTGCTCATTTGGCGGTTTCTCCGCCTTTTTCGCCCGTGAGAGCAGCAGCCAGTATGCCTTTGAGCTGGTCGCGCAGTTTCTGGATGTCGTTCTGCTGGTCGGCGTATTGGGCCAGCAGTTCGTCCGGGTCGTGGCTGATTTGCTCTCCGACGTGTGGGTTTTTGATATCCAGGTTGTAGTTGCGCGCCTGAATATCGCTAAGGCTCACTTTCCAGGCTTGTTCGTTTTCTACACGTTTGGCAAAGCCGTCGGCTTCGTTGCCCCACCAGTCGATTTCGGTGGCGAATTCGTCAAAGCGCATGGGTTTGGTTTTGCTGTAGCTTTTGTAGCCTTCCGGGTACGGGTGTTCGTAGTACCAGATGTTCTCGGTCGGTTGGCCTTTGGTGAAGAACAGCAGGTTGGTTTTGATGCCGGTGTATGGGTTAAACACGCCGTTGGGCAGGCGCACGATGGTGTGCAGGTTGCAGTCATTGAGCAGGCGTTCTTTTAAGCGGGTTTTCATGCCTTCGCCGAACAGAAAGCCATCGGGCAGTACCACGGCGGCGCGGCCACCGTCTTTCAGCAGGCGGATAAACAGGGCCATAAAGAGGTCGGCGGTTTCGCGGGTGCGGAACTCGGCCGGGAAGTTGTTTTCAATGCCGTCTTCTTCGGTGCCACCAAACGGCGGGTTAGCCACAATAACGTCGACACGCTCTTTTGGCCCCCAGTCGCGGTAAGGGCGGTTGAGGGTGTTGTCGTGGCGAATCTGATCAGGCGTTTCGATGCCGTGCAGAATCATGTTGGTGGTGGCCAGCAGGTGCGGCAGTGGCTTTTTCTCAACGCCGTGTATGGTCTGCTGCAGGACTTTTTCGTCTGTTGGTGACTGCACGTAGCGTTTGCGCTTGTGCTCGATGGTGCAGGTTAAAAAGCCGCCGGTGCCGCAGGCTGGGTCCATCACGCTATCTTCGAGTTTTGGATCGACGCGGTCGACCATAAATTCGGTGACGGCACGGGGTGTATAAAACTCGCCTGAGTTACCAGCACTTTGCAGGTCTTTCAGAATCTGTTCGTACATGTCGCCGAAGGCGTGACGCTGCTGCGATTTGTTGAAGTCGATACCTTCCTGAATTTTGTTGATGACCTGACGGATCAGCTGACCAGATTTCATGTAGTTGTAGGCGTCTTCGAAGACGCTGCGAATCACGGCGGCGCGTTTGTCGCCAGCGATTTCGAGGTTCTGCAGGCCAGGGAAGAGTGTGGCGTCGATAAAGTTTTTCAGTTCGTCGCCGGTAATGCCTTCCGGGTTAGCTGCCCAGTTACGCCAGCGCATAGCGGTCGGTATCGGGCTTTTGTAATTGTCGTCAAAGAGTTCCCACTCTTGTTCGCGGTCGTCGTAGATTTTGAGAAACAGCATCCAGACTAGCTGGCCGATGCGCTGGGCGTCGCCGTCGACGCCGACGTCTTTGCGCATGATGTCTTGGATGGATTTGATTACGGTGCTGATGCTCATGGGGAGGTTCTACCTTCTGTGGTCGCGGGCATGGCCCGCTCCTACGTGTTATCTGTTGTGTTTTTGTTCGCGGGCATGGCCGCACCTACGTTATGCCAGGGTGGTGGCAGAAAGCCGGTAGTTTAACCGGCTTCGTCGTTGTAGAGGGTATTTTCCAGTTCACGCAGTGCTTGTTCGTAGCCACTTTTGTCGCCGAAGGCGTTGATCAGCTCCATGCCGGTTCCCAGTTTGTCGAATGGGGGAAGCTGCAGAATCTTGATGTCTTCGATGCTCTGTACGCCGGTGTCGGCGTATTTATCAAGCAGGGTGTCGAGTACGGTTTGCGCCTGCTTACTGTAGCGGTCGAAGATGTTACGCCGGCGTTTGGCTTGTACGGCGCGCTGCTTGCGGGTGAGGGCTGGCTGGTCGTATACGATGTGGGTAATCACATCGAAGGGGTCGGGTTCGTCGCCGAGTTTGCCTTTAAGGTCGTCGATCAGGTCGTCCCAGGAAACGCCCTGGGCGGTCAGTTCGTCGATAACCGCTTGTTTGCGTTCGGCTTCGTTCCAGCGTTTGAGGAAATCGCTGAGGGTGGCGTAATGGCCCTGCACCGACTTGCGGGTGAAGTCGGTGAGGTTTTCGGTAATGAGTTTGCCATCGCTGTCGAGATGCTGAATGCGCTGGTCGATGATGCTGAACTCGACGTCGCCAATGCGGAATTTTTTCTTCGGCTCGCGTGGCTCGTCACCGGGTTCCCAGGGGCCTGTTCCGGTATCTGCGCCACTATTGCCCGATGAGGTGCCGTATTCGCCTTCCGGTTCTTTGATGCCGGTTGGCTGTTCAGTACCGTTTTCGTTTGTCGGGTCGGGCGGCAGAATATCGTCGTTATCACTGGGGACGTATATCTGTTCGGGGTCGCCGTCGAATTTTTCATCGGCGAACAGTTCCGTCGCTTTCTTAAAATCGAGAATGGTAAACCACTGCTTGCCGTAGGCTTCGTCGATACGGGTGCCGCGGCCAATAATCTGTTTAAACTCGGTCATCGACTGTATGCGCTGGTCGAGCACTACCAGTTTGCAGGTTTTGGCATCGACGCCGGTGGTCATCAACTTACTGGTACAGGCTATAACCGGATAGGGTTCTTCCGGATCGATAAAGTGGTCGAGTTCGGCTTTGCCTTCTTTGTCGTCGCCGGTGATGCGCATAACGTACTTACGGTTTTTGGCGACCTGCTCCGGGTTCAGGTTAACCAGTAGCTGGCGCATACGCTCTGCGTGGTCGATGTTTTCGCAGAAGACGATGGTTTTCTGCATAGGGTCGGTTTTTCGCATGTATTCGGTGATGGTCTGGGCAACCAGCAGGGTACGCTGGTCCATAACGATATTTTTATCGAAATCGCGCTGGTTGTAGATGCGGTCGTCGATCAGCTGGCCGCTTTTGTCTTTCTGCCCTTTGTTCGGACGCCAGCCCTGCAGGTCTTTATCGAAATCGACACGAATAACTTTGTAGGGGGCCAGGTAACCGTCGTCGATGCCCTGTTTCAGTGAGTAGGTGTAAACGGGTTCTCCAAAGTAGTGGATGTTGGATACTTCTTTGGTTTCTTTGGGCGTGGCGGTGAGGCCGATGTGGGTGGCGCTGTCAAAGTATTCGAGAATTGCCCGCCATGCTGAGTCTTCTGCGGCACTGCCGCGATGGCACTCGTCGATCACAATCAGATCGAAGAAATCGGGTGAGAACTGTTTGTAGACGTTGCGTTCTTCTTCGGTGCCACTCAGGGCCTGATACAGACCGAGGTAGATTTCATAGGAGGTGTCTACCTTGTTGACCCGGTCTTTGTCTTTTTTAACGGCGAGTTCGATATCCAGCTTTTTGCCGTTGCGTTCCATACCGCCACCTCGTGGCGATAGCTTGGCCATGGCGCCAGCGAAGGGTTTGAAGTCGTTGTTCATGGTCTGGTCGACCAGAATGTTGCGGTCGGCCAGGAACAGAATGCGTTTCTTCTGTTTCGACTTCCACAAACGCCAGATTATCTGAAAAGCGGTGTAGGTTTTGCCGGTACCGGTGGCCATAACCAGCAGAATACGGTCTTGCCCTTTGGCGACGGCTTCAATGGTGCGGTTAATGGCCACCATCTGGTAATAGCGCGGCGTTCTGTCGTTGGCGGCTTCGTGATAGGGCTGGCTCATGGCGGCCTGACCATCCGGGATATCTTTCCAGCGGCAATAGGCTGCCCACAGGGTATCGGGGCCTGGTAATTCGCTCAGAGCAATTTCGGTTTCTACTTGTGGGTAGATCAGCCCGTGCGGGTCACGGAACAGGAAGCTATCGCCATTACTGCTGATGGCGAAGGGCACGTCCAGCTTTTCGGCATAATCCATCGCTTGCTGCATACCGTCACCAACGCGGTGCTTGTTGTCTTTGGCTTCGATAACGGCAATGGGCTTGGCTTTCTGGTAGCAGAGAACATAGTCGGCCCGGCGTGGGGCCTGGCGGCTGTGCATTCGGCCACGCACGACGATACGGCCATCGCTGACAGAAAATTCTTCATAGACCTGGGTCTGGATATCCCAGCCAGCGCTGATAATGGCAGGTGTGATGTACTTGGTGCGGATATCCGTTTCGGTCAGGCTGCGCTTATCCATGCTGATGGGGTCAACTCCGGTCGCTGAGAATTTAGTTAGCAGGAGTGTACTGGAGTTTGCCGGTGCGCTGAAGCCTCTGGGCGGGTTGCGCCAGGGGGTGTAAGAATTTTTGACAGGTGGCTGGCCTCCCCAACGGCACCGTATGCGTTCTGTTCGCCAGAACGGGCGGTGCCCCTTGGTAATCTATAAAGGAGTACGCATAGCGGGTAATGCGAGAGTAAAAAGCCGCCGGACTGGTACGCATAGCGGGTAGTTCAGCATCTTGCTGGTGGAGTGGCCGGTTGTATTGGCCCACATAGCGGGTAGTTTGGTACGCATAGCGGGCAGCGAATTTTTTAGTGTTGGTCTGGTTCTCGGTAAAAACGATACAGTCCACTGGGGGCCTGCGTTTCTTTTACGTCCAGTTTTCCTTTGCATTCATCAATGGCTCGCCATGTTACGGCATACAGTGAACAGCGGTTTTTACCGCCCTGGCGGGTTTGCTCAATCATGCCGACTTCCTGCAGTTTCTTCAGCGAGCTGTTCAGGGTTCCTTTTGAGTTCCAACCTTTGTGCTGCAGCTGTGACCAGACGGCATTCAGGTCGCCGTTGTTAAAGCCGGTGAACTGCACGGCAATATCAATCAGGAGTTTTACATCCCAGCCATCCAATGCGCGATATGCCTCACTGCCGAGTACGCTGTGGGGAATATTCAGAAAGGGCGCATTGCCTTTGCGCCCGTTGGCTTTCGCTCTGCGGTCTTTTGCCATGGTTGGCAGCCTGACGGGTGAGGGTGGAAAACAGGCTGCGGGTTGTTTGCCGGCAGCCGGAAGGTCAGTTCCATGACGGTTAATGCGGCAGTAAAAAATTCGGGTCGTTGGCGGCCTTCATCAGAAACTCCACGTTTTCGCGCATTCGTGGCGTCAGCGTGTTCAGCACTGTGCTCTGGTCGATCACATGGTAGCGGGCATGAGTGCCTCCCACGTGGGGTTCATCCACGGTTTTTATGGCTGCGCCCGCGTTGCGCAGTTCATGTATGACGGTGGACAGACGAGCGTGCTGGTAGTTGTTGATGGCCTGCCAGCTGGAAATATGCCCCGCCGCCAGCAGATGGGCGATTACGTATTCTTTTTTGCTGAATGACTTCATGCTGCACCTCCCTGCCTACGGGAAGCGTTGATGCGGCTTTCGATCCAATCATTGATTTCGCTTTCAACCCAGGCAGACGCTCGGGCCCCGAGTTTTACGGATGCAGGGAAGGTACCTTCCTGAATCATGGCGTGGGCCTGAGAACGGCAGATGCCGACGCGGGGCTGGACGTCTTTCCAGCGCAACAGGCGTGATTGTTGAGTATGGCTGATATTGGTCATTGGTTGCCTCCTGTGGGCGTTGTTGGTGACCAAAACAGCTTCATCTGTGAGTTGGTATTAATGTAGGGGAATAAAAATTTCCTTTTTCCCGTTGCTTTTTTGTACGACCCAGCGTTCGTAGTAACGCCTTACTGTATCGGGGAATTTATTGAGTGATTTTGCTACTACTTCGTAAGCTTTGGATTTGTTTGTCGTATTCTTTAGTTCAAACTTTACCATGCCAATAATTTGCAAAATTTTTTGCTCCGTCATGGAGTTAGGTCTGCCGGATATTTTTTGTTCCATACCAAGACTCTGCAAAGCCAGATTCTCTGAAAAGGCTTCACTAAATAGGCGCTCTAGCAGCTCGCCAAATAGGCCAATGTTTCCAGTAGTAAGCTTGTCTTTAAGGAAAGCGACGAAGCAGTACCAATCGAAAGGTGTCAGACGGGTGGTGTCTAGCGTGGAATTAATTTGACAATATTTCTCGTAAGCAGCATCTATCATCGTTGCTGCGTCATCATAGTCATCCCAATAGAATCCAATGATGTATAGCAGTTTCTTTGTATGGCCTTCAGGCGGCAATGATTTCCAGTCCAGCATTCTCAGAGTCCATTCATGTTGCTGTTATAGATTATCCGCCCACCACTGAAGCATTTCCGTTCGTTCTTCCAGATAGTCCGCCCGGTTGTAGGCTTTACGTATCTGATTGCGCTCTTCGTGGGCCAGTTGTTTTTCGATCACATCCGGCCTGAATCCGGCTTCATTCAATACGGTTGAAGCGGTGGAGCGTAATCCGTGAGTGGTGGTGTGCTCTTTGAAGCCTGTGCGTTTAAGCAGCACCAAAAAGGCATTTTCAGACAAAGGCTTCTCAATGGTATTGGGGCTTCGCAAAAGCCATTCAGTGTGGCCCGTGTGTTGTTTAAGCTCTGTCAGTACATCAATGGCTTGACGGCTTAAGGGTATCAGGTGGTCTGTCTTCATTTTCATACGCTCTGCCGGAATTAGCCAAAGCTGCTTTTCAAAGTCGATTTCACTCCAGCGACCAAAGCGTACTTCACCGGTTCGGGTCATGGTCAGTATTAGCAGCTTAAGTCCTAGCTTTACTACCGGGTGGCCTCCGTATGCGTCGATACTGGTCAAGAAACTCCCCATCATTGCGAATGGTAAGGCACGCTGATGGTTGACGGCTGGTACGGCTTTTAGCGCTGGAGTGATACCTGTTACCGGGTTGTTTTCGACGAGTCCTTCAGCAATGGCAAATGCAAAGATACCTTGAAGGTAATTTTTTACTTTGCGGGTGGTTTCACCAATGCCTTCGTTTTCCATTAAGCGCAGTACAGTCAATACGTCGGCGCTGGTAATCTGGTGAATGGGTTTGTCGCTAAGGTAGGGCATTAAGCGCCGGTCAATCATCTGGCGAACTTTGAGCGCGTAGCGCGGTGTCCATCTGGGGGTATTGAGTTCGTGCCAGCGGTAAGCCAACACCCCAAAAAGATTCTGAGCCTGAATACGTTGTAGGCGCTTGGCTTCCATGCGTTCGTCGGTGGGATCAATGCCTTTGCGAATCTTAGATTTGGCAATGTCGCGTTCTTGTCTGGCTTCCTTTAACGAATAATCGGGGTATTGGCCGATGGTATAGGCTTTCTCCTTGCCATCTAGGCGGTATTTTACCCGCCACGATTTGATCCCTGTTTTGCTAACCATCAAATACAAGCCGCCAGCATCAGATAGCTTATATCCCTTATCCTTGGGCTTTGCGGCTTTGATAGCGGCAACGGTCAATGACATTGGTTGTTCTCCTTGTGGGGGTATTGGAGCTACCCGAACACGATACCCCCTGTGCAATACCCCTAACTAGGAGCGGTTGTCCATAGACGTTGCTGGTCGCCTGAGAATATGAATGTCAGTATTAATGCGGCTTTGGGGGTGGTTTAGAGGTTGTTTCATGTGCGGTAAAGCAGGAAGTGAGCAAATTTCTAGATAACTTGAGCTGATTGTTCCGTATATAGAAGTAATGGTTGTTAATGAACCTCTATTGGATCTAACAATAAGAGTCAATAATGGCGCCTCAGCTTTTCCTAACCAGTGAACTCTAATCTGTATGTAAAGCTATATGGCCTCGACAGATTACTCAGTAGACAACCGGCTATGCCTCCTCCTAGAAGAAAAAGAAGCCAATTACCGCTTTTAGTATAGCTACCAGCTACTCCTCCTAATATCGCACCAATTAAAGTAGCTTGCAGCTGAGGACTATACTTCCTACCCTGAATTAGCATATATGCAATATGTTCACAGTTATTACCGACTACTTCGTACCGATGATCATTGTTCAAGATACGCTCCAACCTCTTGGTCAATAATGAGTGATCATCTACATGGCTACGAATTACCTTGACTGGTTTCCCTTCGGAATACTGATCAACAGAGATTAGTTCAACATTGTTCTGAGGGCTGTTATGCAAAACTTGCCCATTGCCCAGGTAAACCCCTGCATGCTGAATAATGCCTTTGCTTCTATATAGCAAATCACCGGATTTCAGATTATTATTCATTTACAAACTTCCTATTCATTTACGTTTTACGCAAATATACATTAAACGTAAATAGTTGCAAACTTGCTTTGTCCTAAATAGTATAAATTTGGTGATTTATGAATGCTGAACAAACGTCCTATTCTGCTGTTTTGGGTGTTGTCTTGAGCAACCTCCGTAAAGAGCGCCGTATTGAACAAGGCGAAATGGCGGCAAGAATGGGGCTTTCTCAAGCAAGCTATAGTCGTCTTGAAAGTGGAAAATCAGCTTTTTCTATCGATCAGATGTATCAGGCTGCCTCTGCACTAGGAATAGATGAGAGTGAAATTACAACTCGTCTAAATTCCACAGTTATCCAGCTAAATGCCAATGGAGTACGCGTCGTCCCTCAGTTAAGGGGAAACACCACACAAGCGAAACAGGAAAGCTCTGATGTCGGAAATTTTATCGCTGGAGCAGCGTTAGGTGGATTACTAATTGGACTACTGAGCCGGAAATAACACAGACAGGATGTCAAATGGCAAGCAAAAGCAATAACAGAAAGACAGATTCATCGGAGCTAGTTCGCTACTCCAGAGCAGGAGACACCTTTCACTATCGCTGGGCTGCGAGACGCTGTTTACGTCTGCTTGATTTCAATTCAGACCTAACCCACATCACTATTGAGGGCTCTAAAGAAGCAAAACTCGGCGGCGAATATGTCATTGATACAGCTGAATACAGCTCGGACAATGGTAAAGGATCATCAGTCGCTTATTTTCAACTAAAACATTCAACTACACGCTGCAATGAAAACTTCACTCTTAGCGGCCTGAAAGAAACTATTATCGGATTTTCTAACAGATATAAAGATCTCCAAGAAAAAAACCATAGTTTTACATCTATCCAATTCCTAATAATAACTAACCGACCAATAAGCCCTAGATTTAAAGAGTCTATTAACAAGTTAGCAAGGGGTGAATCCGGTGGAAAAAGCTTCGACGATACGATAAAGGCTTACTCAAAACTTACGGGAAAGAAGTTACAAGAGTTTTGCGGTCTCCTAAAGTTAGTTGACGGTGAAGGTAATTATGATGCACAAAAACATGCTTTACACCGAGAAATAGCCAATTTGGCCTGTGATAGCAGTGATGTTAGTCAAATGCTAAAGCTTGTCGAACTAGTACGCGAGAGAATAGAGCCTGGAGCCAAAAAACAAGAAATTGACAGAAATGACGTTCTAGAGCAATTTGGTCTAACGTCTGAAAAAGACTTGTTCCCAGCCCCCCCCTTATTTGAAAAGCTACCTTCAATTATTGAGCGTGAACAGTATGATAGCCTTTATAAAGAAATAGTAGATTCTACATCTCCATTTACGATCCTATCTGCTGTAGGTGGCACCGGTAAATCAATAACATGTAATCATTTAGTTGATAGGTTTGTTAATGGTTCCCTAGCTATTGCTTATGATTGTTTTGGCAATGGCGGATATAGAAGATTAAGTGGACATAGGCATCGCACATATGATGCTTATATACAGGTTGCAAATGAACTTGCTCAAAAGGGATTGTGCGAACCCATAATTCCAAGTAGCAGGAATCACGATGACAGGCTTACAAAGTTATTCCTATCGCGATTATCTCAGTCTATCGAAAAACTAAAAGAGAGAAACGAGAATGCTCTGTTAATTATTTTATTTGATGCTGTTGATAATGCAGAAATGGCCGCTACAGAGTTTGGGGACAGGTGCTTTGCCAGTCACCTATTGAAAGAAAACATTCCAGACGGATGCCGAGTCGTTTACCTCTCTCGTCCTGAACGGATAAAATTATTTTCCCCATCAGAAAAAATTCCACAAATTGAAATAAAGCCATTTAGTGATAATGAGACTCTATTCCATCTTAAAACAAAGTACCCAGAAGCCACTCTTGAAAATGCTGTTGAATATCGACGACTAACTAATGGAAACCCCCGGGTTCAGGCTAATGCACTAGCATTGAATAAGAACTCGGTCGACGACTTATTAACTCATTTTAGCGCTAGGGAGAAAACGGTAAATGACCTAATTGAAGACCAGCTTAATAATGCTTTGACAACAATAAAGGAGCAATACCCTAATAGCTTCAGAACTCATGTCGAAGATATCTGTACAGGTCTTGCGACACTACCACCATTTGTACCGGTTGAAGTACTTGCAGCAGCTGCTGAAGTTAGTGTTTCGGCCGTGAAAAGCTTTATCTCTGACCTAGGTCGGCCTCTTTGGTTAACGGATAACTATGTACAATTTAGGGATGAACCAACTGAAAGCTGGTTCGTCTCAACATTCAGCGCTAAGAAAAGGCAGATAAAGGCTTATATTTCTAGATTGAAGCCTTTAGCTGGCAAATTCTCCTATGTTGCCGAAGCCTTGCCATCTCTTTTACTAAAAGCAGGGCAATACAAAGAGATTATTCGTCTTGCTTTGTCGGAAGATATGTTACCGACTGACAACCCAGTTGAATCGAGAAGCATCCAGGTTTACCGATTACAATTTGCATTCAAGGCAGCTCTAAAGAATAAGAAGTATTTAGATGCCTGTAAGCTTGCGCTACGTGCGGGAGAAGAAGTTTCAGGAACGGATCGGCAAATAGAGCTATTAACTAAAAATATTGATCTCGCTACTCAGTATTTATCTCCACAGCGCATCATGGATCTAGCTCATCAGCGTGAAATGAGCGGTGAATGGAATGGCTCAGAAACCCTATATTCATCAGCACTATTAGCACCAATGCCAGAATGTGAGGGTGAGGCGCGTAGTTATTTAAGGTCAGGTTGGCATTGGTTAACACGTTATATTGAAGATAGAGATAGTAGAGATGAACGATCCCACTATAGAGATAGTATTAAAGACATCGACATATTAGTCATGTTTTATAGCTGCTTCTACCTTGATGGTTATAAAGCAGCGATTGATTTTATCTTACGCTGTAAACCACCTGAGCTGATTTTCAGAATAGTATCTGATTTTTCTTCAAGGATGGTAGATAAAGCTGAATATGAAGTATTAGAGCTAATGGCTCATTATGGTAAAAATTGCCCTCCACTGGTTCTTGCGATAACACATGAATTACTTAAGATTGGCCGTATACCAGACAAAAAGTGCATTACTCGAGCACTAAATAAAATTGTAGGGCCTGGAAAGTGGCTTATTAAGCCGAAAGGTGGATTCGATAATCACAACATTAGCACTTCTGCTTATCTGTCATTGCTCGAAGCCTCGATAATCCATAAGCTCCCTCTGAAAAATATCAAGCGAGCACTAAATTACTATATTGATGGGCCTAGAGCATATTCTATAAATTCTGATTGGGATGGCAGTAGTAGAAGTTGTTTTATGAGGTCTATATCAATTAGAGCCTGTATAAATAATTCTTTTGATTTTTCAGTCGAATCTGTCATTCCAAAGTCATGGTACTTAGACAGCAATGATTATCATGATAGAGAGGAAGTTAAGGGGGCTAAAGAAGCTATTTCTATATTGCTACCTTGGTATTTGATTCGGGCAAGGCTTTTATCTGGAAATAGAATATCTATAGAAGATTGGCATCAAAAAGCTAAGGAGGGGTCGTCCCGATTATTGAGAAGTCGATATAAAACATATGACCCGCTACCGTTTGAGATTACAACAGCCAGGTTCTTCAATCTGGCAATTTCACAAACAAATGTTGATAAAGAACTAGATGATATTGCTAGTGGTATTAATGATAACAGCATTAGTTTTCGCTATCCAGATAAAGTTAACGCCCTAAGAATAGCGAATCGGCAGATTAGACTCACTAGGATTAGCGATATTTTAGAAGAGTCATGCTATAAGACTGCAAAGATAGTTGATGAAGAAGAATCTCCTATAGATCATGCAAATAATTTCATTAATCTGTCTAGGGCCGTTTTATCTATAAGTAAAGCCGATGCAGAAATTTATTTTGAAGAAGCAATAGCAGCAGTCTCTCGATTTGGTGATGAAGCCTATGAAAGGTGGATGGCGGTGAATTCAATAGCCAAACGATCGGCCGAAAAGTTAACAAATCGTAGTAAACATGCATATCGTTATATGCGTTGTGCAGAGCTTATAGGTGACACAATCGGTAGAGAAAAGAAATGGGATAGAGATGGTGCTATGGAAACGTGCTTTCATCTTTCCCCAGAATCGGCCTTCGCAATTGCTAGCAGATGGAAAGATAGGGATGTTGGACGTTCAGGTCGAATGCTTGCGTCCTTACTTCAAACCGCTGTTGTAGAAAATGCCATTTCTCCTTCTGCAGCTTGGTCACTATCAGTACTTCCTTTTGATTATGATCTCTCCATATTCGCTGAACAATGTATTGAAAGAGAATATGATGAAAGCAGGCGGAAAATCATCTTCGATTCTCTAATATCCGATTTTAGAAAGAAGGGGATTACTGGTAAGCCTTGGAAGAAAATGAGTGAAATCTCTGAGAAATATGGACTATTTAATGAAGTATTAAATGATCTAGCTATTTTGATGAGAGAAAAGTCAGAGGGAGGATCTGAAACTGGTCGTAATTTTCTTATTAAAGAACCCAAAGAAAGCGACCACCAAATTGGTCTGTACGATGATATCAATATTTTATCTGATGAAGGATTGCAAGAAGTTCTAGAGCGCTTTGAGTCGTTGGATTTTCCTAAAGATGTAGACGCTCCATGGAAATATGCAGCCAGTAAGCTAACAGCAGGAAATGCTACAAAATTTCTTTTCCTACTCGCAAATTCTGAATTTCTTAATGCCTATCATATTCAAAACGCTATAAATTGGATTCCTGATAGGTTAAAACGAAAACCCAGCGTCATTAAAATTTGGCCGGATATCATAAAAATTATAGCTAAACGTTTTCCAGAAGAATTCACTCGCTGGTATAGCCGGGATAGAATACTCGGAGAAATAGGATCTGACGTTACTACAGTAAATGCTATACGAGAAGGGGTTCTCGAAGGTCTATCGGAGTCCAATGGACTAGAATCTGCCAGTACATTTTTTGGATTTGTAGATTACTACGTTAACTCTCTTTCATCCTCTGATGCAGCAAAACTTTTAGATTATGCACTGACGAGATTTGAATTACATATCAATGATGGGTATTCAGATGGGAATTGGTCTTCTAGTTTAGAGCCACCGGAAAATATTGTTCAGTCATTTACTGGATATCTTTGGGCAGCACTTGGTTCCCCTCGAGCTTCAGAACACTGGTGCGCAATGCACGCAGTAAGGCGTTTATATCAACTGCGCTGCGAGGAGGAGTTAGATGCACTGCTTGAATGGATGATCTCTGATAGCGCAGGGTCTTTCATCTATAAAGGCTATCCATTTTATAACATGCATGCTAAGCAGCATCTCTTAATGGCTTTAGCGCGTTGTGCTATTGAAGATCCATCCGTTATTGTAGGAAAGCATAAAATATTCTCAAATATTGCACTAAATGAACAGCATATCTTGATCCAAAAGTACGCTGCAGATATTGCTCGATCAATAGCCAAAATCTTCCCTAGCGCTCATACGGAAAAAGTTCTTGTTCAGTTAGAAGAAATCGAAAAATCACCTTTCCAGATTGAATATTCGGATAACTACAATGAAAAACGTGATACCCCGTGGCACAAAGATAAGAGTATCGCTCTAGATACAGGTTTATATTTTGCTCACGATTTTGATCGATACTGGTTTGAACCACTTGGTGAGGTTTTCAAAGTACCAGGATCGCAAGTTGAAGACTTAGCAGCCGATGTAATTATGAACGACTGGAAGCTACCAGTCTCTGAGCGCTTTATTCGTGATCCACGCCAAGATATTTGGAATTCTTACCGGGATCAGAGCACATACCACAGTCACTCTGGTTATCCAAAAACGGCAACATATAGTTTCTATCTTTCGTATCATTCTATGATGGTGGCTGCGGCAAAATTATTGAATGCAATGCCTACTTTCCATTCTAGAGATTGGCATGAAAATCAATGGGAAGATTGGCTACATAGACACCTGTTAACAAGAAAAGATCAGTATTGGCTATCTGATACAAGAGGTTTTATACCCGCACATCGTAGAGCCTGGACAGACGATAAAACAGATAAAGACTGGCGCTGGCAAGTTTTACCTAGGGATTTCTTAGAAGTTCTCTTGCTTCAAAGAGAAAAAGATACCTGGCTTAACGTAGCTGGGTCGTGGGATGAATATTACAATGGCCACAATGAACATATATCTGTCTCTAGCAGGCTAGTTCCGAGTTGGGCATCTAGCTCACTGCAGAGAGCTATGACTCAATACCGATCTCACTGGCCTGGTACAAGTAGCTTAGATGCATTTAGTGGACAAGAAGAGAATGATAATTGTAATGGAAATCCGTTTAGATTGAGTTGTTGGTATAGTAATGCTTATCAAGACAACGGAGTTGATGAACTGGATCCCTATGCAGGTTGCATTGGATATCCTCCGTGCACAATCCATCAAGATGTTATGAGCCAACTTGATATATATTCAGACAATGAATCATGCCAATGGATTGATTCAAATGGGGCTGTCATTGCGCATGGTCAGATTTGGAGTGAAGACAAGCCTTTGCGAGAAGACGAGGAGTATTGTTGTAGAGGCAACCGATTACAGGCCTCATTAAGCTTCTTAAAAAAAATGTGTAAAAAGTTGGATGTAGATTTAGCAATACAAGTAGATATAAAAAGAGATTTAGTCGGAATACATAGAGATAGGAACGATGATATTGGATATCTCCCCCCATATAGAAAAATTTTTATCCTCTCCAGAAATGGAGTGCTCAAAGACACAAGCACGACTTTTAGGCTTAGGGAACAAGTTAGCGAAGAACTTTGAAGGTGATAATGGAGATGAATTAAGCGAATGGATGTCTCATTATATCGCCGAAAAAATTCTGGAACTAGAAGTGGCTACTGGTGAAGAGAAAAGATCTTTACAAAAATATTGCTTTGAAGCGATATTGCTACTATGGAGTCATCAGGCCTATTTCCCTAGTGGATCTAGACCATTTGAAAACTTTGAACCAGTATTCCGAGCTCTTGATCATATAGACCCAGATAGGCCAGGGTATTCTTATATCAACGAACAACCGGAGGCAAATTCTGATGTCCCTAAAGATATAGACCTATACGTCAAATATATTGTCAATCTTGATGCTACAACAAGAGTGCTGCTTTCATACTTTGTAGAGCTAGCCATAAGTTCTGCAGCTGACCAGAGCACAAAAGATTGGATTAATAGTCTAGGTGTGGAGACTAGATCAGAGGTACCTAAAGTTCTTTTGAGTTTTTATAGGGACAGACGTGAGAAATCGGATAAAGACATAGTTGAAGAAAAGATTGAAAAATTGTCTGATCAAATTCGAAAAATCGACGCTTTTGTAGATGTTAGCAAAGATATTAGATTAGAATTAGCCAGAAAGATCGAAAATCTGAAAGGCTAAACTCCACATAATAATTACTAATATAATAGATTTCTAGATAGAAATATGAGCAAATAATTACACTCATGGTGACTTCAGGTTATATCCTATGCAGAGATTTATATTACATTCAAGGTTAGTATTTGAATGACATGGATTATGAAAATCTATTTCCTTCGATCGCTTTCAGGTTTATTTTGGTTTTCGACTTTCCAAAATTCGACTCGGATTTAAAGAAATGTCGAGTCAAAGGTCCTTGGGAAAATTTCAATTGATATATTAGTTAAAGCTAATGATTGAGCTTATGAAAAATGTCTAAATCAAGCGGTGGAGGAGGTGGACGAGGCCCATCTTCTCATCCTGGCCAGGTGGTAACTGGCCTAGTATAACAGGGAACCCATCTGGCGGAGGGCGAGATAACTCTCCGTTTAAGTAGTTAACTCGCGGCCAGGCCAGCCGGGCTTCTCCATTCGGAGTGCCTCAGGAAAATAACTATCTAATCAGGTCACCAGCCAGTACGAAAATTTAGGGTGCGGAATTCACATTTCCGCCGACAGAAAAAATGCTGCCGTTTTCGGCACTTTAAGAAAAATTTGTATTTTTTCCAAATATTTCTATTGCGGTGGATTTGTATCAGGTGATATTGATTAGGAGTCATTTTTCGTAGAGTAATTATTAATGAGTAAATCCAAATTTAGAACAATTTATGAGAGGGCAATATTTTATATTCAGTATGGCCGATATCCAAAAATCTCTACCCTGCTATCAGACTGGAAAAAATCTCCTGATGCGCATTTTCATGGGTACTTTAAAAACTCATTAAAATGGAGCAGTAGGGGGAGTTATGGATATGATATGAGTAATATTAGGTGCCAATATCCATTCGACGGAGTTGGTATTATCATCGGCCATGTCGAGAATGTAACAATGTCTAGGGCCGGAGTTGCGACAATAGGGCATTTTGCCGTTGCCTCAAATAATCGTTACGACCTGACAAACAATGTCGAGTATCGTGTGGGTAGGAGTCTAATTCTAGATTTGTTAGATTTTATGAGGGATCACAATGCAATTCAGGTTCGTTTTTTAGAGAGTCATAGCAAAAAAATCATGAATTACCGGAAATTTTTCGAGAAAAATGGTATTGCAGAAACCGAAAAAGGGTGCTGGACAGTTGATTTATATCCTGATGGTATTATTCCTCATCAGGTTAAAGAATTTTTGCGTATACAATGCGACTGATCTCAAGTGCGGTAGGAGTTACACCTACCGCTATTCACTCGCAACCTACGGAGGTATCGCTCTAGCTCGTTAACTCTCCCATCCTACTCAGCCATCAAAAAGATTTTTTAACTAGGTCGCCGAGTGAAGTGTATTCATCAATAGCATAAATTTGCCACTGTATACCAACGAATGTGGGTGGCAGTACTTGTAATAGCTGGGACCGTCCAATATACCGCCGTATACGTCCGGATGAGTCGATGGAATCACTCTCTATCCGGTCAAAAATATTTTGGAAGTAGCAGCCCTAGGTATCGTCAATCTGGCAAATCCATAGTGGTATCCTGATCTTCTCTAGTATATAGAAGGGAGAGTGCGGAAAAGCTTTGCTTCTGTGCTACAGGAATTGGGGGATATTGGTAGGCTAGGCGGTGAATAGTTCGCTCTGTTGTTACTCAATTACGATGATGAAGGAGGTGAAGTACATGCAAGGCGAAGACTGTTAAATCTTAGAAGTCTTCTATTTCCAGGCCTCCTTAGTATCAAAAATGTGACGGCGAGCATCAGTATTGCTACTCGCCACTTGGACTTAAGAGTCGATCGTTCACGCTGATAAGGCAATGCACAGGGTCGAAAGAAGCTATAGAAACGGCTGCCTACACTGAATAGCTTAGCATTTAGCCCTTCTGGCGGGTTACACCGCCCGTTATCAAATATCTTCTCCATTAATTGAGTGTGCGAATATTCTGATACTGATTTGTAGATGTTAGGGCAGCAGAAATTTTTGATAACCATACATATTGCTTCGATGAAGTGATCTTTCTTAGCTCTGGTGCTTAGGTTGTCTATAGCTTCTGGCGTGAGCTATGAGGAGGAAGCAGCCCTCGCAATTAGATAGTGTTTTTTGAATCTTTAGACATGGAACCTTTCTCGAAATTGAATGCCTCTTGATACTTCTGGAGCCAGGCTATAAATGTTATCAGTCTACCCAAAATTATAAAACCAATGCTGTCTAAAACTTATAAAAAATAATAAAGTTTAAAGATTGCCTACGATTTTCTACTTTGATTTTTGAAAAAAGTAAATTTTCAAAGGTGATTTTACATAAATACTTAATCTTTTACGAAGTTGATGATTTTCTAGGGCGAACGTGAAAAAAGATTAGTTATCGAATAAATACAGTATTTCGTTAAATACTCTTAGCCTTAAGGGAGAATACGTATTGCTTTTTATATTTTTTTTAGCGGATTTCCTGGATGAGGTGGTTTGAAATGCAGCCGGATATACGTTAGAGTTTTTAATGGCTTTGCAAGGGGGTGCCTCCCGAGCTTATGCGACGAGATCTAAGGGGTATCTCTTCAGCTACCCTGGAAATCTTAGGCACAGGAAACGCCTGCTTTAAAGCAGGTGTTTCTCTTCTTGGTCAGCTTGATAAGTTTCTGAGGTATATGAGGTTTCTTATGGCGAAATATATCGTTTACGTGGATATGGACCATACCTTATGTGACTACGACGAAGGATTTGGGCGCCATCAGCTTAAGCATCCAGAGCTCAAGTATCCCCAAAGTGAACCAGGTCTGTATATAAGCTTAAAACCACTCCCTAACGCTATAGAAAGCTTTGAGTGGCTAATGAAACACCCTGCCTTGGATGTTTATATACTGACTGCTCCTTCTATCCAAAACCCTCATTGTTATAGCGAAAAGCGCATTTGGGTCGAAGAGCACCTTGGAATGGAAGCGGTTCGCCGGCTTATTATTAGTCCTAATAAGGGCCTGAATAAGGGCCATTATCTGATTGATGATTGTGCTATCGGAAAAGGTCAGGAGAACTTTGAAGGTGAGCTGATTCAATATGGTTTTGGTAGGTTTAAAGACTGGAAATCAGTAATAAGCTTCTTTAAGGAAAAGCTTGCGGGTGAATAATTTTCTAATTGTAGACCTTGAGTGCACGTGTGATTCACCAGTTAACTTCCCAAAAGATGAGATTGAAGTCATTGAAATTGGTGCAGTAATTGGTTCAATTACTGAATTAGGCTTTGATTTACTAAGCAAAAAGCAAATCTATGTAATGCCGACAGTTCACACAGTGCTTACAGAGTTTTGTCGCGATCTGACTGGTATCACTCAAGAGGAAGTTGATTTAGCTAATGTACTAGGTGAGGCTTTGCAAGATTTTGATTTATGGCTAAGAGAATATAGTCCTGTTGCATGGGGAAGTTGGGGGAACTTCGATCGAAAGCAATTTGGAAGTGAGTGCGCTAGAAAAGGCTTGAATGACCCTCTTCACGGAGTTAGCCATATTAATATTAAGCAAGGCTTTGCGAGAAAATACGGGCATAGGGTTGGCTTAGGGCGTGCAGTGTCGATTTTAGGTTTAGAGTTTCAGGGAAAAGCACATTCTGGGGTTGTTGATGCAGAAAATATTGCGAGGCTATTATCAAGTTCAGAGAGTATTTGTAGCTATATTCATAAAAGAATTTCTTAATAGATAGGAAGTTTTTATGTATAAGGATAGGGAGTTATTAGGTATTTCTAATCGGTTATGTAAAAAACGAATAAAAAATGAGTAGAAAATAATTTGGTATAAGTTTTAGATGTGCATGGCGCTAGGCCATGTGGTGACTGGGCTTCTCTATTTCAGTTGGCTGCTTGTCTGAAAAGAATTATAAGAAAATCCTTCATTCATAGTTTTATGTCTTTTGTTTATTCTAGAAATTCCATAATTCAGTTGTTATTATTTGATTGAATTTTTCTGAAATAATTAGGGTGATTTTAATCGCTCTCGTATGGTTGTGGATTTTTTCTAGATATTTTATCGAATAATACCCGTTATTCGATAAAAAAATAAAGGAGATATAAATATGTAGATACAAAAAAACCGAAGCTAATTATTAATTAAATTATCTCCGGTTTTTAGGGAAGCGATGCTCCATGTGCTATGGCTTAGTATCAACTCCTTAAATTCCGGCGTCAAGTATTTTTAATCGAATTTTATATGTTCGAGGCCCAGACTCGCCTTTTCATCAGCGAATCTGGGCTGAGGGCAGGGAGTTCTACACATGTTAGATAGCTTAAAATTTCAGCAATATGCGGTTCGTTTACATGGGTTGTCACCGGCGGCAATTGAATACCTCACTACAACCAGGACATCTGAGCCCTCCAGGCCTGTTGGGGTTTTCGCAAGAACTAACGTCGTTTCTGCAGATGTTTCAATGAAAATGGGAAGAACAGTAGCTGCAGAGAGCCACACTGAGAGAACGGTTGCGCTGAAGTTTGAATGGGACCCAGAGGTACTTGAGTATTGGGATCAGCCTCCAAGTATCGAGATTCTTAAAGTAAACAAACGAGGGCACCGAAGGAGGCAGCAGTATACCTCAGACTTTTTATGTCTCAGTATAAATGGTCCAATAGTAGTTGAAGTTAAAACGATCGATGAAGCAGAGAGTTTAGTTAAAACAGACCCAAGGAATTGGGTAAAGACAGAGGATGGATATGACTATATTCCTGCTCGCGAAGCGTATGAGCAGCAGTATGGCTTAAAGTTCAAAGTCATTACGGTGGAAAGTGCCGATCATCTGGTGGCCGAGAATATCAGAATTCTCAACGCGGCCCGAACTGCTGAGCAATATGAGCCGATTCTTGGGCTAAGAGTTAATGA
The DNA here is from genome assembly GCF_042648445.1 of Bacterioplanoides pacificum. Taxonomy (NCBI): domain Bacteria; kingdom Pseudomonadati; phylum Pseudomonadota; class Gammaproteobacteria; order Oceanospirillales; family Oceanospirillaceae; genus Bacterioplanoides; species Bacterioplanoides pacificum. The sequence goes on from NZ_JBHRYB010000001.1 coordinate 692,839, forward strand.
ACTGCTAGCTGACCAGTCTGTTTGGAGGCTGGATGAGTTGAAGGCTGAACTTCTGCAGGCAGACTACACATCGGTTATTCAAATGATAGACAGTGGGGTGCTGGCATTTGATATGGCTTCTGCAAGTCTGGCTTTCCCTGATCAATGTTATGTCGCCTCGACTCCAGCCCTATTGAGTAACTTCAATCAGAATGACCCTGAGGACCTGCTGGGTGAAGACGCAGATCCGATTTCAACGACTCTGATGCCAACTGGACGGACTGCTAAACGTGCACTTGAGCGGCTAAGGCGTATAGAGTCAGGAGAAAGTAGTAGCTCGGTTAGGCGCTGGAAAAAACAGATTCTGGAGGGGCGGAAAAAAGGGCTGAACGCGCTTCAGGCATTGGTTGATGCTGATCGGAATATTATGGGGCGCCGCTCCAAGCTGAAAAAGGAGGTAAGAGAATTTCTGAATGACTTCATCGAAAACGAGTGTTTATCGATGAGAACGGAGTCGCTGATTCAAATGTACTATGAATACTGCGCCCAGGTTAAAACTGCAGAATACAAGCATAAGCCGGTAAGTACTCAAACTTTTTACAATAGAGTCGCGCAGATATCCCCAGAGCGTGTTGGTGAGGCAAAAGGGGGGAAGAGAATGTCACTCGCTATGGCTCCCCCGACGGATCCTAAGAAGAGACACATTGCACCTACTCTACCGTGGATGAAGGCGGGTGTAGATCACTACAACGTCGACATATCGCTTGTCGTTTATGAAGATTCTGAGACTATCTACACCGCTCGTCCATGGCTAACAATCATGAGAGATGTCGCGACAGACAAAGTGTTAGCTTTCTCGATTTCTTTAGAAGCTCCTTCCAGACGGTCTTGTGCAAAGCTAATTCGAGACTGTGTGCGTCGCCACGGAAAACTACCACGTGAAATACTTGTAGATCATGGAGCAGATCTTACCTCTGTGTATTTCCGATCTTTACTAGCGCATTACCATGTTACTCATTCTCTTCGCCCATCGGGAAGCGCGAGGGTTGGCTCTGATGTTGAGAGATTTTTCCGCCAGTTTATTGAGGAGCATCTCTCTCAGCGCCCTGGGTTTATAGCGGGAATAAAAAACCTAAGAGCGATTGATCGAAAAAAAGCACCTGAAAAAGCAGCGATACTAACTGTAGAGGATTTATATACTGAGCTGAGCGCCTATCTCATCTATCAATCAGAAAAGCCTATAGGGACGGCTGCTCAGTCCTCATCAGTTGTCTATGAAGATACGCTGAAGAGATTTCCATTTATTCCTATTCCTGTAGAGCTAGATCAAGAGTTTATTTTAGCTACTTCCGTTGATGCCGGGAGTTATCGAGTGGATCAGCAGCGGGGGATTCATGTCCGTGACTTGCACTATAGCTGTCCTGAACTTCAACTACTGCGCGGCGTTAAGACCCGGACTGATATTCGTATTGATCCAGAAAACCCGTACATGATTTTTGTACTGATACAAGGGTGCTGGTTTCCTGCGCGTAATACAAAAAATTATCGCTATAAGGCTAAGTCAATTGAGCAGAAAGTGGCTGAAGGAGTTTTGGTGTATGAGTGCTCCACTTTTAGAAGGTCAATCAAGATGGAGAAAGGAATTGGATATAGAGATGTACTAAACCAGAAGGATCAAGAGCTTGAAAGGCGGCTTGAAGCATCTGAAGAATTCTATAGACAAGAGAAACCCGATGTGTTCCAGCCTGTACAGCGCATGCAAGAAGATGATGTGTTCATTGTTCGTGATCTTAAAACGGAGGATTGGTAATCATGATAAATCTGGACTTAAAGATTTCTCATCGGAACTGGGAGGAAGCCTTAAATATGCTTTTTGCTCTCCTTATTCATGCTTCTCCTGGTGAAGTGGTTTGTGTTACTGGCCCTGCCAGGACTGGCAAAACCCGTATTATTGAAGAACTACGCACAATGCTGGATGGCCCCAATACCAGCAATGATGATCAGATTGTAGCGACGGCATATGTTCTTGTGGACAATGATGGAAATAATGGTCGTTTTACAACAAAGTCTTTCATCTGGGATGCATTGGTAGCGATACGTCATCCGGGGTTTTATGGGCTCACCGATACGGAAAATATCACCAGAAAGTTCGATCGCTCTTCCGAAGCCGCGATGAAAAAAGCGTTTATTGTTGGAGCAAAGCACCGGAAATTGAAGTATTTATTTTTTGATGAAGCACAGCACGTAAATTATGTTGCTAAAGGTGCAGATGCTCCTCACATGGTATTGGATTCATGGAAGAATATGGCGAAACAAGCGGGAGTCGTGCTTGTGTTAGCGGGAGCATACCCAATGCTGGATACACTGAGGAATTCTCCACACCTGATAGGCCGACAGTACAAGGTTAACTTGCCCAGATACTACGAAAATAAAGATGATCTCAACGAATTTGCTTCAATAGTTGGGCAGTATTCAGCTTGTCTTCCAGATGATCTCGTAGAAAACGATCTGGTGAGTCACACGCGCTATCTCCACCGGCATACATTCGGTTGTATTGGCCTTTTACGGTTGTGGCTATTGCATGCTGCTGTTTACGCAAAGCAGTATCGCACCCAAATCAATAAAGCTGTTTTGGAAAGTACACGAGCCACTGATGATGATCTCAAAAGTATAGGAAGGGAGATTGCTGCAGGTGAGGAGATTCTATTCAGAGGAACAGATTTTTCTGCTTTGAGTGTACCAGAGGCCCCTTGTTCACCCGAAGACCAACTCGGTAAACCTGTGAAGAAATCTCAACGCATACCGTTTAAAGCAAAGCAAAGACGGTATAAGCCAGGTTCCCGTACAGCGGGGGAGGAGTGATATGAGCCCCCATCCACTATTTAAGTTAGATTTGATGGGGAAGGGAACGGCAGAGGTTGAATCTCTGCCATCCTATCTCCATCGTTGTGCGATTGCCCATAGTTGCGATGTTGGGCAGTTGATGACAATTGCTGATCAGCTCGTCGATGGTTCAGGGCTTTGCCTTAAGGAATCAGGTAAGCCTCGATATACTAAACCACACGAACTGGTACGCTCTGGAAAGTTAGCCGACCTGTTTATCCACTCACTAGGGTGGGCGACTGGAGAACAATTGGATTCTTCAGTGATATGGGTGCTAAGGACGACCTTGGGGGTGTCAGCTAACGAAGTGGTTAAAGGGTTTCGCTGGTGTCCTGAGTGTTTTGCTGATAATGAAAAACTTGGAATCCCTGCGTACTTCAAGCTGATTTGGCATATGTCGTCAGTTACTGCTTGCCATATTCACCGCACACCATTGGTACAACAATGCGAATTTTGTGGTTGCAATCAAATACATTATAAAAAAACGCGAGAATTGGGTTTTTGCCAAGAGTGTGGCGTTAGTTTGTCTAAAAGGCGTGAAGAAATAGATCGCTGTGATCTTGCCAGTTCATGGGAAGACATAGGAAATGATATTGTAGAACTGTTTGGCGATTTAGCTTCAGTCAAACCAGGGTCATTACCAGAGGATGGCCCGTACAAATCGATTAATGATTTATTCGATTATTATTGGAAGATAAACCGTGAAGATGTGTTCTATGAAACTCTGACTCGTGATGAAATGATTGCTTTAGCCTATAAGCAGAAGAAGGTCAGTATGCTCACCGCGCGGAGGGTGGCTTTTCGTTTAGGAATTCCACTGTACGCCTTCTTGGCTGGTGAGGCAGCGAGCATATCCGGAGTGCTTAATCATGGGATGCTTTGTACATTACCTGACGGCTATTTGGATGTGAACCATAAGGCCCCTAAAAACCATATTGCAATTTTAAAGGAGGTTACAGAGATTATATCTGATTCAGAAGTACCGCTTACGGCTAAGGCTGTTTGTAAGCGTGCGGGTATCTCAACCGGTTATATGGCACACCGGTATCCAGCGTTGTACAGCTCTATTGTGGACAAGCGCAAAGACTACAACCAAGAGCAGCGGTTAAAGAAGCGGTATCGTGCTCAAGCCGCAGCATTGGAGTACTTTGTCGGTGATGAGTACAGTGCTAGTACAAAATCTCGTAATCATGCTTATAAGACGTTGAGGGAGAAGACTGGCCTTCCAAAGTGGGAGTTGGAGAGGGCGATTGAGGCAGCGTACCGAGCACTTAGCTGAGGATCGATCGTGAACTTCTACCTAAAATTGGATTTGAGTATATGTTGTATCTGAGCACTTTGTTTTTAGAATAGAGACGATGTTTTTAATATATGAATGGTGTTTACAGAATGAAAACACTGTGTTACCATTGATTTGAATGGGAAATTATCTATTGGTATGGATGATGTATTTCTCAATTTGGTAACCCTCACCCAGGGGTTTAGGAGATTATAGAAATGACTGAGCTAGGAATCTTTTTACGAAAAGCGCGCATTGATTTAGGCATTAGCCTTCGTCAAATGGCTGCTGCTGTAAGTATTAGCCCTGCTTTTCTCTCATCTATAGAAACTGGCAAGAAAGACGTTACTTCAGATGTTATCGATAGTTTGGCTGATTACATGAAGTTGTTTGGATCTGACCGTACAGACTTTCAAGTAATGGCTGTTCGTTCGAATTCTGAGTTGAAAGTTTCGTTAAAAAACAAGACCCAAGAAGAGGTCGATACTTTTGCTTTACTTGCACGAAAAATTAGCGGATTGACCGAGGAAGACTTGGGCAATATTCAATCCATTCTTAAAAAGAGCCAAACGATGGAAAAGTAATATGAGGTAATTTAGTGGCTGCGATTGTTCCCCCAAAAGACTTGAACGAGATCCGTGTAACTGCGGATGAAGTGAAAAACATAATCGGTGCATGGACGCGCGATGTATTCCCCGTAATGGAATTGATAGAGGCTTATGATGGCTTCAGCGTGCGTTCGAAAGGGGAGCACTTGCTAGAAATTGTCTCTAAAGAAGAGATGCCCTATAGCTCAGGGCAGACCTGCACTAAGAGCGGACTTATCAAGCTTCGGGAGGACTATTACATGGATGCATGTGATGGCAATTGCGAAGGTAGGTTTACTGCAGCACATGAGCTTGGGCACCACATATTGCACAAGGGAGTCACCTTGCAGCGAGTAGCTGACGGAATTGAGCTACCGGCAGACTATTGTCCTGAAGTCCAAGCTGATTCATTTGCCTGTGAGCTATTGATAGATCATGAGTATTTGAAACAGAACTTAGGAAAGCATGGCTTAGCGGCTATCGCTGAAAGGTATAGACTTCCTGTTCAAAAATTATTTGAACACGTTCAAAGGCTAATGGAGAACGGAGAACTAGCAGCTATTCAGCTTGAAATGAAATTTAGTTAAGAAAAAGACGCTAGTGAAACGTTGCCACTAGCGCCTCTTGTGAGGAACTGCGAATCGATGAGTTGGCGCTCATTGAACTACAGCTATGCCCTCGAGTTGACCCTTGAAGCCTAGCGTACCTGTAGAGAATTCGCAACCTTCCTTACAAGTTTCCATGATGCCGAAATGGAGACAATGTCTATGACTACTCCCGTTGATAATGCGGAGTACATCTTTGTGGCTAGCTTTCGACACCCAAAAACTGGGAAGAGGATTTATGCCTCTCAGCATGGGAAGAAAGCCTTCCGTATAAAAGTTAACAAAAGCCGTAAGTAAGGTTTGTAAATTTGGCCGAGGAGAACGTGATGCTACTCCGGCCCTTAGCAATGTCCTCGAGTTGACCTTGGGCAGCGTTGAGTCTATGCCATCACATGCAAGAGGAACCAAATCATGGTGCGCAAAACAGTGAAGGTACGTAAGTACAAGCGTTATCGATTAGGTCAGTGGGAAGAGGTTTGTACCCACTTTCGTCGTTGGCCGCGCAGCTAATGACCAGGGGGCTCAAAGCCCCCTTCTACTGAAAAACTATTGATAGACAAAAATATAGGTGAAAATATGGCTAAATCTGAAAATATCAGCGGTAATGCCGATGGTAAGAACGGTGAAAATCAATCTTATACCATTCGTGGTCGAGGTGAAGTTTCAAGGGCACAACTTGTGCGCGAAGTGAACAATGGACAGCATGAGGGTGTTCATGTTCAGTGTGTTAATGGAACAAATTACGTTCGTGCTAATCCAAATAGCCGGTCTTGTGACAATATTGATAAGTAGTCTCCTTAAGTAGATCTAGCTTTTCTGGTATTAACCTAGGAAGCTAGATCTATAGACTATTTGAGAATCTTTATATTATTTAAAGGCTAGAAGCTAAGATAAGTGCGGCAGCCTGCTCAACTTATCTAGAAACTCAGTATTGATGCGGTTTATAGGGCGATTTCGTTTTCAGAGAGAAATTTGGAGTGCTCAAGTTATCTAGAAAATGAGACTAAATTTGGAAGAATGCTCAGGTTGTCTAGAAACCTGCTCAAGTTAAGCTTTACCGCACACTGAGTACGATATCTGAGGATCAACTGGCCTCCCCACCAGGACTCGAACCTGGATCGATCGCTTAGGAGGCAACTGTTCTATCCAGTTGAACTATGGGGAGGCAGGTGGCGGATTCTAATACGTTATGCGGTTAATGTCATGTCTGACAGCTGAATGCCGGTTAAGGCAGTCGTTTTCAGACGTCACCCACTTCGGATTGCTGCTGTTCTTTGAGGCGTCGTTCTTCCCACTGGAATTCGGTAATCAGACGGTCGACATAACGCTGGGCGGTGGCAGATATCAGGGTAAAGGCAAAGCCGCAATGGGTGTTGCCGTCGTCGTCGAGAATGACATGGCGGGCTTCCAGCGAGCAGTCCATAAAGTGTTCCTGATTAAAGCGTACCTTGGCCACCGGGAAGTTGTGGGCTTCTTCCAGGCGTTTTTTCACATTGCCCTGAATGCGGGCGCGAAAGCCGCTGGACGACAGATCTTCTACTTTGCCCAGCAGGCTGCCTTCGTCATCCGGCATCTGAATCTTAACGCGGATGGTGTGAGCCGGTGGCACCATAACCCGGTAGGCTGTACGGCGTTGCAGGTAAAGTAATTCTTCCGGAAATTCGATGCGATAATGTTCTTTGGCTGCGCTGTATTTCAGCCGGCCGCTGACTTTAAATTCAATCCGGACACCCTGGGAGTCGCACTCGACACTGAAACGACGGCCCTTATGAATCAGGTCGTTGCCATCACTGGGGATCAGTTTGTCCATAAAGAAGCTGCGGCTTTTGAAATCGGCCTGGGTAATGGCCGAACGGAAAACCTCTTTGCTGCCTTCGATGTGGATATTGACGGGACTTTCCATCAATACAATTTTCCGTAGCGCACCGTAAACATCTTCCGGTGCGTTCAGCTGGTATTCCTGGTTGGTATCCTGTTGCATGTGGATTCCGCTTGTCCTGCCTGTGGTATTCAGCGTTAAAGTAGCCCTGACGTGCGCCCGCGCCGTCAGGCGCAGGTGTAACCGGAGCCTTTATTCAGGCCGCTGGTTCCGCCATTCGCATTATATAATTGTGGATCATTCTGCTTACCGCGCAAGATATTCAGTTGTTCCAGTGTGCGTTTTCGGGCTGTCAGCACCAGTTCGGCTAATAATTCGGACAATCGCTGGTTGTTTTCGTAGACGGCGGCCAGCTGTTGCCAGAGTCCGGCAAGGTCAGGGTGAGCGGCAAATTCCGGCCGCTGTAAACAGGCTGAGGAGTGTGGCAGCTGTTGGTCCGTCATCCAGTCAAGACGCTGACTGGCGTGTTGCTGCAGGGTTTGCAGTGCTGCTGATTTGGGTTGTTGCAGGTTGGCAAGCGGCTCCAGCTGTTGTTGTTGCAGGGCTTGCAGCTCTTGCTGCAACAGCTGATGGAGATGTTCAGCGTGCTGCAGCTCGGTGTTCAGGAGTTGGGCAAACAGTTCGGAGTTGGCAGGCATAAGCCCTCACAGGGTCAGTTTAAACGCTCCTCGAAATCAAGCATTTTCCCTGCCAGTTTTTGGTAGTCGACCTTGTATTCGCCATTTTCAATCTGACTGCGAATCCGCTCCACGGTGCTGTCATCCACTTCCGGCAGGTTGCGAACTTCAGCCTCAATCTGCTGGATGCTTTTACTGCTGGCGCTCAGCTTTACCTGGTCGGTAAAGGCGCCACTGTCTTTCTCCGCAGCCTGGCTTTGTGGTGTTGCCGGGGCCTTGGCGGGTTCATTACGGGTTCTCGCGTGATTGTCGAGACCCCCGGTAAACTTGTTGATGTTCATAACTAAATCTCCGAGCTTGATAGCCATTATACACTCCTGCATAGGTGTTATCGGCGCCTGAAATAAGAACTTTAGGCTTTTTTTGAAAAATTATTCGACCTGTACTAAACCGCGCGCCACGATGGTGGCACTGATGATTTTGCCTGACTGGTTGTTGCGTACCCGAATACGCTCTCCCTGATGACCGGAGCCCATCGCGGTACCTTCCATTTCTACCTGGATGCCGGGCCGTTCGATGCGGATGGCAACAAACTGACCACGCCTGACCAGCTCTGGCAGTTCCAGCATGTCAGGGCTGAGTATCGTGCCCGGGCGCAGCGCACGTTTTACCTGCAGGCCGATGACCTGATCCGGGGACTGATAAAAACCTTTGCTTAAGCTGCCGATATCCTGACGGCTTTGATGTAAATGCTGTGAGCTCAGCAGATCGTCACGGCGCACCAGCTGACTGAGTACCACGACTTGACGGTATACCTGCAACTGGATCGCCATATGTTGCTTCCAGTAGGGCGTGCCACAGCTGATTTCAACACCGTTACGGCCGGGTTGCAGCACTTTAACCAGCCGTATTTGTGGTGTATGACGGCACTCTGGCAGCTGGTAGTCATCGCCGATGCCAATAAAGCTGACAGCACTGTTGTTGTCCGGTTTATTGCCCGCAGTGGCTGCTGAATTGTGCCCCTGGCTTAGCTTGTGCCAGCGCATTAACAGATCCTGCTCAATTTGTGTCCGCCAGCCGTCTGCCCGGCTTACTGACACCAGGCTGAGCAGCAAAAAAGCAATAAATAACCGAACAAGTTGGCGGTTCTCTACTATGCTTTTTTTATTGTGAATATTAACTGTCATAAATCCGGCGGCTTTTTGTCACTTTGCAGTTGTTATAACGGACTGAGCAAGTGTCATGCCGGATAGGCGATAACCCAGGAGTGTTATATGGCGGGTGTGTTAGACACGGTCAACCAGAGGACTCAGCTGGTCGGGGAAAACCGGCTCGAGTTGTTGTTGTTCCGGGTGAACAGTGCTCAGGTCTACGGTATTAATGTGTTTAAAGTGCGGGAGGTGTTGCAGTGCCCGGATCTGACCATTTTGCCGGGCAGCCATCCGGTGGTGCGTGGTATCGCTCATATTCGTTCCGGCACACTGCCGATTATGGATCTGAGTCTGGCAACCGGTAATGCACCGTTACCGACGCTGGAAGATACGTTTGTCATCATCACTGAATACAACGGCAAAACCCAGGGGTTTCTGGTAGCCGGGGTGGAGCGCATCGTCAATATGAACTGGGGTGATATTCATCCGCCACCCAAGGGTACCGGGCGCGATCATTACCTGACGGCGGTAACCGAAGTCGATAAACAGCTGGTGGAAATTATCGACGTGGAAAAAATCCTCGCCGAAGTGGCACCAATCAGTGAAGAAATCAGCGAAGGTGTGGTGTCTGAGCAGGTCCATCAGGTGGCTCAGAGCAAGCGGGTACTGATTGTCGACGACTCAAAAATTGCGCGTAAACAAATTACCCGCTGCCTGGAGCACGTGGGTGTTGAAGTGGTGGCACTGAACGATGGTCGTGAAGCCTGGGAGCATCTGGTTGAAGTGGTTGAAAGCGGTGAAAAGCTGCAGGAACGTTACCTGATGCTGATTTCCGATATCGAAATGCCGGAAATGGATGGTTATACCCTGACGGCTCAGATCCGGGCAGATTCGCGTATGCAGGGTTTTCATGTGGTACTGCACTCATCCCTGAGTGGTGTATTTAACAAAGCCATGGTGGAAAAAGTGGGTGCGGACAACTTTATTGCTAAATTTGATCCGGATGTGCTGGCGGAACAGGTTGCCCAGCAAATTGATGGTAACAGTTAGGAGTTAAGCGCGGACATGACGCTGACAATTTCACCGGATGAGTACAACCGTTTTCGCCAGATGCTGGAGACCTCCAGTGGCATTATGCTGGGCGAAGGTAAAGAATATCTGGTCACCAGTCGCTTACGGCGACTGCTGGAACGGGAATCGCTGACTTCGGTTGCTGAGCTGCTGAAAGTGATGACGACTAACCGCTCGTTACAGGAAGCGGTGGTTGACGCCATGACCACCAACGAAACTCTGTGGTTCCGCGATGATCACCCTTACCGGATTTTCCGGGAGAAGTTGTTGCCGGAAATGGCCAAAACCCGGAGGCCGGTCAAAATCTGGTCGGCAGCCTGTTCTACCGGTCAGGAACCGTATTCTCTCAGTATCGAAATTGAAGAATATAAACGCAAAAATCCCGGAGTACTGGTGGCGGGTGAGCGTATTGTGGCAACCGATATTTCGGCCAGTGCCCTGGCGGCAGCTAAGGAAGGACGTTACCAGCAACTGGCGATTCGCCGGGGTATGAGTGATCAGTACCTGAAAAGTTATTTCAGTCAGCTGCCGGACGAAAGCTGGGCAATTAACAGCCAGGTGAAAAGCCGGGTCGATTTTCGTGCTCAGAATCTGCAGCAGAGTTATAGCCTGTTGGGGAAGTTCGACATTATCTTTTGCCGTAATGTACTGATCTATTTTTCCGCTGATTTAAAGACCGATATTCTCAAACGCATGCATGCCAGTCTGAACCCGGGTGGTTACCTGATGTTGGGGGCATCTGAGGCGATGAATAATCTGCAGGATTACTACGAGATGGTGCAATGTCATCCGGGTATTATCTACCGCGCAAAATAACCTTTCCGATACTCGGATGGCATTTGCCGCTGCTTGCCGCAGCGGCAATTTTTTGTCCGCTATTGCCGCTGAACTCTGGCACTATATTTCTGTAAGTCACTGAAGAACAAGTAAAAATAAAGTTGGCATTCACTTTGCTGTTAGTTTTATACGAACAACAACGGCAATGGCAACGATATGGCATCTATCAACTTCGATAACGCATTAGGACTGCATGCTTCAGCCCTGCAACTACGGGCCGCGCGTGCTGAGATCCTGGCCAATAATCTGGCCAATGCCGACACCCCGGGGTTTAAATCACGGGATATTAATTTCCGGGAGGTGCTGGCCGGCGAAGTCGAAGCGCGGCAAAGCGTTGCCGTCGAGCGGACACATACCGGCCACCTGGCAGGTCGTAGTCAGGCTGAGCAGCAACTGTTGTACCGTAATCCGACTCAGCCATCGATCGATGGTAATACGGTCGACAGTCAGATCGAAAAAGCCCAGTTCGCAAAAAACAGTATGGATTACAACACCACTTTTGAATTTCTCAGCAGCAAATTCAAAGGTCTGCGCAACGCTGTGCGGGGAGAATAATTATGTCACTGACTAACGTATTTGATATCGCCGGCTCCGGCATGAATGCTCAGTCGATTCGCCTGAACACCACCGCCAGTAACATTGCCAATGCTGAGAGTGCGTCCAGTTCGGTTGAGGAAACTTACCGCGCCCGTAAGCCCTGGTTTGCGGTTATGCAAAAAGAGTTTATGGCAGTTAATAAAGACGGTGAATTTCAGCAGCTCAGCGGTCAGACCGGTGTGGGTGTTGAGGTCAGAGGTATTGTCGAAAAAGACGCACCGTTAAAGCCGCGCTTTCAGCCGGATCATCCAATGGCCAATGAAGACGGTTATGTGTATTACCCCAACGTTAATATCGTCGAAGAAATGACCGATATGATGTCGTCTTCGCGCAGTTATCAGACCAATGTTGAGGTGCTGAAAACGGCGAAGCAAATGCTGCAACGTACTTTAACTCTGGGACAATAAGGAGCTGACGATGGCTGTTTCCAATGTTGGTGATACCTCAAAAGTTCTGGAGCAATATCAGAATCAGAACAAAGAGAATACCAAAACCGGTGATAACGAGCTGGGTAAGGACGCGTTTCTGGAATTGATGGTTGCCCAGCTGAAAAATCAGAATCCGTTAAAACCTACCGATAACCAGGCGTTTGTGGCTCAGTTAGCACAGTTTTCGACGGTTGAAGGTATCGGCCAGCTGAATGACACCGCTGAGAATCTCACCTCTCGTTTTAATTCCGCCTCCGCACTGCAAGCTTCCAGCATGGTTGGCCAAAACGTCATTGTCGAAGGTAATGACACCGGCCTGTTGCTGCAGAACGGCATCGTAAGCGGTTATGCCGAAGTACCGGGCAGTGCCAGTAATATCCAGTTGCACATTGAAGATGCTAACGGTCAGTTGCTGGAGCAGTTTTCGCTGGGCAATCGTGGCGAAGGCCCGATGTCGGTGCGCTGGGACGGTCTGAATCTGATGGTGGATGGTGAAGTGGTGCAGTTTGACGCCAGCAAGCTGAATCGCCAGGAGTATCTGAAAGATGAAGACGGTGAGTTCGTGACCGATGACGAAGGTAACAAGATCATGCTGCCCTACTCACCGGGTGAATATAAGTTTGAAGTCAGCGCGACGATTTCCGGTAAATCGGAACAGCTGAATATGGAAATGAGCTCCCGGGTTGATAGCGTCACCATGGGAGCGGGTGGCCAGGTAACGCTGAATCTGACCGGTGGTCAGAAAGCGGGAATGGATCAGATTAAACAGGTTCTGAGTTCGTAACTCAGGCAGACGAAAAATCCGGCAGGAGATAAAACATGGCATTTAATATTGGTTTAAGTGGAATTCGTGCTGCCTCGACCGACCTGGAAGTGCGTGGTAATAACATCGCTAACGCCAGCACCACGGGCTTTAAACATTCGCGCGCTGAATTTTCAGACGTTTATACCACCACTTTATTAGGTACCGGGGTACAGCCGGTGGGCAGTGGGGTCACGGTTGATAACGTGCGTCAGCAATTCAGTCAGGGCAATATCAGCGGCACTCAAAACTCGCTGGATATGGCGATTGATGGCAACGGCTTTTTTGTACTGAACGATCGTGGTTCGGTGTCTTACACCCGCTCGGGAATTTTCTCGCTGGATAAAGACGGTTATGTGGTCGCTAATAACGGTTCCCGGCTACAGGGATATGAAGCCAATGCGAATGGTGTGGTTAATGGCGTATTGGGTGATATTCAGATCCAGGTGGCCAATCAGCCGCCACGCTTGACCTCGCTGGTTTCTGCCATCGTGAATCTGGATGCCGGTGAAAGTGTGCTGCAGGAGCAGGGGCAGCGGCTGGTATCGAATGGTCTGGCCATTGGTGCCGCTGATGCCGGTATTATTGAATCGACCAGTTCCGTGCTGGCAACCTCCGGCCAGCCGACCAGCGCCGGGCTGCCGGCTCAGGTGGCATTTGCTACCGATCTGGCGACGGTCGCTACCGCCGGTTATGGCGCCATTGCCATGGATATCGACATCGGTGATGGCAACGGCGTGCAAACCGTAACGCTTAACGGTGTGGCCGCCGGCAGCACCGTGGCCGATGTGCTGAACGATATTCAGTCATCCCTGGACGGTGTGTTTGGCTCCGGCCAGTTGCTGGCTTCACAGCAAACACCCGGTGGCGAGTTGCTGATTTCCCGTGCCGGTTATAACGCCACGAATGGCACCAGCTTCAGCATCAGTAATACCGCCGCCTGGGACACCGCCTTTGGTGCCAGTGGGGCGGTGGTGGCCGGTACCGAAGGGTCACGGTTATTTGTGGGTTCTAACCCGCTGACGGCTGATTTCCGCAGTGTACCGGGTACATCCACAACAACCCGTACCACGGCGACGCCGCCGCTGAATATTGTTAACAGTGACCCGGGCGAGTTTGCGGTATTACCGGCCAATAACGTCTACGGCGCGCTGGATATCAGTACCGGCAGTGGCAATGTATTGGCCTTTACTATCGCTACCGAAACCGGTGCAACTTATCCGATAAACCTCAGTGAAGCGGCCTGGCAGGGCGCAGCACCAGGTTCCGGTTATGCCACGCTGGATGTGAATGATGCGGTGGCTCAGATCAATACACAGATCACCGCAACCGCCGGTGCCGGTGCCGAAGAAGTGGTGGCGGTCAATAATGCCGGCCGGATTGAATTCCGGGTTCAGGGCGCGCCAGCGGTACCAGGCAGTGCCGCCAGCCGGGGCGACTTTGTGCAGATCGCAGATAATCAGGTATCGTCGGTTAATCTGTCATTAACCAATCTGGGCTTCCTCACTGGTAACCGGTTTGACGGCGGTGAAGAGCCGGTATTAGCCAACAATGAATTCCAGCTGGAAGTAACCAGCACCACCGGCAACGCTGGTGGTCCGTTCACTATCACCATTCCACCGGCGGCGTATGCGTCACTGGATGACGTGGCGATTGCCATTCAGCAACAGATTGACGTATTTATCGGTGCCGCTGGTATTGCCGGTAAAGTCAGTGTTGATGCGGTGGGCGGCCAGTTGGTATTTACCAATACCCGTACCGGTTCCGGCGAAGGGTTATCGCTGACCGCCACCGCAGGTGAGCCGCAGGCACTGGCTGCTCTGGGACTGGACAGCATGTTTGTGGTGGCTGGTCAGAATGAAATTGACCGCAGTAATAACTTCCGTATCAACCTTACAGTGCCCGCTCCGGACGAAGAAAACCGCAGTGGTTCGGTGTTGATTTCGCTGGATGAAGAATACCGCTCAGTGCAACAGCTGGCGGCCAGTATTAACCGTCAGCTGAACAGTCAGGACTCCGAAAACTACATCGGTGTACGCGCCGAGGCAGTAGAGATTGAGCCGAATGTGGTGCCACCTGAGTTTAAACTGCGTCTGGTCGCAGTTGAGTCTGGTGAGGCGTCGATTATCTCCATCAGCGATGTGACCGCCAATGGTCCGGACATCAGTGCTGAAGAAATGTACGGTTTATTGCAGATTGATCCGGCAGACAATGCTTTGCTGACGACCGGGATCGCCGGAGTCAGTAATGAGTATCCGGAGCAGAAAGTGACCCTGACCGGACCGGATGGTGAAGAAACCGTGATTACCATTCCGGAAAATGCCGAAGCCAATGAAATTGTCTCGATATTTAATAAACAACCCGGGGTAACCACGTCGGCATTAACCACCATGACGATCCCGCTGTCGGGCTATAACTCGCCCGGCAATGATATGTCGCTGACACTGAATGGACAGGTGTTAACGGCAACCAGTATTCCGGATCTGGTGGAAGAAATTAATTCGTATCGCAGCACTACATTACCGGGCTTTAATGCCACCACCAATGATGCCGGCGACCTGATTATCACCAACGAAATCGGTCGTGATATTAAGCTGGAAATGTCCAGCAGTGAAGTCACCGACTCGATTGTGATTCAGGGGGAAGCGAATACCGGGCCGGTTGTTCTGGGTGGTAATCCGCAGGCAGACAGCGCAGCCGCAGTGGGTGGGGTCATTACCTTTACCCTGAACGAAGGTTATAGCATGAGCCAGCCGGATCCGATGGTGTCAGGTATTTTTGGCGCTTTAACCGAAGATGAGTTCACCCCTTATACTTTAAATGCGTTTGATCCGACCGATCAGGATACCTACAACCATGCGACCTCGACCAAAATATACGACAGTCTGGGTAATCCGCATGAAATGACACAGTTTTTTGTTAAGGAACCGCTGGATCCCGATCGTCCGAATGAGCAGAACCTGTGGGTGATGTACGTGCAGATTGATGGTTACGATGTCGGGGATCCGGACGCCTCGTTGCCTTTCCCGCAAAACCTCGAGCCAACCCGTTACCGCCACGAGCTGTTCTTTAATCAGGACGGTACTCTGGATACCGAAGCGACCGGGGAAATGTACATTACCAACTGGGATCCTCGTGATGCCGATGGTGCCTTAACCGGGGCGTTGGGGTCGACCAATGTGCTGGAAGGTGGTTTGCCGCTGAGTGATCCGCCAAGCAATTCTAACTTTCAGATTGATCTGACCGGTTCTACTCAGCACGGTGGTGCATTTGCGGTCAATGAGGTGAATCAGAACGGTTATTCCACCGGTCGCTTAACCGGGCTGGAAATTGATACCGAAGGGGTCATGTTTGCCCGCTTTACCAATGGCCAGGCACAGGTGTTGGGTCAGGTCGCTTTGGGTAACTTCCGTAATCCGGAAGGGCTGACACCACTGGGTGATACTGGCTGGGCAGAGTCGTTTGAATCGGGAGTGCCGACCATTGGTTCACCGCGTACGGCTTCGTTTGGTCAGATCCGTTCATCGGCACTGGAGGATTCGAATGTGAATCTGTCGGAGGAGCTGGTGGGGTTAATCATTGCTCAGCGGAACTTCCAGGCCAGCTCAAAAACCATTGAGACGGTGGATCAGGTGACGCAGACCATTCTGCAAATCTGATCGCTGAAAACTATCTGCGTTGCTACTACGGCGTTAAAAACAGGCTCAAAATGCTCATTTATGATTTATAAACTCTGCTTTTTCGCCTGTTTTTGCCTTGTATTAGCTGCCTCGAAAAACGTTTTCAAAACTTGATGCAAGGCTGCTATTAAAAATTCTCGTGTTTAATACGATTAGTGAGGGTTGGAGCGTAGCGGTACTTTTAAAACAGCCGTTGGAACGGCGGCTCGTCACCCGAGCCAGGGATGGCGATTGTGACGAGTGTGACTAAAAGTACTGCTATGTTCTGACCTGATTGACGGGGATAGGGGCAGCGGCAAGTCCCTTCCGTTATCTTGACGGAAAGCTTGCCGCTTTTACCGTCAAAATTCCCTTTAAAACAGTTAAATCACTGAAAACTATCAAATTTTTGTCTTTGGCACGACTACTGCAATAACTCTGGAAAGTCAGAATTTTTCAGAGGTCGTTATGGATCGTGCGTTATACATCGCCATGTCGGGTGCCAAACAAAACACCTTAGGGCAAAGCGCTCATGCGAATAACCTCGCCAATGTGAATACCACCGGTTTCCGCTCGGATTACACCCAGAGCCGGGCGATGGGGGTGTTTGGTGAACATTTCCCGACCCGGGCTTATGCCATGACCGAACGTCCGGCCAGCGATTTTCGCCAGGGGCCGTTAATCGAAACCGGCCGCCGTATGGACGTCACGATTGAAGGTGCCGGCTGGTTTGCAGTGGTCGGGCCGAATGGCGAAGAAGCTTACACCCGGGCCGGTGATCTGAGTGTGGATCCAGCCGGACGGTTATTAAATGGCAATGGTCTGCAGCTGATCGGTGACGGAGGTCCGGTGGTATTGCCGGAATTCGAAAAAATTGAAGTCAGTCGTGCCGGTATCGTCAGTGTCCAGCCATTAGGCGAAGCGCCGGCGGCGGTTGCCGAGCCGGTGCAGCTGAAACTGGTTAACCCGGATGCAGCACAGCTGGAAAAAGGCGAAGACGGTTTGTTCCGTTTCCGTGATCCGGCGATTCAGGAGGCCGCGGCCGATCCGAATATCACTCTGGTGAACGGCTTTATCGAAGGCAGTAATGTCAATGCCGTAAAAGAATTAACTGATCTGATTGCGCTGAATCGTCAGTACGAAATGCAGGTCAAAATGATGAAAAAAGCGGACGAAAATTCGTCCTCTGCCACACAGATTCTGGCAGCGCAATAACCCTGAACCAAGAGGAAATTAGTATGTTACCAGCACTTTGGGTAAGCAAAACCGGCCTTGAAGCTCAGGACCTGGCGTTATCAACGGTATCGAATAACCTGGCCAACGTGGCGACCACCGGCTTTAAAAAAGACCGTCCGGTATTTGAAGATCTGTTGTATCAGATTCAGCGTCAGCCCGGCGCTAATTCATCGGCAGACAGCCGTTTACCGTCTGGTCTGCAGTTAGGTACCGGGGTACGAACTGCGGGCACGCAAAAAATCTTTACTACAGGCTCTCTGGAATTAACCGATCAGCCATTGGATATGGCAGTTAATGGCCGCGGCTTTTTTCAGATCACCCTGCCGGATGGCAATATTGCTTACACCCGCGATGGCACCTTTCATATTAACAACGAAGGGGTGGTGGTGAATGTTAATGGTTACCCACTGGAGCCGCAGATTACCGTACCGGAACAGGCGAATAAATTAACCGTCAGCAAGGACGGCATCGTGCAGGTCACGATTACCGGCGACCCGAACCCTCAACAGTTAGGGCAGATCGAAACGGTCGACTTTATTAACCCGGCTGGCCTGGAAGCGACCGGTGGTAACCTGTTCCGTGAAACCGCGTCCAGCGGTGCTCCTCAGGCCGGTATTCCCGGTGAAGCCGGATTTGGCAATATTGAGCAGGGAGCACTGGAAAAGTCCAATGTTGAAGTGGTGGAAGAGCTGGTCAAAATGATTACCGTGCAGCGTTCTTATGAAATGAATTCCAAAGTCGTTTCGGCGGCGGATGGTATGCTGCAGTTTCTGACTCAGAACGTATAGGTGATGTTATGGTGCGTTTACTGATGTTACGAATGATGGCCTTTTCCGGCGTGTTATTAAGCGCCTGCACATCGGTGCCGTTCGAAGCCGATGTCTATCCGAATGATCCGGCCTACGCACCGGTTTCGGCACAAAGCCTGACGCCGCCACCGAATGTCAGTGGCTCATTATTTAACAGCGGTTACCGCAGCGGTTTGTATACCGATCAGCAGGCACGCCGGGTCGGCGACATCATCACGGTGATTTTTAACGAGCAATACCGCTCGCGCAAATCGGCTGAAACCTCCACTGAAAAAGATTCCAGTGCCGCCATCACCCCGAACGCGATTGCCGGTATGGTACCGGGCTGGCGTAATATTGGCCTGGATACCGATTACGACAGCGCGAAAGATTTTTCCGGTAAAGGGGAGGCTGACCGCTCCAACAGTTTAACCGGCCAGATCAGTGTGTCAGTGGCGGATATTCTGCCCAATGGCATCTTAAAAATCCGCGGTGAAAAATGGCTGACTCTGAGTGAAGGCGACGAATATATCCGTATTACCGGCATGATCCGGCCGCAGGATATTACCCCGGATAATACCGTGGCATCGAGTAAAGTCGCCGATGCGCGTATTTCTTTTGGTGGTCGTGGTGCGCTGGATAATTCAACCAAACAAGGGTTGGGCGATCGTTTGTTAAATTCTCCGTGGTGGCCTTTCTGAGGTAAAACTATGAAACTTTTTATCGCTGTTTTTCTGCTGTTTTTTTCCTCATTGACGCTGGCCGAACGCATTAAGGACATCACCAGTATTTCCGGCGTGCGCAGTAACCAGTTAATTGGTTATGGCCTGGTGGTTGGCCTGGATGGTACGGGTGACAAAGCGCCGTTCACCACCCAGACGTTCCGTAACATGATGACCGAGTTTGGCATCAGCCTGCCACCTGGTGTGGATCCGAAGTTGCGCAATGTTGCAGCGGTTACCGTGACCGCAGAATTGCCGCCGTTTTCCAAACCCGGGCAACGTATTGATGTTACCGTGTCGTCGTTGGGAAATGCCAAAAGCCTGCGTGGCGGATCGTTAATTTTTACCCCGTTAAAAGGTGCCGATGGCAATATTTATGCGGTGGGCCAGGGTAATTTAGTGGTCGGTGGTTTTGGTGCTGAGGGTAACGACGGCTCCAGTATCACAGTGAACGTGCCCAGTGTGGGCCGTATTCCCAATGGTGCTACCGTAGAGCGTGCGGTGCCGTCCAACTTCGCCCGGGGGGACAGCCTGATTTTTAACCTCGACCGGCCGGATTTTTCCACCGCCAGAGCGATGGTGGAAAAAATTAATGATTTATTAGGTCCCGGCACCGCCGAAGCCATTGATGCAACTTCGATACGTGTCAGTGCGCCGCGGGATACCACCCAGCGAGTCAGTTATTTGTCGGTGATTGAAAATCTGCAGATCGAAACTGGCAAAGAACGGGCCAAAATTATTATTAATTCACGTACCGGCACCATAGTCATGGGGCAGAATGTGATGATTGAACCGGTGGCGGTGACTCATGGTAATCTGGTGGTGACCATCACGGAAGATTTTAATGTGGAACAACCCAATCCGCTGGCGGAAGGCGAAACGGTGGTGGTGCCACAAACCGAAATCAATATTGATGATGGCGGTGATAACCGCATGTTTAAATTTGCCCCGGGTGTGTCACTCGACAGTATCGTTAAGGCGGTCAACGAAGTCGGAGCGGCGCCGGGTGATTTAATGGCGATTCTGGAAGCAATGAAGCAGGCCGGAGCGTTAAAAGCGGAGTTGATTGTGATATGAACGCAGAAAAATTCTCCCGTATTAAAAACCAGTCGCTGGAGATTCAGTCACTGATCCGCCAGGGAGTGCGGCAAGGGGTCAGTGAACTGATTGATGAACGCAACCAGCTGTTGCAGCAGTGGTTTGCCGAAATGAATGAACTGATTAATCTGACCAACGAACAGCAGCTGTTTCTTGAAACCTTACTCCGGGATGAGCAGCTGTTATTAAACGAGCTGGAACAGGAGCAGGCTGACATCGGCAAACAAGCCCGTGGCCGGCGCCAGCTGAATCAATATACCCGCATTGCCGATCAATAATCCTTTCTCTGCCGGCCTTCGTTAGCGGAGGCGGCTTCTCTGTTATGTCAGTATTACGTCTGTTTGTTTTTGTGCCCTGATAGTTGGCAAACATCCTGCATATTCCACCTCAGAGGTGGAAATTATGATTCAGACACAACAACAGGCAGCCAGCGTTTATACCGATGTACACGGCTTACAAAGCATTCGTCAGCTCGGTAAACAGGATCAGGATGCCGCGCTGATGGAAGTGGCGAAACAATTTGAGTCGATGTTCCTGAACATGATGTTGTCGTCGATGCGTGATGCCAACCAGGTGTTTAAGGAAGATTCGTTGTTCAGCTCATCTGAGTCTGATTTTTACCAGAAAATGTACGACGATCAGATCTCGTTATCCTTGTCGACTTCCCAGAGTACCGGCCTGGCGGACGTGATTTATCGCCAGATGTTAAGCAATTATGGCCAATCCCAGGATAAACCGGAGCTGCAGCAGGGTGACTTGCGTCGTCACCATTCCAGCCTGGACGGAGTGATGCACCAGGTGCAGCAGGTTATTGCCGATTTGCCGGCGGAAGAAACAACCGGCCCGCAAGTAACAACACCTGTTGCCTCCGGGCGCGGTGATAAAGGGCAACAGTTTGCCACTGCGGAAGCATTTGTTGCCGCTTTGTATCCGCACGCCCGGCAGGTGGCACAACAGCTGGATGTTGATCCGAAAGCGGTGATTGCCCAGGCAGCGCTGGAGACCGGCTGGGGCAGGTTTATGATCACCGACCAGCAGGGTAATAACAGTTTTAATTTTTTTGGCATTAAAGCCGATCAGCGCTGGCAGGGTGAACGTGTCAATATTCAGACCCATGAATACCGCGCCGGGGTGCGGGTGAACGAGCGCGCCGATTTCCGCTCTTACCCATCGGTGGCAGCCGGACTGCAGGATTATGCCGAGTTTCTGCAAAGTGGTGATCGTTATCAGCAGGCGCTGGGTAAAGGTCTGGCAGCCGATCAGTTTGGCCATGCATTACAGCGTGCTGGTTATGCCACTGACCCGGCCTACGGCGAAAAAATTCAGCGGGTATCCAACAGCGATACTCTGAATCAGGCACTGAACTCCTTGTTGTCGGCGCAGCCGGCGGCGGCCACTCAGCTCTGAACAGGTAACCGACGATGGCAAGTTTATTAGATATTGGTATTTCCGGTCTGAAAGCTCACCAGGCCGCGTTATCGGTGACGGGTCATAACATCACCAATGCCGGTACGGAAGGTTATAGCCGCCAGGAAGTGAATTTTAACGAAAATAATCCGCAATACCTGGGTGGTGTGTGGATGGGCAACGGCGTGTCGGTCGACAGCGTCAGACGGGTTTACGATCAGTTTCTGACTGAACAATTACGCCGTGATACCTCAACTTTTAATCAGTTTGATACCCTGGCACAGAATGCGGGTCAGATCGACAGCTTACTGGCCGACCCGGGCACCGGCATTCAGCCCGGTTTGGAACGAATGTTTGGTGCGTTGCAGGCGTCGGTGGATGACCCTTCTTCTTTACCGGCACGGGAAGTCCTGATATCCGAAGCACAGGGGCTGGCGGATCGTTTTTCTTCCATCAGCGACCGGCTGATTGAGCAGAACGAAATTATTAATGGCCAGATGGAAGTGATTGCCGGAGAAATCACCACCATTGCCGAAGCTATTGCTGAACTGAATGAGCAGATTCAGTTTGCCACCGCATCGGCCCAGGGAAATGAACCGAATGATTTACTCGATCAGCGTGACCGTTTATTAACCAAGCTGTCTGAGCTGGTGGAAGTCAAAGTCGTACAGCAGGATAACGCCGGCGTTAATGTGTTTATCGGTAATGGACAGGCGCTGGTGATCGGTAACGATTACAACGAAATGTTTGCCGACAGTGGTCAGGCTGATCTGTCGCGCAGTGATATCTATTTCCGCAAAGGTGACGTGGTACAGAATGTTACCCGTGAAATTAAAGGGGGGCAGCTGGGCGGAACACTGGATTTTCGTCGCGAAATCCTCGACCCGACGTTAAATGGTTTAGGCCGTACCGCACTGGCGATTACCCAGACGTTTAATGAACAACATAAACTGGGGATCGACTTTGATGGTTTAAAAGGCGAAAACTTTTTTGACGATATTAATGAAGCCGCCAATACCTATGGCCGAGTGTTAGGCGACCGGGATAATGCCGATCCGGATGATCGTCTGGTATCGGTTCATATTAAAGACGCCGGTGCGTTAACCGCCAGTGATTATCAGCTGAGTTTCCCCGGACCGGATGATCAGACGTTTCGTATTACCCGGCTGAGCGATAATGAAATTATTACCACGCAGAGCCTGACCGGCGAAGTGCCGCAGAATATTGAAGTGGATGGTTTTGAAATCCGGCTTGAAGGAGGCAGTTTTCAGTCGGGGGATAAATTTTTACTGATGCCAACCCGTATGGGGTCGACCCAGGTTGAGGTAAATATAACCCGGGCTGAGCAGGTTGCACTGGCTTCGCCGATTACCACTGATGCCGCCATTGGCAACCAGGGCAGCGCCACCATTTCGGCCGGTGCGGTATACGATGCCAGCACCCGTTACCTGGCCAATAACGGCGAACTGGATCCACCGATTCTGATTCGCTTTACCTCTCCGACCACCTATGATGTGCTGGATAATACCGACCCGGGTAACCCGATTCCGTTATTCCCACCACTGATGAACCAGACATATACACCCGGCATTACCAATTCCATTTTGCCGGCCGATCAGGGGAAAACCGCGTTTACCAGTTTTGGTGGTATGTTGCCGAATGCACCAACCTATCAGCCACCGGCTCCGGCCGCTGTGGTGGATTCTGTAAATGGCTTTTTTCCTGAGCGGATTAATATCAGTTATACCAATCCGGTAAGCGGTGAAATCACCACTCAGCCAACTCTGATTACCCAGGAAAATGCCAGTGCTAAAGAAATTGCTGCCGAACTGAGTAAACGTCCCGGCGTTGAGGCTATGGCCCGTACTCAGATTCAGCTGGCTGATTTCAGCGATGACAGCAATGGCTTTATGCCCACCAATGTGTATCTCAATGGCGTGGAGTTAACGGATACCCTGGGGCCGATGCAAACCAAATACGATGAGGGTTACCCGGAGGAAGTCCCGGACCCGATGACGCCTAATTTTCTGGCCGAACGTATTAATGCCAATCGCGAATTACAGGATATGGGCATCGTTGCCCGCAGTGACGGCGAACGTGTCACGATCATTGCCCTGAATGGCGACGACCTGAATGTTGAAATCGACGGTGACGCGGGCGATGGTTTTTCGGTCAGCAATGGTGAAGATATTAACCTGAGGAGCACCGGGGAAACTCCGTTTACCCGGCTGAACGAGGTCGATGGTTACGACTTTTCTGCTGGTGGTCCTTTTAGCTATGAATTTGACGTTCCGGGGCAGGGGACTTTTGCCATTGAATTAACCGAAAATTATGCCAGTGGCGCCGATATGCTGGCCGGTATTCGTGACAAAATTGAGCAAGCCGGTGTTGTGTTACCGGGTGATCTGGATGTAACCATCACGGAAAAAGGTGGCATCCAGTTTCAGAACCGGCTGGAAATGCGCGCCACCGGGCCCAATGGCTCCAGTAAAATTACCATGGGTGGCCAGGTGAAAGTGATCACCGATCCGAACTACAGCATGGAAATTGCACCCCCCGGCAACAACCTGTTTCCGGAAAGTCCGGTGGGTGAGCCGGTGTATTTTGGTTTTGATGTGGAAATCAGTGGCCTGGCTCAGGCAGGGGATGAATTCACCATCGATTTTAATGAAGATGGTTCATCCGACAGCCGCAATGGTGCGGCGCTGGTTGGTCTGCAAAATCAGGATACCGTGTCGGGTAACACCAATTATTCCGAATCCTATGCCCGGCTGGTTGAAAATATCGGCTCGATTACCAGTCGTGCACAGATTAATAAAGATTCCAGTGAAACCCTGTTACGCAATACTGAAAATTCGGTCAGTAGTTTGTCCGGGGTCAATCTGGATGAAGAAGCGTCGAAACTGATTCAGTTCGAACTGGCTTATAACGCCAGTGCCCAGGTTATTCAGGTGGCGCGCGATATTTTTGATACCTTAATTGGCACATTCCGTTAGGAATTCAGGATAACAGGCAGGAATTATTATGCGGGTATCCACTCTTCAGACATTTAATATCGGGTTAAATAATATTCTCGATAATCAGTCCGCCGTTAATAAAACCCAGCAGCAGGTATCGACCGGCCGGCGGGTACTGACTCCGGCAGACGATCCGATTGCGTCGACCAAAATCCTGCAGCTGCAGCAGGATCTGGCCCAGCGGGAACAGTACGACCGCAATATGACGGCGGCAGAAAACCGCCTGAAACTGGAAGAATCCACGCTCGGGTCAGTGACTGATATTCTGACCCGGGTGAAAGAGCTGACGGTGAAAGCCGGAGGGGGTTCATTAACCCTGACCGACCGCCAGGCGATTGCGGCTGAGGTGTCGGAAATACAGGGTGCCCTGGTTGATCTGTTTAATACCCGCGACCCGAACGGCGAATATATTTTTGGTGGTTTTAAGGGCCAGAACCCTCCTTTTGTGTTACAGCAAAACGGCCGCTATGAATATGAAGGTGATGAAGGACAGCGTATTCTGCCGATTGGTGCATCGACCAATGTCGCCACCGGTGACAGCGGTAAAGCCCTGTTTGTTGATGTTAAAGCGGCGGATAACAGTTTCACCAGTTTTGAAAATCCGCTGAACAGCGGCACGCTGAATATCAGTCCCGGTTTTGTGGTGGATAAAGAGGCGTACACTGAGTTTTACCCGGATGACATCGTGATCACCTTTAATTCGGAGTCTGACATTACTCCGCCGGGGCCAAACTATACGGTACGGCGGATGTCGGATAACCGGGTGGTGGATGGCCTGGCGAATGAGCCGTTCAGTGCCAGTACTGAAATTACCGCAGCGGGTATCGCCTTTACCTTAACCGGCGAGCCGCAGCCCGGCGATGAAGCGCTGGTGAAGTCGACACCGAAACAAAGCATCACGGATACTATTTTCCGTTTACAGCAGGGTCTGAACCGGCTGGAAGATAATCCGACGGACTCAGCGACGCTGGATACGCTGATCGAAGACACCCTGACCAATCTGACGTTTGCTCAGAGCTCGGTATCGGAAATCCGCAGTCAGGTAGGGGCGCGGCTAAACGTGGTGGAAAACACCCGTAATTTATCGGCCGATATCGAAATTGTGAATAAAGAAGTGTTGTCGAAGTTATCCGATGTCGACTTTGCCGAAGCGGTCAGCCGGTTATCGTTGCAGAGTTTTTTGCTGGAAGCGGCACAGCAAAGTTATTCCACGATTTCACGTTTATCGTTATTCAATAAGCTGTAGGGCAGGTTCAATCAGGAGGGATCGGTTTTGTCGGGTCTGGCTTTAAATAACCAGATCCACAGCGATGTCGAGGCGCCGTGCAGGAACACACTCAGGGCAATGGTGACAATCGCCGTTGCCTGCAGTAGCGGGTAGTTATCCGACGTGCCGGTTTGTTGCATGACCAGCAAAAGATACAGAATGCTGGCGATACCTCGCGGACCAAACCAGGCCAGAAATAATTTACTTTTTGTCGCCAGGCCGGTCCCCAGCAGGCTCAGCCAGACCGGTAACATACGTACCAGGGTCAGGCTGAATAACGCATAAAGCACAATATCGGCGCTAAGATATGGCCAGGCGAGTGGCACAAAAACCGCACCAAAAATAAAAAATACGCTGAGCGTTAATAATTCGCCTTCCGCTTCGCCAAACTCTTTCAGTCGCTGAATCACAATTTTGTGGCGTGTCTGCATAAACAGTCCGGCAACAAATACCGCAATAAAACCATTACCCTGTAACAACTCCGCAGCACTGAAGGCCACCAGGGCAATACTGATGGAGGATAAGCGCTGATACAACGGGGATATCCAGTGGCTGTAGTGCGCCCGATTAATCAGGTAGCTGCCGCTACGGCCAATGAATACCCCAACAACCGCACCCAGAATCAGCTGCAGGCTGATAAATTCCAGCCAGTGGCTGGTGTTCAGCTGGTTGATACTTCCCAGCTGAGACAGTGCTAATGCCAGTAACAGCAGCGGCAGGGCGATGCCGTCGTTCAGGCCACTTTCAACATTAATAGAATGGCGCAGGTTGCGGTCGATGGCTTTTTTCTCCATCACACTCTGGGCCAGAGCAGCATCGGTGGGGGTGAGAATAATGGCCAGAATGACGGCGTTCAGCCAGCCCAGCCCGGTCAGCCAGAGACCGGTTAATGCGCCACAGACAATGGTCAGTGGTAAACCAATGGCCAGCAGGCGAATGGGGTAACGCTCGAATTGGGTCAGATGTTTTAAGCGGATTTGTGAAGCATCGGTAAATAATACCACTGCCAGAGTAACTTCTGCGATGATCATTACCAGCTCATCGTTTAGTTCAGTCGATATCCAGTTGAGCCCGAGTGGCCCACAGGCAATGCCGAGGGCAGTAAATAACATCGGCGCGGTGATGTCGGCCTGCTCAATTTTGCGCGCTAATAAACCGTATAAAAAGAGAGTGGCAGCTGCCAGCAGCAGGATATGCTCTTCCATGATGGACCTGTTAGTCTTCCCAGATAATACGTAACGGCTCGCCGAAATCGTCGTAGATAATTTTTTTGCGCGGTCGCCGGGAGGGCGTTTTGTGTTCCGGTTTACGTTTTTGCTGACGGCGCTGATCAATATCGCGCAGCAGGTGGTCAACCGGAGTGCGTTGTTCTTTCGGTTTTTCAAACCCCAGTGAACGGTCGTTATAGGCGCCGTTCACCAGGCCGCTGACACCGCGTTCCAGCTCTTTGACCTCTCCGCCCTGGCGCAGAAATTCCTCAACTTCCTGGCTGATCTGATCGCGAACCTGATTTTTGCTGGGACGTTTATTCATGACGGAACTTCTGGGTTATCAGAGGTCTGATCGGCTAGTATAACGCAAAATAATTGATAATTTCGGCCACCATCGATTCTCCGCTATGAAGTTAAAACCCTATATCCAGCCTCAGCTGGCCCGGCTGCTGAGCAGTCACGGGCTGAAAAATACCCGTCGCCGGTTGTGGCGGGCCCGCCAGGCCTTGTCTGCCGGGCAACCGGTAGTGGACGTCTGGTTACGTGCCGCCGATCCTTACAGCTATTTATTGGTGCAGGTGTTGCCACAGCTGCAACAGCGTTTTGCCGTGAACTGGCAGCTGAATATCTGTGCTGAGTTGCAGGATGATATGTACCCGGAGCCACAGATGTGGCAACACAACGCCCGGCAGCAAGGCCGCGCTACGGACTATTTATTGAGTTATGCCCGCGGCGTGAACGCCGAAGGTATTTTGTCGGAAACCGATGCCGGATTAAAGTATATTGTCGAACGTGCCGGGTTGCAGTGGTCACAGGCAAAAGCCATTCTTGAACGGCCGGATTGGCAGACCGCCTGGCACGATTGGGCGGAAGCCAATCGCGAAGAAATGATCGCTCAGGGCCAATGGGGTGTACCGTCGCTGCGCTACGGTGAGCTGACGCTGTGGGGCCAGGATCGGATTGAATTTATTGAACAGGCAATCCGGCGTCATTTAGGCCTGGCAGATTAGTGGCCCGCCCGAAATAATACTAACAGGCTCGGGTGCCAAAGATTCACTCAGCAAAAAAATTAAAACCCATTACAAGGAAGTCCGGATGTCTGATTCTCGTTCTTTACCTGCCAATAAAAAATACAACAAGAAAAAGGGCCGCATTGTTGGCACTGTGTTTGGTGGTATTTTTGTGGCCGCCGGTTTGTTTGCCGCGGTGGTTATTCTCACCGGTGATGCTCAGGAGGAGCCACTGGCGTTCCGGCTGTTGATGGCGCTGTTTTTTGCGGTTGTGTTTAGCGGTGTTGGTGGCGCCATTATCTGGTTTTCGTTAAAGAATGCGGATTTGCAACGGGAGCTGAAGAAAATACGCGACCAGGGCATCGCCAGTGAGCAGAAAGGTGCGCACAAACCGTTAATGATAATTGGTGCTGTATTTGGCACCCCAGGCCTGATTGTGAGCCTGCTCGGCCTGATTAACATGGAAGGCTATGTGTTTGGCGGTTTACCGTTTTTGGTGGTGGGTGGCGGTGTGTTTTTGTGGGGCCGCAAATCGCGACGCGATTATCAGAAAATCGGCCCGACGGTCATCACTCCGGATCCATTACCCGCGATAGTCGGTCACGAGGTTGGTGGTCACTTTATGCTGGCCGCTAAGCCGCGCAATGGCCTGATGCTTCGCCTCAGCTGTTTGCACACTTACAGCAGTGGTTCTGGCGATAACAGCACGACTCACACCAGTGTGATTCACCAGCAGCAAGCTCCGGCGTACATTGAGCCTCAGGCTGGCGGTGTACAGAAAGTCAGCTTTCTGTTTACCTTGCCGGAGAATGTGCCGGAAAGTAACAGTGCCGAATACCATGGTACGGTGAGCTGGCAACTGACGGCCACAGGCCAGGTCAGCAACGATCATAAAGTACCGGGCACTCAGATCACCGAATTGATCGAATTCAAACGCAGCTGGGAATTACCGGTGTTATCGCCGGCCTATGCCGCTGCCATGGGTCTGTCGGCCAGCCCCAGCCAGGTCAGTATTCCGCAGCAGCACCAGCAGCAGGTTGAGCAGCAGCAACGTCGGGAGGCTGAAAAGAGCGTCGAGCAGCAAATTGATATGCAAACCGATGCCCTGGGGGCAACCGAGATTGTCAGTGAAGCCGGACGTAACGCCGGTATGTGGGGCATATTACTGGGCATTGGGGCGGTCTTTGGCCTGGTGGGGTTAGGGTTATTGCTGTTGATGCTGGAGGAGGGTGGTGTGTTATGGCTGATTGCACCGGTCTTTACTCTGGTGGGCTGGAGCCTGTTTGGTTTTGGTGTGTTCCTCGTGGGGCGCAAACTGGAGGCCCGGATTCATCAGGGCAATGTGCAGATCATTCGCAGTGTTTTTGGCCGCCAGTTATATCAGCGTAACGGTCGTATTACATCGCCGTCACAGCTGAGTCTGGATGTGACCATGAGCTCAACCTCGCAGGATCATGTGAAAACTGAATACCTGGCGATCTACGCCAATATCGACGGCAAAAAGATCAAGTTGGCTGAAGGCATTGAAGGGCGTTTAGCCGGAGAAGCCATGATGGCGAAAATCAAAGCGGCGCTGACTCAGGAGCTGAACGACGAGCTGCTCTGAGTCGCCGCCAGGGTCGCTGTTTAAATTGCTCTGGCGTTGGTAGAATGCGCGGCTTATAACCGCCTTAGATCTGTCAACGCTATGAGCCATACCCCAGAACACGAAACCGATACCATTTATCAATCCGACCAGGGACAGGTTGCTGATTTTACCTTCGATCAGGCCGTCGCCCGGGTATTCCCGGATATGATCAAACGCTCGGTGCCGGGCTATGCCGAAACGGTAGCTATGTCTGGTGTGATCGCCGGACGTTATGCTCAGCCTGGCAGCAACCTGTACGACCTGGGTTGTTCTCTCGGTGCGGTTACCCTGGCGATGCGTCATGGCATCCACAATAAGGTGGCAGACTGCCGCATTATTGCCATCGATAATTCGCAGTCAATGGTTGAGCGTGCCGGTCATTATGTCGCCCTTGATGAGGCGGATTTTGTTGCCGACGCGGCGCCGGTGGAACTGGCCTGCGCCGATATCTGCCAGTATCCGCTGGTTAATGCCTCGGTGACAGCACTGAACTTTGTGCTGCAGTTTATTCCACTGGAGCAACGCCTGGCGCTGTTAAGCCGTATTGCCGCAGCGACCCTGCCGGGTGGTGCGCTGATTCTGTCGGAGAAAATTTGTTTCGATGATCAGGAGCAGCGGTTACAAACCGATCTGCATCACGACTTTAAACGGGCCAATGGCTATTCCGATCTGGAAATTGCTCAAAAACGCAGCGCCATTGAAAATGTGCTGATCCCGGAAAGCGAAAACGTGCACATCGAGCGCCTGAAGGCCGCGGGCTTTAGCAAGGTGATTCGCTGGTATCAGTGTTTTAATTTTGTGTCGTTTCTGGCGGTTAAATAATCGCCGGGAAACGTTAATTAAGTACCTTATAAAATTTTCCGGCCGGCACGCAAAAGCCACGTCCCTGTGATCGTTGCGTGCGCGCAACATCCATGTTGCTTCTGCGGAAAACTTTATAAGGTACTTAATTTAAATTTACCGAGAAATCGGGGGAACTGATTTCTGAATACAGTCGAGTATCGAAATGGGTGTTCTTTTTATAGCAGAAACAGGATGTTTCGGGCCTATCGTAGGCACAGGGATGTGCCTTGCGATAGGTGCGGCTAAAAGAGCTCCCGTTTCGTTACTCCCGATTTAGCAAGTAACGATGAAAGAAAACATACTCAGCTGGTTCGACGAACTCACTACCTTTATGCGCGATGGCAAACTGGCCCCCTGGGCCGGGGTTTTGCCACAACAAATGCAGCAGATCCTGGTCGATAAAGAACACGGCGACCAGCAACGCTGGCTGGATGCACTCCACAGCCTGCCCGTTATCGATGAGGTGGTGGCGGATTTAACCGCCCATGACCTGCGCCTTAGCAGTGATGCCATCAGCGCTGAGCAACAGCAGCAGGTGTATGAGGGGCTGAAAGGTCTGATGCCGTGGCGTAAAGGCCCGTTTCAGTTTTTTGATACACACATCGATACCGAATGGCGTTCAGACTGGAAGTGGCAACGGGTGCTGCCACATCTGTCGCCGCTGAAAAACCGGCTGGTACTGGATGTCGGTTGTGGCTCGGGCTATCACATGTGGCGAATGTTGGGGGAGGGCGCTTACCGGGTAATTGGCGTCGACCCGTCGCGTTTGTTCCTGATGCAGTTTCAGGCGATGAAGCGCTATCTGCAGTCTGCCCAGGCGGAGCCGGTGCGTGCTGACTTACTGCCATTAAAAATGGAAGACGTTCCGGCCCGGCTGAAAGCCTTTGATACCGTGTTCTCCATGGGCGTGTTGTACCACCGCAAATCGCCGCTGGAGCACCTGCAGGAGTTAAAGGACGCGTTAAAACCGGGAGGCGAACTGGTGCTGGAAACGCTGGTGATAGAAGGGCAGCTGGGCGCCACGCTGATGCCGGAAGACCGCTACGCTATGATGCGTAACGTCTGGTTCCTGCCCTCCACTGAAACCTTACTGCTCTGGTGTCGCCGTATTGGCTTTAAAAATGCCCGGGTCGTGGACTTAAACCAGACCTCACTGGAGGAACAGCGCAGCACCGACTGGATGCAATACAACTCACTGCAGGACTTCCTCGATCCGAACGACGTCAATAAAACCGCCGAAGGTTACCCGGCGCCGCTGCGCGCGGTGATCATTGCCGAGGCTTAACTCGACTTCGATTTTGATAATAAAAAAGCCGTGGCAGCCTTGAATTAGCTGCCACGGCTTTTTGTTTGTCGGATACTTTAATTATTGAGGTCTGCGGCGTAAGCCATAAACCCCGATAAATAACATCATCAGGTACCAGAGGTGTATTGCACCGCCGCCTCCGCCAGACGATTCTGAGCCAGAGTTGTCACCATCAGAGCCGTTATCACTGCCTGATCCATCTCCAGGCGTTGGTTCGGTCGTCGCTGCTTTTACCTCAAAGCTGATTTCAGCCTGAGCAGACAGGGGGGGCGTTGCATTGTCGGTAGCCGTTACGACAACCTTATATTCCTGCACAGGTAACCCTTGTGGATTAACGGTGACGGTTTCTCCCGCTTGAGCGGCAAGACCCAAATCGTTCAGATCCCACGCCAGAACATGCTGATCCTGAATATTGGGGTCGGTAACTACAGCGGTCAGAGTGACCAAGCCTGCATCTTGTTTCACTTCACTGATAATTTCACCGCCTTGTCTTAACACCAAGGTTACCGCTGGTGGCAGGTTCATCTCAGTAATGGTCAGCAGATGAGTCCGGCCATCGTCAGGCAGAGCATAGCCAAACTGGTTGCCACCCTGGCTGTTTGGTTTGCTGGCAATTTGAATTTGCAGGGTTTCATCCTGTTCTGAAATATTATCCTCCAGAATCGGAATCTGCAGATTACCTGTAGTATTAGCCGCTTCGCCATCTCCTAACTCAATAACAACAGTGTGAATTGCCGTTGCTTCAAATTCAGGCGCAAGATCCAGCGCGGAAGTTGTCGAGTTATCCAGATTTAATTTCACAGGGACTTCGACCGGGTATTCCGGTGAAATACCTGACAATTCGATCTGAATTTCCGCGTTTACATTTTCAGTGCTCTGACTTTGCGCAAGGCTGAAACGAACTTCTGGATAGATGTAAACCTTCTGCTCTTTGGCGACACTGCGGTTGCCTGCACCATCAATGGCGTACCAACTAATCGTTTGCAAACCAACCGGAATTTCAACGTTTGTATTGCCCGTCAGATCCAATGCAGAGCCATTTAAAATACCCTGATATCTTATCGCTGAAGCAGTATCAACAATATCTGTTGCAACCAGTTGGCCTGTCATCAGATTAAGATTGGCTGCGCTCAATATATGGGCCGTGCCATCTTCATTATTAACCGGGCTGTACCAGACAGGGGCGACAGAAACTAACGTTGGCTTACCGTTGTCAGTATTATTGTCTGTATCGATATCGTTTTTAACGCCATCGTTATCGGTATCGTTTAACTGAGCATCAAGCATCAGGCCTGAACCTGTACGGCAGCTGGAACTGCAAGCTGAGTTCCAGCTATCTGGTAAGCCATCTTTATCAACGTCAATAGATGCTGCAGCATTTAATCTGAATGCATCATCAACGTCATTAATACCATCGTTATCATCGTCAGGGTCCGCCATCATGCCGCTTGCCTGACAGGTATTGTCACATGTATCCGGACGACCGTCGCCATCGAAGTCAGCATGGTTACCAATGGCTACGATTGGGTAACCATCCAGTACATCGGTAATCCCGTCATTGTCATCGTCATCGTCTGCTGTTTTGCCGGCATTTAAACAGTCAACATCACATTCATCCGGTAAGCCGTCGCGATCAGTATCTTTCATATCAACAATAGTGAGGGTATGACGACGGCCATCTTCAGGCAGAGTGTAGCTGAAATCATCTGGAGCTTTGCTGGCAGGTTTGGCAGCGATATTCAGGATCAGAGTTTCATCCTGTTCATCAGCAAACTCCTGTAAAACGGGTACAGCAATGCTTGCTGTGGTTGGTGGAGTTTCAGCATTCCCACGTTCAATACGAACCACATGAGTATCGGTAATATCAAATGATTCATTAACGTCATCCTGGGATGCGGTTGAATCAGCAATAACGACTTTAACCGGAATATCAACCGGATATTCTGGTGATGGTCCGGTTAGTTGCAGCGCAATCTTGGCAGTATCCGGCTCGCCAATTAATGATGAATTAAAGGAAAATTTAATCTGAGGATAGATATTAACCTGCTGCTCCATGGCATCACTGCGGTTCCCGGAACTGTCTTCTGCAACCCAGGAGATAATTTGCTTACCTGCCGGAATGATCACTTCAGCTTCGGTATTTTCAACTAATTCTGTGCCATTCAGATATGCTCGGAATCTGATTTTATCGGAAGTATCAACAACGTCGCTGGCAGATAATTGCGACAACATACGATCAATATCCTGCGCAGAAGCAATGTAGGCAGAACCGTCTTCGTTATTGACCGGTGTGTACATGGTTGGTCCAACAGCAATGATTGTAGGCTTGCCATTGTCTGCTTCGTTATCCGGATCCTCCGAATTAATAACACCATCGTTATCGGTATCATTCAGTTGAGTATCCAGAGACAAGCCAGAATCAGACTGACATTGGAAATCACAGCTATCCGCCCATTTATCCGGAAGACCATCATGATCAGCATCGATGGAAGCAGCAGCGATTAGTGGAAAGCGATCTTCACTATCAATGACTGAATCACCATCATCGTCATCGTCTGCTGTTTTGCCGGCATTTAAACAGTCAACATCACATTCATCTGGTAAGCCGTCGCGATCAGTATCTTTCATATCAACAATAGTGAGGGTATGACGACGACCATCTTCAGGCAGAGCGTAGCTGAAATAACGTGGAGCTTTGCTGGCAGGTTTGGCAACGATATTCAGGATCAGAGTTTCATCCTGTTCATCAGCAAACTCCTGTAAAACGGGTACAGCAATGCTTGCTGTGGTTGGTGGAGTTTCAGCACTCCCACGTTCAATACGAACCATATGAATTTTGGTAATATCAAATGATTCATTAACGTCATCCTGGGATGCGGTTGAATCAGCAATAACCACTTTAACCGGAATATCAACCGGGTATTCTGGTGATGGTCCGGTTAGTTGCAGCGCAATCTTGGCAGTATCCGGCTCGCCAATTAATGATGAATTAAAGGAAAATTTAATCTGAGGATAGATATTAACCTGCTGCTCCATGGCATCACTGCGGTTCCCGGAACTGTCTTCTGCAACCCAGGAGATAATTTGCTTACCTGCCGGAATGATCACTTCAGCTTCGGTATTTTCAACCAATTCTGTGCCATTCAGATATGCCCGGAATCTGATTTTATCGGAAGTATCAACAACGTCGCTGGCAGATAATTGCGACAACATACGATCAATATCCTGCGCAGAAGCAATATAGGCAGAACCGTCTTCATTATTGACCGGTGTGTACATGGTTGGTCCAACAGCAATGATTGTAGGCTTGCCATTGTCTGCTTCGTTATCCGGATCCTCCGAATTAATAACACCATCGTTATCGGTATCACTCAGTTGAGTATCCAGAGACAAGCCAGAATCAGACTGACATTGGAAATCACAGCCATCCGCCCATTTATCCGGGAGACCATCATGATCAGCATCGATGGAAGCAGCAGCGATTAGTGGAAAGTCGTCATTAATGTCGTCGATACCATCATTATCATCGTCCGGGTCTGCTGCCATCCCTGTTGCCTGACAGTTTGTATCACAACTATCCGGGCGGCCATCTTTGTCATTATCAGGGTAATCGCCAATAGCTACGTTCGGATATCCATCAGACTCATCCGGAATCAAATCGTTATCATCATCTTCGTCAGCTGTCATGCCCAGTGCAATACAAGAAGGGTCACAGTCATCAGGAATACCATCTTGGTCGGCATCAGTCAGTGCGCCAATAGAGATGAATGGGTAGCCATCACTCAGATCGTTGACCGAGTCATTGTCAAAGTCATAAGGCTTTTCGTCATTGGTATCTATAACTCCGTCGCCATCACTGTCGCGATAAAAATTATCACCTACTTTTAACGCCGGAAGCTGCTGGTTGGTGCCAAAGTCCCACTGACTGGCATCCCAGCCAGAGAACAGAATGACATCTTCATTATCATGACAAGCACTGCTATTTACAGAGGTTTCTGCCTGAATCGGACACTGTAATTGCCGCAGAGAAAATGAACCGATATTAATTGCTGTATCATCGTAGCTCACAGGAATATCGACAGAAATGGACGTATTCTGCCAGTAAATCGAATTCACAATAGATGTATACAAATTGCCAGCAGGCGCAACAGGATTCTTACCATCGGGGGTTAGTACCAAGCTATAGGAATTACTGATGGTGCTTTCAATTGCTCTTCCTATAATCCCGCCAGTATAGGATGTATCCGATTTTGCCTGGCCAAACGCCATAACATTGTTAATGGAAGAATTTACTGAGACGCCGGCTATCAGGCCAACCGTATCGCTCTCGGAATATACTTCACCACTGGCAACAATATTATTAATGGTTGAGGTTTTCATATTACCAGCAAGCAGTCCGGCGTGATGACCTGAATTTAAAATACGCCCGGTAATAATCAGATTATGAATGCGTGCGTCTTCCAGTTTGCTAAACAAACCGTAGAGTTCACGCCAGGCATATTCGTCATTGTTTATGTATAAATTATCGATACGGTGGCCATTGCCGGAAAACTCACATCTGAAACGCTCGAACGCTTCGTTTCCAATCGGAGACCAGCCTTTACCGTCATTCCAGTAGTCATCCAGTTCAGAAACAGCACCATCACCATTGCTATCAAAATCCAGATCAGCAACTAATTCGTAACCTTGGCAACGACGAACGTTCTGACCGTTATGAATCATTATCGGACAGCCAGTACTATCCGGATCAGCTGTTTCACTAACCACTTTTGCAGCACCCTCTAACTGGAAGCGCATCGCATCCAGATCGGCCAGGGTACGGATATCAATTAAGCCATTACCATTGCTATCAGCGTTCAAAACGCCATTGGTATCCTCATCTTCTGCGTCTGGTATTCCGTCGTTGTCAACGTCATTAGCATAAGGGTCCGGGCTAATACCAGTACCTTCCAGTGTTGCTGCACAGCTTGCATCACACAGCTCTGGCATGCCATCCAGGTCAGAGTCACTCCAGATTTCCTGATGTTGCGGGAAGCCATCCAACTGCAGGCCAGAATTAGCAACACACTCGCTATCACAATGTGGACTCCAGCTATCGGGGTAACCGTCCTGATCTGCATCTTCGTGAGCCGCATAAAGCAGTGGCCAGTTATCAGAAGCGTCGTCGACGCCATCGCCATCACTATCGCGGTACTGTTCTCCGGCGATCGTTAACGCAGGCGTTTGATTGCTGTTGCCAAAATCCCAGATTTCTTCGGACCAGTCCTGGTACAGAGTGGTATCTGCACAATTTGTGTCTGAGGCGGCTACCGGGCAGGTTAATTCGCTCAGCGTTGAACCGTTATCATTCTGATGGCTGCCTTTCACCCAATAGTTATTGTTAAAAGTGGTCGTTCCTTCAGGGATCCCCAGTAAGGGGCCGTTGCCAGCATGATTATAAGTACCGTTAAGTGTTCCGGAAAAATAAGAATTCTCTATAAAACTGTTCTTTGGAGTCTCGCCACTAACATTGCCGCCCAGCAAGGCCGATGCGAACTGACCAGTAATAACTGCACTGACGAAGCTGTTGGTAATTTGATAGTCGGATATTGCCGTGCCGATTAATCCCGCCTTACGTCCTAGGGCCAACGGATCCGAAGTGACACTGCCGATAAAGGCAACTTCATTCAGGCGAACTCCTTCGTTAGCATGACCTATGATGCCGCCAACGGTGGTTTGGAAGAGTGATTGAATCTCTATGGAGCCCGAGAACAGCACTTTGTGCAAACTGGCATTGTTGGCGAGGAGGGCGATGCCAGCAGCTTCATACCTCCTTCTTGTGGAAGTAACACTGGAGTTAATAAATGCAAGGTTCCTGATTTCAGCATTACTTAATTCACCAAAAATAGCGACGTTTTCGTATGGCTCGGTTGAATGAATTGTCAGATTGCGGATCTTAAAACCGTTGCCTTCTAAAATACCGTGTAATGCAGGAATTTTTACAAACCCTTTGCTGTCATTCCAGAAGCTGTCGCCATGATCGAACTTACCATTATTATTAGTGTCAAAATCCAGATCATTCACTAATTCATAGCCGATACATTGCGCTTTTGGATAACCATCGATTATCGCCAGAGGGCAGCCACTGCTGTCTATTTCGCCATATCCTGATAGTCGGCGGCCAGCTCCGTTAGACTGAAAACGGATGGCCCTGAATTGCTCTAGTGTAGAAATTTCAATCAGACCGTTGCTGTCAGCGTCGGCATCAATCTGACCATCGTCGTTGTCATCGTTGTCCGTAAGGTCAGAACCATTTTTATTGTTTCTGTCATTCGGGGATGCATCGATAACCAGGCCTGAATTTTGCTGACAGGTTTGGTTGCAGCTTGAGTTCCAGGCTTCAGGCTGATTATCAGCGTCAGCGTCTAAAGATGCTGCGATGTTATAAGGGAGATGATCGACCGTTAAACCTGAACTATTCTGGCATTCAGTGTTACAGCCAGCGGTCCAGAAATCCGGGTAGCCATCGTTATCAGAATCTTTATAAGCGGCATAGTTGTGAGGGAAGTCATCGTCTTCATCAAGAATACCGTCGTTGTCGGTATCGCGAATAATAGCTCCATTCCAGATTAACGCAGGCAATTGCTGACCCGTGCCAAAGTCCCAGACCGGACTGCCATCTTCATAAGTTGAGGTTTCCCATTCGCTGTAAAGCTCGGTGTCTGCGCAGTCTGTGTTATTGGCGGTTGTCGGGCAGGTTAGTTCAGCCAGAGAAAAGCCACCGCCATTACTGATCTTGGAAGATGCTCCGAGCCTGGTGGTGTTAATATAATCGGTTACCCAATGGCTATTAACGCCTCTGCCGCGAATATAGGCGATAGCCGCTTTACTCAAACCATCTAGGTGAACAGCGGTATAGCTGTTTTTGATTGTGGTATTGGACCTACCGGAATTAATAAAACCGCCAGCACCGCCAGCACTGCCATGGCTGATGCTGCCTGTTGCATATACTGCTTCCAGTGTGCTGTCCTGATCTGTCCTGCCTACAAGAGCCCCCACCCAATTGCTTGATAACCTAATGTGTGCGGCAGAAGCAAACAGAGTTGAGTTTTTGATGTCGCCAGCTATACCACCAAGAGTATACGTTGCGGTTGCTTCGCCATAAGCAATCAGTTCCGATAGGGCGGAATTACTAGCCTCGCCAACAATTAGTCCCACTTCGGAACGCCCGGTAATGGAACCATCTACTCTAAGACGGCGGATCTTGGCATTGTCAATTTCACCGAACAGACCGACATTACTGGTACTGCGATTAAAGTGAAAGTTGTCTATTGTGTGGTAGCTACCATCAAATATTGCGCTGAATTTGTTAGATGAATCGCCAATTGGCAGCCAGCCTTCACCCCTGTTCCAGTAATCATCCAGTTCGGTGATTGTGCCGTCACCATTGGTGTCAAAATCAAGATCGGTGGTTAGTTCGAAGCCATTACAGCCTTCCGCGGGGCAGCCGTCGCTTGAGGCGTACAGGGATGAACCATCGAGATTGTTGCGGATTTCATCTAAGTCCGCTAAGTCGTTAATTTCGATTAAACCATCATTATCCAGATCGTAATCTGAACGTCCGGATTCGGCATGTGAGGATGGTGAGAGTAAAATCAGAAATGCAGAAAGGCTTCCTGCCAGCTGGTGCCGCAGTGTCATGTGTTTCTTCCCTGAAATCAAATTGTGACAAAGTTCTAAGGCGCGGATGTTAACGAAGACTAAAACCATGCACCAGTAC
This sequence comes from Bacterioplanoides pacificum, assembly GCF_042648445.1. Lineage (NCBI taxonomy): Bacteria > Pseudomonadati > Pseudomonadota > Gammaproteobacteria > Oceanospirillales > Oceanospirillaceae > Bacterioplanoides > Bacterioplanoides pacificum. The sequence goes on from NZ_JBHRYB010000001.1 coordinate 732,504, forward strand.
TGATTTGCTAATGGTGATATTGGTATCAATTCTGGCGTATTCGGTCCTGAGTTAGTGAGCGATACGCAATAATCAGAGGTTTTTAGCCCGATTATTCGAGCTTCTTAGTGAATGCTGATAAAAACCTCAGTATATGCCTGTGCTTTTATATTGTTAAATAAAAAGGGGTAGAGTCCCTTTTGTCTTAGCAATTGTTCCGAATAGTTAAACAATCCTTTCCGCCAGGCTCCTCTAGCTTGTTTACTGACAAATCGTTATAAACTACGCTTCCGATTTTTAACTGGCAGGGTTGCCGGTGGACGCTGGCTGGGATTGCTCCCGTTTGTTTCCGCTGTGCCCGGCGCCGATCGCACACATTGAGGACCTTATGGCAACAATTGCTTCACGTTTCAGGTTATGGGCTGCCGCTGGTGCCCTGCTGGCTGGACTTTCAGGCTGCAGTGAGCAGCAGGCCGGACCACAGGCTGGTCCACAAATGCCACCACCGGGAGTGGGGGTGGTCACGTTATCCAGCGAACGTCTGGAGCTGACCGATACGTTACCGGCCCGGGTGTCCGCCTACCGTACAGCAGAAATCCGGCCGCAGGTCAGCGGCATTATTCTGCAGCGTTTCTTCAGCGAAGGCGCCACGGTTAAAGCCGGCGATAAGTTGTATCAGATTGATCCGACGTTATACGAAGCGGAATTAGCCAGTGCCAAAGCCAATCTGGCCGTGGCGGAAGCGAATGCTTACACCGCACGCCTGAAAGCCAAGCGATTTAAAGAGCTGGCGCGTAAATCTGCCATCAGTGCTCAGGAAGTGGATGATTCCGATGCGCTGGCAAAACAGGCGGCTGCTCAGGTAAAAGCGGCCCAGGCAGCCGTTCGTGCGGCTCAGATTAATCTGGGTTACACCAAAATCACCGCGCCGATTTCGGGTGTGATTGGTCGTTCCACTATTACCGAAGGGGCTCTGGTTTCCGCTCAGCAGGCAACCGCACTGACCATTATCCGTCAGCTGTCACCTGTGTATGTCGATATCAAACGCCCGGCGGCGTCGCTGTTGCAAATGAAAAACCCGGAACTGTCGCGTGATGTTCGGGTAGCACTGGATGACGGCACTCAGTTTGGTGAAACCGGCAAGCTGCAGTTTGCGGATGTCAGCGTTGATGAAGGCACCGGCACCATTAACCTGCGGGCTTTGTTCCAGAACGACGCTGCGGCGCTGCTGCCGGGTATGTTTGTTCGTGCAGAAGTCCCCAGTACGCTGATTGACGACGCGATTTTAGTACCACAACAAGCGGTTGTGCGTCAGGCCACCGGCCAGACCATGGCCTGGGTTGTGGGCGACGACAACAAGGCGCAGATGCGCAATATCGTGGTAACCCGTGCTATTGGCAACCAGTGGTTATTACAGTCTGGTCTGCAGGCCGGTGAGCGGGTGGTGATCAGTGGCATTCAGAAGCTGCAACAGGCCCGCACCCGTGACCCGATCGCCGTGACACCAGAAGAAGCCAAACGTTAAGGAGTATCCTGAAATATGGCTAAGTTTTTCATCGACCGGCCGATTTTTGCCTGGGTGATCGCCATCATCATTATGTTGGCGGGCACTCTGGCAGTATTGCAGCTGCCGGTTCAGCAATATCCGACCATTGCACCACCGTCGGTGCGGATTGCCGCTATGTATCCGGGGGCTTCGGCCAAAACCTTGGAAGATACCGTCACTCAGGTGGTGGAACAGAATATGACGGGTATCGATAACCTGTTGTATATGTCGTCCCAGAGCAGCAGCTCAGGTAGCGCTACCATTACTCTGACCTTTGCGCCCGGCACTGATGCCGATATTGCTCAGGTTCAGGTGCAGAATAAGCTGTCGCTGGCGGAAGCGCTGTTACCCGACGAAGTGAAACGTATGGGTCTGAGCGTTACCAAAGCGTCCAGTTCCTTCCTGATGGTGGTGGGCCTGGTATCAGAAAATGGTGAGATGACCCGCTCTGACCTGGCCGACTACGCCAACAGTTATCTGAAAGATCCGTTATCGCGTACCACTGGCGTTGGTGAAATGCGGGTGTTTGGTTCGCAATACGCCATGCGTATCTGGCTGGAGCCGGAAAAGCTCAATGCCTTTGGCCTGACACCGCTGGATGTTAAAGCCGCCGTAGGCGCGCAGAACAGCCAGTTTGCTGCCGGTCAGCTGGGTGGTTTGCCCGCCATTTCCGATCAGCAGTTAAATGCCACCATCATCGCCCAGACCCGGCTGGAGTCGGTCGAGGAATTTGAAGACATCCTGCTGAAGGTGAATACCGACGGTTCTCAGGTGCGGCTGAAAGACGTGGCCCGTATTGAACTCGGGGCACAGGATTATTCGGTATTGGGTTATTACAACGGCAGCCCGGCCACCGGTATTGCTATTCAGCTGGCACCGGGTGCCAATGCGCTGGATACCGCAGCAGCAGTGCGCACCAAAATTGAAGAGTTATCGGCGTTCTTCCCGGAAGATCTGAAGGTGGTGTATCCCTACGACACCACGCCGTTTGTAAAAATCTCCATCGAAGAGGTGGTGAATACCCTGATTGAAGCTGTGGTGCTGGTCTTCCTGGTGATGTTCCTGTTCCTCGGTAACTTCCGTGCCACCCTGATTCCGACCATCGCCGTGCCTGTGGTGCTGTTGGGTACCTTTGGTGTGATGGCACTGTTTGGTTACAGCATCAACACGCTGACCATGTTTGGCCTGGTGCTGGCGATTGGTCTGTTAGTGGATGACGCCATCGTTGTGGTGGAAAACGTTGAACGGGTAATGGATGAAGATGGTCTGCCACCGCGTGAAGCCACGCGGAAATCGATGGGTCAGATCACCTCGGCACTGATTGGTATTGCACTGGTACTGTCGGCGGTATTTGTCCCAATGGCCTTTATGGGCGGCTCCACCGGTGCGATTTACCGTCAGTTCTCGCTGACCATTGTATCGGCCATGTTGCTGTCGGTACTGGTGGCGCTGATTCTGACGCCGGCTTTGTGTGCCACCATTCTGAAACCGGCTCACAAAGGTGAAATGGAAGAACAGGCCGGATTCTTCGGCTGGTTTAACCGCTTATTCCACAAAGCCACCAATGGTTATGTCGGCACTGTCGGCGGCACGCTGAAACGTCCGACCCGTATGGTACTGGTTTACCTCGGTATGGTAGCGGTGATGGCGGTCTTGTATGTGCGGCTGCCAACGTCTTTCCTGCCGACCGAAGACCAGGGGTTGGTGCTTAACCTGGTGCAATTGCCTGCCGGTGCCACTCAGGAGCGCACGGCGGTGGTGATGGACAAAATGCGTGAGCATTATATGAATGATCCGGCGGTGGAATCGATCTTTACCGCAGCAGGCTTCAGTTTTGCCGGTATGGGTCAGAACATGGGTATTGGCTTTGTGAAGCTGAAACACTGGGATGAGCGTCAGGATCCTGGCCTGGCGGCCGGTGCGGTGATTGGCCGTGCCTGGGGCGCGCTGAGCCAGATTAAAGACGCCACCATCTACCCGATTAACCTGCCGCCGATTCCGGAGTTGGGTACCGCATCCGGTTTTGATGTGATGCTGCAGGATCGTAATAACATCGGCCATGAAAAACTGCTGCAGGCGCGTAACATGCTGCTCGGTATGGCTTCGCAGGACCCACGCCTGAGCCAGGTGCGGCCAAACGGTATGGAAGATGTCCCTGTGTTCCGCATCGACATCGACTACGAAAAAGTAAAGTCTCTGGGGCTGAGCGTATCGGATGTAAACGCAACCCTGAGTACCGCCTGGGGTGGCTCTTACGTCAACGACTTCCTCGACCGTGGTCGGGTGAAAAAAGTTTATGTTCAGGGCGATGCACCGTCGCGTATGTTGCCGGAAGATCTGCAGCAATGGTATGTGCGTAACAATATGGGTGATATGGTGCCGTTCTCTGCCTTTGCCAGCACCCGCTGGGAATACGGTTCGCCACGGCTGGAACGTTACAACGGTGTACCGTCGATGAATATTCAGGGCCAGGCGGCGCCGGGTCTGAGTACCGGTGATGCGATGAAAGCAATTGAAGAAATTGTCGCCAAGCTGCCGCCGGGTGTTGGTATCGAATGGACCGGCATGTCGTTCCAGGAGCGGGAGTCGGGTTCCCAGGCGCCGCTGTTGTACGCCTTATCGCTGCTGGTGGTATTCCTCTGCCTGGCAGCCCTGTACGAAAGCTGGTCGGTACCTTTCTCAGTGATGCTGATTGTACCATTGGGGGTGATGGGGGCACTGATTGCCGCCACCGGTCGTGGCTTAAGCAATGACGTGTACTTCCAGGTGGGGCTGTTAACCACCATCGGTTTGTCAGCGAAAAACGCCATCCTGATCGTTGAATTCGCCAAAGCTCTGGTGGAGCAGGGTAAAGGACTGGTAGAGGCCTCAATGGAAGCGGCGCGTATGCGTTTACGGCCGATCATTATGACCTCGCTGGCGTTTATTCTTGGGGTATTACCGCTGGCGCTGAGCAGTGGCGCGGGTGCGATGAGCCGTCAGGCGATTGGTACCGGTGTGATTGGTGGTATGTTAGCGGCCACCTTCCTGGCGATCTTCTTTGTACCGCTGTTTTATGTGCTGGTGATGAAACTCACCTGGAAGCTGCGCGGCAGGCCGGAAGGCGTTAAAGACTGATCGTCTTAACAAGCGTTAGCCTGAGCCCGTTTATCGTCAGATAAACGGGCTTTTTTGTGGTTGATTACCCGGCGTTAATATCAGCAACTGACTATCGGTGCTTATGTTTTCTGGCTGCGACATGAGTCACAGGCTTAACGGCAAAATCGCTGGCAGCTATTACTGCGTTTCTACATAATAACAGCCCTGTGCTAGCCGTAGCGCACTAACCCGAAGTTATGTTTAAGGATAGATATGAGTTATTACCTGAATATTTATGCATGCCCACACGCGCAAGTCAGTGAATTTCTAAATAGTGGAGTGGATTCCCGACAGGTTGTGGCGCTCATAAATAGTCTCAGTCCGGAGGAGCAAGCTGAACTCAGAAAACTGGTGTTAAAAAATTACTCGCGTGATCCGGAAACCGCGGAAAGCGATGATGCCAATGAACTGATTGCCGCGCTGGAAGCGGTATGTCATCAGCTGGCGGATAATAAAACCGTGGTTGAATTCGAACTGGATGAAGATCTGCTGCCGGAAATGTGGGAGTTCGCATTTGATGACTGGGACGTAGCGGATGATTTTGAATTGCCGATTTCTGCCGATGGCACACCCGCGGTTATTTACCGAAATAACGAATCACTGGAAGAGTACCTGGCCAAGTTTAAAGAAATGGAATCAAGTGGTGATTACGATGAAGACTGCCTCGAAGAAGAGGATTTAGAAACACTGATTCAGGTAATAGAGCAGGCTGTGGAATCAGACAGTGGCCTGTTTGTATTTTGTTGGCAATAAGCCCGGCAGATATCCGCAATGATTGCGGGCGCACTCATTAAGGAAAAAACCATGGAAGAAATCAGAGAATCACTGCAACAAATTCAGAAAATATTTGAAGCGGATCTCAGAACGGCAATAACTGCCTGTTGTGAGGAATCATCACCTTATGGATTTGCGCTGATGCTGGGAGAGGATCTGGAGATGGCCACCCCGGTTGTGGTAACCAATTCAGAAGCGGATTTACCGGACCCAGAAGATAACGACGCCCGCTATATTCCGGATGAATGGAAAGGGTGGAAATATGAGTATTTCGGCAACTTTAAGCGTGCTTATGCGGAGCTGTTTAACACGTTTTCAGGAGACTATAAATAATTCTGTGTAACTGCACTGATTAAATATAGTCTCTCAACTGCTCTTCAAACTCAATAATGAAATGATTTAATGCCGGCTTCCAATTGCGAATCGGCATTGTCCATTTTCTTG
>NZ_JBHRYB010000002.1:0-6704 GCF_042648445.1 Bacterioplanoides pacificum
TCCGGCAGCACCGAACTGTGCTGACAGTGATGAAGACGGCATTCCGGATTATATGGACGACGACTCCGACAATAACGGCGTGAAAGACGGTGACGAACTGACACCTCTGAATGACACCGATGGTGACAAAATCCCTGACTTTGCCGATGCCGACGACGACAACGACGGTCAGTCGGATATGGATGAAATCAATGATGTGTTAAATCCGGCAGCGGACGACCAGGATGGTGATGGCATTGCCGACCATAAAGACGCTGACAGCCTTAACGATGCGGGAATGGCTGATAATTCGGGTGACTCTGATAACGATGGTATTTCCGACACCACTGAGAAAGGTGACGCAGAAACACCACGTGACAGCGATGGCGATTTAATTCCGGATTATATGGATGAAGACTCCGATAACGACGGTATCGCCGACGCGGATGAAAAAGGAGACACTGAAACTCCGCGTGACAGTGATGACGATGGCATCCCGGATTACCGCGATGACGATTCCGATAACGACGGTGTTAAAGACAGCGATGATGCCGAACCAACCAACCCGAATAACGACTCGGACGGTGATGGCACGTCTAACAAAGACGAAACCGATAACGGCACGGATCCGAATGATCCGGATTCTAACCCGGGCACTGGTGTTGATCCGTCACCGGGTAACGGTGGCGATAACAGCGACAGCGGGTCGGAGGAACCTCAGGGCAAAGTGGAATCCGGAGTTCGCGGTGCCGGTAGCATGAATCTGCTGTTTGTACTGGCGGCAGCGGCACTGATGTTGCGCCGCCGTCACTGGGCCTGGTTGCTGATGCTGCCGTTATCAGCACAGGCCGCCTGGTGGGATGAAATGAATATTTATGCCGGTGCGGGTATTGGCCAGAGTTATCTGGAGCCAGATACATCGGGTGATTACAGCCTGGATCAGAGTAAAGATACGGCCTTTAAACTGACCGCCGGCTGGGACTGGAACGATAACTTTTCGATTGAAGGTTATTACGCCGAACTGGGTGAGGCACGGTTAAATCCGAAAGGTTCTCTCAGTTACCGTATGGTGGGTGCAAATGCACTGGCGAATTACTGGTTGTCGGGCGAACCCCGGCAGCCGGGGAGTTGGGCGCTGTTTGGTAAAGCCGGTCTGAATCATATGACCAACGAAGGCCACGATATTAATTACGATAAACAGGTAACGGCACAGCTGATGTTGGGTGGTGGTATTGAATATTACCTGCCAAAAGCCTTCAGTCTGCGGCTGGAATACGATTCTTACGATGTGGACGCGTCGTTATTATCGCTCAGTGTGGTGAAGCGTTTTGGTGCCAGCAACCGCTATCAGCCAGCGCCTGCGCCACAACCTGAGATTGCCAGCGTGGAAGATATTCAGGCATTACCACCAACCGCTGCCGGTCCGTTAGAGCCGGAAGTGAAACCAGAACCGGAGCCAGAGCCAGAGCCAGAGCCAGAACCCGTCGATAGTGACGCTGATGGTATTAATGATGAGCTGGACATCTGTCCAGGCAGCAGTGCCGGCGTACCCGTGAATCAACATGGTTGCGCCACCTTTGCAGGAGACATCGGCAGTGTGATTGTGAATATCAGTTTTGCACTGAATTCAGCCGAGCTGGGTGAGCAGGATAAGAAAATGCTCGATCAGATCGCAACCTCATTCAGCGAGTACCCGAACCTGAAAGTGGAAGTGGGTGCTCACACCGATAGCCTGGGGTCTGCGGCTTACAACAAGACTCTGTCCCAGCGTCGGGCAGAAAGTGTGGTTAACTACCTGACTTCCGTCGGGGTGGATAACCAGCGTTTTCGCGCCAAAGGTTATGGTGAAGCACAACCGATCGCCAGTAACGACAATGCGCCAGGGCGGGCGAAAAACCGCCGGGTGGAGTTTATTGTGATCAGCCGCTGATCGCACTGTTGCAAAAGCTGTGTTCGGGCCCCCTGCCAGTATTGGCCGGGGGCTTTTCTTAATAGTTCTATAGTTGAGATATTAACTAAGTAATTAGGACTATATTCTGATGCTTTAAAGTAACATTTTGAAGTTACAAAAAATTACAAAGGCAGATTTAAATGACTGTTATGTCACTTAGGTTTGAATCATTAAATGATTGTAAAATAAACAATAATTCAAGTGGGAAAATTTCAATGTTGTGCCATGATACTTTTAACCAAAAAAATATCGGGTGCTATATGTCTCCAGAAATACTCTCAAGAAAGTCAGTATTTTTTGTACTGCTTATGCTGATGTCTATTCGAGCTGAAGCTCTGATTATAGATAATGATAAAACTGCAAACGATGGTGGTTATTTCAGTGTCGATGTGGACTCTGCTGGTGACACGATAACGGTACTTGTTACTGATCCAAGTTCTACTATTCAATCCGAGGATATTGCATATGCCTACGAGGCTTATGTTGTTGTGGGAGGCACAAGCGAGCGGTTAAGCAATAACGGCAGTGCTCCCGTGCAGGATTTATCTGACCCAGACAAAGTCTCCAGTACAGGTAGCTTCACGGGCAGTTCCGGCAATCAAATTAACTGGTCTGTAGAGAGCTCTATTGCTGATGATTCGTTGCAGATGCGTAGTGTCTATACATTCACAGCACAGTCAGGAGAAATAGGTGATTTAGAGCTTCTGCAATATCTCGATCAAGATGTTTTAGGTGCAAGTGATGATGTTTTTTTTGATCGAGGAAGTTCTTCTTCTGCTGATATTCAGCTTTACACAGTGGATGGTGATAGTGCTATTGCGCTAGGCATTAGTCATAGCGGTGCTCAAAAATCAGAACAGGGACTAATAAATTCTTCTTATACTGGGTGGGCTGTGTGTGACTACGACAGCAAAAATTCGCTGACAAATGGAGGTTTCTCTTATCAGGTTGATGGGGTTGTTTGTCCACAATTAACAGGGACTAGTACGCACCCTGATGTAGGGCCTGTATTAGGAACCGATGACATTGTTAGCGTCATGGCTTGGAGTATATCTCCAACCGCGACGCAAGCTGTTGTGGTCACCACATTGGGAGGTGTCCCTGACGCCGGTGTCGCCATCGCAATAGATGATTATGATCGCATTATTGAGAATAATGGATTAAACGAAGCAGTAATCGTTAATGTGCTTTTAAATGATATTGCTCTCGATCAGCCTATTATTGTTGATAATTTTTCTGTACCAGCCAATGGCTCCATTACATCTAATGGAGGCAATATTACCTATACTCCTGATGTTGGTTTTTTCGGATCGGATACTATTTCATATCGTCTTACTGATGACTCCGGTGATTCTGATACTGCAACAATTACCATTCAGGTGTTGGAAGATTCTGACGGCGACAATCTCAGTAATGAAGAAGAAGCTGAACGCGGTACAAATCCTAATAATAGCGATACTGATAGCGACGGCGTTGCTGATGGGCTAGAAGTAAGTGATGGTACGAACCCGCTGGCTGCTGACTCCGATGCCGATGGCGTCAATGATGGCCAGGAAAAAACCGATGGTACGAACCCGCTGGCTGCTGACTCCGATGCTGATGGTGTCAATGATGGCCAGGAAAAAACCGATGGTACGGACCCACTGGCTGCTGACTCCGATGCTGATGGTGTGAATGATGGCCAGGAAAAAACCGATGGTACGAATCCTCTGGCAGCCGATTCCGATGCCGATGGTGTGAATGACGGCCAGGAAAAAACCGATGGTACGAATCCTCTGTCGGCTGACTCCGATGCTGATGGTGTGAATGATGGCCAGGAAAAAACCGATGGTACAGATCCTCTGTCAGCCGATTCCGATGCTGATGGTGTGAATGATGGTCAGGATACTGAGCCTTTAAATCCAACAAATGACTCCGATAGCGATGGTGTGTCAAACCAGCAGGAGAAATCGGACGGTACGAATCCTCTGGCAGCCGATTCCGATGCCGATGGTGTGGATGACGGCCAGGAAAAAACCGATGGTACGAACCCACTGGCTGCTGACTCCGATGCTGATGGTGTGAATGACGGCCAGGAGAAAGCGGACGGTACCAATCCTTTAGCGGCCGATTCGGATGCCGATGGTGTGGATGACGGCCAGGAAAAAACCGATGGTACGAACCCTCTGGCGGCTGACTCCGATGCTGATGGCGTCAATGACGGCCAGGAAAAAACCGATGGTACGAATCCTCTGGCAGCCGATTCCGATGCCGATGGTGTGAATGATGGCCAGGAAAAAACCGATGGTACGAGTCCTCTGGCAGCCGATTCCGATGCTGATGGTGTCAATGACGGCCAGGAAAAAACCGATGGTACGAATCCTTTAGCGGCGGACTCCGATGCTGATGGTGTGAATGACGGCCAGGAAAAAACCGATGGTACGAATCCTCTGTCAGCCGATTCCGATGCTGATGGCGTCAATGACGGCCAGGAAAAAACCGATGGCACGAACCCGCTGGCGGCTGACTCCGATGCTGATGGCGTCAATGATGGTCAGGAAAAAACCGATGGTACGAACCCGCTGTCGGCTGACTCCGATGCTGATGGTGTGAATGATGGCCAGGATACTGAGCCTTTAAATCCAACGAATGACTCCGATAGTGATGGTGTGTCAAACCAGCAGGAGAAAGCGGACGGTACTAATCCTTTAGCGGCCGATTCCGATGCTGATGGTGTGAATGATGGCCAGGAAAAAACCGATGGTACTAACCCTTTAGCAGTTGACTCAGACGGTGACGGTGTAAACGATAACGACGATGCCGAACCCAATAATCCGTCTAACGACAGTGACGGTGACGGTATCCCGAACGATAAAGAAACGCAGCTGGGTATCGATCCGAATAACAAAGACAGTGATGGCGATGGCCTGACGGATGATAAAGAGTTAGCGGATAACCTGGACACCAACCAGCCGGATACCGATGGTGACGGCGTGATTGATGCGATCGACAGCGATGACGATGGTGACGGTACACCAACGGCAGACGAGTTGAGCGATAACAACGACGACGGTGACAACGATCCGGCCACGCCAGTGAAAGACAGTGATGGCGACGGCATTGCCGATCATAAAGATGCTTCCACCGGCACTACGGGTAACGGTGATGGCAGTGGTGATTCGGATAACGATGGTCTGAGTGATCTGCAGGAATGTCCGGCAGCACCGAACTGTGCTGACAGTGATGAAGACGGCATTCCGGATTATATGGACGACGACTCCGACAATAACGGCGTGAAAGACGGTGACGAACTGACACCTCTGAATGACACCGATGGTGACGAAATTCCTGACTTTGCCGATGCCGACGACGACAACGACGGTCAGTCGGATATGGATGAAATCAATGATGTGTTAAATCCGGCAGCGGACGACCAGGATGGTGATGGCATTGCCGACCATAAAGACGCTGACAGCCTTAACGATGCGGGAATGGCTGATAATTCGGGTGACTCTGATAACGATGGTATTTCCGACACCACTGAGAAAGGTGACGCAGAAACACCACGTGACAGCGATGGCGATTTAATTCCGGATTATATGGATGAAGACTCCGATAACGACGGTGTAAACGATAATGAAGATAGTTCACCAACCGATCCGAATAACGATTCGGACGGTGATGGTGTGTCTAATAAAGACGAAACCGATAATGGCACTAATCCGAGCAATCCGGACTCAGACGGTGACGGTGTAAACGATAACGAAGATGCTGACCCGAATAACCCGAATAACGATTCGGATGGCGACGGTGTCTCTAATAAGGACGAAACTGATAACGGTACTGACCCAACGAATTCGGACTCAGACGGTGACGGTGTAAATGATAACGACGACGCCGAACCAAATAACCCGAATAACGACTCGGACGATGATGGTGTACCTAATAATGAAGATGCTGAACCAAATGACCCGAATAACGATTCGGATGGCGACGGTGTCTCTAATAAAGACGAAACCGATAACGGTACTGACCCGACTAATCCGGACTCAGACGGTGACGGTGTAAACGATAACGACGATGCCGAACCAAATAACCCGAATAACGACTCGGACGGTGATGGTGTACCTAATAATGAAGATGCTGAGCCAAATGACCCGAATAACGATTCGGATGGTGACGGTGTCTCTAATAAGGACGAAACCGATAACGGTACTGACCCGACGAATCCGGACAGTGATGGTGATGGCGTTAACGATAAAGATGAAACCGATAACGGCACTGATCCGAACAATCCGGACTCAGACGGTGACGGTGTAAACGATAACGACGATGCCGAACCCAATAATCCGTCTAACGACAGTGACGGTGACGGCATCCCGAACGATAAAGAAACGCAGCTGGGTACCGATCCGAATAACAAAGACAGTGATGGCGATGGCCTGACGGATGATAAAGAGTTAGCGGATAACCTGGACACCAACCAGCCGGATACCGATGGTGACGGCGTGATTGATGCGATCGACAGCGATGACGATGGTGACGGTACACCAACGGCAGACGAGTTGAGCGATAACAACGACGACGGTGACAACGATCCGACCACGCCAGCGAAAGACAGTGATGGCGACGGCATTGCCGATCATAAAGATGCTTCCACCGGCACTCCGGGTAACGGTGATGGCAGTGGTGATTCGGATAACGATGGTCTGAGTGATCTGCAGGAATGTCCGGCAGCACCGAACTGTGCTGACAGTGATGAAGACGGCATTCCGGATTATATGGACGACGACTC
>NZ_JBHRYB010000003.1:0-273206 GCF_042648445.1 Bacterioplanoides pacificum
TCTGAGGCATTGGGCCGTCAGTAGAACCACATACCAGGATAGCGCCGTCCATCTGAGCCGCACCGGTGATCATGTTTTTCACATAGTCGGCGTGTCCAGGGCAGTCTACGTGTGCGTAGTGACGGCTCGGGGATTCGTATTCAACGTGGGAAGTTGAGATGGTGATACCACGCTCACGCTCTTCCGGTGCGTTGTCGATACCTTCAAAGGCAACCAGTTCGCCGCCCCATACTTCTGCACATACGCGGGTCAGCGCTGCAGTCAGAGTGGTTTTACCATGGTCAACGTGACCGATGGTGCCTACGTTTACGTGCGGTTTGGAACGCTCAAACGTTTCCTTAGCCATAAAACACCTCGTATTAAATTTATGTGATTAATATCTGTTGATAATTGCTTCGGCCACGCTTGCAGGTGCTTCCGCATATTTTTCAAATTCCATCGAATAAGTCGCACGCCCCTGAGACGCTGAGCGCAGATCGGTTGCGTAACCGAACATTTCTGCCAGCGGCACCAGTGCATCAACCACTTTTCCGGATGGTGTATCTTCCATGCCATTGATCAGGCCACGACGGCGGTTGAGATCACCCACCACGTCACCCATGTAATCTTCCGGCGTCACAACCTCAACCTTCATCATCGGCTCCATCAACACAGGAGAAGCTTCCTGGCCGAGTTTTTTAGTAGCCTGAGATGCAGCGATTTTAAACGCCATTTCGTTGGAGTCGACATCATGGAAAGAGCCGTCGAACAGAGTCGCCTTCAGACCGAGCAGCGGATAACCCGCTATCACGCCGTTTTTCATCTGCTCTTCAATGCCTTTTTCAACCGCCGGGATGTATTCACGCGGAATCGCACCACCGGTGATTTCATTCACAAATTCCAGACCTTCTTCAGACTCATCAGAAGGCTCAAAACGCACCACCACATGGCCAAACTGACCACGACCGCCGGATTGCTTGGCAAACTTGTGATTAATTTCGACGGTTTGAGTAATTTTTTCGCGGTACGCCACCTGAGGCTTACCAACATTACACTCAACCTTGAATTCACGCTTCATGCGGTCAACGATGATATCCAGGTGCAATTCACCCATACCAGAAATAATGGTCTGGCCGGATTCTTCATCGGTTTCCACACGGAAAGACGGGTCTTCCTGAGCCAGCTTGCCCAGCGCCACACCCATTTTTTCCTGATCGGCCTGAGAACGTGGCTCAACCGCCACCGAAATAACCGGTTCCGGGAATTCCATACGCTCCAGGGTAATGCGGTTCTTCTGATCCTGGTCGCACAAGGTATCACCGGTAGTGACGTCTTTAAGACCGATCAGCGCGGCGATATCGCCGGCGCGAACCTCTTTGATTTCTTCCCGCGAATTAGCGTGCATCTGCACCATACGGCCAACACGCTCACGCTTGCCGCGCACCGTGTTCCATACCGCATCACCGGAATTCAGCACGCCGGAATACACCCGGATAAAGGTCAGCGTGCCAACAAACGGGTCGGTAGCAATTTTAAATGCCAAAGCGGAGAAAGGTTCTTCATCGGAGGCGTGGCGTTCGGCGACGGTTTCATCTTTGTCTTCGAGCACACCTTCGATCGCCTTCACCTCGGTCGGTGACGGCATAAATTCGATAACAGCGTCCAGTACCGCCTGCACACCTTTATTTTTAAAGGCTGAGCCACAGGCTACCAGAACCACTTCATTTGCCAGCGTTAACTGACGCAGCGCCGCTTTGATTTCTTCTTCCGACAGATCACCTTCTTCCAGGTACTTATCCATCATTTCGTCAGAAGCATCGGCAGCCGCTTCGAGCATGTGCTCACGCCATCCAGCAGCGACATCAACCAGTTCAGCAGGAATCTCTTCATAACTGAAGGTCATGCCCTGGTCTTCTTCGCTCCACATAATGGCTTTCATTTTGATCAGATCAACGACACCACGAAACTCGTCCTCGGAGCCGATATTGATCTGAATCGGGACTGCATTAGCACCAAGGCGCTTTTTCAGTTGCTCAACCACCATAAAGTAGTCGGCACCCGTGCGGTCCATTTTATTGACGAATACCATGCGGGGCACTTCGTATTTGTCCGCCTGGCGCCAGACCGTTTCAGTCTGCGGCTGAACACCAGAAGAACCACAAAGTACCACCACAGCACCATCAAGAACCCGCAGCGACCGTTCAACCTCGATGGTGAAGTCAACGTGCCCCGGGGTGTCAATAATATTGACCCGATGTTGCTCAAACTGCTGTGCCATGCCCGACCAGAAACAGGTGGTCGCTGCAGAAGTAATGGTAATACCACGCTCCTGCTCCTGCTCCATCCAGTCCATGGTCGCCGCACCGTCATGTACTTCACCTAATTTGTGAGATACACCGGTGTAGAACAAAATACGCTCTGTGGTTGTGGTCTTACCCGCATCCACATGCGCACAAATACCAATGTTACGGTAACGTTCAATCGGAGTAATACGTGGCACAGCTGTCTGGTCCTTTCGTCAATGACCCGAAGGTCAATTAAAAGCGATAGTGAGAGAACGCTTTGTTAGCTTCAGCCATACGGTGTACGTCTTCACGCTTCTTAACCGCAGCGCCTTTGCCTTCAGCAGCATCCATCATTTCGTTCGCCAGACGCAGAGCCATGGATTTTTCACCACGGGAACGTGCTGCATCTACCAGCCAGCGCATAGCCAGAGCCATACGACGAGCAGGACGAACTTCAACAGGAACCTGGTAAGTAGCACCACCAACACGGCGGCTCTTAACTTCTACGATTGGCTGAATAGCTTCCAGAGCGGCGTCGAATAATTCGACCGGGTTTCCACCCTGCTTGGCTTCTACAGCATCCAGTGCACCGTAAACAATTTTTTCGGCGACGGATTTTTTACCACTGATCATTACGTGGTTCATAAACTTAGCCAGAGTAACGTTTCCGAATTTCGGATCTGGCAGAATTTCGCGCTTCGCAGCGACGCGTCTTCTTGGCATGGGATAAGCCCTCTTAGGTCTTCAGGTCAGCCTGAGCATGTTGACACATTAGCTCAGCCTTACTCTTATCTGGTCGTTAAAGGCAACTTAGCCCTTAGGACGCTTAGCACCGTACTTGGAACGACCTTGCTTACGATCAGCAACGCCTGAAGTATCCAGAGTACCGCGAACAGTGTGATAACGAACACCTGGCAAGTCTTTTACACGACCGCCACGGATCAGAACAACACTGTGCTCTTGCAGGTTGTGACCTTCACCACCGATGTAGGAAGTCACTTCATAGCCATTCGTTAAACGCACACGACATACTTTACGCAGTGCCGAGTTAGGCTTTTTCGGGGTAGTGGTGTATACACGAGTACATACGCCACGACGCTGAGGACATGCCTGCAGAGCAGGTACGTCATTCTTAGCCACTTTGCGCTTACGAGGCTTACGAACCAACTGGTTGATTGTAGCCATTTAGCAAACTCCAATATTTCTCAAAATACACGTCAGAAAAATTCCGACGCAAGAAAAGGGGCCGGAAGGATAATCCTACCGGCCCGGCTCGTCAAGCGATTGATTGTTTTACAACCAAAGCTTATTTATCGCTGAAGGCTTCGCTCAGCTTGGCTTCCATATCTTCTGCAGATACGTTCAGACCAGCTGGGGTCGCTTTCAGACGTTCATTTTCGCGATCCTGACGCTTACGCTTACGCTCTTCGTGGTAAGCCAGACCAGTACCGGCCGGAATCAGACGACCAACAACCACGTTTTCTTTCAGGCCACGCAGAGTATCGACTTTACCGGTTACCGCACCTTCGGTCAGAACGCGGGTAGTTTCCTGGAACGATGCTGCAGAGATGAAGGACTCAGTCGCCAGCGAGGCTTTAGTGATACCCAACAGTACCCGTTCGCCTTTGGCTGTGATTCTGCCATCTTCTTCCAGTTTTTCGTTCTCAGCCAGGAAGTTCGAGTATTCAACCTGATCACCCGGGATAAAGGTTGAATCACCGGCTTCAGTGATCAGCACTTTACGCAACATCTGACGAACGATAACTTCGATGTGTTTATCATCGATGCCTACACCCTGCAGACGGTAAACTTCCTGAACTTCGTTGGTCACGTACATGGCCAGATCACCCACGCCTTTCAGACGCAGAATATCGTGCGGGTTGAGCGGGCCATCAGAGATGATTTCGCCCTTCTCAACCTGCTCACCTTCAAACACGTTGAGGTGACGCCACTTGTGGATCAGTTCTTCATACGGATCACCACCATCTTTCGGCGTGATCACCAGACGTTTTTTACCTTTGGTCTCTTTACCGAAGCTCACGGTACCGGAGATTTCCGCCAGGATGGCAGGCTCTTTCGGCTTACGTGCTTCAAACAGGTCAGCAACCCGTGGCAGACCACCGGTGATGTCTTTGTTACCGGAAGACTCTTGCGGGATACGTGCAATTACGTCACCCACGGATACTTCAGTACCGTCTTCATGGCTCACCAGAGCGTTGGCCGGCAGCAGATATTGCGCCGGCGCATTGGTACCTGGCAGCATCACATCATCACCAGAGGCGTCGACCAGCTTCACCATCGGACGGATATCTTTACCCGCAGCCGGACGGTCTTTAGCGTCGATCACTTCAATGGACGACAAACCGGTTAACTCGTCAGTCTGACGGTTAATGGTGATGCCCTCTTCCATACCCACGAACTGGATACGACCTTTCACCTCAGTCACAATCGGGTGAGTGTGCGGATCCCAGCTGGCCACTTTCTGACCGGCTTCAACCGCAGCACCGTCCTGTACTGAAATCACAGCACCGTAAGGCAGTTTGTACAGCTCACGCTCACGACCGTGATCATCGGCAATGGCAATGGCACCGGAACGCGATACAGCAACCAGATCACCGTTTTCACGGGTCACTGTCTTCATGTTATGCAGGCGTGCAGTACCGTTGTTTTTAACCTGTACGCTATCCGCAGCGGAAGCACGCGATGCCGCACCACCAATGTGGAAAGTACGCATGGTCAGCTGTGTACCCGGCTCACCGATCGACTGTGCAGCAATAACACCAACCGCTTCACCGACGTTCACCTGATGACCGCGACCCAGGTCACGACCGTAACAGCTGGAACAAATGCCCACTCGGCTGTCACAGGTGATCGCAGAACGTACGATCACTTCATCGATACCTTCGGCTTCGATCTTGGATACCCAGGCTTCGTCGATCAGCGTACCGGCCGGTACAACCACATCGCCTTCAGCACCTGGCTTGTAAACGTCCTGAGCGATAACACGACCCAGAATACGGTCACCCAGACCAACCACAACGTCACCACCTTCAATCAGTGGTGTCATCACCAGACCGTGCTCTGTGCCGCAGTCATGTTCGGTTACTACCAGATCCTGCGCTACGTCGACCAGACGACGAGTCAGGTAACCGGAGTTCGCAGTTTTCAGTGCGGTATCGGCCAGACCTTTACGCGCGCCGTGGGTCGAGGTGAAGTACTGCAGTACGTTCAGACCTTCACGGAAGTTCGCCACAATCGGCGTTTCGATGATGGAGCCATCCGGCTTCGCCATCAGACCACGCATACCCGCCAGCTGACGGATCTGTGCCGGGCTACCCCGTGCACCGGAGTCGGCCATCATATATACGGAGTTGAAGGATTCCTGCTCGACCTCGTTACCTTCGCGGTCGATCACACCTTCTTTACCCAGGTTATCCATCATGGCTTTCGCAACCAGCTCGTTCGCACGAGACCAGATATCGATCACCTTGTTGTATTTTTCACCGTGGGTTACCAGACCGGAAGCAAACTGGCTTTCGATCTCTTTTACTTCAGCTTCCGCGTTAGCAATGATTTCGGCTTTTTCGTCCGGAATCACAAAATCGTTCACACCAATCGAAGAACCGGACTTAGTCGCGTACTGGAAACCGGTGTACATCACCTGGTCAGCGAAGACGACGGTATCTTTCAGACCGACACGACGATAAGCCGTGTTAATCAGGCGTGAAATTGCCTTCTTCTTCATTGGCTGGTTAACCAGCTCAAACGGCAGACCTTTTGGCACAATGCCGAACAGCAGTGCACGGCCAATAGTGGTGTCGAACACTTCGGTGTTGCTGGTGATGTTGCCATCAGCATCGGCCACGTGTTCGGTAATACGCACTTTCACTCGCGCCTGCAAATGAGCAGAACCTGAGTGATAAGCACGGCTGACTTCTTCCAGGTCGGCCAGGAACATGCCTTCGCCTTTGGCGTTAACACGTTCACGGGTCATCCAGTACAGACCCAGTACCACGTCCTGAGACGGTACGATGATTGGCTCACCGTTAGCAGGAGACAGTACGTTGTTGGTCGCCATCATCAGCGCACGTGCTTCTAACTGCGCTTCGATCGTCAGCGGTACGTGTACCGCCATCTGGTCACCGTCGAAGTCAGCGTTATAGGCCGCACACACCAGTGGGTGCAGCTGAATCGCTTTACCTTCAATCAGCTGAGGCTCAAACGCCTGAATACCCAGACGGTGAAGTGTTGGCGCCCGGTTCAGCATCACCGGGTGTTCACGAATCACGTCAGCCAGGATATCCCAGACTTCTGCGGTTTCGCGCTCAACCATTTTCTTCGCCGCTTTGATCGTGGTCGCTAAACCACGGTGCTCCAGCTTGGAGAAAATGAATGGTTTAAACAGCTCCAGAGCCATTTTCTTCGGCAGACCACACTGATGCAGGCGCAGCTTAGGACCTACGGTAATTACCGAACGGCCTGAGTAGTCAACACGCTTACCCAACAGGTTCTGACGGAAACGACCCTGCTTACCTTTAATCATGTCAGCCAGAGATTTCAGCGGACGTTTGTTCGAGCCAGTGATGGCGCGACCACGACGGCCGTTATCCAGCAGCGCATCAACCGACTCCTGCAACATACGCTTTTCGTTGCGTACGATGATGTCCGGAGCATTCAGCTCCAGCAGGCGCTTCAGACGGTTGTTACGGTTGATCACCCGACGGTACAGATCGTTCAGGTCGGACGTTGCAAAACGACCGCCATCCAGTGGTACCAGTGGACGCAGATCTGGCGGCAGAACCGGCAGAACTTTCATGATCATCCACTTCGGATCATTACCCGACTGATAGAAGGCTTCTAAAATCTTCAGACGCTTCGACAGCTTTTTGATCTTGGTTTCAGAATTGGTCGCCGGAATTTCTTCCCGCAGACGCTGTACTTCTTCTTCCAGATCGATGTGGCCCAGCAAGGCTTCAATCGCTTCGGCACCCATCTTGGCGTCGAATTCGTCGCCGAATTCTTCAATCGCTTCGTAATATTGTTCGTCGCTCAGCAGCTGACCCATATCCAGAGTCGTCATACCAGGCTCAGTCACAACGAAGGACTCGTAATACAGAATCCGCTCGATATCACGCAGCGTCATATCCAGCATCAGACCGATACGGGACGGCAGTGATTTCAGGAACCAGATGTGTGCCACCGGAGACGCCAGGTCGATGTGACCCATGCGCTCACGACGTACTTTCGCCTGGGTAACTTCAACGCCACACTTCTCACAGATCACACCGCGATGCTTGAGACGTTTGTACTTACCACACAGACATTCGTAATCTTTGATCGGGCCAAAGATGCGCGCACAGAACAGACCATCACGCTCTGGCTTAAAGGTACGATAGTTAATGGTTTCCGGCTTTTTAACTTCACCAAAAGACCAGGAACGAATCATATCCGGCGAGGCGAGGCCGATGCGGATCGCATCGAACTCGTCAGCGTTGTTTTGATTACGCAGAAAATTAACTAAATCTTTCATTTTGCTTTAGCTCCACGCCCTTATTCGTTTTCCAGTTCGATGTCGATACCCAGGGAACGGATCTCTTTAACCAATACGTTAAAGGATTCCGGCATGCCCGCTTCCATACGGTGGTCGCCATCAACGATGTTTTTGTACATCTTGGTCCGGCCGGCCACGTCATCCGACTTAACGGTAAGCATTTCCTGCAACGTGTACGCAGCACCGTATGCTTCCAGTGCCCACACTTCCATCTCACCGAAACGCTGACCACCGAACTGTGCCTTACCACCCAGCGGCTGCTGAGTAACCAGGCTGTAAGAACCGGTAGAACGCGCATGCATCTTATCGTCCACCAGGTGGTTCAGTTTCAGCATGTACATGTAACCCACGGTCACCGGACGATCGAAGGCTTCACCGGTACGACCATCGTACAGGGTGACCTGACCGGAATCCGGAATATCCGCCAGACGCAACATCCGCTTGATTTCACTCTCGCGAGCACCGTCAAACGCCGGCGTTGCCATCGGCACACCGTTACGCAGGTTGTTAGCCAGTTCCATGATTTCAGCATCAGAGAAGCTGTCCAGATCTTCGATACGTCCGTCACCACCGTTGTAGATCTCGTGCAGCAGTTCGCGCAGCTTGGCGATTTCCTGCTGTTGCTTGATCATACGGTCGATCTTAACGCCCAGACCTTTGGCCGCCATACCTAAGTGAGTCTCCATGATCTGACCCACGTTCATCCGCGACGGTACACCCAGCGGGTTCAGACAGATATCAACCGTCTCACCGTTTTCGTCGTATGGCATATCTTCGATTGGCATGATTGCGGAGATAACACCTTTGTTACCGTGACGCCCTGCCATCTTATCGCCTGGCTGGATCTTACGTTTGATGGCTAAGTAAACCTTAACAATCTTCAGTACGCCCGGTGCCAGATCATCGCCGGTTTGCAGCTTACGTTTTTTGTCTTCGAACTTGTCGTCCAGTTGCTGACGACGATCAACCAGAGATTGCTCAGCCTTCTCCAGGGTTTCAACCAGCGCTTCATCCTGTGGACGAATCTTGAACCAGTCATCACCGCTCAGGTTCTGCAGGTATTCGGCCGTTAACGCCGCACCTTTCGCCAGCCCGGGAGCCGCGTTTACAGTCTGACCAACCAGCGCACGTTGCAGACGCTCGAACGTAGCGCCCTGTACGATACGCATTTCTTCGTTCAGGTCTTTGCGGATTTCATCCAGCTGAGACTGTTCAATTTCCAGTGCCCGCTGATCTTTTTCCACACCGTCACGGGTGAATACCTGTACGTCGATCACGGTACCTGTGGTGCCGGTTTTAACCCGCAGCGAGGTATCTTTAACGTCAGAGGCTTTCTCACCGAAGATGGCGCGCAGCAGTTTTTCTTCCGGCGTCAGCTGGGTTTCACCTTTTGGTGTTACCTTACCAACCAGGATATCACCTGGTTTAACTTCAGCACCGATATAAACGATACCGGACTCATCCAGCTTGTTCAGCGCAGATTCGCCAACGTTTGGAATATCTGAGGTGACTTCCTCGGCGCCCAGCTTAGTGTCACGCGCCACACAGGTCAGTTCCTGGATGTGGATCGTGGTCAGCCGGTCTTCCTGAGCAACGCGCTCAGACAACAGAATGGAATCCTCAAAGTTGTAACCATTCCACGGCATAAACGCCAGACGCAGGTTCTGACCCAGCGCCAGTTCGCCCATATCCACAGAAGGACCGTCAGCCATGACATCGCCACGCTGAACCATTTCACCGGCTTTCACCAGTGGCTTCTGGTTGATGCAGGTGTTCTGGTTAGAACGGGTGTATTTGGTCAGGTTATAGATGTCCACACCCGCTTCACCGGCCATGGTTTCTTCATCATTCACCTTAACCACGATGCGTGACGCATCTACGGAATCAATCACACCACCACGCTGTGCTACCACACATACGCCGGAATCCTGTGCAACCGCACGCTCAATACCGGTACCGACCAGCGGCTTCTCGGATTTCAGCGTAGGCACAGCCTGACGTTGCATGTTGGAACCCATCAGTGCCCGGTTAGCATCGTCGTGTTCCAGGAACGGAATCAGCGACGCCGCGATCGATACAACCTGACGCGGAGACACATCCATCAGCGTGACCGCATCCGGAGACATCATAGTGGTATCGTTCTGATGACGTACGGAAATCAGGTCGCCCTGCAGCTTGCCGTTTTCATCAGTAGGTACAGATGCCTGTGCAATCACGTAATCCGCTTCTTCAATCGCCGATACGTAGAAGATGTCGTCAGTAACAACACCATCGATGACCCGGCGGTAAGGCGTTTCCAGGAAGCCGTATTCATTGGTGCGGGCGAAGGTCGCCAGCGAGTTAATCAGACCAATGTTCGGGCCTTCCGGTGTTTCAATCGGACACACACGACCGTAGTGGGTGTTGTGTACGTCACGGACTTCAAAGCCGGCACGCTCACGGGTCAGACCGCCAGGGCCTAACGCAGAAATACGACGCTTATGAGTCACCTCAGACAGCGGGTTGTTCTGGTCCATAAACTGCGACAGCTGGGAAGAACCGAAGAATTCTTTAACGGCGGCAGCAACCGGCTTGGCGTTGATCAGATCCTGAGGCATCAGGCCTTCAGATTCTGCCATCGACAGACGCTCACGGACGGCACGCTCAACCCGCACCAGACCAACGCGGAACTGGTTTTCGGCCATCTCACCAACGGAACGGATACGACGGTTACCCAGGTGGTCGATATCGTCCACCACGCCTTTACCGTTACGGATATCGATCAGCGTGCGTAACACCGCAACGATGTCTTCTTTATCCAGTACACCGGCACCTAAAATTTCTTCACGACCGATACGACGGTTGAACTTCATACGACCCACAGCAGACAGGTCATAACGCTCATCAGTGAAGAACAGGTTTTCGAACAGCGCTTCCGCGGATTCTTTGGTTGGTGGCTCACCCGGGCGCATCATGCGATAGATTTCGACCAGCGCTTCCAGCTGATTAGTAGTCGGGTCGGTACGCAGGGTATCCGACAGGAACGGACCACAATCCAGTTCATTGGTGTAGATGGTTTCGAAACCTTCAACACCCGCTTCCGCCACGGCCGCCAGCAGGTCAGCACTGATTTCAGCGTTTGCTGCTGCCAGAACTTCACCGGTACGGGAATCAACAATATCTTTAGCGATGGCTTTGCCAAGCAGATATTCTGCCGGCACCTGCAGCTCTTCAACGCCGGCTTTTTCCAGCTGACGAATATGGCGTGCAGTAATACGACGACCACTTTCTACGATCACATTGCTGTCGTTGTCCATGATATCGAATGCCGCGGTTTCACCACGCAGACGAGATGGAATCAGTTTCAGCAAGGCGCCGTCCGCTGTCAGGCGGTAGCTGTCGTTCTCGAAGAATTCCGCCAGAATTTCTTCGGTGTTGTAGCCCAGTGCACGCAGCAGGATAGAAGCAGGCAGCTTACGGCGACGGTCGATACGCACGTAAACCAGATCCTTAGGATCAAACTCAAAGTCCAGCCAGGAACCACGGTAAGGAATAACGCGAGCGTTATACAACAGCTTACCGGAGGAGTGGGTTTTACCCTTGTCATGATCAAAGAACACACCCGGTGAACGGTGCAGCTGAGACACGATCACACGCTCAGTACCGTTAACAATGAAGGTACCGTTATCGGTCATGAGTGGCATTTCACCCATGTACACTTCTTGCTCTTTGATGTCTTTGATGGCTTTGGTGGAAGATTCTTTATCGTAAATGATTAAACGAACCTTCACACGCAGCGGCGCGGCATAAGTAACACCACGCAGCATACATTCTTTTTCGTCAAACGTAGGTGTACCGAGGCGGTAGCTTACGTATTCTAGCGCTGCATTCCCGGAGTAGCTCACGATTGGGAAAACAGATTTAAATGCAGCATGCAGACCGAGATCGTGACGATCGTCTGCGTTAGCTCCTTCTTGCAGGAACTTGCGATAAGAGTCGATTTGAATGGCCAGAAGGTATGGCACATCCATGACATTCGGTAACTTACCGAAATCCTTACGGATACGTTTTTTCTCAGTATATGAGTAAGCCATCAGTTATCCCCGGACTATTGCCCCGATTGGGTCGTCATTGGACCTGTTAACAAGCACGAGCTTGCTATTTAAGCCAGCGCAGGCTGGAAAAACACGCGATTTCCATAACGCGAAAAGGCTGGCGGGTAGATACCCGCCAGCCAGTCGTCGCATCTAGACTCTAGTGCGACAGTAACGGCATTGCAATAATGCGCAAATCACTTAACTTCAACAACCGCGCCAGCTGCTTCCAGCTCTTCTTTAGCGGCTTCAGCGTCTTCTTTAGAAACGCCTTCTTTAACAGCAGCAGGAGCGCCGTCAACGATTGCTTTAGCTTCTTTCAGGCCCAGACCAGTCAGACCGCGAACAGCTTTGATCACGTTAACTTTCTTGTCGCCTGCAGCGCTCAGGATTACGTCGAATTCGGTTTGCTCTTCTGCACCGCCAGCGTCGCCGCCAGCTGCACCGCCAGCAACTACTGCAGCAGCTGCACTAACGCCGAATTTTTCTTCCATCGCTTCGATCAGCTCAACAACGTCTTTTACAGACATTTCAGCTACAGCATTGATGATATCTTCTTTTGTCAGAGACATGAGACAATTCCTAAATTTAAAGGAGCTTTTAAATAGCTCGTTAAATCGTTTAAGAAGGTGCTAGATATTAAGCAGCTTCTGATTCTTTTTGGTCGCGGATAGCAGCAATGGTACGTACCAGCTTGCCAGCGGATGCTTCTTTCATGACGCTCATCAGTTTCGCGATAGCTTCGTCGTATGTTGGCAGGCTTGCCAGCATGTTAACGTCTACCACTTCACCTTCGAAGGCACCGGCTTTCAGTTCGAACGCATCATTACCTTTGGCAAACTCTTTAAAAATACGAGCTGCTGCACCTGGGTGCTCAGTGTTAAATGCGATCAAAGTCGGGCCAACCAGAGAGTCTTTCAGACACTCGTAGTCAGTACCTTCAACAGCACGACGGGCCAGGGTGTTACGGACAACTTTCATCCAAACACCGGCTTCACGCGCTTCTTTACGCAGAGCGGTCATGGCTTCTACTGTGACGCCACGTGAGTCGGCAACAACAGCAGAAAGAGCACCTTGAGCTGCTTCCTGGACTTCGGCGACAATCGCCTTCTTATCTTCGAGTCCTAAGGCCACGATTAACTCCTACAAGTTAAATTGAGCTCTTATGAGCCAGTCTCGGTGTGACAATTCAGAATTCTGAAGGGGCCACACACTATCTACGCAGGTAATCAATTAAGTTCGGAAAGCAATGTTTCCTCACACCTGCGGTCTTTGACAGTTACCACCGGTCAGCGTGTTTGAACGCTGCCGGCAGCAACCCCAAAGATGGTTTTGATCGTCTGCTTAGATGTCTAAAGCAGAGTGATCAACAGTCAAACCAGGACCCATAGTGGTAGACAGGGTCACTTTCTTCATGAATACGCCTTTGGCGGAAGAAGGTTTGGCTTTTTTCAGATCAGCCAGCAATGCAGTCAGGTTTTCTTTCAGTGCGTCAGCAGTGAAATCAACTTTACCGATTGTGGTGTGAATAATACCGTTTTTGTCGTTACGGTAACGAACCTGACCTGCTTTTGCGTTTTTAACCGCAGTTGCAACGTCCGGAGTTACAGTACCAACTTTCGGGTTTGGCATCAGGCCACGAGGACCCAGAACCTGACCCAGCTGACCAACAACACGCATTGCGTCAGGAGATGCGATCACAACGTCAAAGTTCAGATCGCCTTCCTTCATTTTTGCTGCCAGCTCGTCCATGCCAACTTCGTCTGCGCCGGCTTCTTTAGCCGCATCAGCGTTAGCACCCTGAGTGAAAACAGCAACACGCATAGTTTTACCGGTGCCGTTTGGCAGTACAGTAGAGCTACGTACGTTCTGGTCAGATTTACGAGCGTCGATGCCGAGGTTTACAGCAACATCAACAGACTCTTTAAATTTTGCAGCAGGCAGAGAAGCCAGTACTTCAACCGCTTCTTCTACAGAGTAAACTTTGCCAGCTTCTACTTTTTCAGCGATCAGCTTTTGGCGCTTAGTCAGCTTAGCCATTACTCAACTCCTTCCACGTTCAGACCCATTGCACGAGCAGAACCTGCGATAGTACGCACAGCAGCGTCCATATCAGCAGCGGTCAGGTCTTTCATCTTAACTTCAGCAATTTCTTCCAGCTGAGCGCGGTTTACCGTACCCACTTTCTCAGTGTTCGGACGACCAGAACCTTTCTGGATGCCAGCCGCTTTACGCAGCAGGAAGGCAGCCGGTGGAGTTTTGATCTCGAAAGAGAAAGAACGGTCGTTGTACACAGTGATGATCACTGGCACAGGTGCACCGGCTTCCATGCTTTGAGTCTGTGCGTTAAACGCTTTACAGAACTCCATAATGTTCAGACCGTGCTGACCCAGGGCCGGACCTACCGGGGGACTTGGGTTTGCTTTACCAGCACCAACCTGCAGCTTGATATAAGCTTCGACTTTCTTAGCCATGATTTACTCCAAATGGGTATAACGCCTGACGGCTTCCCGACCACCCGAAGGTGGACACCTAGTTGCGCTTACGCCGATTTTTCTACCTGAGTAAACTCAAGCTCAACCGGGGTAGAACGCCCAAAAATAGTTACCGCAACCTGTAAGCGGGATTTTTCATAATCCACACTTTCCACAACGCCATTAAAGTCGGCGAACGGACCATCAATAACACGAACCACTTCACCCGGCTCGTAGATAGTTTTGTGGGTCGGTTTTTCTGCACCATCCTGAACCCGCTGCAGAATCGCATCCGCTTCACGTTCAGTAATTGGCGCTGGTTTATCAGCAGTTCCGCCGATAAAACCCATAACACGCGGCGTCTGCTTAACCAGGTGCCACGTATCATCGTTCATTTCCATCTGCACAAGAACGTAGCCCGGATAGAACTTACGCTCGCTCTTACGCTTCTTGCCATCACGCACTTCGACCACTTCTTCGGTCGGAACCAGAACATCACCAAACTGATCCTGCATTTCATGCAGTTCAATACGCTCTTTCAGGGTGTTCTGCACACGCTTTTCGTAGCCCGAGTAGGCGTGTACCACATACCAGCGCTTTGCCATATCGATTTACCTCAGCCTACGATCAAGGACACCAGCCAACCCAGCAGAGAATCCATACCCCACAGAATTAAAGCCATCACAAACACAACAACCACGACAATCATCGTGGTTTGAGTCGTTTCCTGACGCGTCGGCCATACTACCTTGCGTCGCTCAACATTAGCCTCTTTCAGCAACTGTAAGAATGCCTGACCCTGAGATGATGTCAGCGCAATGCCCGCAGACAACAGCATCAGCAATACAACACCAAGAACCTGATACAGCAGCGGCAATTCCGCTTCGTATGCTTCCTGATACAGCCCTGGCGCCATGTAATTACCCACCACTGCGGCGGCAAAAAAGGCGATCGCCAGCAACCACTTAACGATATCAAGAGGCGATTTACTTGCTTTGCTTTCGGTACTCATCACAATTCCCTGAAGCCAAAAAAGGCAGCCGAAGCTGCCATTTAGGAATGTTGGCAGGCCAGGAGGGATTCGAACCCCCAACATGCGGATTTGGAATCCGCCGTTCTGCCAATTGGAACTACTGGCCTAAAGTTCACTCAATTAGGGCGCTGTAATATACAGCAACCTTTTTATTAATCAAGTGCTTACTCTTGATAAATCAAGAATTTTTTAGGTTTTGTCGTTTTTCACCAACCAGCGATGAAAACAACCGGGATGATCAGCCCATTCGCAACCGACCAACCCAACACATTACACCGATCCGACCGAAATATCGGCCGGACCAGGAGCAACTTATTCGATGATGCTTGCCACAACGCCAGCACCAACAGTACGACCGCCTTCACGGATCGCAAAGCGCAGACCTTCGTCCATCGCGATTGGTGCGATCAGCTCAACCGCCAGAGTTACGTTGTCACCTGGCATAACCATTTCAACGCCTTCTGGCAGCTCAACAGCACCGGTCACGTCAGTGGTACGGAAGTAGAACTGTGGACGGTAACCTTTGAAGAATGGCGTGTGACGGCCACCTTCGTCTTTGCCCAGTACGTATACTTCAGACTTGAACTTGGTGTGCGGAGTGATCGAACCTGGCTTCGCCAGAACCTGACCACGTTCAACTTCGTCACGCTTAGTACCACGCAGCAGAACACCAACGTTCTCACCGGCACGGCCTTCGTCCAGGATCTTACGGAACATCTCAACACCAGTACAAGTAGTGGTGGTGGTCTCTTTGATACCAATGATCGCAACTTCTTCACCAGTGCGTACGATACCGCGCTCAACACGACCGGTAACAACGGTACCACGACCCTGGATAGAGAATACGTCTTCGATTGGCATAATGAAGTCGCCGTCGATCGCACGCTCTGGCTCTGGGATGTATTCGTCCAGAGTTTCTACCAGCTTCTTAACCGCGGTAGTACCCATTTCGTTGTCGTCCTGGCNCTCCAGCATCTCTGCGTATTCTTCGGAGTCTGCGCCACCGCAGTCTTCAGCCAGCAGGTCTGCTTTGTTCAGGAATACCACGATGTAAGGTACACCAACCTGACGAGACAGCAGGATGTGCTCACGCGTCTGAGGCATTGGGCCGTCAGTAGAACCACATACCAGGATAGCGCCGTCCATCTGAGCCGCACCGGTGATCATGTTTTTCACATAGTCGGCGTGTCCAGGGCAGTCTACGTGTGCGTAGTGACGGCTTGGGGATTCGTATTCAACGTGGGAAGTTGAGATGGTGATACCACGCTCACGCTCTTCCGGTGCGTTGTCGATACCTTCAAAGGCAACCAGTTCGCCGCCCCATACTTCTGCACATACGCGGGTCAGCGCTGCAGTCAGAGTGGTTTTACCATGGTCAACGTGACCGATGGTGCCTACGTTTACGTGCGGTTTGGAGCGCTCAAACGTTTCCTTTGCCATGACTCAATTCTCTTCAGTTGAGGTTTAACAGTTGTCTTAATCACATACACAAAAAGGCAGACCAACGGTCTACCTTTATGTTTTAAATAATGGTGCTGATAGGCAGATTCGAACTGCCGACCTCATCCTTACCAAGGATGCGCTCTACCGACTGAGCTATATCAGCAAACTGGAGCGGGTAGCGGGAATCGAACCCGCATCATTAGCTTGGAAGGCTAAGGTTCTACCATTGAACTATACCCGCAATCCTACAAGTAGGTTCAAACGACCAAGCCTACCTGCTTGCTCCAATAGCCGTTCCGACAGCTATCAAAAGATGGTGGTGGGGGCTGGATTCGAACCAGCGAAGCTTTCGCGTCAGATTTACAGTCTGATCCCTTTGGCCGCTCGGGAACCCCACCGAAGTGGCGCGTACTATATGAGCCAGACGCATCCCTGTCAACAACTTTTTTCTTATTTTTTATTAACTTATCTTATTTTGTGTTTGCCGGGGCTGAAACACCACAGGCCACCTGCTGCCAGCTGATATTGGCATCGCCGGCACGGATGCGTTCACGCATCTTATCGTTAAGCTGAGAGACCTGATCGATCTCGGCCCAATATTCCTGCTCTGACTTATGCATCACCCGCACATCGACCGGAATACCAAAGCCATCCACTTTTTCCTGCAGTCCGTAGGCGGAGGTTTTATTGCGGAACAACCCCAGCGACACACCTTCAGCCAGATCGCCCTGAGTAATAATGTAAGAATCAATTTTACGCTGCTGCAGCTCTTTCAGAATACGCATCGCTTCTGCCCGACTGCTGCGCGGCGGCACATGCACCCAATACTCCGACGGCTCTTCTGTTGCCACCTCAACCCGGTTAATGCGGCCATCAAGGCCCAGCGCTTCAGCACGGGCCAATAAATGCCGGGCATCCAGTTCATCGTTATAAGGGCCGGCAACGTAACACATCGGACGCACCTCAGACTTACGTCCGGCAGGCAGACGCAGTGCCTGTAACGGCTGCTCCAGCTCAGATACCAGCTGCAAGCGCCGGCTGTCGTCCGGGACTTCTATCTGTCCCGGCACCGGCTGGGGCGCCAGCGTCTGTTGCTGCCAGAACACACCCAACAGCAACAGGTTGGCAAACACTAAAGCAAAAAAGATCCAGCGCATAAGGATTCCATACCATCAAAAATCAAATGAGGCGCGTGATGTATCTCCACATCCGCCATACCGGTGAGCTCAAGCTCCCGCACCAGCCACTCGCCATCACCACCACAGATATACACCCGGTGCTGCGGATAATCCGCCAACACCGAAGCCACCAGAGCTAATGCCTGACGGCGCGCCCCGGCACTGACACAACCGAGCGTATCCTGACCCGGCAGAGTACCGGCACTTTCAGCCTCATCGGCATAAGGGTTAACCCGTTCGGTCTGGCTGAATAAAGCCCGCTGGGCCAGCTGCAGGCCAGCAACGATCCAGCCACCGAGATGGTGATGCTGTTTATTCAGCAAATCAAGCGTCAGCGCGGTTCCGGCATCAATAACCAGCACATCGTCACAACAGTGACGGGCGGCCCCCAACATCGCCAGCCAGCGATCGACCCCCAGACGCTGGCTGTCTGAGTAACAATGAACAAAATGCGGGTAGCCTGGCAGCGGTGCCGACAACCAGGTCAGCCGCTCAGCAAAGCGCTGCTGCAGTTGCTGTTGCAGCTCCGGGTGCGAGCGCACACAGGACACCACTACCCGCTCAGGAGACTGCGGCCACTTGAGTCCGGCCAGCTCCGCTTCGCTGCAACCGCCACTGCACCACTGGCCACCGGCCGCGCGATAGGCCCATTTAATCCGGCTGTTACCGATATCAAGATACAGGACGAACACTGATCTCTCCGGCCATCACCACTTCCATGCCTTTATCGCTGTGCAACATCAGCTCGCCTTTGCGGTTCACGCCTTTTACCACGCCGCGCTTTTCCTCACCGCCACCAAGAATGACGACTTCCTGATGGTGGAAAATATCGCGCTCCGACCAGTACTGCTGATACGGCGCAAAGCCCTGTTTCTGGAATTCATCCACCGCCTGCAATAATTCATCCAGCAACACAGCGGCCACCTGATTACGCGACAACTCCGGGCGGATGGTTTTCAGCGCAGCCCAGGGCTGACCAATATCTTCCGCATCTTTATCACTCAGCGATAAGTTCAGGCCAACACCAATAACCACCTGACAGTGACTATTATATTCACCGGTTACTTCCAGCAGAATGCCCGCCAGTTTTTTACCATCGGCATACACGTCGTTAGGCCACTTCAGGCCAATGCCATCAATCCCCAGCTTGACCAGCGCCCGCTCAACCGCAATAGCGGTTACCAGGCTCAGGCCTTCCAGTGCGGCAATGCCGCCGGAAAAAGACACCAATAACGACAGATAGATATTTTTACCGAACGGACTGACCCACTGACGACCACGGCGACCACGCCCGGCGGCCTGCTTTTCAGCCATAACCGCATAACGTTTGCCCATATGATCGGAGGCTTTCTGGAACAGGTAAGAGTTGGTGGAATCAACATCCAGCAGCACTTCGAGAATATCGAGTCGCTGACTGAGCTGCATGCGGATTTGCTCCGGCTGCAGCAGTTCAATTTCATCGTGTAAGCGGTAACCTTTGCCTTTAACCGATGAATAAGGAATATCCAGTTCATCCAGTTTTTTCAGCTGCTTCCACACCGCCGCCCGGGAGACACCCAAACGTTCACCCAGCTCTTCACCGGAATGAAACTGACCATCAGCCAGCAGGTTTAATAATTGATTTAACACGGTTGCCTCCCACCCAGACATATCTCTGGGGAAACTATATCAAAAGAAGACAACCGGCGACGGATTAACGGTTAACAGCCACCTCCGGATCCACCTGACGGGCCGCGCGTTTTTGCCTGGCGCGACGCTTGGCGGATTGTTTGCTCCACCACACTGACACACCGGTATAACCCAGCCATAACGCCACCAGTCCGGATAAACACCAGATCAGCTTCACCAGCACACCGCCAAAGTCACCGAAGTGCAAGCGCCGGAAACTGTCATCGATCTTCACCAATACACCCTGGTTGCGTATGTCACGACGATCGAGCAACTCGCCACTCTGCGCATCAAACGTCACCTGGTTGGCGTACTGACTCAGCAGCGGGTTGGCGGCAGACACATCGCCATAAAACACAAACGGCCGCTGCGGGTTATAAGGCAAAGAAATATACGTCGCCCTGAAGCCGTCGATGGCCGCTTCCGCCTGTTGCTGCAAGCGGTCGAATGACAACTCATCGTTATACAGCCGCCCCTGCAGGTGATATTCAGCACTGTCATCATGCACCAGCCCCTCCTGAACCAGATGCATAATATTCCAGTACGCGCCGGTAAAACCCAGTATCAGAAATACCGGAGCCAGCGTCATACCGAAACTGGAATGGGTATCGACATACATAGTGGTGCGCGCTGCAGTTAACCGCAGCCGCAGCAGGTTTTTCCAGAAGCGACGATAAATAAATAAACCACTGAGACCGAGTAACAACAGCAGTGACGAGGCGATGGCTGAAATCAGCAACCCCACATGATCCAGCAACAAGGTGTAGTGCAGCTCCAGCAACCAGTCGGTAAAGTAGCTGGTTGCCAGGGCCGGGGGCGATAAGATCTCTCCGCGGTAACCATCGACATAGACATGGTGCCATTCATGCCCGCCCTGCGGAATCAGGTAAACCACATCCGCCCGCTCGGGCTGCTGAAATAATACCCAGCCGCTGATTTCGTAATCGGGTAACTGCTGATTAATCCGGCGGCGTAATTCATCCAGCTCCAGGCGCTGCTCCAACACATCAACCTGCACCATATCGTCACGCAGCAGAGCATCAATTTCGTATTTAAAAACCAGCAGGGCACCGGTAAAACAGCTGATCAACAGCGGCACCAGAGCCACCAGCCCGAGCCAGGTATGAATTTTCATCAGCCATTGGCGCTTTTTCATAACTTTTCTCCGGAACGCAAAAACCACAGCCCGGAGGCTGTGGTTTTTAGCTGTTGCGTGTTAAATAAATCAGAACTGCCAGCTCAGCGACGCCATATAATTGCGCGGTGCCGCATAATAGGCCTGCGCCCAAGACAGACTGTTGAGGTATTTTTCGTTGGTCAGGTTTTTGACATTCAGCGCGGCTTTCAGCTGTGGCGTAATATCATAACTGGCCATCAGATTAACCAGCGTGTAGGCATCCTGACGGGTGACAATGGTGTCACCGCTGTTCGGGCCACTGGCAACAACGCCCTGCTCACGATAAATATCGTCCTGCCAGCTGACACTGGCGCCCAGCTTCAGCTGCTCCAGCCCGGATACCCGCCAGCTGCTGGCAGCACGTACCATTTTCTGCGGGATATAGGTCTGGGTCAGACGGTTATCCGCATCGCGGATTTCCAGGTCGGTATAAGACAGGCTCAGCTCCAGATTATCCAGCGGTGCGCCCACCAGTTCAGCTTCATAGCCTAGGGTTTTAACCCCATCATCAGCGCGGTACGCATCTTTGGTGGTCCCCGGAATTTTTTCCCCGGTTGCCACGGCAACGTTATCCTGTAACGAACGGAACACAGCCACCGAGCCACGCAACGTCTGATCACTGTTTTCCGCCTTCAGACCCAGCTCGTAGTTAACACTTTGCTTCGGATCGAGCCGCTCGCCCTGCTGGTCCTGCTCTTTTTGTGGCGCAAAGGTTTCGGTCCAGCTGGAGTACAGCGTCAGGTTCTCCAGCATATCCCAGGTCAGGCCAACATAAGGGGTAAACACATTATTGTGGGCCGTGTTGCGCGCTTTACCGTAACTGGCGCCTTGTGATTTCCAGTTGCTTAACCGCCCACCGCTAATCAGGGTCACGCTGTCTGTCAGGCTGAAACGTGCAGCGGAATAAAAAGCACGCTGTTTATCATTCCAGAAACCACCGCCACCCGGCACATTAAATACCGGCTTGGCATAGTCGCCATCGAAGGTTGGCACATCGATATCCGGACCGGCACCGGTAACGGTCGCCTGATCATAAATAGATTCATCCGCAACCCGTACTTTGGCAATATTCAGCCCGGCCATAAACTCATGGCTGCGACCTGCCAGGCGGAATGGCCCGGATAACAACAGGTCGCCCACCCGGTGACTTTCCTGAAAGTTGTATTCGCTGGCATAAGCGCCTTTCACACCCACTCCGGTATCTGCGTCCGGTATACCGGCAACATAAAACAGATTGCTGTCAGTGGATGAGTACAGGTAGCTGTAGGTTGCCTTCAGGCTCCAGCCATTACGGAAACCATGATTAAGTTCGGCAAAAGCCTGACGTGAACGGGTATTAAAGAAGGTCCAGTCTGCGGCAGAACTGGTGGACACATCGTACTCCAGTTGTTTGCCGTTGCTGTCGTACATCGGCAGCGCTCCCCACAACGGGCCATCGGCCCAGGTCCACTGCTGATTCAGCCCGACAGTCAATAACGTGCTTGGTGCCAGTTGTTGCTCCAGCACGCCGTAAGCAATTCGTTTTTTTACGCCATAACGATCGAGGTAAGAATCACCATCCTGCTCGGCCACCACCGCCCGTGCCGCCGTTGTATCCTGATTGCCACGCACCGAAGCATCGGCCTGCAGGCGATACGTTCCCCAGGAACCACCGCTGAGCACCACTTCTCCTCCCTCGTCGGCCGTCGGCCGTTTGCGGATCAGATTCACCGTGGCTGACGGGTCGCCCAGACCGGCACGCAAAGCATTCGCGCCGCGCAGGATTTCAACCCGCTCATAAATCGCGGTATCGATATCGCCGTAAACATTATCGTGGGTCAGCGGCATGCCAACACCGTCGTTCTGGAAATTAGTGACCTTAAAGCCGCGTGAGGTGTAATACACCCGGTCGGTTTCCGGTTTTTCCACCGTCACACCCGCTGCGCTGTTCAGTACATCGTTAACATTCAGCAAAGCAAAATCATCCAGCTGGGCACGGCTGACCACCGATACCGACTGTGGCGTATGACGAATATCCTGATCCAGCCCGGTAGCTGTGCTGCTGGCCGTTACCCGATAACCGGAATCCTGTCCGGCCGTTACCGTGATGGTGTCGAGATCTTCAACCGGTTCCTCAGCAATCGCAGGAACCGCAATTAACATCATAGCTGCCAGAGAGCTCCGACAGGTTAAGGCGTGTTTGTTCATAGCTTCCCCCAAATAAACCCCGGCAACTCCGGGGCATGGGATGCTATATAGAACCATTATCATTTACAATACTGAATGATAATATGTATCAACCGCATTATTAAAAAGCCAGCGATCAGAATCTGGCAGTCAGACCCAGCCGTACACCACGACCTGGCTGTGCCACCCGGTCTTTCACAAAGGATGAGTGATAGCGGATATCTTGGTTCAGCAGATTGGTGCCGCTCAGATCAATACGGTATTCCGCCGCTGCTGAGCTGATGCGATAACTCACTCCGGCACTCAACTGCTGATAACTGTCAGTCGCGCTCTCCTGTAGTTCGCTGCCATCCGTCGCGCGACCAAAACTGGCCAGCCGGTCCTGCTTCGCCACCAGCATGTGCTGAGCAAAAGCGCTCCAGTTGAGTGATTCAAAATTCACCCCCAGCGCCACCCGGTCAGCCGGCAGGCGTGGCAGATAATCGCCATTTTTCAGTTTTCCACGCACGCTGTCAGCCATCGCGGTCAGTTGCCAGTAATCCGCCAGATCGTAAGCCATTTGCAGCTCAGCACCGGTTAACGTCGCCTGCTGCTGCTGGAACTGATACGCCTGCAGCTCCTCCAGTTGCAATAACGCTCCGTTCTCCACAACCGCATTCTGATAGATAAAATCATCAATCTGATTCTGGTAAACACTCAGCCCGGTGGTGAACCGGCCACTGTTTTTACGCAATGAAAGATCAACGTTGAGCGCCTGCTCTTCTTTCAGCTCAGGATTACCGATGTCATAACTCAGCGTCGATTCATGTGCGCCACAGGAAAACAACTCCTCCACCGCCGGGGCCCGCTGGGCCGACGTCAGCGAGCCGGCCAGCTGCCAGCCGTGGCCGAGATTATGAATTAAACCGAGCGACAGGCTGTGATTGGTAAACGCTTTATGATTCACATCCCGGCTGCTGAAACCACATTCAGCTGCGACAGAACCCGGTTGGTCAGGATCATGACTGACGGCATCCAGCCGCGCCCCCAACTCCAGCGTGGTATCGCGCCACTGTGTTTCTGCCAGCCAGAACAACGCCAGATCCTGGCTGTCCGTTTCCGGCACCAGTGCTTCACCACCAATGGCGGAAAATTGTTTGTTTGTCAGCTGTGTGCCGAACACATGACTGACACCCGCCCATGGTTCCAGCACCAGTTCCAGACGCAGATCCTGAGCCTGATTACTGAAGGTGGTGGGCGCATGTTCTTCGTGCCCGGCGTCCGCCTGCTGCGCTTCGTCATGCACCTCTTCGTGGCCTTCGCTGTGCTCGTAGTCGGTTACCGCCAGCTGCACATTTAACGATTGTGCCGCCGTAAAAGGCCGCATAATCAGGGCATCCAGATCAATCCGGCTTTGTTGCAGATCGACCCGTGCCGGACCTTCTTCCTGATGCTCCTCCGCCGCGCCGGCCTCTTCATGCTCTTCCGCATGTCCGTGTCCCGGCAAACCAAACGCACTTTCCAGATAACTGGCCGCCAGGCCAATATGGCTGCCACCTCCCAATTCATAACTGCCACCCAGCGTCAGCTGCCGGTTGTCTTCGATGTCACTGTTATCCAGCCGTTTACCTTCCGCATCGTGTTTCTCCGTTTCACCATCCGCTTCGCGATGAATTTCTCCGGCCTCCGCCGGGATACGGTAATCATCACTGCGACTGGCTGCGGCATCCAGATGCCAGTGCCAGCGCTGCTGTTTACCTTCGTGACGGATGGCCAGTTCGCGTCCATCATTCACGCTGTTAACACCCAGGCGCAGCTGAGTTTCACTGCCGTCATGATCATCAGCATGAGGTACCCGGTCGTCGACCACATTCACAACACCGCCAAATGCACCATTGCCGTAAAGCAGGGTTGCCGGACCACGCAACACTTCAATCTGTCGGGCGCCGTGCGTATGAACCGCTACCGCATGATCCGGACTGACCGATGAAGCATCCATCGCTTCCATACCGGATTGCAGTACCTTAACCCGTGCACCACCTAAACCCCGGATCACCGGACGGCCCACCGCCGCACCAAAGCTGGAACTGCTGACACCGGGTTGCTGTGCCAGGGTTTCGCCTAACGAATCAGCCCGCTGCCGATCCAGCTGCTCACCACTTAACACCAGCGCCGGTTGCACTAATTCAGCCTGAGACTGGTTGGTTGGGGTTGCGGTTACCCGCACAGTGTCGAGTTCACTGGCGTTGTTGTCGGCCATAACTGGGGTGAAGGGCGCAGCAGCAACAGCCAGCGCCAGCATACGAATACGCATGAAGATTGTCTCCGGTGACAGATCAGATAATTTATTGTTGGAACCTATGGATTACTGCGCAGCAGCAACCACCGGAGGGGCACGCGGGGAGCCGGTCAGCAACAAACGGCGGGGAACAAATACAAGCAACAGCACCTGCGGTGCCAGATCAAGTAATACCGCCGGCAGGGCAATCAACAGCGGCGGTACCAGAGCACTGGGATCCAGTGCCTGCAGGCAGTAGTCACACTGTTCAGAAAAAGCGTGACCCGCCAGTTGTTCATGCACACTCTGACCACTGGCCACCAGCACCATTAAGGTACACAGCAGCAAAGCTAACCAGGATGAACGACGACGAAACGGCATAAACGGCGACTGACTGAACGTTATAAGATTACACAGTATCTCAAGCTGGCCGCTGACAAGTAAATACACAAACGGGCCAGCCGACCATTAAGACAGGCGCTTATGACAGCGCGATGACAGATAACCGGAACAGCGCGCAACGCTACACCAGATCTTTAATTTCTTTATTAAAGTGCACCTCAATCGCCCGCTGCACATCACGCACACAAGGAGTACGTTCGGTATGCACCAGCATAATCAGCGACTGGGCATGAACATGATGATCACCGTCCGGATGCTTGATCACCTCCCCTTCTTTGGTGACATACGCCAGTGGTGTGCCCAGGTTGGCCTGAATCACAGCGTTCACCACATCCGCCCAGCGTTCACCTTCGAGCCACACCGGGAAACGCACGGTGTGGTCGTCGGCGTGGGTAAACATATCTTCAATTACCTGTTCGGCACCCGGCGACACCATGGCACGCACCACGATTTCCGGATAGGAACGGATTGGCCGCAGAATCACCGGAATATCCAGCGCTTTCAGCCGTTCGCGATTGGCATCATCAACACATTCCGCCATCACTTTATGGCTCAGATGCAGGCTGTACAGACGATGGGCAACATCAAAGGTAAAGCTGTCGCTGTCGGTGGAATATTCATCCCGCGACAACACCACAATATGGCGCGCGCGTTCAGCACCGGCCTGCTTCAGATCGTCCGGCCGGCTGGCCGAACCGGTCACATGCACCACACCCAGCTGGCGCAGACTATCGGGCAGACCATCCTGAAACTCTTCATTCAGCAACATGATCGGCGTATCCGGATATTCGCCACTTTCGCGAATCTGGCCGATCAGGCGCAGGAAATACGCCTCGTGGTTATATTTCGGCGAATTGATGATGAGGATATGTTCTGCCATGTTCCAGTCCCAGTGTCCGGTGCGGATACGTTCCCGCCGTGCAATACGAAAATCAACATAATCGCTGATCAGAAACGTCATCAGGGTAATCCCGCAAACGTACATCAGCATCACAGTGGCAAACTGCCCTTCTGGCGTGGCGGCTGATAAGTCGCCGTAACCCACCGTTGTAATGGTGGTTAACGTCAGCCATAACGCCGACCAGGGCGACATACCTTCGAACCACACCATGGCGGCGATATGCAGAGCGATAATCGAGCCCAGAATCAGCGCGGTACGCAACACCGCCCGACGAATATTGGCGTCGGTCTGATACACCGCATGGCGGACACGCTGATGCTGACGAATAAAACGGGTTACCTTGTTCATGGCCGCTATCATAGCAGCCTGACGCCCGGCGTCACCGCTTTGTATCCCGACTTGATCTGTTGCCTCAGGCGGATACACTGCCGGCAGCTTTTAATCCGTTACAGAGATAACCCATGACTTACCATATCTACGGCATCGGCAACGCCCTGGTTGATAAAGAATTTGAAGTGGGCGATGAGTTCTTCGCCAAAGCCGGTATCGAAAAAGGCATGATGACCCTGATTGAACAGGATCAGCTGCACAGCCTGCTGGACACCTTAACCAGCGACTACGGCCTGAAAAAACGGGCCTGTGGCGGCAGCGCTGCCAACACCATCATTGGTGCCAGCTATTTTGGTGCTAAAACCTTTTACAGCTGTAATGTCGCCGCCGATGAAGCCGGTGATTTTTACGTCGCCGACCTGAAAGCCGCCGGTGTGGATACCAATATGGACGGCGAACGCGATCAGGGCATCACCGGCAAATGCCTGGTGATGGTGACCGCAGATGCCGAGCGCACCATGAACACCTATCTGGGCATCACCTCCGATCTGGATAAAAAACACATCAACAGCGCCGCACTGCAGAACTCCCAATACGTCTATGTCGAAGGCTATCTGGTAACATCCGACACCTCCCGCGCCGCCGCTATCGAAGTGTTACAGCAGGCCCGCCAGCAAGGTGTTAAAACCGCTCTGACCTTCTCGGATCCGGCCATGGTGCAGTTTTTTAAAGACGGCCTGACCGAAATGATTGGCAGCGGAGTGGATTTATTATTCTGCAACGAACAGGAAGCCCGCCTGTTCAGCGACCGCGATAACCTCGACGACGCCGTCGCCGCACTGAAGCAGGTTGCCAACACCTTCGCCATTACCCTGGGCGCCAACGGCGCATTAGCCTGGGACGGCGAAACCCTGCATCAGATTGCTCCACAACCCACCACCGCTCTGGACTCCAACGGTGCCGGGGATATGTTTGCCGGCGCTTTCCTGTACGCCATTACCCACGGCTATGATTTTGCCGCCGCCGGCCGCCTCGCCAGCGCCGCATCATCTCAGGTCGTCAGCCAGTTCGGGCCGCGCCTGGACGCCGAACAACATCAGCCACTGAAAGCACTGCTGGACTGAATAACAACCATCCGTGCTGCCAGCCTGCTGACTCCGGTCGGCAGGCTGAACTTGCCGCCCCCTGCCGATCGCGCTTAACTGATATTAATCACCGTCACCCGAGCGCACCTTTTGGATCTGCTGAAACGCCTGACCTTACCGGTTATTTTTACCCTGCTGGCACTGGCTTTATGGAACAGCAACGCCTTCCGTGAAATCGCCGCCGGGGTCGCTATTTTTCTGTTTGGTATGTTATCGCTGGAGCAGGGCTTTCGGGTATTTTCCGGCGGAGTGCTGGAGAAAACCCTGCGTTATTGCACCAACCGGGTGTGGAAATCGCTGACCTTCGGCGTCCTGACCACCAGCCTGATGCAATCCAGCTCTCTGGTGTCGGTGCTGGCCATTTCCTTTTTATCCGCCGGCCTGATCAACCTAAGCATGGGACTGGGCATTATTTTTGGTGCCAACTTAGGCACCACAACCGGCGCCTGGCTGGTCGCCGCTCTGGGGCTGAAAATTAAATTATCCAGCTATGCCATGCCACTGCTGGTATTTGGTGTGGCGCTGATGTTTCAGCAAAAAAACACCAGCCAGGGCCTGGGCCGCATTCTCGTGGGTATTGGTTTTTTATTCCTCGGTATCGATCAGATGAAAACCGGTTTTGCCGAATTCCAGCAGGCCGTTGATCTCAGCCTGTATCACAGCAACGGCTGGGATGGCCGCCTGTTGTATCTCGGTATCGGCTTATTAGCCACCGTGATCATGCAGTCCAGCCACGCCACTCTGGTGCTGATCCTGACAGCCCTCAGCAGTGGCCATATCAGTTACAGCGACGCCTTAGCACTGGCCATCGGTGCCAATATTGGCACCACCATCACCGCGTTATTAGGCAGCCTGAGCGCCAACCACGCAGGCCGCCAGCTGGCGCTGGGCCACTTAATGTTTAACCTGCTGACCGCCTGTACCGCCTTATTGTTATTACCGCAGTTATTACAGCTGGTTGAATGGTGTGCCGCGCGGTTAGGTCTCGCGGCGGATGATTTCACCCTGCGACTGGCGATATTTCATACCCTGTTTAACACCCTGGGGGTGTTATTGATGTTGCCCTGGCTCAACCGTCTGGTGATGTTGCTGCAGTCCTGGCTGCCGGAACCCCGCAGCCACATCAAACGGCCGGAATATCTTAATGATGCCGCCCTGAGTTCGGTCAGTGGCTCATTACACGCAGCGCGTCAGGAGAGTAAGCGGCTGTACCGCTTTGGCCGCGATATTATTATTCGTGGCCTGGGCTGGGCCAGTGCGGATTTTCGCCAGCAGCAGCTGCCGGATGACAATGACCCTCACGAAGTCAGCTACCACAATATTCAGGATTCCTACGACCAGCGACTGAAACACCTGCACGCCGACATCACCCGCTTTATCAGTCTGGCCCGCGAGCATGCGCCTCAGGCCCGAAGTGAACAGTTACGCCAGCTCAGTGTCGCGTGTTTTCATCTGATTGAAGCGGTGAAAGATACCAAACATATGCAGCGTAACCTGCTGCATTATGCCAACGGCAACAACCAGGCCATGACCCGGGCTTATCAGCAGTTGCGCCAGGACATTGCCCACACCCTGCTGAAAATTGATCAGGCCGGCAAACAATTTGAACAGGATCAGGACCAGGGCGAGCTGCAACTGGAGCTGGAACACCTGCAGTTGTTAGCGAATCGCCACCATCAGGAGTTTGATCAGCAGATTGAGCTGCTGATTCGCAGCGATGAAATCAGCGCCGTGATGGCCACCTCACTGATGAACGATAAAGAATACGCCTACCGCATCAGTAAAAACCTACTCAAAGCAGCACGCAGTTTATGGCTGCTCGGCCAGACAACAGAAAAGTTAGGGCTGGAAGATAACGAACTGTCGGATATTAACCAGCAGCTCAGCGACAATAACAGCCAGGATCCGGAGAGTCGCTTATGAAACGCAGCAA
This sequence comes from Bacterioplanoides pacificum, assembly GCF_042648445.1. NCBI lineage: Bacteria > Pseudomonadati > Pseudomonadota > Gammaproteobacteria > Oceanospirillales > Oceanospirillaceae > Bacterioplanoides > Bacterioplanoides pacificum. The sequence continues at coordinate 29,996 of NZ_JBHRYB010000003.1, forward strand.
ACTGCTGAAACGTCTGAAGCGGTTATTAAATGCCTCAGCGTCAGAACAGCGCCGGCAATACACGGAACTGATGAATACCCTGAAGCAGCTGAGACAAAAATCCCGTCAACTGCAGCAGCGGTTGCAGAGTTGCGATCAGGCACAAGAAAAACAACAACTGGAGGAGAAACTCGCCATTCTGCAACAAAAACGGCGCAAAGGCTTATTACTGGCCCGGGAGCTGAAACAGCGGTCAGCAACACCCCGAAAAACCCAGAAATAGTTAGAGGTCTGAACAACCATTCAATCCTGATTGGCCCTCAGCACACAAAAATAACTGAGCATCTGGTTAGATATCTAATCATTATTCCGGATCTACATCCTGCTCCCGATAGAACAGCCGCTGCAGTAACTGCCAGTCAAACAGAGCAATCAGACGGTCGTGGTAATAGCAGGTTTCGGTCAGGCCGTTGTCACCATCGACAATACTTTCACGTTGCTCCTGCTGCGGATAAATCAGCTCTTCAACGCCATCCACCGCTACACCAATCATCTCTCCGGCCATCATCATTGTCAGTATTTTCGAGTCTTCCTGCGGTGTCAGCGGCGTTTTATGCAGCCACTGATGCATATCCACCACCGGCACAATATTGCCGCGAAAATTGATAATGCCACGGATAAAAATGTCGGCGCCCGGCACCGGGTCACACTCACGCCAGCTCAGGATTTCAATCACCTGCGCGACAGGTACGGCATAACGCTCATCCGCCACGACAAACTCAAGCCAGGGTTGTTGCTGCAAAACCACCTCCTATTTATTTAGAGTTGTAATCAGTTTAGAGCATTGCTAATATGTTTAGTACTCTAAACAAACAAAGAGAGCGTAACGGACAGCATTGTTATCGTCCGGTAAGCGGTTCTCTTCACTACATGGACTCGACGAGCTCGGACATTAGTACACCAACCCGTACTCCGAACCCTAAGCAAGCCCAATCCCCTTCCGATTTCACCTTCCGTTGCCCTGATGCCACTGATGGCGCCGCTGTTTTTCAGCTGGTACGGGACTGCAAACCACTGGATGAAAATTCCATGTACTGCAATCTGCTGCAATGCAGCCACTTCAGCAGCACCAGTATTGCCGCCGAAGCAAATGGCCAGCTGGCAGGATTTATTTCCGGTTACCGTCTGCCTGAACAACCCGACACCTTGTTTGTCTGGCAGGTTGCGGTGCACCCGGACTTCCGTGGCAAACGCCTGGCAACTCAGATGCTGGAAACACTGTTACGTCGTATCGGCGATGTGCATTACCTGCACACCACCATCACCCCCGACAACCTGGCTTCCTGGAACACCTTCCGGCGACTGGCACAGGATCTGGGTGCGACGCTGAACAGCCAGACATTTTTCGATAAAGACGCCCACTTTGGCGGCGTACACGACAGCGAAGAGCTGGTCGTGATCGGTCCTTTTTAACCTTCAAACGTTTAAAAACACTCTCCAGAAGAGGTTTATTATGGAAATCTTTAATCAGTTAGAATCTAACGTCCGTGGCTATTGCCGTTCATTCCCGGTGGTATTCACCAAAGCACAGAACGCACTGCTGACCGACAGCGACGGCAACGAATACATCGACTTCCTGGGTGGCGCCGGCACCCTGAACTACGGCCACAACAACCCGAAGTTCAAGCAGGCACTGATTGATTACATCAACTCAGACGGCATGACCCACGGCCTGGATATGTACACCAACGCCAAGCAGGCGTTCCTGGAATCGTTCCAGAACCGCATTCTGGCACCGCGTAACATGCACTACCGCATGCAGTTCACCGGCCCAACCGGCACCAACGCAGTCGAAGCGGCGTTAAAACTGGCGCGCAAAAATACCGGCCGTCACACCATCGTGTCGTTCACCAACGGTTTCCATGGCGTAACTCAGGGTTCTGTGGCGGTCACCGCTAACCAGAAATACAAAGACTCAGTTGGTATGCCGCTGCCGGGCGTACAATTTATGCCGTACGACGGTTACCTGGGTGACTTCAATACGCTGGAATATTTCGAAAAAGCGCTGCAGGACAAATCTTCCGGTCTGGGTCACCCGGCCGGCGTTATCGTTGAATGCATCCAGGGTGAAGGTGGTTTAAACGTCGCCAGCAAAGAATGGATGCAGGGCCTGCAGGACATCTGCCGCCGTTATGACATGGTATTGATTGTTGATGATATTCAGGCTGGCTGTGGCCGCAGTGGCACCTTCTTCAGCTTCGAAGAGTTTGGTATCGAACCCGACATCATTACCCTGTCGAAATCTCTTGGTGGTTACGGACTGCCAATGGCCGTAGTTCTGCTAAAAGAAGAGCTGGACAGCTGGAAACCGGGTGAACACAACGGTACTTTCCGTGGCAATAACCACGCCTTTATCACCGCTCGTCAGGCACTGGAACATTATTGGGCCGACGACAGCTTCGCCAAAGACGTGCAGAAAAAAGCGGCCCATCTGAAGGCCCGGTTGAAAGAAATTCAGGCCAAACACGGTGGTCAGCTGAAACACAAAGGCCGCGGCATTATGCAGGGCCTGGAGTTTAAATCCGGTGAACTGGCTGAAGCCGTGACCGAACTGGCGTTTAAACGCAACCTGGTCATTGAAACCAGTGGTTCAGAAGGTCAGGTGGTTAAAGTATTAACTCCGCTGACGATTGAAACCGAACAGCTCGACCGCGGTCTGGATATCCTGGCCAGCTGTGTTGCTGATGCTCTGTCTGAAAACGTTTCCAAAGCTTCCTGAGGTATTAGTGTGATTGTCCGTACATTAAAAGAATGCAAAGAGTCCAACCGCGCCATTAACGGCGGTACCTGGGAATCGGTACGTATGTTGTTAAAAGACGACAACATGGGGTTTTCTTTCCATATCACCACCATTTTTAAAGGCACCGAAACACCGATCTGGTATCAGAACCACCTGGAATCTGTGTATTGCATGAGTGGTTATGGTGAGGTGGAAACCTGTGAAGATGGTAAGATCTACCCGATCGAGCCCGGCACCCTGTATATTCTGGATAAGCACGATAAACACCTGTTACGTGCCACCACGGAAGATATGCAGATGGCCTGTGTTTTTAATCCGCCCCTGCATGGCAAAGAAATTCATGATGAAAATGGTGTGTACGCACTGGAAGCTGAAACCATCGACTGATCCCTCCGGCCGGACTCAGGTCCGGCCCGCTTCCCTATCCCACACATACCTGTCAAAAAAACTCACCAATGGGTGACACATGTTACATACCGTAGAAAAAATCGGCGGCACTTCGATGAGCCGCTACGAGGAAGTACTGAACAACATCTGGCTGCGAGCGCATACCCCACAAGGCAGCCCGGCCACCTTATACCAGCGTATCTTTGTGGTATCGGCCTACGCCGGCATGACCAACGGCCTGCTGGAACATAAAAAAACCGGCGAACCCGGCGTTTATGCCCTGTTTGCAGAAATGGACGAAAAACGTCCGTGGCAGAACAAACTCGACCAGGTGCTCGACAACATGTTGTCGATGAACGCCGCCATCTTCAGCAACGACGTGCAGCGCAAACGCGCCGATCAGTTTATTTGCCAGCGCTTTGCCGATACCCGCACCTGTCTGGAAAATCTGGAAACCGTGTGTAATTTCGGTAACTTCCAGCTTGATGACCACCTGCATCAGGTGCGTGAAATGCTCAGTGCGCTGGGTGAGGCACACAGCGCCTACAACTCAGTGCAGCTGTTGCGTCAGCACGATGTGAATGCTGTATTTGTCGACCTGACCAACTGGCGTTCAGACAGCCAGCCAGGACTGGATGAAACCATCCGCCGGGCATTTGGTGGTATCGACCTGGCAACCCAGCTGCCGATTGTCACCGGTTATACCCAGTGCCGCGAAGGCCTGATGAAAACCTTCGACCGTGGTTACAGTGAAATGACCTTCAGCAAAATCGCCACCATTACCGGTGCTGCAGAAGCCATTATTCACAAAGAATATCACCTCAGTACGGCTGACCCGGCCTTAGTAGGTACCGACAATATTCAGCCGATTGGCATGACCAACTACGACGTCGCCGATCAGCTGGCCAACCTCGGGATGGAAGCCATCCACCCGCGTGCCGCTTCCGGCCTGCGTAAGAAAAATATCCTGTTACGGATCAAAAATACCTTCGAGCCGGAACACGAAGGTACTCAGATCTGCAGTGATTATTGCAGCGATGAGCCCAAAGTTGAGATCATCGCCGGCACCAAAGGTGTCTGGGCGCTGGAGATTTTCGACCAGGATATGGTCGGCAACCCAACCTACGGCGAAAAGATGAACCAGCTGGTACAGGAGTCCGGCGTTCGGGTATTAACCAAAGACTACAATGCCAATACCGATACCTTCTATCTGAAAGGCAACAAACGTCGTATCAACTGGCTGATGGATAAACTGCAGCAGGTTTACCCGGATTCGGATATCCGAGTCGAAAAACTGTCGATGGTCAGCGCCATCGGTAGCGATATGAATATTCCCGGCTTACTTCACAAAGCGTCCGGTGCATTATCTGAGGCAGGTGTTAATATCCTCTCTGTTCACCAGGCCATGCGTCAGGTCGATATCATGTTTCTGGTGCGGGATGAAGATTACGGCAAAGCCGTGGAAGCCCTGCACCAACAGTTTGTGGAGAAATCAGAACTATGGCAACAACAGGCAAGCGCATAACTGTTTCACAATGGTTTAACGCTGCCGGGCGGTGGCTCGCACTCTGCGGGTTACTGCTCGCCTGCGCCCTGCCCCGGGCAGAAGAAGAAAGCGCCACCAGCCTGCAACTGACGCCTGCCCAGCAGGCGTTACTGGCAGAACAACTATCCCAGTCCCAGCGCGATCAGCTGGCGAAAGATAAAATCAATAACCTCGATGCCAAGATGTACAGCCCGTTTACCGAGTTGTATATCCTCGGTGAGGTAAAGGATTTACGCCAGGAAATCGCCAATACCCGGGTTGAGCTGACTGAAAAGATTGTTGCCAAAGAACTGACCGTCGCCGACCGGGCGCTGGTATACGCCACCGATACCATTACCTATTTTTTCTATTTGCTGGCCGGCGCGTCGTCTTTGCTGGTGATTATCGGCTGGAACTCCTTACGTGATGTAAAAGAGCGGGTCGGTACCTTTGCCAATGAAGAAATCGGCCGGATTACCAGTTCCTATGAAGAACGGCTGGCGAACCTGGAAAAAGAACTGCACCGTAAGTCACGCCATATTAAAGCGGCTCAGGATGAAATTGAGTTAACCAACGAAATTCATTCGTTATGGCTGAAAGCGTCACAGGAAAACAGTCCGCAGAACAAAATTTCCCTGTACGATCAGATCCTGGCATTACGTCCGGATGATATCGAGGCCTTAACCTACAAAGCCGACGCAGCACTGCTGTTAGGTCAGACCGAATGGGCGACCAGCCTGGCGAACCGGGCCCTGGAAATTGACCCGGAAAACAGCCACGCGTTTTTCCAGCGTGCCTGTGCCTTTGCTGAATCAGGCTTTGTTGATGAAGCGTTACGCGACCTGGCAGAGGCAATTCAGCGTTCTGAGTCGTTGAGGATTCAAGCCGGCGAAGACACCAGCTTTGAGAGCCTGCACGATAACGAACTGTTCCGCGAGATGGTGGTGATGCCAGAAAAAGAAGAAAGCAATGTGATTATCAGCGACTGAGCATCACTCAGCAGGTAAAAACAGCGCCAGCAACTCATTCAGATATTGCTGGCCTTTTTCCGTCGCCCGGATGCCTTTATCCAGTTGCAACAACCCCAGCTGCTGAGCCCGCTGTAATGGCTCAGCCACAGCCGCCAGCGTCAGCCCGGTACGGGCTTCAAAATCTTCCACCCGAATCCCCTGGCGCAACCGTAATGCGTTCATCAGGCATTCCAGCCCGATATCATCCGGATCGATGGTTTGTTTACCCGCCAGAAACGCCTTATCCGGCGCCAGGTAGTCTTTTGGCAGGCGGGTTTTATGGGTCCGCAAAATGGTATTGGCATCCGCCAGCGTAATTTTGCCATGTGCGCCGGCACCAATACCGAGGTAATCGCCAAACTGCCAATAGTTCAGATTGTGCCGCGATGCCCGTCCTGGCTGACAAAAGGCAGAAATTTCATAGTGTTCAAAACCGTGTTCTGCCAGCAATGCCAGCCCGGCTTCCTGAATATCCCACAGGGTATCATCCTGAGGTAATAACGGTGGCCGCTTATAAAATTCGGTATTGGGTTCAATGGTCAGCTGATACCAGGACAAATGCTGAGGTTCAAACGCCAGTGCGGTACGCAGATCGTGTAATGCCTGGCCGACGGTTTGTCCTGGCAAGCCGTGCATCAGGTCGATATTAAAATTATCGAAGCCGGCTTTACGGGCTTTGCTGATGGCCGTTTTGGCCTGCTCACTGTCGTGCACCCGGCCCAGCTGCTGCAAATGGCCGGGGTTAAAACTCTGTACCCCGATGCTCAGGCGGTTAATGCCGAGGCTGCGGTAAGCGGCAAATTTTTTCGCTTCAAAGGTACCCGGATTAGCTTCCAGGGTAATTTCAATATCATCGGCAAAGGTCAGCCGCTGACGCAACTCACGAAACAGTTTTTCGTAGGCCCGGGCCGACAATAAACTGGGGGTACCACCACCGATAAAAATACTCTGCAGCGGCCGCCCCTGTAGCCAGTGTTTATCCTGCTCCAGATCCGCTATCAGAGCGTCCACGTATTGTCGTTCCGGCAGATTGTCATCGGCCTTATGGGAATTAAAATCACAATAAGGGCACTTACGGATGCACCAGGGAACGTGGATATACAAACTGAGAGGCGGTAGCCGGAGCATGGTCAGAGGTTTCCTCAGGCGACGTTGGCAGCGTCGTTACTTTCCGCGCTGTTTTGCAGTTCAGCCCGGTCGAGTACTTCAAGAATGGACGCCGCTTTGCTGGCCCAGTCATTTTTTTCCTGAGTCAGGCGTTCAACTTCCTGCTTCAGGGTTTCGTTTTCACTGACGAAGGTTTGTTTTTCCTCCATCAGGCGGGCTTTTTCATCCTGCACCTGAGTACGCTGCTCAAGCAGTTTTTCAATCTGTTGCTGCAGCTCATCACGCTGCTGCTGCCAGACTTCTTTTTCGTGTTGCAGTGCTTTTATTTCTTCTTTGCTGTCCTGCAGATCGCTGCGCAGTGTCAGTCGTTCTGCATCACTTTCAATCAGTTGTTCATTACTGCTTTTCAGTTGCTGACGTTGTTCTGTCAGTTCCTGCTGTAAATCCTCCACCGAACAAATGGTGTTCAGAATTTTATTTTCTAGCTGCTCTAAAATATCCACAAATGTCTCTTCTGTAATCATACTAACGGTACTAAAACCGGATGTTTTCCGTCAGCTTATTCATGGCCACACCCCGGTGCGAGATGCGGTTTTTCTGCTCTTTGGTTAATGCCGCAGCCGTGCATTGCTCACTGTCGACATAAAATAACGGATCATAACCAAAACCCTCATTGCCATCCGGCTGAAGCACAATGCGCCCTTCCCAGCTGCCCTGAAATACCTGCGGTGTCGGATCATCAGCATGCCGCAAATACACCAGCACACACTGAAACCGCGCGTTGCGCTGCTCGCTGGCGATTCCCGTCAGTGCCTGTAATAACATGGCATTGTTCGCAGCATCCCCCTGTTCCGTTCCCTGGTAACCACACCGTTGTGCATAACGGGCGCTGTAAATACCCGGGGCACCGTTAAGGGCATCCACTTCAATACCGGAATCATCCGCCAGTGCCGGCAGGCCGGTCTGACGAGAGGCATTACGGGCTTTGAGAATGGCATTTTCCACAAAACTGAGGCCTGTTTCTTCGGCCTCGTGCACGTTTAACTGATTTTGTGGAATAATTTCGATTGGCTGATCATTAAAATGACGGCTGAACATGGCAGAAAATTCACGTAATTTTCCGGCATTGCCGCTGGCAAGAACAATTTTTTTCATGGCTACCTGGTCGGGCTATTCCTGATAAAAACGCTGGCTGAACTTCACATCAAACGTCCGCTTCTGGCCGTCCGGTGTTACCTTAAGATTCAGGTTATACATATCTTCATCATCAAAGCGGAAAGTGGTGATGTAATACACCGCATTACTTTCTTTAACCTGTTTAAACTGTAGCGTTTTAGCCTGGCCAATCAGATTACGCAACTGACCTTCCACACGACCGCTGACCGGTTTTGCCAGTTCTCCTTTTGCCGCTTTTTTCAGGATAGAAACACTCAGATAACCGAGCGAACCGGAACGGGTAATATCATATGCCTTAGCGACTTCAGGCGTCAGAAAAGTGGAGTTCAGACCAATGTAATGGACTTCATAGTCACCAAACACCTGTTTTTGTTCACCGTTGTCCCGTGCCAGGCTCAGGGCCGACAGCAATGTCAGGGCAATTGTCATCAGAACTTTCATAAGCTTACCTCCGGGTAATATGGTAAACGGCGATTTCTCCCAGCATGGCTGGCCAGAGACGAATCGTCCAGTGATGTTTATGATTGTCATCCACTACCGTCTTATTGAGTATTTTGATGTTTTTTTCGCGGCACAGAATTTCAAAATCGCGGAACGTACACATATGGATGTTGGGCGTGTCGTACCAGTTATACGGCAGGGTTTCTGACATTGGCATGCGGCCTTTCAGCAGCAGGTAAAAGCGGGTGCGCCAGTAACCGAAGTTAGGAAATGTCACAATCGCTTCTTTACCGATCCGTAACATCTCATCCAGCAGCAGATCCGGGCGCTCAACCGCCTGCAGCGCCTGGGTCATAATCACGGTATCGATGCTGCCGTCTTCAAAGTTATTCAGGCCTTTATCGAGATCCTGTTCAATCACATTCACGCCATTGCGGATACAGGCGGTGATATTGTCGGGATTAATCTCCAGGCCATAACCACGAACATTTTTATGCTGCTGCAGGTATTTCAGTAACGAGCCGTCACCACAGCCCAGATCAAGTACCTGACTGCCCGGTTTTACGCCGTGCTGAATCAGCGCGTGATCATCACGCAGGTTGTCAAAATCGTGATTATTCATGCCCCACCTCCGGTTGGAATATCAGCCGCAACGCGTTGCATATAGGCAGAAAAAATATCCAGATAACGCGGAATCGGTAACAGGAAAGCATCGTGACCATTGTCCGATTCGATGCAGGCGTAACTGACGTTTTTATCGGCGTGAATCAGAGCATCGACTATTTCCTGTGAGCGCTCCGGAGAAAAACGCCAGTCTGTGGTAAAAGACAGCACCAGAAACTCGCAGCGGGCGTGGCTCAGACACTGCACCAGATCGTTATCGTAATCCGCCGCCGGATCAAAATAATCCAGTGCTTTGGTCATTAACATATAGGTGTTGGCATCAAACCGGGTGGAAAACTTTTCCCCCTGATAATGCAGATAACTTTCCACCTGGAATTCCGGTGCAAAGCTGTAATTCAGTTTGCCTTCTTTTAACTCCCGGCCAAATTTCTGCTTCATGGCATCATCCGACAGATAGGTCAGATGACCTAACATGCGGGCCTGCATCAGGCCGGTTTTCGGCAGCGTGTTATGCTCCAGATAGTTACCATCGTGAAATTCCGGATCCTTGGCAATCGCCTGACGTGCCACTTCGTTAAAGGCGATATTCTGCGCTGATAATTTTGGCGCCGAAGCAATAACAACAGCGTGACGCAGGCGCTCCGGATACTGGATCGACCAGCGTAATACCTGCATGCCTCCCAGACTGCCACCCACCACAGCGGCCCACTGCTGAATACCCAGCACATCCGCCAGCCGGGCCTGCGACGTTACCCAGTCACGTACCGCCACAATCGGGAATTCCGGCCCCCAGGGTTTGCCGCTGTCGGGATTAATACTGATCGGCCCGCTGGAGCCTGAGCAGCCACCAAGATTGTTCAGCGCCACCACAAAAAAACGGTTGGTATCAATGGCTTTACCCGGGCCAATAGCACTGTCCCACCAGCCTGGCTTGTTATCCTCCATGCTGTGATAACCCGCGGCGTGATGATCGCCGCTGAGGGCATGACAAATTAAAACCGCATTGGATTTATCGGCGTTTAACTCCCCGTAGGTTTCATACACCAGATCATAGCTCGGTAATACCCGGCCGCTGCGCAACGTAAGCGGCTGATCAAAGTGATGAATCTGAGGAGTCACCAATCCAACTGAATCGTTGGGGATTTGTTCCGGCATGACTAAGCAATCCGTACTGACAGTGACAAAGCAGCGATTTTATCAGGCAACGTATCGGTTGTAGAGTAAGCCGCCGGGTTTCTCTGTTTTAATCGGTCGCCGGGCGATACCGGGCCGCGGAAATAAACTGGCCAAAGGACTCACACCAGATAATAACGCTGTTAAACCGCGCCAATTCAATCTGTTCGGGCAACGGCAGAATAAAGCGGTCGAAGGTACGTACATCTCCCACTTTTACCATGCTGGATTTCAGCCGTAAAAAATCGGCTTCGGTTTCGACAAACTGCGGCGACAAATACAGTTTGTAGTCCGGGCCGGGCGCGATAGCACCGTCAAAGGCGATAAAATCATCCGCCAGCCGCAGGGTGCCTTCCGCCCAGTGCAGCCAGTCGCTGTCCTGTAAATCACGCTCCATGCGGGCAACATAACGGGCCTGAGTGGCACTGCGCATCATCGCCAGTGGCGCTGGCGACGCCGGTGCCGTCAGAATCGGCAAGGTATAAATGCCCAGCGCAAACCCCAGCGCTGCCAGCAGCAGGTGGCTGAGCAGCAGCAATGGCCAGATCAATCGTTTCATCGACGCTTCCCCTTGTTACAGCGTGCGCCGTGGCGGCATCAGTACATTGGCAAAAATCAGCCCGGCCACCAGCGACATAAAAATCAGAAACACCTGTGACCCCAGGTGGGTTTGTTTCAGCATCATTTCACCGGTGATCATAGCGTTCAGACCGATATAAGACTTACTGCCCGGCACCAGAATCACAATGCCCTGCAACAAGGCAATGGACGCCGGAGCATTCATCCAGCGCGAATACAGACTGGCGTACAGGCCCACCGCCAGGGCACCAAAAAACACACTGATGGAATTCCCAAAATATTTGCCTGCCAGTGCCGCCACCGAAAACGCAATGGCGCCGGCCAGAATGCCCCAGAAGGCATCTTTCAGCCGTGCTTTAAAGACAATCACCAGCGCCATCGACAACACCGGCACCGATCCCCAGGGGGCCCAGTCCGGCAGCGCTGCCGGCTCCAGGTACACCACCGGGCCGACCAGTGCTTTGCCAATCGCCATCCCCAGCACAGCACCAAAATACAGCTTAAACAGCAACATCATGGCATCCATCACCCGTGCAGTACCTGAGATCAGGTCGCGCGCTGCCAGTTCCGACAAACCAATCGTCAGTGCCAGCCCGGGGACAAAAATAATCAGCCCGGATAAAATCACCACCGGAATATTAATGCCGGCATCCAGCACCGCAATCAGGCAGGCCAATACACCACAGGCAATGGCCGACAGCGGCTCCAGCATTTCGCTGGTACGTGGCGAACGTTCAGCCAGATACACAAAGCCATACACCATCAGCCCCAATAACGCCGACCACAACACATCGTTCCAGCTGGTTTGCATCAACATGGCAAACGCCGCCGCCGCCGCGGTAAACGCCGAGCCACTGAGCAGAGCGCCATAAGGGTTGGGCCGGCTTTCGATATCCTGCAGGCGTGCCATGGCGTCGTTCAGGTCACGCTGACCGGTGGTTAATTCATCCACCAGCTCATCACAACGGGCCAGCGAACCGAGATCAAGCTCACCGGGTTTTACCCGGGCAATATGGTTATATTCCTGATCATTTTCGCGCTGCAGTACAAAGGTCATGGTGGTGGGGGTAATCAGGAAATAGCCTTCCAGCCCCAGTGTCGCGGCCACATTACGCAGGTGGGATTCCAGCCGGTAAGCCGGGGTACCAAACTTGTGCAATGCCTTGCCCAGTTTGATAATAAATTTTCGTTTAATGAGGAACTCGTCTTCGTTCACCGCCACTGGCCATCACTCAGTTAATTAAGCGGCAATTGTAGTCCAGCAGCCGCGCACTTAGCGCGTTTTATTTTGTTTCGCCGGCCAGCTGGTTATCCATTTCGTCGATTGCCAGCTGCATCCGCTGACGACACTGCTCAGCCAGGTTTTTCACATCCGCTTCGCCCAGGCCATCAGTCGGCACCGGGTCCAGAAAACTCACCAGACACTGGCCCGCCTGCCAGCGGCCGGGGTCGATGTTTTTATCCGAACTGGAAAACACGATCGGCACCACCGGCAGACCGGATTCAATCGCCAGGGCAAAAGCGCCGGACTTAAACGGCATCAGCCCGCGTCCGCGACTGCGGGTGCCTTCAGGAAAGATATACACAGAACATTGCCGCTGGCGCACCTGACGTGCCACCTGAGCCATGGTTTCCCAGGCTTTGGCTTTGTTTTTACGGTCAATAAACAGATTACCGGCAAGCCAGAAAGCGGTACCGAAAACCGGGATGTATTTCAGCGTGCTTTTACCCAGAAAAAATGTATTCCCCGGCATACGTGCGGTCACGGTAAACACATCCAGGTTATCCTGATGGTTCGAGATATACACCGCCGGCTGGTCATCACTGAGACGGTTATTTCGTACCACCCGTAAACGAATACCCAGCAGATAACGTCCGAGACTCATCAGCCAGGAACCATCACGGGTATTGTTACGGTGAAACGGCCGCAGCATACAAAACGGAATAACCACGGCACACACCAGCAGGAAATACAGGGTCAGCAGCACGACTCGGGCATAAAACAGCATAGGACTTCTCATTATTCTTCTTCAGCCCCGTCCCTGTGGCCGTCACAATTCTGTAATTATTTGATTTTCAACGCATTCAGGCAAGCCTTAGCGGCAGATTCTGTTGTGCCATAAACGAAAAAGACAGGCATTGGCCTGTCTTTTTTATGTGCTTAACTCAGCGGTCAAGGCGATCAGCGTAAAAACAGCTGATACGCCTCGTTATTGGTTTCATCCCAGAAGCGGTACCCCAGCTCGTTCAGATAACCTTCCAGTTGCGGCACTTTGTCATTCGGCACCTGCATACCCACCAGCACCCGGCCATAGGCGGCGCCGTGATTGCGGTAATGAAACAGTGAGATATTAAAACGTTTACCCAGCTTCTTCAGGAAGTTCAGTAACGCCCCCGGACGTTCCGGAAATTCAAACCGGTATACCCGTTCATCATTCACTGAGTCCGGCGCATGGCCACCCACCATATGGCGAATATGATACTTGGCTATTTCGTTATCGGTGATATCCATCACCGGGTAACCGTCTGACTGCAACTCACTGAGTAACGCCTGGCGGGCATTGGCTTCATCGCTGACTTTTACCCCGACATAGATACGTGCTTTGTCGTCATCACCATAACGGTAGTTAAACTCGGTGATCGGGCGTTTTCCCAGCAGGCTGCAGAACTTCTGGAAGCTGCCGGCTTGTTCCGGAATGGTCACCGCCAGAATCACTTCCCGGCCTTCACCGATCTCCGCCACTTCGGAGATATAACGCAGGCGATCGAAGTTCACATTGGCACCGCTCAGGATGGCAACAAAGTTATGATCTTCGCAGCTTTCCCGCTCGATGTACTTTTTCATACCGGCCACGGCCAGCGCTCCCGCCGGTTCACACACCGCCCGGGTATCGTCAAAGATGTCTTTAATCGCCGCGCAGATTTCATCCGGCGTGACCGTCAGACAATCATCGATATGATCCTTGCAGACCTGCCAGGTGTTTTCGCCGATCTGGGCCACGGCCACACCATCGGCAAAAATACCCACCTGATCGAGCACCACCCGTTCACCTTCGGCTTTGGCCGCCGCCAGGCAGGCAGATTCCGTGCTTTCGACCGAAATAACTTTCACTTCCGGACGCAGCGCTTTGATATATGCAGCCACACCGGCTGCCAGGCCACCGCCACCAACCGGTACAAACACCGCATCGATGGGCTGGCGCATCTGCCGCAGAATTTCCATGCCGATGGTTCCCTGGCCGGCAATGGTGTCCGGGTCATCGTACGGATGGATATAGGTCATGCCTTTTTCTTCCACCAGCTTCTGCGAATACGCAAAGGCATCATCAAACGCATCGCCGTGTAAAACCACCTTGGCGCCCCGGGCTTTTACCGACTTCACCTTAATTTCCGGGGTCGTACGCGGCATCACGATGGTGGCTTTAATACCCAGTTCTTTCGCGGCCAGTGCCAGACCCTGAGCGTGATTACCGGCAGAAGCGGCTACCACACCGGCAGCTTTTTCTTCTTCGTTAAGCTGGCTGACCTTGTTATAAGCGCCACGAATCTTAAACGAATATACCGGCTGTTCGTCTTCACGTTTCAGCCAGATCTGATTACCCAGGCGCTCGGTCAGAAAGGGCGCAATATGCAGCGGTGTCTCGATAGCAACATCGTAGACCCGGGCACTGAGTATTTTTTTCAGATAATCGTTTAATAATGGATTCGACATGAGTTGGCCGTTTTAACAGAAGTTTTTAGACACTTTTTCATTTAACGGGGCGCATTGTACCCCATCAATGCATATAATTCCCCGCATCAACACCCCTTAAGCGAATGATCACGAGCGTACATCCCATGAATCAGGACGAACTGAAACGCGCCGTTGGCGAAGCCGCGGTCCAACATATTCTGCCCCGGCTGGAAAAAGACAGCATTATCGGCGTCGGCACCGGTTCAACCGCCAACTGCTTTATTGATGCACTGGCGCAACATAAACATCTGTTTGAAGGGGCGGTGGCCAGCTCGGAAGCATCGGCTCAGCGGCTGCGTGATCATGGCATTGAGGTATTCGACCTGAATCAGGTCGCCGGCTTCGATTTTTATATCGATGGCGCTGATGAAATTAACAATAATCTCGAAATGATTAAAGGGGGCGGTGCCGCATTAACCCGGGAAAAGATTGTTGCAGCCGTGGCCCGTGAATTTATATGCGTCGCCGACGAAAGCAAACTGGTCGATACGATGGGCGATTTCCCACTGCCGGTGGAAGTGATTCCCATGGCCCGTTCTTACGTCGCCCGGGAGCTGGTCAAGCTCGGTGGCGATCCGGTCTACCGCACCGGAGTGGTCACCGATAACGGCAACCATATTCTCGACGTACATAATCTGCGCATCGCTTCACCGATAGAACTGGAAAGCAAAATCAATCAGATCACCGGCGTGGTCACCAATGGTTTATTCGCGCTGCGGCCGGCCAACGTGTTATTACTGGGCACCCAGGATGGCGTAAAAACCATCAGCCAATAATCCACTTACCGCAGGCGGCACAGCCAACGATCTCTGGCGCAGGGAGCTACCGATGAAACGCTGGGTTAAATCCTTATTAACCGGCCTGGTTATCGCGGCGGGAGTCCTGCTCCTGCTGTTCGCGTTTCTGCCCGCGTTATTAAAACCCACGCTCAACCGCTGGTTGCCCGACATGCTGGCCGGAGCCGGTATGCAGCAGGGTCATATCGAAATTGCCGGGCTGTCATGGCAACAACTGAGGGTCACTGCGCTGCGCCTGCCACTGGCCGACGGCAGCCTGATTGCGCTGCAGGATCTGCAGCTGAATTACAGCCTCAGCGGATTATTGCAGGGCCGGCTGAAAACCGCCCGGCTGCAACAGCTGACCCTGCATCTGGCCGCCGACAGCGGCAAAAAACTGGCGGGAGCTGCTGCCGCTGAAGCGCGCCAGACAGCCACCGACGTATTGCAACAAACACCACAGATCGATATTCCGGCCTTTACTGAATGGCTCAGCCTGCCGCTCGAATCGTTGCAGATTAAACATATCGACATCCAGCATCCGGCCATCGCTGCCCATTTGCAGGCCGATGTCTCACCGCAGCTATGGCGCATCTGGGGTGATACCCAGCTGGATAATCAGCCGCTGCCATGGCAACTGGAAGTGCAGCTGCAAAGCAGCGGTGCGTTATTAATCATGTTGTCGGAAGCACGCCGGCTGCTGAGCCAGCTACACGGTCAGGTAAACCAGGACGATCAGGGCAACACCCTTATTCAGCTGCAACAGCAACTGGATCTCCGCGCCCTGAGCAGCCGCTTATTGCCACAACTGGCTGGCCGCTTGCCACTCAGCGATGCCCGACTGCAGGCCAGCATCCGGTTACCGCCACAACTGCAGTTGCCACAACAACTCAGCTTTGACGCACAACTGCAACTCAACAGCCAGGCCGCCACCCTGATTGACCAGCCCGGCCAGCAGCTCAGCTGGCAGTCTGGCCAGTTTCAGCTGCAGCTGCAGAAAAACAGCGATCAGCCGCTGCAGTGGCAATTGTCTGGCCAGCATCAGCTACAACTGCAACTGCAGCAACAGCGACTGAGCCTCAGCCAACAAGCGTCAGAGCCGCTGTTACGTGGCAGCTGTGATGCCCGGCTGCAACAATGTGATATTCAGGGCCTGCTGCCGTGGCAGTTACAGGTCCAGCAGCAAAGCCAGCAACTGCAGGCGCAGTTACAGCTGACGCCACAACTCAGCTGGCATCGGCAACAGGGCAGCGAAGCCCGTTTGGCGGTACAACTGGAGGCGCAACAACAGGACCCGCGCTGGCCACAGCTGACACTCAGCAGTCAGGGGGAGTTTCGCTGGTATAGCGATGCCGCAGGAGACTGGCAACTGAGCTCGGAACAGGGCCTGGTCAGCCGCATTATCAGCCAGCCTTACGCGTTACCCGGTGACGCCAGCCTGACAGCCACTGCCGGAGCGCTGCAACTGGCGTTATTACCACAACTGCAACTTAACTCACAGGCCGGCGAACTCAGCTTCGCTCCAGTGCAGCTGGATATACAGCCATTTGAGCTGACGCTGCAACAGCCAGACCGCCAGTCTCCTCTGGCGCAGCTGCAGCTTGAGCGCAGTCATCTCAGCTGTGATCCGCGGCTGTTCAGCACTGGCCTGAGTGCCGACTGTCAGCTACAAGCCGGCTTAGCCCCGTCCGACTATGACGGCTGGCCAATCCCCGATCTGCAGCTCAGCAGCCCCGTTAACATCAGCCTGATAACAGCCAACCAACAACCGGGCACTATGACAGTTAACGCCCGCCCACAGCTGACCGGAGCCAACCAACAGCTGTCCCTGCGTAGTCAGTTACACCACTGGCAACAGGGTAATCAGCAACGCGGTCACTGGCAGTGGCATCTGACCGACCTGCCCCTGAACTGGAGTGGTCTGGGACTCGAGCAATTAACCGAACTCAGCCGTATTCAGCTATTAAGTGGTGCGTTATCCGGCCAGGGCTGGCTGGACTGGCAACAACAGCAGAATCAGCCGCTGCAACTTAAGCCCGACCTGATGTTGCGCTTTGATAACCTCAGTGCAATCTACGACAACAGCGTATCGCTGGAAGGCTGGCAAGGGCTGCTGGCGCTGCGCCGGCCACTGAACTTTGACCTCGGCGATCCGGGTGACTATCTGATTGATGCCCAGATTTCCGCCGACAGTCTGAATGCCGGCATCCAGCTGAATAATCTGCTGGGCCGCAGCCAGACCCGCCTGCCCGCCGACCTGTCTTACGCACTGGTGGATATCTACGAAATGCACACCAATTTGCTGGGCGGCCGGATCCATACCCCACGTATCAGCTTCGACAGCCGCAAACAGATTAACGCCTTCGGTATCGAGGTGGATAATATCCAGCTCAGTCAGCTGGCAGCACTGGAAGCGAATGCCGACGTCGAAGCCAGCGGTGTTCTCGACGGCGTTTTACCGATCGTATTAACCCCGGATGGGCCTCAGGTACCGGGGGGCAATTTGTTCGCCCGCGACCCGGGTGGCGTTATCCGTTATAACAACAGCACCAGCGCGGCGCTGAAATCTTCCGATCAGACCGTCGGCATGGCGATGCAGCTGCTGGAAGACTTTCGTTATGACCAGCTGGAGTCCGGCATCGAATATCAACCCGACGGCCGCCTGAATCTGGCGCTGCAGTTTCAGGGCCACAACCCGGGATTTTTTGGCGGCCAGGCGACGCACCTGAACGTCAATCTGGAATACAACCTGCTGGACCTGCTGGAAAGTCTGCGTATCACCAATGACCTGATTCAGCGGGTGGAAGACAAATACCAGCGCTGACGGCAGCCCGCGGCAGCTTGGCTATACTGAACCGCCCTGATGCTGGCGTATATGTTATGGCTGTATCAACAGGCCGACCAGGCCATGTACCGGATTAAATCACGTGGTAAAAACCATTTCTGCTGGTATACCGAGCCGGAAGAAACGTCATAAAAAAGGCCTCCTGCCACAAGCAGAAGGCCTTGGTTCAGCAGCACTGCCCCCCGGGGGTTAGCGCGCTGCGCCCTGATCCAGCCATTCGGCAATCAGACGACGCTCTGCTGGTGTCAGCAGCTGCTGGTGCAACTGACGTTGTTCAGCGGTTAACGCCGTTGGCCGGAAGTAACTGTGGTCATCATTGCTGTCGTTATCGAACAGATCAAAGAAGTTACCACTTAATACCGCACCGCCCGGATTCATCAGCGACTGGGCATAACAGGTAAAGCAGTCATTCTCCGGCTGTACCAGCAATGGCGGATGAATGGTGCGACGACAGCTGTTGAGTGATACCGGGCTGAAGTCATGCAACAGATACATATAAGGTGTGCCGTCGCTGAATAACCGGTCGTACGACGCCAGCTTACCATCCGCCTGCACATCGGCCAGCAGATTGAGTTCAGTGAAGCCACGACTGTCATGGCAGTTCACACAGCTATAACCGTCACTGCCACGTTCAACCTCATCCCACAGCGGCTGAATATGCTGTTGGTAACGGATTTCAATGCGACAGCCTGATTGCCATTCCTGCTCACAGGCGGCAGTCAGTGGTTTCGCGGTCGTCAGCTGGTCGAGCGTGATATTCAGTGCATCGGCAGCCGCATTGGTCCATGGGTTCTGATAACTCATATCGCGTTTCAGCAACAGGCTGTCAGGCATATAACGCGCCAGGGTCTGGGCCATGGTTTCACCACGACGGGCTTCCAGTCCGCTGCTGGTGCCTGGCCATTGTTGCCCGGTTGCTCCGGCATACACGCCGGTTTCGTCACCCTGCTGAGCAATCGGATTACCGTCGTCGTCCAGTCCGGTAAAGTGTTTCACCACACCCTGTTCGGCGCGGATAAACACCACACTGCGGTTAAAGTTCTGGTAACGATAGTCGTTGCCGTCCATCTGATTCAGTGCTTTGCCATAACCATTAACCACTTCCAGTGCCAGACGCACCCCTTGTGGTGCGGCAAATAACACCGAACCGTCCGGCTGAATCGGGCTGTAGCCGATGATATCGAACTGCAGAGTGCCTTCATCACGCTCCGCCAGCACCCGTACAAACCGTTCGCTGCGTTGTGCCAGCGGCGATTCCGTTGGATTCGCCAACTGGTCAATGCCTTGCGCCGACTGATCCTGATCATTCAGCACATACACAGAGCGCAGGTGCACCAGCGCCAGCTCATCCGGGTTGGTGCTGTCATCCTGCACCCGGACATTAAGGCTCAGCTGCGCCTGATTACGGCTCAGTGGCCGTTGTGATTCATCACCACCGGCCTGATCATCAGCATCAACATCCTGGTTTTTCACCGTCAGCGTCAGGTCAAAGTTATCGGCCTGATCTGCCGCCAGCTGTAACACCACATCGCTGGAGCTGGCATCGGTTAAGCGCCAGATATTGCCATCGAGCAGTTCCGCCTGTTCCACAATCGCAGTTGCAGGCACACCGCTCAGTTCCAGCGCCACAACACTTTCACTGCCGTCGTTATCGCTGACTGCGGTGTTTACCTGCAGTGCGATACGTTGTGGCTGTTCGGCATTCAGCGGTTGTTGTACCGCCGTCAGTAACGGCGTATCTGCCAGTGCATGAACCACCACGTCCAGGCGACCATGGTAGTCGCGCTGATGATCGTCCCAGCTGCCCGGACCATTGCGGTTAATAAAGGTGGCTTTGGTGAGCAGTTGCATATCCGCACCTGAGTCCGTGACCGGCGTCAGCGTCAGTGCCGCCAGATCAACGGCATCCACCAGCCAGGTACCGGCACTCAGTTCGGTTGCCGGAGTCAGC
Source organism: Bacterioplanoides pacificum (assembly GCF_042648445.1). NCBI lineage: Bacteria > Pseudomonadati > Pseudomonadota > Gammaproteobacteria > Oceanospirillales > Oceanospirillaceae > Bacterioplanoides > Bacterioplanoides pacificum. The sequence continues at coordinate 50,102 of NZ_JBHRYB010000003.1, forward strand.
GTGGCACCAGCCGGCAGCTGAGAAATCTCCAGCTGCAGTAACTGGTCGTAACCTTTAATAGCGTCAGTATCAAAGGCAAAGCTCAACACTTCGTCTTCGTTAATCAGATAGCGGCCATTGATGGCTTCACCATTGGCTTCGTTGGGCAGATCAGCGGTGGTAATCGCCAGCGTAGCGCTGGCCGTACTGGTGCTCAGCGGACGCTGTGAGGTATCGCCGCCAGCCTGATCATCGCTATCGATATCCTGGTTCACGACGGTCACACGGGCGCTGAAGTTATCCCGCTGTTGTGGGTCCAGATCGATCAGTGCGTGACTGGCACCGGCATCGTTTAATAACCAGCCATTAGTTTGCTGGCTGGCGTTTTGCACCACCGCACCGGCAGGCAGCTGACTGATCAGTACCGACGACAGACTTTCACTGCCATCTTTGTCCGCCGTGCTGGCGCTCAGCTCAATACCAACCTGATGCGGCAGGTCGCTGTTCAGCGCGCTTTGTTGCAGGTGCAGGTCCAGCGTGTCGGCCAGCGCATGAACGCTGACACGGATTTCGCCCTGATAGGTTTTGCTGCGATCGTCTTCGCTGCCCGGGCCATTTTCTTCAACATAGGTGGCACTGGTGCTGATCACAAAATCATCACCACTGTGAGCGGACGGCGCCAGCTGAGCGGCTGCCAGCTGTTGTGGCGTCAGCTGCCAGCGACCATTGCCGAGATCGTTACCCATGGATAACGCCACGCCCTGAGGCAGACCGGCCAGAATCACCTGTTGCAGTTGTGCCGCGCCCTGTAATGCCGCCACGTCAATCGCCAGTGCAACCGGCTGATCTTCGTTGGTTTGCAGGCTGGCGCTGACCGCCTCACCCTGAGGTTCCTGCGGCAGCTCCGGTAACACAATACTGATGCTGGCCTGAGCGGAGTTACGGCTTAATGGCCGCTGTGACTCATCACCACCGGGCTGATCATCCTGGTCGATATCCTGGTTATCCAGTCGCAGCCGGGCGCTGAAGTCCTGACGCTGCTGGGCATCCAGACGAATCACAATGTCGCCCAGCTTAGCCGGATCCAGCTGCCAGCCGTCACCGCTGCGACTGGCGCCATCAACCCGCGCCAGCGACGGAATACCGCTGAGCAGCGCCGAGCTGAAAGATTCACTGCCGTCGTTATCCTGCAGGCTGGCAGCCACACGCAGCTTAATCACCAGATCCTGATCCGACGCCAGCTGACTCAGGCTCAGCTGTGGCTGATCGGCCACTGCGGTCACCTGTAATTGCAGCTGGCCGTTATGAGTATTCGTAACCCCATCGGCACTGAAAGTCGCCTGGGTCAATAACAGCAGATCGTCGCCACTGTTCAGTGCCGGCATCAGCGTCAGCTGTGGTAATTGAGCGGCACTGACCTGCCAGCGGCCGTTCCCCAGATCGGTTGCCGGGCTGAGCATTACACCAGCCGGCACCTGACTGATTTCTACCTGTTGCAAGGCAGCAAAATCACGAACAGAGGCACTGTCGATGGCAAAAACAAACGCCTGATCTTCCTGGCTGACAGCCGATAACGACAGCGGCTGGCCCAGCGGTTCCGGCGTCACTACCGAACTGATATCCAGCAGGGCGGAGACGGTGACGCTGTTTTCACTGATTGGCCGGGCGTTATCCGCCCCTGCCTGCTGATCATCCGCATCAATATCCTGCACCGTCAGCAAGGCGGCGATGGTAAAGTCGTCACGCTGTTCCGCCGCCAGGCTGATCACCAGCTCACTGGCTGCCGGATTATTCAGCAACCAGCGCTCACCGTCCTGCTCCGCATCCAGTACCTGAGAGCCTGCCGGCACGCCACTGATCTGCAGTGCTTTAATCGTTTCACTGCCATCACTGTCGTTCAGTACCGCAGCCAGTTTCACCCGCACTTCACCCGTCGCTGAGTCCAGCTGGGTCAGGGTCAGTGCCGGCTGGTCAGCCTGGGCAAACAGCTGAATATCAATGCTGCCCTGATAGCTCTGACTGCGATCATCATCACTGCCGGCCAGGTTATATTCGGTAAAGGTGGCGTTGGTGGTTAATTGCAGGTCGGTGGCAGAATCTGCTGGCGGAATAAACTGCAGCGCGGCCAGCTGTGCCAGATCAATCTGCCAGCGACCGTCTTCCAGCTCAGTGGCGGGTTGCAAACGGGCACCCTGAGGCACTCCGGCGATGGTTAATGCGGTCAACTGTTCCAGCGCGGTGATATCAGCGTCGAGCAGATTAATATCAATCGCCTGATCTTCATTCGCCGTCACGCTGGCCGTTAACGCCTGACCCTGCGGATCTTTTGGCTGGTAAGGCGGTTCGGTTGGTTTGCCCGGCGGGATTTCATCAAATCCCAGTCCGCCGTTGCGGTTCGGATAACCCAGTACAATTTCGCTGTAGATACGATCCTGCTTAGCCCGCAATACCGGACGGCGGGAGTTTTCTGCCGCATCAAATACCCAGATGCCATAACGTGGCTCAACGCCATCCAGGTTTTCACCGGCTTCACATAAGCGGGCCACTCCGGCGTTGTTTTTCAGACACTGAGACCAGCTCACCAGCATCCGGCTGGTGCCATCCCGGTACGGCCAGAAAGCGCTGTACCAGCCATTGGTGCTGACTTCGTTGCTCGCCTGAGTGGTGTTATCTGAGGTTAACGAACGGCTGCGCAATTCCTGGTAAACCGCCCGGATCGCCGCATCGTCTTCACCGGCGGTCATCAGGCTGGCCGTGGATTCGGCCTGGTTGCCATACAGTTCAATGATCTGCCCACCGCCGAGTCTGGAGTTCTGTGCTCCGGCCAGCCCCATCAGGCGGCCATTACGTCCCTGCACCAGCGCCGACAACTGCTGAGTATTGATGGTTTGGCTGTCCGCCAGTGGCTGTAACGCTTCCCCATCAACGCGCACCTGCATCAGTGCAGGCTGGCTCAGTTCGTTACTGTCACCACGAACAAACGCGTTCTGACTGTTGCCACTGCGACGGGTAAAGACCACCTCACCCGAACCCAGTGATACACCTTCCACGTCCTGTTGCTGATCGCCGCGGGTAATGGCTTTTAAATCGCTGCCATCGCGTTCAATCACGAACAACAAGGTGGCATCGGCGCTGTCGCCACGATCGGAAGAAAACACAATTTTGCCGTCGGAATACACCGGCGCCGTATCATTACCGGCAGCGGCCAGCTGATCATCAGCGATAATGCGCCGCAGCTGTTGTGATTCGAACGAATATTCGTACAGGTTCCAGCTGCTGTCCTGTTCACTGCGGGCAGAGAACAACAGCCATTTACCGTCGTTCGACACGCTCAGATCTTTCGCATCGTAAGACTGTCCGGCAAACCGCTGGCTGAGAATTTCCGCTTCCGCGACTTCCTGGCTCAACGCCGAACGCACCATTAAACGGGCGCCGGGATAATATTGCTGCGGCTGGTCGGCATCACGAAATACCGGTTCGCCGTCACGGTAGACATAAGCAAAAGGAGTATTGGCGGCAACCACCGATTCCTGATCGGTGTTCCCTTCTGAGCCAAGCTCGCTGTTACAACCAGCCAGGGCGGCTGATACTGCCAGAGTTAACAGGCCTTTTTGCATCGTAATCATATCCACAGTGTTTTACCTCGACGCATTCTGATCAATCGTCTGAGCTATCTTGTCATTCGGAAAAGAAGGCTGACGTCATTATTGGCCGCCAGCTTACTAAGCATTAACGCCACATTAATGTGACGCAGGTTAAAGACTGGCCGGTTAAGCAACAACGGATCAGCTCAACACAGCCAGCCAGGGTTTGAACTGGCGCTTTATTACGAAGGAACGAAGGTGAAGGTGTATTGCACCGCGGTGGCAATCACATCCTGTTCACCAAACCGGATCTGGCGGATTTTATCCAACATCTTCTGTTCCAGCGCGGCATTGCCCAGTTCGCTGCTCTGAATTTTCAGGCCGGAAACCACGCCACTCGGCAAAATAGTAAATTCAAAAATAAAGCGGCCATTCAGTTCCGGTTCGCTGCGCAACGCCTTGGTGTATAACGCATACACCGCGCCTTTATGGCGTTCCAGTGTGCGGCGAATACTCTGCATGTCGCGCCGGCTTTCCTGCTGCGGATCCAGATATTCGTCTTCACTTGGTAACTCAACCGGCATCACCGGGCTTTCCACCGCTCCGGATTCGTGACCCGCCAGCTGCACACCGTGAGAATTCACCGTGACATCACTGCTGGCCAGTCCGGCACTGGTGGAGGTGGCGTTTTTTTGCCCCAGCAGAGAGCGGGTGCTTTTCTGCACCTTGCCGCTTTTTGCCACCAGAACATTTTTCCGGGTACGCTTCACGCTGTTGGCGGACGTGCGCAACGCCGACAACTGCTGGCTTAAAGCCTGCAAATCGGTTTTCGCTTTAGGAGCGCCGGGTTGCTGAGTTTTCTGCGACGGTTTCGGCTTAGGTTTTACCGGTTCCGGCTTCGCCACTTCCGGTGGTGTCTGCTCTACCAGTTCCGGCTCCGGTTTATCCAGCATCAGCTTGGTGATGACTTTTTTCTCCACCTCTTTTTCCGGAGACAGATCCGGCAACAGTGGCATCACCAGCAAAAACGCCATAAACGGAATAACTATGCGCTGCGCCAGTTTTTTAAACCGTTCTTTCTGCGCCTGGTCTTCATGCCAGGGCAGCAGCACCTCAAGTGCCAGGTGATCAACCGGGTTGTGTGCTATTTCACTCATCACTGGCCACCTGTATCACGCCGTTAACCACCTGGTTCACAGCCAGGGCGATATCGCGGTAGTTTTGTTGTGAACAACTGGCCATCACGCTGCGTAAAATGGCGTAAGGAATTTCCTGGTCACCCAGTATCGTCACCGAACGTCCGTATTGTTTTTCAAACTCGCTCAGTTCGCCCCGCTCATCACTTTTCAGCTTCAGCTCTTCCATAATGGCATCCACCGGTTTGCCATCTGCTTCAATCACCTGCTGCAGAGCCATCACCGGTTTGTCATCAATCAGAATCTGTTCGCTGGTCACGGTAATCAGCAGTTCGTTACTGAAGGAACTTTTTGCCTGGGAATCAGGCAGGGTAATAAATTTCGCGCTTTCAATTTCCTGGCTGTCACCGCTGTTCATCAACAGAAAGAAAACCAGAATGGTGAAAATATCCATCAGCGACACCAGGTGCAGGCCAATGGTTTTTTTCTTGTCTTCGCGCTTATAAAACGTGCCGCCGTGCATCATGGCTTCACCTGCTTTTTATCCGCGATATCACCCAGAGAAATTTCCGGGAATAATTCGACTTCCGCCAGATCTGCGGCAACCACCGTCTGATACGATTTAACCGTATCCATGGTATTAATCAGCGTCTGATACTCCAGATTTTTACCCAACAGAATCAGAGCGTCACGCTTTTCGCTGACTTGCTTTTTCAGCTCGCGTAATACCAGCGACAGCGTGGTAAAGTCATACTGCCCATCCGCCGTCAGGGGAATGTCTTTAATGCGGGTACCCGCCGGAAAAAACACACCAATGCCATCATCACGCACCACCACTTCCAGCTGCGATTGATCCAGCGAGGTTGCACCACCACCACCGGTCAGTTCCGGCAGATTAATTTCCATCACCGTGATTTTGGTGAAGGTCATACTCATCAGCAGTACCGGAACCAGAACAATCATCAGGTTCATAAAGCTGGTGACGTCGATTTCTGCCGCGTCGGTGTTCAGCCGTTTGATTTTTAAGCTCATACGCTTAACCCTTTGACTTCGGCATTCCCGCTTCAATGGCGCGATTCAGAGTCATTACGTTAAGGAATTTAACGCCTGCCATTTCGATGCTGCCAATAATGGCATTGGTTTTATTGCTTAATACCGCGTGGAAAATCAGCAACGGAATTGCGGCAATCAGACCAAACGCCGTGGTGTTCATCGCCACCGAAATGGACTCAGACAAAAGCCGTGATTTTTCTGCCGGGTCGGCACTGGCCACAGCAGTAAACGCGGCAATCAGACCAATAATGGTACCCAGCAGCCCCAGCAGTGTGGCGACGTTGGCTAATACCGCCAGATAACCGGTACGCTGCTCAAGGCGTGGAACTGATTCCATCATGCCCTCACTCATAGCCTGCTCCACATCAGCACGCATACGGGTAACCTGCATCATATCCAGACCACAACCAATCATGCGTGATACCGGTGCCGTATTGTCGCGGGTGAACAGTGTCATTTTTTCGTGATCATCGGTGCGCAGCAAAGGCAGAAAGTCATCAAAGGCTTTCAGGTTTCGCTCTTTTTCACGTTTCAGAAAACGCCAGCGTTCCACTGTGATCGCTAAACCCAGTGCAAACACCAGTGCAATCGGATAGATAAAAAAACCACCCTGTTGAAAGAAGGTGACAATTGCCGAATAAAATTCCATAAAAACCTCTGACTGATTACCCGGCCTATTGCTGGCCACGGCCTTCCAAATTCATTTCGTTATAAATTCGCATAGATCGCAACATCACTTCACGATCAACGCTATCAATGCTTTTTTCATATTTATCTTCCTGCTTCTGATACAGCTTTTCCGCCCCGCCCGGTCCTTTCCAGGGAACAAAATAACTGACCGCAGGCTGTTCTTTATCACCAACAAAACTACTTTCCAGTTTTATGGGTTCATCTGCGTTGACCGGGCTCACAAAGGCAATGATCAGCGCAGAAAGACAGACTGTTTTTTTAATAATCATCATCACTCCGCTTATTCATTAGCTAATAACACGTCGGCCTGACGCAAAAATTCGCTCGGGTTGGTTTGTTTACCGACCGAGCTTTGCTGCACGCCGGTACGGCTGGCGATATCTTTCAGCCAGGCATAAACCGCAGGTTCCACTTCCTTCTCCAGAAACAGATACGCTTCCAGATGTTGCTGCGCCGCCACCTCTTTATTCAGATAAGCGTCATACAGCAAGGCCAGGTTGTAGTGAGCTTCAGGAAAATCCGGCCATAAGGTCAGCGCCCGAGCCAGCGTATTCTGAGCATGGAAAAACTTACCCTGTAACCGTTGTACCTGAGCCAGCAGCGGATAGGCATTCACATTTTCACTGTTCAGCGCCAGTGCCTTTAATAATTGCTCTTCGGCCTTTTCGTATTGCTCACGCTGCAGCGATAAACGAGCACGCATTACCCACGGGCCAGACAACGCTTTGTCATTATTAACGATGACATTCAGTTTCTGCTCGACTGTGGTGTAATCTTCATCCCGCCAGGCTTTCTGTGCTTCGATAAATAATAATACCGAACCTTTATTCACCTGAGACTTATTCGCCAGATAAGGATTTTTTATGGCGTCATAGCTCAGCCATTTACCCTGCGCATCTTTTTTCTGCTGCGGTAAATACCCCTCGGTCGCCATCAGTTGTGGCTGACTGCTGTCCGGCTGTAACACACCGGCTTCCGCCACGGCTGGCGACTCCGGTTTAGTATTGTTACCGGCACAGGCACTCAGCAACACAACACAGCACGCAGCCAGTCCACGGGTCGCTCCACGGAGCGCTGAATTAACGGATTTCATCGCCATATTTCGCTACCTGTTCGGTCTGATCGAAACGCAGCGGAGATAATCGACGCATGGCATCGAAACTCTGCTGGATCCAGTTGTTGTAATGGCCCTGCCAGGCCAGCTCAACGTTGGCCATATAATAATCGGCGGCCAGCGCAGTAAAGGGTTCAGCCTGTTGCTGAAGGATTTGTGCAAACAGCGCTTTGTCGGCAGCCGGTAACTCTTTTGGAACCGGCGCTTTAATTAAATCGTCAGAGAAATTTTCGTACAGCCGCGCCAGCTTCTGATTCGACAGGCTGACAAACTCAAGAATGCCGTAGTCGGCTGCCATGCTGTAACGTGTGGCAGCATCCTGCAGGAAACCATTTTTACGATTGATGCTTTTTTCAATCGGCAAACGGATGGAGCGACGGTTAAATTCCCAGGCAAAATAATCACCGTATTTAGCATTCGCCCAGGCACCCAACCACTGACTGCGCTCAGTACGCTGATCACCGGCTGATTTATCACCGGCAATGACCCGCCGCAGCCAGAATAACTGACGGTTGCGGTCTTTGGCTTTTTCATACAGCGATGCCAGTTTATAACGCGCTTCCATACGATTATCGAACGGCTGCTCATATTTATGGGCATAGTCGCGATAGTAATCGATGGCTTTATTGTCGTTACCGGTTTTTTCCGCTAAACCCGCAGCGACAAACAAGGCTTCCTGCCGAACACCCGGCTGCGGATCTTTTGCCTGCAGATATTCGTAAGCAGCCAGCGCCTGTGGCCAGTCTTTCTGACTTTCATAAGCAAAGGCCAGCTTACGCGGGAATTCCGCCGCCAGTTTATGTTTCGGATAGGCCTGCTTCAGCTGGCGTAATTCTGTGATCGCATCATCCCAGCGTTTTTCTGCCAACAGCATGGACGCCGCATCGTACTGTGCGACAACCCGTAAATCGGTCGCTGGTGCCAGCTTTTTCAGCGATAACAATTCGTTGATCGCCTGGGACTGATCCTGCTCCTTCAGCTGTTGAGCGTGCTGATATACCGACGCTGCGATGTTATTACTGATTTCACGGTATTCTTTACTGCCGGCACGGGCCAGCTTACGTTGCGCCAGATAATTGTTTTTCGCCAGCTGGTATTGCTTCAGGCTGAAACGTGACTGCGCCAGAATGCCAAAGGCGGTTTTTTTCAGGTCATTATTCAGGCCTTTAACATTTTGCAGCAGGTCGCTGGCGACTTTAATCGCACGCTCATATTGTTTCAGGGTGAACATTGCCTGAGAAGCATTTGTCAGTACCGCCGGAGAACGGCTGTCTTTGTGGAATACTTCGGTAAACTGCAGCATGCTGGCCAGAGAATCGGCGCGCCAGCTGTCGATCTGCTGTTGATCAGCCTGTTGTTGTTCCAGCTGAGCGATATGTTTCTGATAAGACACAATGGCGGCATAACCGGCTTTATTCGCTAACTCGTAGTCGGCATCGCCATAAGCCACCTGCTGGTATTCACCAGCGGCCAGACCATACTGGCCATTTTCAAACAGAGCTTCGGCTTTTTTATAGCGGATACGGGCACTTTCAGGCCCGCTGAATAACGCCAGATAACGCTGATAAAAATCGGCGGCACTGGTGAGTGATTCAGACCCTACCTCGGCCAGATGAGTCTCTTTTGGCTTTTTCTTCAGCTTGGCCAGCGCCTGCTGTCCTTTACTGTGATAGTGAGTGGCCAGCTCAACGTAATAACCTTTCAGGTCATCACCAATCTGCGCCTGCAACTGTGGAAACTGACGGTAATAATCGCTATCCGGACCATACAGGTCGGCGTAGTTTTCTTTTTCCTGCAACACCAGTTTCGGGAATGCGCCTTTAACATACACAGAAATCAATTCGGTATGGAAACGGCTGGCACGCTCCCGCATCGGGAAACGTTCAATGTATTCACGATACGTAGCGGCACTGTCGGAATAGAGGTTTTTGTTCAGGTAAAAACCAGCCAGCTGCTGATACAAACGCCAGACAAACGGTTTATCACGCAGACTATCGACATCACGAATGGCTTCCGCGCCACCAAGATTAACCAGTGCCAGGCTCATGCTGTGCAGGGTGTCATTCACCAGCGATTGCTCAACATTGTTCAGCTCTGCGGTACTGCCATCGGCACGATACAGGGCATTCAGAACAAAGGAATATTCATCCAGTGCTTTATCGAAAGCACCTTGCTTATACAAGGCCCAGCCCAGCATATAGTGAGCATTATTATTCAGACTGCTGCTGTTGTATTGCGCGGTTTTGCGATACGCACGCTCTGCCTGAGGGTAACGCTCTGCATTAAAGTGCAGATCTCCCATGCGGAAATACACTTCCGGCATGTGCTCGTAATCCGGGTGGTATTTTTCCAGCCGGTTCATCATCGCCAGCGCATTATCCGGCTGCCCTTCCAGATCGTAGGCCTTAGCCAGCTGGTACAACACCTCGGCGTTATCCGGACTGTTTGGATACTTTTCCAGAATATCGCGGTAGCTGGCGATGGCGTTGCGATAATATCCCTGCTCCGGCGGCGAGTTCGGGCTGGCTGAGCGGGAATCCCCTTCCTGCATGTGCACGCCGGAAATGCGCCGTTCAATCTGTTCTTTAATATAATCGTCGTCGACCAGCCCGAGAATTTCCTGATACTGATCCCGAATCTGCTGGTGATTCAGCTTATCAATTTCGACTTCTTGTAACTCTTCTGTCTCAACCTGATCCAGACTGCCAATGGTTCCCTGCGACGAACAGGCGATCATGGCAGAGCTGATGGCAACGGGTAACAGAAGGCGCATTGTTGATTTCATGGCTTCACCTCTGTTGGTGCAGTAGGTACCTGCTCCAGATTCATTAACGTCCGGTCGTACAGACGCGCTTTACCCAGGCGCGCCTGTGCCCAGTAATATTTCATCCGCTCTTCGTGCTTATCCAGCTCGGCATTAACAACTTTGCGCATGACATTTTCGAGTTTTTTAATCAGGCCATTCACCCTGGCCAGCTTAATATCAATGCGGTTGTGCAATTCAGCCATCCAGGCCAGCTTTTCTTCGGATTCACGATAGGGTTTTTCGATGCGTTTGATTTTTTTCAGCATTTTTTCCATCTGATCAAAATCATCACGCACTGCTTCCAGCATAGGTTCAAAGCGTTGCTGTTCTTCAACATTCAGTGCAACGCTGTGCAGCTCCAGTTCGCTGACCATGATTTCCATCTGGTCTTTGCGCTGCTGATGGCGACTGACAAATTTTGCCAGTGATTCACTGCTCCAGCCCTGCTGGCGATGACGAATAATCAGCTGATGTTCATTTGCCTGGCGGCGCCAGTAACTGAGGTTATCCTGCAACGCATATAAATCGCGCAGTTCTTTAATCACAATATGAAACGGGTTGCTCGACATCAGCTCGATCAGGAAGGGGGTCAGCTTGTTATAATCCAGGCTGGGCTCACTGCCATACCAATCGGTTTCGTCCATCATGGCTTCCAGGTTGCGGACAAATTCCTGCGGGATCCGTTGTCCGGCAATCACCCGGCGCGCTCCGGCAATTGCATCAACCCCCTGAGCAAAGGCTTTTTCTGCCAGCAGGTATTGTTTCAGTGCGGTACGGTGGGCGCCCTGCTGCTCATACAGGTGTGCCAGTAAAACCTTCGCCTCCTGCACCTCAGCAATACTGATCGAGCGCCGGTCGAGTGCTTTTAACGCCGGTATTGCCTGGGGATAACGTTCAAGTTTAATGGCGGTCCAGCCATAACTGAGCAACGCGCGGTTACTGTACAGACCGGTGGTGCGTACATTCTGTAAATCCTGCCAGGCGGCTAATAAATCACCCTGATTAATATCAACGTGGGCCAGAGCCTGTTTGGCGCGGTCGGCCAATACCACAAACTCTTCATCGGTATGGCTGTCAGCGTAACGAATCACCCGCTTAAAATTACTTTCGCTATCGCTCAGGTTGCCGGCTGCCAGCTGCGATGCCGCCAGGTTAAAACGCAGGTAAGGCTCGTAAACACTGCCTTTGGCGATCATATCAATGCTGTTACCTGCGACCTCCAGGTGATCGTTTTTAATATTGATCAGGGTTGCCAGGTAGTTGTATTCACGCACGATTTCATCGGGAATTTCGCCGTTAACCTGAGACAGAGTGGCAGCGGCTTTATCCGTTTCACCTTTCTGGTAATACAGTTTGGCAAGATAAAACCAGGCTTTATTCTGATCCGGTTTGGACACCTGCTGCTCGAGCAGTTCAAGGAAAATGGCTTCCGCCTGTTGCGGCAAACCATACGATAACGTCATACCACCCTGCAGCAGACGCGCTTCATTTTTCTGGTTCTGAAGCTCGCCGCGGGCTTTAGCCACTTCGTAGCCAATCAGCGAGTTAAAATAATTCTGCTGGTAATAATCGAACAGAATCGTACCGAATTTCAGATCGCGTAACCGCTCTGCCGACAACGCCAGTGAAGGTAACAACAGACAACAAACAATGATTAAACGCCACATACGATTACCACTGCTTTATAACGAATGTGGGTTCCTGTTTGCTGAAGTCGTCGACAACAGCCAGCTCAATATAATGACTGCCTTTATGTTTGGTGAAGCTCTGTTCGGCGGCACGTTTGTAGGGCCGGCCATTAGGACCGATGCCGGTAAAAAAGGCCGACAGGGTATGCTCACCCAGATTCAGGTTGGTCAGATAGAGTCGCTGAACGCCACCACGTTTGAGCGCCTGACGCTGCTTATCGCTGTAAATATGGCTGACAACCTGTTTGCCATCGAGTTTGAGTTTGACGCTTTCGAGCTTAAAAAACTGACCGATATCCAGCGACACAAAAACCGACACCTGAGAGCTGGACGGAAATAACAGTTCTTCTTCCATCAGCCGCAGGTCTTTGTTCAGACCAACAATTTCTGACTTCAGCCCCTGAATTTCACGCGATAAATCTTTAACCGTATCCAGCGCCTGCTGAGCCGTCTGTTTACGCTCTTCGCCGGCAAATTCAATTGTTCCGTCTGCTGCTGCCTTATCTGCCGCAGTCAGAGTACAGCCAAATGCCAGCAAACAAACCGACAACACCTTGTTCACTCTCATCAAACCACCTCTAACTGTGCGTAATAACCGGACAACCCACTTGCGAAAGTTGCGCGAGACTACTATGAGTTCACCCCGGACTTAAAGCGGCAAAAAGCCAGTTTTAGACCAAGTCCACAAAATTTATGGGCCAAAGGTGGAATTCATTTTGACGACATTTACCGGCAGGCAACCGGTCGCGCCAAAAACGGACAAATAAAGCCAGTCTTTTACCCGGGGTTTGCCGGATATCACTCAGCGATGTGGGCTGACGACATAATTATCTAATCAGTTCACAGAATCCCCGCAGCCCTTCTGGTACTTTTGCCGCGTTATTTTTCCGGATACCTGACGGCTTATTCAGGTGTTTTTAATGTCATCCGTGTGGGAAGGTTGCCGTTTTTGCTTAATCACGCCTTACATTTTCAGTCGATCCGGCTTGTTATTTTTCGCGCTCTGAAACCGCTAGCCGGGCTCGGGCTTATGCTGTTTGCAACGCTGCTGCAGGCACAACCGGCAACAGACGATTCCTGGCTGGAGCGTTTTTTGTCGTCCTATGCCAGCTCCGATAAACCTCAGCATGAGCTGGTACGTCTCAGCGTGATTGACAGTTTTATCGAATTACACAGCGGCCCGGGACGTGGTTATCCGATCATTCACACCATCGAGCAGGGTGATGAAGTGAACGTCTATAAACGTCGCGGCAACTGGTATCTGGTCTCCGACCGGCGCCTGCGTCAGGGCTGGGTAACGCAGGAAAAACTGGCCAGAACCATCGCTCCAACCGGCTTACCGGCTGCGTTGCCAGATGTTCGCCACGGCGATTACCTGGCACAGAAATTCCGGGTCGGTTTCAGCCTGGGAAAACAGGATGATGACGAAACCGCACAAGTAATGGTCGGTTTCCGGTTATTAAGTTTTGCCAGCCTGGAAATTGAAGGCGGACAGATTTTTGCGGATGACATCGAAGGTTACAGCTACGGTGGCAACCTGCTGATCGAGCCGATCCAGTCTTTATCATTTACCCCGTTTATCAGCCATGGTTATGGCAAACAGGTCTTTCAGCAAAAGGAAACGCTGAATGTAGGTCGCAATAATCACTACGACAGTGATTATCGCTTTACCGGCGCAGGGATCAATTTTTACATCGGTCTGAATTTTGTGATGCGTGGTGAATACCGCAAGATGCATATTTCCGGCGATAACGGCTCAACGAGTAATTCTGCATGGCGAATCGGTTTCAGCAGCTTTTTCTGAACACAGCAATCTGCACAGGCGCAGCAATGGGCTTTTCTGCACCAGCGCTGAGCGCGGATGATGGCTCCGTCGACATTAAACCTATCGTGGTGGTCGAGCCGGACAATAAACAACGTGAGGCTTACGAAGCTCAGATCGATACTGAGTTTTTTGAGATTGGTGGTTATGCCGGTATTTTATCGATTGAAGATTTTACCAGCAGCGCCGTGTATGGCCTGAAGGCTTCTTTTCACGCGACTGAAGACTTTTTCCTGCAGACCAACCTTGGCCAGGCTGAGGCAGGCCTGTCTTACGCCGAGCAACAGGCAGGGGACGGAGTGCGCTTTCTCAGCGACGATGACCGAAAATATACCTACTACAACCTGCTGGTTGGCTACAATATTTTCCCCGGTGAGACCTTTGTCACACAATCCCTGGCCTTCAATAGTGCATTTTATCTGGTGGCAGGCGCCGGTAACACAGAGTTTGCCGGTGACAAACATTTTACCCTGACCTATGGCAGCGGTTACCGCATCATTTTGCAGGACTGGCTGACGATTAACGTTGATTTTCGTGATCATACCTTCGAGTCTGAAATCACTCCGAAGAAAAAACGTAATCACAATCTGGAATTCACGACCGGCGTGACGGCCTTTTTCTGAGGCCGGCAAGCGGAGGCATTATGGCATTCTCTTTTATCAATCGGGTTGCTCTGGCGGGTATCTCTCTGATCGCAGTGCAGGCTCAGGCCGAAGGCGATCAGCCTGGCAGCTACACACAGGTATGTACCTGTGTGCAGGAAGAAACCGGGTTACGTCAGATTCCGGTTACCGTGCGTGATTTTCAGGAGTCTCATCCGGACTTCGAAATTCCGTCACATTTATACAATGGCCGGGTGCGCGATGAGGGCATCATTGAAAATTATCTCAGTGAAGATGGCCGGCCGGTGTACCGCAATGTCGATGGCCGGACAGATACCACCCATGGCAAGCAATACTTTGATCAGTGGTATCGCGATGTTCCCGGAGTCAATCGCACCATTCCGACCACTCTGGTTATGCGTCCGAGCAGCCCCGATAGCCTGTACAAATACACCTATGAAAATCTGAGCTTTTTCCCGATCGACAACCAGGGCTATGGTAATTCCGGTTATGACACCGAAGGGCTTTACCGCAATTTCCACTTTACTCTGGAAACGCACCTGAAGTTTTATTACGTCGAAGGTGGCACATTCCGCTTCCTGGGTGACGACGATCTGTGGATTTTTATTAACGGCAAACTGGCCATCGAATTAGGCGGCCTGCACCCTTCGCTGGAACGCATTGTTAATCTGGATGAAATGGCTGACGAGCTGGGCATTGAACCTGGCAACAGTTATTCATTTGCTCTGTTCTTTGCTGAGCGACATACCTCAGCGTCGCGTTTTGTATTTGAAAGCAGTTTTGAACTGGAATGCCTGTAACGGAGCGTCTTATGATGAAAGCTACTCTGATTCCATCTGTCGTTCTGACAACCGCCCTGGCGGCGGCTACACCGGGCACACTGGCTGGCGACGGCAAACCCGGTGATTATGACGACATTTGTACCTGTGTCGATCCACATAACGGTGTGCGCAAAATTCCGGTATTAATCCGCGACTTTAAAGCCAGCCACCCCGACTTTGAAGCCGGTGTGTTTGGCAGGGACGAAGGCATTGTAAAAAAAGACCTGGGCGCTGACGGCCGCCCGGTGTATGCCGGAGAAACCTTTACGACTCATGGCAAAGAAGCGTTTGATCAGTGGTATCGGAACGTACCTAACGTCAACACCTCGATTCCGAAAACACTGGAAATGACGGAAGTAACCCCCGGGTTTTACCGCTATACCAATTCGTCCTTTTTCCCGATCGATGGCGAAGGGTTTGGCAACCAGGGGTTTTCTCACAATTATCATTTCACCCTGGAAACCCACCTGAAGTTTTTTTATGTCGAAGGTGGACGGTTTAAGTTCGACGGCGATGATGACCTGTGGATTTTTATTAACGGCAAGCTGGCTGTTGACATTGGTGGTGTGCATGGCCGCACGGAAAAAACCGTGTACCTCGACGATATCGCCGATGAATTAGGCATCGAGCCCAACAACACCTATTCATTCGATCTGTTTTTTGCCGAACGCCACAGTGTGCATTCGTCATTCCGGTTTGAAACCACCTTCGAGTTACAGTGCCTGTAACCTTACCCCATCGTTAACTCGGGCAATGCAACGCTGACTGTCATTTCAGCGTTGCATCAGGTTGGCCGATAACCCGACCAGCCGCTGTACTGCCCCACGATTATCAGCCACCACCTCGGCTCCGGCCTGCCCCATCGCCCGACATAATTCCGGTGCCGTTAAATAACGCAGCAGATCACCCGCCAGGGTTTCTGGTGTCACCACGGCCAGCGCCTGTTGTGCCACCAGCTGATCCACAATCGCGGCAAAATTCATATAATGAGGGCCTGTCAGCGTAGCTTTGCCTAACGCCGCCGGCTCAATCGGGTTGTGGCCACCGTGTTCAATTAAGCTACCGCCCATCAGCACCAGATCAGCAGCGGCCAACAACAGCAACATTTCGCCCATGGTATCGGCTACATACACCTGACATTGCTCACCGGCAGATCCGGCAGAACGGCGCCGGGTGATCAGTCCGGCCTGTTTTGCTGCCCGGCTGACGGCATCGAAGCGTTCCGGATGACGCGGAATCAACAGCAGCAGCAGATCCGGACAAGCGGCCTGCAATTGAGGGTAAAGCGCCAGCAACTGCTCATCTTCACCCGCATGACTGGAAGCCAGAGCCAGCACTTTACGCTCTGCCCCCCACTCAGCCCGCAGCGCCGCACCACGGCGCTGTACATCTGCGGGTAAGTCGACATCAAATTTTACACTGCCGGTAATCTCCAGCTTATTTTCCGCCAGGCCGAGATCGATAAAACGTTGCCCATCACTGGCATTCTGAGCGGCCACCAGACTGAGACGCTGCAACATAGGACGGGTTAAAGCAGCAAATTTTGCGTAACCGCGGGCTGACTTTGGCGACAGCCGGGCATTCGCCAACATCACCGGTAACTGGCGGCGTTCGCAGGCTGCCATCAGATTCGGCCAGAGCTCAGTTTCCATCACGACCAGCAACCCCGGACGGATACGGCGCAAAAACAGCGTCCAGAAAATCGGCAGATCATAGGGTAAAAACATATGGAATACGCTGCTGCCAAACAGCCGTTTTACCTGCTCTGAGCCGGTGGGCGTGGTGGTGGTGACGATCACCGGAATATCCGGATAGCGCTGTTGCATGGCTTTAATATAAGGCGCGGCTGCCAGGGCCTCCCCCACGGAAACCGCATGCACCCAGACTCCGTGAGCCGCCGGCCGATGTGGCAACCAGCCAAAACGCTCACTGATGCGCTGGCGGTAACCCGGATTAACGCGGCCACGCCACCATAAGCGGGCGATAAACAACGGCAGCAGAAGTGCATACAACACAGTGTAAAAGAAA
Source organism: Bacterioplanoides pacificum (assembly GCF_042648445.1). Lineage (NCBI taxonomy): Bacteria > Pseudomonadati > Pseudomonadota > Gammaproteobacteria > Oceanospirillales > Oceanospirillaceae > Bacterioplanoides > Bacterioplanoides pacificum. The sequence goes on from NZ_JBHRYB010000003.1 coordinate 67,446, forward strand.
CGAGCCACACCAAGCCTTCTATCAGGGTGAAAACAGCCGTCAAGTCTACCACAGCCCCGTGCCGAAGGTGCATGCCAGGCCGTGGCGTGGTGAATACAGCTGCGACCATTGTGTTACACTGCCAGCCTTTAAAATGTGTGTGTGATTGCTGCGATGGATGTAACCATTCCCGATTTCCACCAGGCCCGTGTGCTGGTGTTTGGTGACGTAATGCTCGACCGTTACTGGCAGGGGCCGACCTCCCGTATTTCGCCGGAAGCACCGGTGCCGGTGGTTAAAATTCAGGATATTGAAAACCGTGCCGGCGGTGCCGGCAATGTTGGCCTGAACATTTCAACCCTGGGTGCCGGCGTTGAGCTGATGGGCATCATTGGTAACGACGATAATGGCCAGGCGTTGCAAACCATGCTGGCGGAAGCCAGCATCGACTGTGATTTTCTTCACCACCCATCACACCCGACCATCACCAAACTGCGGGTGATGAGCCGTCATCAGCAGCTGATTCGCCTCGATTTCGAAGAGGCGTTTGATGCCACCGATCTGAGCAGTCTGTATCAGTCGTTTGATCAGAAAGTTGCCGACAGCGGAGTGGTGATTTTGTCGGATTACGGCAAGGGCGCACTGAATAATCCACAGCGCCTGATTGAAAGCGCACGCCGCCATCAGGTGCCGGTGCTGATTGATCCGAAAGGCACGGACTTTGAGCGTTATCGTGGTGCGACCTTAATCACCCCGAACCTGAGCGAATTCGAAGCGGTTGTTGGTCCGGCACAGGATGATGACACCTTAGTGGCCAAAGCCCGCAGCCTGATCCAGGATTACGACCTGCAGGCGGTACTGGTTACCCGCAGCGAAAAAGGCATGACGCTGGTTGAACGCGAGCAGCCGCCATTTCATCTGCCGACCAAAGCGCGTGAAGTCTACGACGTCACCGGTGCTGGTGATACTGTGATTTCGGTGTTGGCAGCGGCGCTGGCGGCAAAACAAAACCTGCAACAAGCGACGGCTCTGGCGAATACCGCTGCTGGCGTTGTGGTTGGCAAACTGGGTACCGCCACCGTTTCCACCGAAGAATTACGCCAGGAAATCCGTTCCGAGAGCCATCAGGGTGCCGGTATCTTTGACGAGCAAAGTCTGTTGCTGTTAGTGGAAGAAGCCCGGCAGCGTGGTGAAACCCTGGTGATGACCAATGGCTGTTTTGACATTATTCATCCCGGCCATGTGCAATATCTGAAAGAAGCCAAAGCGCTGGGTGATCGTTTGTTAGTGGCGGTGAATTCCGATGAATCCGTCAGCCGTTTAAAAGGCCCGACGCGGCCGATCAACCCGCTCGATCACCGCATGGCAGTCCTGGCCGGTCTGGAAAGTGTCGACTGGGTGGTGCCATTTGGCGAAGATACCCCTGAGCGACTGATCTGCAGCGTATTGCCGGATATTCTGGTGAAAGGCGGCGACTACAAAATTGAAGAAATTGCTGGCGGCAGCTGTGTGCAGAAAAATGGTGGAGACGTCATTATTCTCAGCTTTAAAGATAACTGCTCCACCACCGCTATTGTTAAACGCATTCAGGCGGAAGAAGCTGCGGACTAGGCTGTCCATTGTCACACTCTGATTTAAGAATTTATACAATCAGAATGTGATGAATAGTTTGGCTCGGGGCGTGCGCTGCAGGGAGCAGCGCCCGAGCGTACAGGGATGTATTCACCGCGTCCCCGGGAGAACTATTGATCATGTTCTGATGCTGATTTTACAGGAATAAAAATATGATTATTGTTACCGGTGGCGCCGGTTTTATCGGCAGCAACATCGTTAAAACCCTGAACGAACAGGGCCGCAAAGACATCATCGTGGTCGATGATTTAACCGACGGCAAAAAGTTCTACAACATCAGCGACTGTGATATCGCCGATTACCTGGATAAAGACGATTTTATTCAGCGGGTACAACTCGACGACGGCATTCTTGACGACGTCGAAGCCATTTTCCATGAAGGCGCCTGTTCCTCCACCACCGAGTGGGACGGCAAGTTTATGATGGAAAATAACTACGAATATTCCAAAATTCTGCTGCACGCCTGCCTGGAAAAAAAGATCCAGTTTTTATACGCCTCCAGCGCATCAGTGTACGGCGGCAGTGATGTCTTCAAAGAAGAGCGCAGCCACGAAAAGCCATTAAACGTTTATGGCTTCTCAAAATGGCAATTCGACCAGTACGTACGCTCCATCGAACATACCTTCGAGAGCCAGGTAGTGGGCTTCCGTTATTTCAATGTTTACGGCCCACGTGAACAACACAAAGGCTCGATGTCGTCTGTAGCGTTCCACTTTAACAATCAGTTAAAAGATAACGGTATCTGCAAACTGTTTGGCGGTAGTGGTGGTTATGCCGATGGCGAACAACGACGTGACTTTGTGTTTGTTGGTGACGTGGTTAAGGTGAACCTGTGGTTCCTGGCCAATGCCGATAAAAGCGGCATCTTTAACCTGGGTACCGGCAACTGCCAGAGCTTTAATGACGTGGCCGATGCCGTTATTAAATGGCACGGCGAACGCGGCCTGAGTGGCAGCAAAAGTTATGTGCCTTTCCCGGACCACCTGAAAGGTGCCTACCAGAGCTTTACGGAAGCGGATATCAACAAATTACGGGACGCAGGTTACAGCGAACCATTTGCTGATGTTGAACAAGGTGTATTTGCCTATATGGACTGGCTGAACGCCTGACCGTTAAGCGCAAACAAAAATGCCGCGTCCTGTTATCAGGGCGCGGCATTTTTATTGAATCACTGAAAAATCAGGCCAGAACCAGATCACTGCCCATCGCTGCTTTCAGCTTTTTCATGGCATTTTTCTCGAGCTGACGGATACGCTCAGCCGATACTTCATAAATGGCGGCGAGATCGTGCAGAGTGGCTTTCTCTTCCGACAACCAGCGTTGTTGCAGAATATTGCGGCTGCGGTCATCCAGCTCCGACATCGCCTGCGCCAGACGGCCATTGGCATCCTGCTCGTAGTTATCGTCTTCAACCAGAGTTGCCGGATCAGCGCTGTGGTCTTCGAGGTAATACACTGGCGCCTGTGGCGCAGAATCTTCGTTGTCGTCGTCAACGCCACCGTCGAATGCGGCATCGTGGGCGTTCAGACGGCCTTCCATTTCAAAAACGGTTTTGGTTTCCACGCCCAGATCGTCGGCGATGGATTTGGCTTCAGCCTGGCTTAACCAGCCCAGACGTTGCTTTTTAGAGCGCAGGTTAAAGAACAGCTTACGCTGGGCTTTGGTGGTGGCGACCTTGACGATCCGCCAGTTACGCAGAATAAACTCGTGGATTTCAGCTTTGATCCAGTGCACAGCAAAAGACACCAGACGAACACCCACTTCCGGGTTAAAACGTTTTACCGCCTTCATCAGGCCCACGTTGCCTTCCTGAATCAGGTCACCCTGGTTCAGACCGTAGCCGGAGTAGCTGCGCGCGATATGCACCACAAAGCGCATATGGGACATCACCAGATGACGTGCAGCTTCCAGATCACCTTCATAATGCAGACGCTCTGCCAGGGTTTTTTCTTCCTCGGCAGTCAGCACAGGGATAGCATTAACCGTGCTGATGTAAGCCTCCAGATTGGCACCGGGAGACAACGCATTAACGGCTAATAAACCTTGGTTCATCGAACACTCCTGAAAAGTTCACCCCAATGATGAGGTATCAACGGCAAAAGAGTTTAGCACCTGAAAACTCTGACAACCAATCCCTCTTTGCAGTTCCTTACTGGAACAATCTATTTAAATAATAGCCAATTATGACTTTTTAAACAGCCAATGATGGCAATATTCCCGTCATTCAGGGTTCTATCTGGTCGAGGTGACGCGCAACCGACCACCAGGCTCCGAGCCAGCCCAGTATCATCGCCGATAACAACAACACCATGGCCGCCGCCGCGGATAGTGGTTTCAGCTCAAAGCCTGAGCCATACAGCTGTGCCAGCTCATCCACCGGCCCCGACAATAACAACCAGCAGGTGGCCAGCAGTATCCAGGCCAGTAAACCACCGACCAGGCCATACCATAAACCTGTGTATAAAAAAGGCCGGCGTACATAAGCGTTGGTGCCACCCACCAGCTTGGTAACCCGGATTTCGTCGACCCGGGCAGCAATCGCCAGACGCACGGTATTGCCCACCACCAGCAGAATTGCCAGCGCCAGTAACACACCTAACACCCAGATCAGCCGCTCTCCCAGTGCCAGCATCGCCAGCAGCCGCTCAACCCAGGCCATGTCGAGCTGTACCGAATCCACAATCTGATAGGAGCCCAGTTGCTCCACCAGTTGTTCCACCTGCCGTGCTTCAATTCCCAATGGTGGTTCCACCAGAATCACCGCAGGCAACGGGTTATCAGGTAAAAAGTCGAGAGCCTGTTGCAGGCCACTGTTGTGGCGGAAGTCGTCGAGAGCCTGATCCGCATCGATAAATTCGGTCTGGCGCACATCATCCAGTGCTGCGATACGATCACTCAGCGCCTGTCCCTGTTCGATATCCGCTGCCGGGCTAAGATACAAAGTAATGCGCCCGGATGCCTGAAACCGACCACTGAGTTGTTCCATATTATCCAGCGTCATCCATAACGCGCCGGGTAAGGTCAGTGCAATGGCCACCACCAGCCAGGTTAATAGTGCCGCTGCCGGATTCGCCAGCAGTTTTACCAGAGTCTCAACAGCCACCAGCTGATGGTGCGCAAACCAGGCGCCAAACTGTGCCTGGATACCAATTTTATGACTGGAAGCACCCTTGGCGGCGCCGGGTTTCACATCAGCCATATACGCCCTCCTGTAACTGACCCTGCACCATGCTGCCCTGATCAAGAATCAGACGGCGATGACCCATACGTTCGATCAGAGCAATATCGTGAGTGGCGATCAGTACCGTGACACCCACCTGCTGAAAACGGGTGAAAAGTTTCATAATTTCTTCGGATAATTCCGGATCGAGGTTACCGGTCGGCTCATCCGCCAATAATAACGGGGGTTTATTAACCACCGCCCGGGCAATCCCGACCCGCTGTTGTTCACCACCCGACAGCTCAATCGGGTTGCGCTTTTCCATACCCAATAAGCCAACAGAATCAAGCGCGGCACGCACCCGGCGCCCGGCTTCAGCGGGAGTAAAGCCAGCAATCTGCAGCGGTAACGCAACGTTATCAAACACGCTGCGATCAAATAACAGCTGATGGTTCTGAAACACCACGCCGACCTTACGGCGATGGAACGGCACCTGAGATGGGCGCAGGCGCGCCAGATTCTGGCCATCGATAATCACCTGGCCACGGCTGGGACGCTCCATCAGCATCATCAGCTTCAGCAGGGTACTTTTACCAGCGCCGCTGTGGCCGGTGAGGAAGGCAAATTCACCACGCTGCAGTTCGAAGTTCACACTGCTGAGCGCTTCTTTGCCGCCCCCTTGTGTGCCGGGGCTGCTGTAACGCTTGCTGACCCGGTCAAAACGCACCATTACATCGGGGTTTGCCATCCTTACCTCTTATTATTGCTGCAACTGCATCAAACCGGATTTTCCTGCGGCGATCAGTCTTCTTGTTTAAACAATGCCCGGGTAAATTCTTCGGCATTAAACGGGCGTAAATCATCGATACCTTCGCCAACACCAATAAAGCGCACCGGAATTTCAAACTGCTTGGCCAGCGCAAAAATAATACCGCCTTTGGCCGTGCCATCGAGTTTGGTTAACGTCAGCCCGGTTATGCCTACCGATTGCAGGAACTGCTTGCACTGATTAATGGCGTTCTGACCGGTACCGGCATCCAGTACCAGCATCACCTCATGCGGTGCCGCATCGTCGAGTTTTTTCATCACCCGCACGACTTTTTCCAGCTCCTGCATCAGGTTGTCTTTGTTATGCAAACGGCCGGCGGTATCAGCAATCAGGATATCGACGTTACGCGATTTGGCTGCTTCCACCGCGTCATAGATCACTGAGGCGGAATCCGCCCCGGTATGCTGCGCCACGACCGGCACATTATTACGCTCCCCCCATACCTGCAGCTGCTCAACGGCGGCCGCACGGAAGGTATCACCAGCAGCCAGCATCACACTTTTGCCGCGGTTCTGAAATTGTTTTGCCAGTTTGCCAATGGTGGTGGTTTTCCCTACGCCATTGATACCCACCATCAGAATGACATACGGCGATTTTTCGCTATCGATCACCAGCGGCTGTTGCGCCACCGCCAGCATGGTTTGTAATTCTTCGATCAGCGCCTCAAATAAGGCATCGGAATCGTTCAGCTCTTTACGGCTGATGCGGCCGGTCAGGCGTTCCATGATTTCCTGAGTCGCTTCCATGCCCACATCCGCCATGATCAGCTGGGTCTCCAGATCTTCCAGCAGGTCATCATCAATTTCCTTTTTACCCACCAGCAAGTCTGCCAGGCCATCGGCTAAGCCGCTGCGTGTTTTGCTCAGGCCATCGCGGATGCGGCCGAAGAAACCTTTTTTCTTTTCTTCTTTTGGTGCTTGCTGTTCGCCAGCTTCTTCGAAGTAGCTCAGCTCTTCGTTATCAGCAGTCTGAGCCGTTTCAGGTTCAGCGACCGGGCTCACCGGAGCTTCTGATGATTGTTCAGGATCTGGCTCAGGTTGTTGCAGTGCCTGCTCTTCGGCAACCACTTCTTCAACGGCCTGTAGCGCCGTTGCAACGTCACCGGCGTGATCAGCAGCTTCGGCTGTTTCTGCTGCTTCGACTTGTTGTTGTGTTTCTGCATCCTGCTCAGCGGCAGGTTGCTGCTCTTCTGGCGCTTTCTTTTTGCGCTTAAAAAAATCAAACATTGGTTGTTCACCACAATATCGGTTGCTGACCACAGAATCGGCGTCTGCTCGCCCGGCCGGAAAACAGGGGTGCGTGATCAGTATCACCCGCAGGCAATTAAAGTCCGCTATCCTACCACTAAACCCCATTGTGAATAAGGACGCGGGCGTGAGATTCAGCCGCCGTACTCTGAATATCATTATTTTATCCTGCCTGGTGTTAATCAGCTGGATTCACCTCGGCAGAACCGACCCGGAACAACTGCCCTTGGAGCCACTGCAGCTTCCGCCATTAAGTGTATCGCCCTGGCATCACTGGCAGACGGAAGAAGGCATCACCAGCTATTGGCAACAGACCGCACTGCCCCATGGCCAGATACGGTTATTGACCGGACAACACCAGGACATCCGCCTGCCCGCTGAGCACTGGAGTCAGGCACTGCAACAACAACCACGACCGGAAACACCCCAATCCGTATCGGCCATTCTGCTGCAAGGGCCCTGGCAGGAACGTCAGATGCAGGCCATCAGCGCCTGGCTGATCCGTCACTGGCAGTTACAACCCGCCAGCGCCAGCACGGAAACGCTGGGCATTTGTGAACAGCATCATGCCGCCGGTTCATTATGGTTTCGGTCGCACTGGGCCAGCCCGGTTGCTCAACTGGATAAAGCATTGCCCAACCGTTCCCAATGGCAACACTTCCGCCAGCAGCGCAGCCGCGAATTACGGCTACGCTGGTTGTCCCATGCCGGTCAGCTCGACATTCAGAGCGACATTGCCTACCATCGCCCCCCCTCTGGTTATTACCAGCACCTGTATCAGGCGCTGGCCGATAGCCAGAAAGATGCCGCCGCCGCTTACCTCAACTGTAAACGTGCGCCGGCCGGCAAGTTATCGGTTCCAGACACGGCGAACGACCCATGAGTAAATCCACCCCGACTCAACAACTGCGCATTATCGGCGGCCAGTGGCGTTCGCGCCGGTTGCGTTTTCCGGCCATCGATGGCTTACGCCCGACCCTCGACCGGGTACGGGAAACCGTTTTTAACTGGCTGCAGTTTGATGTCGAAGGCGCACGTGTCGTGGATGCCTTCGCCGGCAGTGGTGCACTCGGTTTTGAAGCGTTATCACGCGGTGCCAAACAAGTGATTTTTCTGGAGAAACACGCCAAGGCCGCGTTACAGCTGAAAGAAAACCTGCAAACGCTGCAGGCCAGCAACGCCCAGGTCTGGGCCGGCGATGCACTGACCTGGCTGGAACAAAATCCGGAACCCTACGACCTGGTATTCCTCGACCCACCGTTTGGCAAAAACCTGCTGCAACCCGCTATCGAACAGTTACGCCTGTTACCCGGTGCGCTGGTTTATATTGAACATGAAGCGACGTTACAGCCGCAGCTGCCGGCTAACTGGAATGAGAAAAAAAGCAAAACCACCAAAGAGTTTTGCTTCCGCTTGTTTGAAGTGGTGTGAGCCAATGAACTCTTGACCTGCTCCGCAGGTCTGCCATACTGGATTCACGACTCCCCCTTCGCAGGGTTATTTGATTAACTGCTGCTTAGGGCGAAAAAACCGCCTTATGGCGGTTTTTTCATATCTGGCATAAGGAAAATGCTGTGAAAACAATAATCTATATAGACGGATACAATCTATATTACGGCTGCCTGAAGCATTCCGAAGATAAATGGTTAGACTTGAGAAAGCTATTCAGTAATATTCTTGCAACTCAGTCACCACACTCTGAACTCGTACAGATCAAATATTTCACGGCTGACATTAAAGCCGCCATCGCCAGCAATGGCCAGGCAGCAATGCAAGCTCAGCAAAGCTACCATCGGGCATTGCAAGCGCTGTACCCAAACGAAGTCGACATAATTAAAGGCTACTACAGCCTGGAAAAAGCAAACTTGCCACGCTTCCAGTCCCCACCAGATAAGTCAGTTCAGGTAGCGGTCTGGAAACTCGAAGAAAAACAAACCGATGTCAATATAGCACTCCATGCCTACCGGGATGTTTGCCGGTTGGATATCAGGCATATAGTGATCGTTTCAAATGACACTGACCTGGCTCCGGCTTTGCAACTGATTCGACAAGACTACGGAGACACTATCAATATTGGCGTAGTGATCCCTACCCGAAAAAGCATCGCAAGCTCCCGGCGTCCTGGTAACAAACAACTGAGTTCCTCGGCAAACTGGACGAGGAAATATATAACAGACGCTGAGTTAAGCAGAAATCACTTGCCCGATCTTATACCTACCCGAAAAAAACCGATCAGAAAACCACAATACTGGTAACCCGCTTATAACTGCTTAAGAAACTCCGCAATCTGCTGATCCCATAAGTCCACATGACGGGTTTCATTCGCCAGATGAATTTCACTGTTTGGTAATAACTCACGCAACCGGGTGGCGGTCGAAACCGGGTGACTGACATCGTCTTTCCAGGCCAGGATCAGTACCGGTACATCAATATTTTTCAGTTCGTCTTGCGCTGGCATATCCGACTGAGCTGAGCCCATCAGGATCGGGAAATAGGCTTCTTTTTTATGGCTGGCCATATAGCGCAATAACACCGCTTCGGTATAAGCCATGGATTTATGCAGAAAACCGGCAATCACTTTATTTTGTGTCAGCTGTGGCAACAGTGCCGGTACCAGACGTAACTTACTGAACCAGGCCAGTAAACGATATTTCAGCGTTTGCAGCTTACGGCTTTTCCAGCCGGTCGGCGGAATCACCAGCACCAGCCCGGCAAGTTTCTCTTTTTGTTCCGAATTCAGTAATTGCAGCGCCGCCATCAGGCTGGTGCCACAGCCCATTGAGGCTCCACCCAGCACAAATTTATCGGCGCCGGAATGCTGTGCCACGGCTAACATATCCCGGCCCAGGTTCTGCCATTGATAATCCGCCGGATCAGGCGTGACCTGAGACTCACCATGGCCACGGGCGTCGTATCGCACGACCCGGTGTTGTTGCTGAGTTTTTTTCCAGGCAAACAGGCCCGATTCGACATCGGCTGCGGTACAGAACATCAACCCGTGTGCCCAGATCAGAGTGGCGGGGTTGGTCGCCTGCTGTGGTTGAGCGTCAATCACATTCAGTTCGATATCGTTCAGGGTTTCGACAGCCATAACGGTGATGCACCAGCAATAAAAAACGGCGGTCATTCTAAAAGAATCACCGCCGTTCCGCCTTGGACTTGATCACAGACTGATGTTTTCAGTCGTCTTTGCGCACCACTTCCATGGCATCGACATTCTGGAAGCCCCGTGGCAATTTATTACCCCGACGGCCACGTTCACCCTGGTAATGCTCAAGATCGGCAAACTTCAGTTTCATATGGCGTTTACCGGCGTACACCAGCAGAGTGTCGTCTTCATTGAAGGCGACACAGGCGACCATCAACTCCTCCCGGGCAGCCGCTTTGGCGGCGTTAATGTTGATCATTTTGTTGCCTTTGCCACGCGCCATCAGCGGCACATCCGCCGCCGGGAACACCAGCATACGACCTTCGTTGCTGACCGCTGCAATCCAGCTTTTCTCCGGGTTGATAATCCTGGCAGGCACCAGCACCCGGGCGTTATCCGGCACGGTCAGCAGGTTTTTACCGGCTTTGTTTTTGCTCTGCATGTCTCCCAGGTTGGCAATAAAGCCATAACCGGCGTCGGTTGCCATCAGATACTGATCGGAATCAGGCCCCATCACCAGACCGAGGAACTGTGCACCTGCGGGGATATTCAGGCGACCACTTAACGGTTCACCCTGGCCACGGGCAGACGGTAAGGTGTGCGCAGCCAGTGCATAAGAACGGCCTGTACTGTCGATAAACACCGCGTTCTGATTGCTTTTACCTGGCGCAGATAACAGATATTTATCACCCGATTTATAATTCAGGTTTTCGGCATCGATATCGTGACCTTTGGCAGCCCGTACCCAGCCTTTTTCTGATAACACCACGGTAATGGATTCCGCTGAAACCAGTTCAGTTTCAGAGAAAGCCCTGGCTTCGCCACGCACGACCACTGGCGAACGACGGTCATCGCCGTATTTTTCAGCGTCTGCAGTTAATTCTTTTTTAATCAGGGTTTTTAACCGCCGTTCGGAGCCTAAGGTTTTTTCCAGAGTTTCGCGTTCTTTTTCCAATTCATCCTGTTCGCCACGGATTTTCATTTCTTCCAGTTTGGCGAGGTGACGTAATTTTAATTCCAGAATGGCTTCTGCCTGAATGTCCGATACCCCAAAGCGCTGCATTAACACCGGCTTAGGTTCATCCTCAGTACGAATGATCTCGATGACTTCATCGATATTCAGGAACGCCACCAGCATACCTTCTAAGATATGCAGACGAGCCAGTACTTTATCCAGGCGATGCTGCAAACGACGGCGTACGGTCGCTGTACGGTATTCCAGCCACTCGGTTAACATCAGCTGCAGGTTTTTCACCTGTGGCCGGCCATCCAGACCAATCACGTTCATATTAACGCGATAGTTTTTTTCCAGATCGGTGGTGGCAAATAAATGCGCCATCACGGCATCACAATCAACCCGGTTTGACTTAGGTACAATCACTAACCGGGTTGGGTTTTCGTGATCCGACTCGTCGCGTAAATCCGTTACTAACGGCAGTTTTTTTGCCGTCATCTGGGCAGCAATCTGTTCCAGAATTTTTGCCCCGGATACCTGATGAGGCAAGGCCGTAATAACAATGTCGCCATCTTCCACATTATAACCGGCGCGCATTTTCACACTGCCTTTGCCGCTGCGGTATAACTTACGCAAATCCTCCTTCGGGGTAATAATTTCTGCGTCGGTGGGAAAATCCGGTGCCTGCACGTGTTCACATAACGCGTCGATATCGGCTTTCGGGTCATCCAGTAAATGAATACAGGCACTGGCCACTTCGCGCACATTATGCGGCGGGATATCGGTCGCCATACCCACAGCAATACCGGTGGTACCGTTTAACAGAATATTCGGCAGCCGGGCCGGTAAGGTGCTGGGCTCATCCATGGTGCCGTCAAAGTTTGGCTGCCATTCCACCGTGCCCTGGCCCAGTTCGCTGAGTAACACTTCGGCATAGCCGGCCAGTTTGGCTTCGGTATAACGCATGGCGGCAAACGATTTCGGATCATCCGGCGCGCCCCAGTTGCCCTGGCCGTCGACCAGTGGATAACGATACGAGAACGGTTGCGCCATCAGCACCATAGCTTCATAACAAGCGCTGTCGCCATGCGGGTGGTACTTACCCAACACATCACCAACCGTACGCGCCGACTTTTTATATTTAGCGGTGTGCTTCAGGCCCAGTTCGCTCATGGCGTACACAATACGACGCTGCACCGGCTTAAGGCCATCACCTACATGTGGCAGGGCACGATCGAGAATCACGTACATGGAATAATTCAGGTACGCATTTTCGGTATATTGTTTCAGCGACTGACGCTCTACGCCGTCGTCGGTATAACTGATTTGATCCGTCATAAGACTCGCAGTTCTGTCCAGCTTCGGTTCTGCCCGCAGTATCAGGGCATCGGAAAAGTTGCCACAGATTGTGACCCACTAACCCGAGAAGGACAATGCTAAAACGATGATTCAGGCGGCAGAAGGCAGAACGGTGAGGAATCCCCGATAACCTCGGTTACCGGGGCAAACACACAAACGGCTGGCGGCTTATTGGGTGCAGATGGCTTCCATGCGGATTTTATTGGTCCAGTGCATAAAGCCATGACTGGTGGAGTATTGGGTCGCGATTGCACCAATACGACCCGGGCATTGTTGCTTCAGGTCGGCATAAGCCTGATCGACGTAATCGGTATCAAACACAAATCCCAACACCACGGATTGTTCGCTGGTCATCACCACAGTACGGGTATTCGTTGCCTGGCTTAAACCGGCATCAACATCACTGATATACTGCTGATGAATAGAATGTGTACAACCGCCCGCCAGCAGAGAGCTTAAGGCGATAGTGATTAAACGTTTCATTTTCACCCCTTCTGGCAATACGCCGTGGCGATCACTTCGCGTTTGACCACCAGCAAATAGACGGTGTTCTGGAACTTGGTTAACACCCCGTCCAGCTTGCCACCCTGGCACTGGTTGCGCAGATCATTTACCGCTTCATCAACAAAATCGTTATCAAAAGCGATACCAAGAATCGCCCAATGATCGGCGGAAGCACGCACTTCGTTATTGCGTTCAGCCGGAACCTGAGTCAGGGATACCGAATTGAGGCTGACACAACCGGTTAACGCCACAGACAATAATAAAAAAACAAATATACGTTGAAACATGATCAGTCCTTATTTTTCAGCGATACAAAACGCGTCGACAGCTACAATTTCGCCCGATACCGGGCCGGCAGTTTTGGCTTCACGAATAGCACGGATGCCGGTGAGTTCTCCTGACGGACATTCATTGCGCAGGAAGCTCAATAATTGTTCGGCATAGTTTTCGTCATAAACCGGGTTACCGGTACGTGGTCCCATATTGACCAGCGCCAGAATATCGCGGATTTCTTTCCACTGCTGTGAGGTCTGGCCACGGGATAACTGACGACCGAGTTCCGCCGATGCTGCGGCATCAAAACCGGTTTCACTGAGACGAACCGATACCGGCGTCAACGCTCCCTGACTCTGGTCGATACTGCCAATCTGAACACTATCCAGCCGGGCACAGCCGGCCATAGCAATGGCAGCAAAGATTAACAATCTTCGCATTTGCAATTCCTTTGAAAAAAGAGGGGGGGATGATACAGCAGAAAGCTTAATAAATACTTAATCATCAGGACCGAATGGCCCTGATGATTGACCGGCGTCAGGCAATTTCCACTTCGTTGCCGCGCTGTTCTAACCAGCCTTTACGGTCAGAAGCGCGTTTTTTCGCCAGCAACATATCCATTAATTCGTTGGTACCGTCACCCGGTTCCAGCGATAACTGCACCAGCCGGCGGGTGTTCGGATCCATGGTGGTTTCACGCAACTGCATCGGGTTCATTTCACCCAGGCCTTTGAAGCGCTGCACGTTAACCTTGCCGCGTTTCTTTTCTGCTTTAATGCGTTCTAACACACCGGCTTTTTCACCTTCATCCAGAGCATAATAAACATCTTTGCCGACATCGATGCGGTACAACGGCGGCATCGCCACGTACACATGGCCGTCTGCTACCAGCTTACGGAAATGCCGCACAAACAACGCACACAACAAGGTGGCAATGTGTAAACCATCGGAATCAGCATCGGCCAGGATGCAGATTTTGCCATAACGTAAACCGTCGAGATTATCGCTGGCCGGATCAATACCCAGTGCAATAGCAATATTATGCACTTCTTCTGAGGCCAGAATTTCACCGGAGTCCACTTCCCAGGTATTCAGGATTTTACCACGCAGCGGCATAATGGCCTGAAATTCACGATCCCGCGCCTGCTTGGCTGAGCCGCCGGCCGAGTCCCCTTCCACCAGAAACAGCTCCGTACGTTCACCGTCCTGACCGGTACAATCGGCCAGTTTACCCGGCAAAGCCGGGCCCTGGGTGATTTTTTTACGCGCTACTTTTTTGGCTTTACGCAGCCGGCTCTGAGCACTGGAAATCGCCATTTCGGCTAATAATTCGGCATCCCGGGTGTGTTCGTTTAACCACAGAGCAAACGAATCTTTTACCACACCGGAAATAAACGATGACGCTTCCCGCGACGACAGGCGTTCCTTGGTCTGACCGGCAAACTGAGGATCCGCGAGCTTGGCCGATAACACATAGGAGCAACGCTCCCATAAATCATCCGGCGTTAATTTTACCCCGCGTGGTAATAAATTACGGAATTCACAAAACTCACGTAACGCATCCAGTAACCCCGAACGGAAACCGTTAACGTGTGTTCCTCCCTGAGCGGTAGGAATCAGGTTTACATAACTTTCCTGACATAACTCACCGCCTTCCGGTAGCCACTGCACCGCCCAGTCGACGCCTTCTGTGTCGCCGGTCATCGAGCCGGTAAAAGGTTCCTGCGGCAGAGTTTCGTAACCGGTGGAGCTGACTTTTAAATAATCGGTTAAGCCATCTTCGTAATACCATTCGGCGCTGTCTTCAGCATTCGGGGCATTAAATTTAATCCGTAACCCCGGGCATAAAACCGCTTTAGCGCGCAATACGTGTTTCAGCCGCGGCAGCGAAAATTTCGACGAATCAAAATATTGTGCATCCGGCAGAAAACGAACACTGGTACCGCTGCGTTTTTTGCCACAGCTATCAACCACCTGTAAGTCCAGTGCTTTATAACCGTCTTTAAAGCCAATACGCTGTACCTGACCATCGCGCCAGATGGTCACCTCCAGCACTTTTGATAAGGCGTTTACCACGGACACACCCACACCGTGCAAACCACCGGAGAACTGATAATTATCGTTGGAGAACTTACCACCGGCATGCAGCTGCGTCAGAATCAGCTCAACCCCGGAAACACCGTGCTCCGGGTGAATATCAGTGGGCATGCCGCGGCCATCATCCAGCACTGTCATCGAACCATCGGCGTGTAACGTTACTTCAATGCTGCTGGCATGACCTGCCAGCGCTTCGTCCACCGAGTTATCAATCACCTCCTGTGCCAGGTGATTGGGGCGGGTGGTATCGGTATACATGCCAGGGCGTTTACGAACCGGATCCAGGCCACTCAGTACTTCAATCGACGATGCGGTGTATTGTTTATTCGCCATGTATATCTCTTGCTAAAGACAATCTGATCGGCCCAAGTATAACGACCACAGGGGTAATTCCTAGCTCTGCTTCAGCCAGCTCAGATATTGATCAAACGGACTGGGTTTACGGTAATAGAATCCCTGTGCCAGCTGGCAGTCATGTTCTTTCAGCAGGGCTTCGACGGCGGCCGTTTCAATACCTTCGGCCACCACTCTAAGCCCCAGGCGTTTGGCCATTTCGATGGTGGTTTTAACGATTGTCAGGTGACGACCGGAATCGTCCAGATCCGACACGAAACTTTTATCAATTTTCAGCTCGGTGAAAGGTAACTCGGCGATATAAAACAGCGAGGAATAACCGGTACCATAATCATCAATCGCGATATTAATCCCCATCGCCGCCAACGCGTCCAGCGTATGCTGCAACAAATGAAAGTCGCTGACCGTCACCGACTCGGTTAATTCAAACGTCAGGTTCTGCAGCGGTATCGGATAGCGGCCCAGAATGGCGCGGACATTGTCCAGAAAATCCGGCTCAGCAATGTCTTTACCGCTGATATTCAGCGACACGTTGTAATTCACAAAGCCTTCCTGGCGCAGCTGCTGCAAATGCTGACAAGCGCGATCAATGACCCATAAGGTCAGTTCATTCACAATGCCGGTATCTTCAGCCAGCGGAATAAATTCTGACGGTGGAATAAAACCCAGCTCAGCATGATGCCAGCGTAACAACACCTCTGAACCGTCCACCCGGCCACTGTGCAGATTGATCTGTGGCTGATGATACAACTGCAAAGCATCGTTTTTCAGTGCGGCCTGCAGCCCGGCAGCCAGCGATAAGCGTTGCGTCAGACCATATGCCTGATCGGCCTGGTACAGCGCCACAGGCTGATGCTGGTGCTTGGCCTGATCAAGTGCCTGCTGGGCTTGTTTCAGCACATCCGGTAATTCTTCATTGTTATGCCGGCTATACAGCGACAGACCAAAACGCAACGATAACGATACATACAGCTCACCCAATTGGGCGCCCGAGGATAATTGCTGCTGAATCGTGTGAAACAGGCTGGCAGCCAGCGCTGGCGAATAATCCAGCAGAATGACGGCCAATAAACCGTCCTTGATATGCACCACCCGCTGGGGCTTGGCGGCACAACTCTCCAGTATCAGAAAATCCGGCTGATACAGCAGTTCACGATTTATGGTTCGGGCAATCATCAGCATCAGCTCATCACTGTTACTGTTGCTGATATACGGCTGTAAACCGGAGAAGCCCACCACTTCGACTAGGCACACGGAGAACGGCTGCTCTTCCTTTACCAGGTGCTGCAGACTGGCATCCAGCAAGTTGCTGTTGGGTAAGGCGGTGCCCGGGTCGTGAGTCGCGTTAAACAAGGCCTGTTCTTTTTTAAATTGCATGCGGTTAGCCAGTGCCATCGCCATCAGTACAATTTCGCTTAAGACCCCCATCATCAGGGCATGATTAAGCAGGAAAGAGCCCTCCAGCACGCCGGTCAGCACCATCGGCTGTAACGCTCCCCCTACAATCAGTGGCACCCAGGAAACCAGGTAATAACCCGCCCAGCGATAATTAAGCCGGAACTGGCGATACAGCAACAAGACAATCAGCGGATACAACACCACCATGGCGGCAAAAAACAGCGGTGCAGCACGATATTCCGGCAACCCCAGCGCCACGATGGCCAGCGCTACCATAAACAGCAGATAACGCTTAAACCAACGCACAATACGTTCACGGCTGTGCCACAGGCTGAAAAACAACAGCGCAAAGCTCATGGTGAAAATAACCACCAGCAGGTTCGCCGTAACAATCTGACTGCGCAACAGCCGGATCACACCTTCCGGCCAGATATAATGACCAAAACCGATCGCCACACCCAACAACATCAGGATCGAAACGATATAACTGATGTAAACCAGATAGATGCCGTCTTTCAGACCGCTGTACAACACCAGATTATACAGCGCGATGACAATCAGAATGCCAACAAAACCTCCCCAGATCAGAAATTTCGACCGCACCAGAGCGTTAAAATCCTGCGGGGTAAACAACTGCACCGGGGTTTTGGCAATGCCCTCGGTCGCAATACGAATGTATAACTGCTGGCTGCTGCGGCCATCAAGCAACCATTCATAAGAAGGTATGGCACGCTGCTCAGCCGTCAGATCCTGTGCCTGCCAACCCAGACGGATATGTTCCGCCGCCCGTCCGTCTGCCTGACGATAAAGATCGAGTTGCTCCAGCATCGGATTGGCAAAGTGCACCACCAGAACGCGGGGATCCGCCGCGGAATTCGTCAGTGTCAGCCGTAACCAGTAGGCCTGTTGCTCGAAGCTCCAGGGAATCTCGGCAAAATCCGACTCTGCCATCAGTTGTGGTTGCTGTGCAGCTTCGCTGACTCTCACCGCTGCAGACGGGTCAAGCCAATAGCCACTGGAAATGGTGATCCCATGATCGCCACTGGTTAACGTATGGCTGAGCGGGTCAGCGATGGTACGGGCAAAATGAACGATCAGTGCCAGCAACAGCGTTAACAGCAGGCAGGCTATGCCATGTCTGAATCCATTCTGTGCACCCATGCCGGCAACCACGGTTGTTTATGTCTGTTCAGATTAGCACAGCCTGAGGTGTGTCAGGCAATGGTCTGACCGCTTAACGGTCGCAGCCTGCTGCGAAGCAGAAAATAGCCGGTAAACGATCGATAAAATCCACAAAACTGTGGTTGCCACCGGCTTCCAGCCAGCTGCGGCAAGGCAGGTATTTCTCCGCCGCAAGGCGGTAATCCAGCGTTTCATCGCCGGTTTGTAACAACAACATCAGCTTATCTGGCTGCGATAGCGTCTCAACCTCCAGCGCCTGTAGCTGGTCGATGTGTTTCATTTCCAGAATATAAGTCTGGCCATCGTAGAAGTGTTGATTCGGCCCCAGGTAACGGTCAAATAACTCATAAGGTCTGACCGCCGGATTCACCAGCACGGCTTTGCAGCCGAGTTTCTGACTGAGCCAGGTGGCGTAATATCCCCCCAGGGAGCTGCCGATAATAAACACGTCACGAATACCCGGCTGCTGCTGCAGTGCGGTCACGGCCTGTTCAGCCTGGCAGATTGCCTGCTGTGGCTCAAACGCCAGAGCGGGTAGTCGCAGCTGGTCAGCCATCCCGGACTGCTCAAAATAGTGCATCAGTTGCTGGGCTTTGGTGGAGGCGGGCGAACTTAAAAAACCGTGCAGATAAACACAGCCGATATGAGAAGGCAGTTTCATCACTGACGGTCAGTACCCTTTCACCGAATAATCCACTTCGAACTCGATCCCCTCAACCCGGCTGACACCGGTATCAATGCTGCCATCGGCATTCAGGTCGAGCCAGCGATAACCGGGGGCCAGTGAATCAATGGCAAAATCTTCGCTTTGGGGTTCAAACTGAATACAGGTGGAAGGGGTTGATAATAACCGCACCTGGCCACGCATCTGGTCGCTGTCCTGATGGACATGTCCCCAGCAAACCGCACGCACGTTGCTGTGTTTATCGATCACCCGCCACAGGTCATCCGCATTTTTAATACCGATGGTATCGATCCACTTGCAGTCCATGGCTACCGGGTGATGATGGAAACAAACCAGCGAATGCAGATCCGGCCGCTGTGCCAGTGTCTGATCGAGGAAGTCCAGCTGAGATTCCGCTAAGCGGCCATACACTTTACCCACCACCTGGGAATCGAGCATGATGATTTGCCAGTCGTCGGTGCGGATCAGCGGCTGCAGATATTCATTCCCGTCGGCGGCCTGGGCCATGTTATCAGGATCGTCGTGGTTTCCGGCAAGCCAGAAAGAAGGGCAGGAAAAATGGGTCAGTTCGCGTTGCAGATGATGATATGCCTCCAGTGACCCGTCCTGGGATAAATCCCCCGTCACCAGAAAAGCATCAATCTGGTGACGCTCTTCACGCACCAGTTCCAGCACACAACGCAGGCTGTGCAGTGTCTGCATACCCAATAAATGGCCATCCTCGGGCTCATTCAGATGAGTATCCGTGATCTGCACCAGACGCAATGGCCTCCGGTTTTTCAGCGAGAACACAGTCGTACCCACTCCCTTTTTATCGTTAGTATTTCCACTTTATACGAGCGACGCGCGCCACGACAGAGAAAAGTTTCACAAAAACTTACCTGACACAGCCGCTTTTACTGCTTTTTACAGTTCTATCAATATCTTTTATGACAGATCCGGTAAAAATTCAAACGCTGTGTCGACATGTCCATATTGTAGGCAATGATCCAGCCAATCAGCCAGAAAACGGTTTAGCTGCAGTTTTTCGTCCGGCAGACGCATGGTCGGATTGGGATACTGGTAACGTCCCTCAAAGCGCCGCTGATTCTGGTAACTCAATACTTCCGCCATATTGGCATCATGATACAACCGCACCTGCATCCGCGGTGGCTGAATCCATTCCGGGCTCAGCCCCTGCTGTACCAGTTGCAACATGGTGGTATAGGGGTGCACCTCTTCAACCCGGATGACTACCCGGGCCTGATGCGACGAACCGGAGCTGATCACAAACACACGTTCGGCCCCTGCTTCCATATCCGGAAACAGCTTCAGAAAGCGCAGGTAATTTTTCTCCGCCAGCGAAGATAACTGCTGCAAGTCGGGCACATAACGTTTTTTCTTCAGCAAAGGCTCCTCCCCTGTCGTGCTGATGGTCATCTGGCAGAGAAGCCTAACGAATCACCGCCAGCGGTGCCAGACAAAGAATAAATCCAGCTAACCAGCGGGCTATCTATATTCAGAATACCGATTTATTCAGCCCCGCTCAGTTCGCTATGGTGAATCTTCAACCACTGCAGCGCCATAATAGTGGCCGCATTATTAATGCAACCTGACTCAACCGCCTGATAAGCCTGGGGGAAGCTCAGCGTGTGCAGACGAATGTCTTCATTTTCATCTTCCAGGCCATGAATACCTGCAACCCCCTGGCTGTCGATCAGGCCGCAATACAGCTGCACCCGCTCACTGGTACCACCCGGCGACACCCAATAATTGCAAATCGGAATCAGCTGATAGAACTGACAGCCGGCTTCTTCTTCAGTTTCACGTTCTGCCACCTGTTGATAACTTTCCCCGGCTTCCACCATGCCGGCCACCAGCTCCAGTAACCAGGGCGAACGTTCATCCGCCAGCGCACCGGGGCGAAACTGCTCAGCCAACACCACACAGTCGCGCTGCGGATCGTATAACAACACACACACGGCTTCACCCCGTTCAAATAATTCGCGGGTAAACGGGCCACTCCAGCTACCGTCAAAACGTTTGTGACGCAGGGTTAACTTGTCCACCGCGAAAAAACCATCAAAAACGCGCTTATTGTCTACGATCTCAACATCGGCACCGCTATACTCAGGCGCAGCCAGTTGATTCTTCGGTTGGGTGTTCATTACTTGACCTACCTATATAACTAGAGAAGAATATCAGACTTAGCTAATATTCAACGGAACTACTGTACAGTCTGTTTTCATTGCCGGAACAATGAAGGCATTTTGAGCAGTATTTATTCTGTTAGAATGACAACTTTATTCACATGGCTGCCAAAGCAAAGGCCCGAAACAATATGAAAAAATTACTGACTCTCAGTGCTGCGATTCTGGCATCCAGCCTGTCAAACGCCGCCGACCTTAGCACCATTTATCAACAAGCGGCCAGCAACGATGCCCAAATCGCTGCCGCCCGCGCCACCCGCGAAGCGAACAGCTACAACGTCGGCACCGCCCGCGGTGCCTTATTGCCACAAGCGAACATCAGCTACAGCCAGACCGAAGTAGACGGCGAATCTGCCGGGCAGGATTTCGACTACGATCAGGCACAACTGCAGATTCAGGCCAGTCAGACTCTGTTTAACCTGAACGCCTGGTATACCTATCAGGCAGCGTCTTCCGGTGATGAAGCCGCGGCTCTGCAACTGCAATTAGCCGAGCAGCAACTGCTGCTGCGCACCGCCCAGTCTTACTTCAATGTACTGCGTGCCAAAGATAATCTGTCAGCCGCTCAGGCCGAAGAAAAAGCAGTGAAACGCTCACTGGAGCAAACCAAACAACGCTTTGATGTCGGCCTGATCGCCATCACCGATGTCCATGAAGCACAAGCCGGATACGACCTGACCGCCGTCAACCTGCTGGGCCAGGAAGCTAGCCTCGACATCAGTTACGAAGCACTGGAACAGTTAACCGGACAGCGTTTTGATACGGTATCGCCATTACGCGATGACGTATCGCTGGAGATGCCTCAACCAACCCAGGTCGAGCCCTGGGTAGAATCCGGTCTGGCCAAATACGTTGGTCTGCGGCTGGCAGAAACCAACAAAGATGCGGTACGTCTGCAACGTAATGCTACCCGTTCGAACCATCTGCCAACGGTTAAACTGATTGGCAGTTATTCCGATGGCGACCAGTTTATTCCAACCGCAGGCGGTACCGTCGACACCACCAGTACTGCCATTGGTTTCCAGGTTTCTATGCCATTACTGGCCGGCGGCTCGTTATACAGCCAGAGCAAACAGGCGGCTAAACAATACGCCTCCGCCGAATACCAGCTGGAAGGCGAACGCCGTAACATGAAGCAGAACATCCGCAGCCTGTTCCGCAAAGTGAAAACCGATGTGCTGAACGTAAAAGCGCGCAAGCAGGCGATTGTTTCTGCCGAAAGTGCACTGGAAGCAACCCAGACCGGTTATAAAGTCGGTACCCGGAACATCGTTGAAGTACTGAATGCTCAGCGTACTCTGTACCAGGCACAGCGCGACTACGCTAATGCCCGTTACGACTATATTCAGGACCTGCTGAACCTGAAGTTCTTCGCCGGAACACTGAACGAAAAAGACATCCAGCAGTTAAACGGCTGGCTGGTTCAGGGCTGATCAGCGCCCTTTTCGCTACAGAAAAAACCGCAGCCTGGCTGCGGTCAGGCTGTTTACAAACCCTAGCCCCTAAGCTGGGGTTTATCGTTTTAGCGGCCTTGCCAGCCTACTCGAAGCTGCAGATTAAATACCCACCGAGCACTGCCGTTTTGGCTGATAGTCTCATACGTGCCTGTTACTGTGATCACTCTGTTCTTGAATGCAGACGGGCGCCGGCGATCAGGCGTTTTGTTGTTCGATAAAACGCTTCATATGAAAGATACCAAACACAAAAATCTGCAGCGCATCAGCAACCGGGTTGCTGCTGCGTTGTTTCAGCGACAGCCAGAAATACGCCACTTCCAGCACATGAATAACGGCCACCGCCAGACCAACCTGAGGCAACAATCCTAACCAGCCTTGCCAGCCCTGAACCTGAGCCATAACAACCAGCAGCCAGAACACCACGGTGGCGGCTTTATTGAGTGCGATAAACATAATGAAATACCTTGATTAACAGCGTGTAAGATCACGCCCGCAGGCGCCATGGTCGCAGCTTGCCGCAGGCACCACAAGCTGCACAGGTGGAATCGCGACAACCGCCATCTGCGGGCTGCCGACGGTAGCTGATGCAGCGCAAGACATTCGTCCGGGCAACCGCTAAAATGGCGGCAATTTTCATTTTGTCCGTTCTGTGAACAGCGCAGGCGGCCGATCAGTCAGAGAAGGTCGACATGTCAGACAACAAAACCCACTTTGGTTATCAGACCGTAGACAGCGACAAGAAACAGGAAATGGTGGCCGATGTTTTCCATTCGGTAGCCGCCAAATACGATGTCATGAACGACCTGATGTCGTTTGGTATTCATCGCCTGTGGAAACGTTTCACCATCGATATGAGTGGTGTACGCCCGGGCGACAAAGTGCTCGACCTGGCAGGCGGCACCGGTGACCTGACCAAAAAATTCGCCAAAATTGTCGGCCCGTCCGGCGGTGTGGTATTGGCGGATATCAACTCATCGATGCTTAACGTCGGCCGCGACCGGCTGACCGATCAGGGGTATGTTGGCAATATCGAATACGTCCAGGCGAATGCCGAATGCCTGCCCTTCGAAGACAACAGCTTTGATGTCATCACCATCGCTTTTGGTCTGCGCAACGTCACCGATAAAGACAAAGCGTTACGCTCTATGGCGCGGGTGCTTAAACCCGGCGGCCGCTTACTGGTGCTGGAATTCTCCAAACCCACCAACCCGCTGATGAGCAAGGCTTACGATTTGTATTCATTTACCGCGTTGCCATTTATGGGCAAGCTGGTGACCAACGACGCCGACAGCTACAAATACCTGGCCGAATCCATCCGTATGCACCCGGATCAGGAAACCCTGAAAAGCATGATGGAAAACGCAGGCCTGGTGCGTTGCAGCTTCCATAACATGACCAGTGGCGTGGTGGCCTTACACCGCGGCATCAAACCCTGAGATGGCGTTGCTGCAAGCGCTGGCCAGCCAACTGGCCAACCATGCCACCCTGTCGCACAGTCTGCTGATTCCGCTGGAAGCCAGTGTTAATCAGTTACTGAAGCAGGATCCGGTGGCGCTACAACACATCGCAGCGGAAGCCGGGCGGCTGGTCTGCATCGAAGTGAACGATATTCAGCCACTGTATATTCGGCTGCTCAATCAGGGCGTGGCCTTCAGCTTCCGTAACGAAGCCCGGCCCGACGTCATCATGCGTGGTTCGCTGGCCGATTTTAAAGCGCTGGCCAGAGCCGGCGATAAAGCCAATCAACTGATCAACAGCGCCATCGATATGGACGGCGATAGTGAGCTGTCGATTCGCCTGACCCGACTGGTGCAGCAGCTTGATATCGATTGGGAAGCCCTGATTCAGCCACTCACCGGCAGCCTGCTAGCACATCAGCTGGGGAAAAGCGTTCGTGGTTTATTTCGCTGGGGTAAGTCCAGCGCCTCCACTTACCGCGTTGCCGCCAAAGACTACCTTGAAGACGAAGCGCAGCTGGTAACGCCACAACCATTACTTGATCAGTTTGCCGATGAGGTTGATGAGCTGCGCTTTGCCAGCGACCGACTACAGGCCCGCCTGGATCAGCTGCAGGCCCGGCAACAGGCCAGCGACGACCCTCAACACTAAACCCGTTATTCAGGAATTCCTTTATGGCCAACCTCTGGCGCCTGTGGAAAATTCTTTTTATCTTCACCCGCTACCGCCTGGATAGCCTGGTGCCGGTCGAACAGTTACCGCTGTCGTTGCGTATTGCTCTGTGGCTCGCTCCCTGGCGCCTGAATCCGGTACCCGGCAAACTCAGCCGCGGTGCACGTTTACGTCTGGCGCTGGAAGCACTGGGCCCCATCTTTGTGAAATTCGGCCAGATTCTGTCGACCCGGCCGGATCTGGTACCGGACGATATCGTCGCCGAATTGCGCCGCCTGCAGGACGATGTACCACCGTTCGACAGCGACACAGCGATCGCTCTGATCGAAGATCAGCTGGGCCAGAAAATCGAACAGTTATTCTCCGAATTCTCCGCCAAGCCACTGGCGTCGGCTTCCATCGCTCAGGTGCATGCCGCCCGCCTGCCACAGGACAGTGAACATGGTGACCAGGAAGTGGTGGTCAAAGTGGTACGTCCGGGGATCGAACACACCATCGAACGCGATCTGCAGTTACTCGAATTTATGGCCCGGCTGCTGGTGAAATATTCCGCCGAAGGGCGCCGCCTGAAGCCGCTGGAAGTGGTGGAAGACTACCGCCATACCATTTATGGCGAGCTGAACCTGCAGATTGAAGCCTCCAACGCCACCCAGCTGAAGCGCAACTTTGCCGACTCTGAACTGCTGTATATGCCGGAAGTGTATTGGGAATATTGCCGCAATAAAGTCATGGTAAGCGAGCGGATTTATGGCATACCGGTAGCTGATGTGGGTCAGCTGCAGGCGCAGAATACCAACATGAAGCTGCTTGCCGAACGGGGTGTGGAAATCTTTTTTACCCAGGTATTCCGCGACAGCTTTTTCCATGCCGATATGCATCCGGGCAATATCTTTGTCGCCCGGCATAACCCGCAACAACCACAATACATCGCCATCGACTGCGGTATTGTCGGCAGTCTGACGGAAGAAGATCAGCACTACCTGGCGATGAACCTGCTGGCCTTTTTTAATCAGGATTACCATCAGGTTGCACAACTGCATATCGACTCCGGCTGGGTGCCCCCAAGCACCAAGGTGCATGAATTTGCTGCCGCTATCCGCAGCGTGTGTGAACCTATCTTTGATAAACCGCTGGCCGAGATTTCCTTTGGCCAGGTGTTGATCCAGCTGTTCAGCACCGCCCGGCGTTTTAATATGGAAGTCCAGCCACAACTGGTACTGCTGCAGAAAACCCTGCTCAACATCGAAGGCCTGGGGCGCCAGCTGTATCCACAACTCGATTTATGGAGTACCGCCAAACCCTATCTGGAAGGCTGGATGCGCGACCGCTTTGGTCCGAAGGCGGCTTACAAAGAATTAAAGCGGCAACTGCCGGGCTGGATCGAAAAAGCCCCGCAGATCCCCGGTTTGGTACATGGTGCGTTATCGCGCCTGAACCACATGGACGAAAACCAGCAGGCATTGCACAACGAGTTGCTGCAACTGCGTGAAACCCTGCACCAGCAACGTAATCAGAAGCGCCATCAGACGCTGGGCACCCTGACTCTGGTCAGCGGTTTGTTCAGTTGGTGGCAGGCCTTCACACTCGGCATCCCGGAAGTGGCCGGCCTGGCAATCGCCGCCAGTGGCATCATCTGGTTGTTGCTGAAGGCCTGACGACAGGTCGGGCATAGCAGGCATAGTACCCGGCATTACCCGGCCGGGGTTATCTATTAACGGCTGTCCGTTGCCACGCCCACAAGGCCGCAGCAACCACAGCCCGCCGTGACGGTGTATCACCACCACGGCACCAACGATTGTATCAGGAGCCAGTTATGGCCAACTCTGCAACAGCCGTGGCTGACAGCCGCGGTGGTTTTACTTCCCGTACCGGTTTTATTCTTGCTGCCGCCGGGTCTGCCATTGGTTTAGGCAATATCTGGGGTTTCCCAACCCAGGCGGCTGAAAACGGTGGCGGTGCTTTTCTGCTGATTTACCTGCTGATGGTGTTTGTACTGGCCTACCCGATGTTAGTCGCCGAACTGACCATTGGCCGGTTATCCCAACAAAATCCGATCAGTGCGTTACGCAATCTGGCCTCCGGTACGCTCGGCAAACGTTTTGCCAGCCTCGGCGGTGTATTAGGCGTGTGTGCCTTATCGCTGATTCTCAGCTTTTACGCCATTGTGGCCGGCTGGTTGGTGGCTTATATGCTGGCACCGGTATTCCAGTTACTCGGCCTGGAGGGATTGGCCAGCTGGTTTACCGAGTTTTCCGTCAGCCGCAACCTGCTGATGATGCTGGTGATTATGTTGCTTACCATTTTTGTTGTGCGTGATGGTGTCAGCGCCGGTATCGAGCGTTGGTCAAAACGGTTGATGCCAACTCTGCTGGCGTTGCTGGTATTACTGGCGATTTATATCCTCGGTCAGCCCGGTGCCATGGACGGTCTGCGCATGTATCTGTTGCCGGATTTCAGCCAGCTGTCGCCGCAAATGCTGGTCAGTGCCATGGGGCAGGCCTTCTTTTCGTTGTCGCTGGGGGTCACCGGCATGATGGTGTACGGCAGCTATCTCTCAAAGCAGGAGAACCTGCCGGCCACCGCCGCCGTGGTCGCCGGACTGGATACCTTTGTCGCCTTTCTCGCCGGCTTGCTGATTATCCCGGCGATGTTTGTCGCCCAGCAAAACGGAGTCACTATTTATGCCGAAGATGGCAGCCTGCTGTCCTCTGACACCCTGGTGTTTACTGTTCTGCCGGCCATGTTCGACACCATGGGCGCTGCCGGCCCCTTTATCGCCATCGGCTTTTTTGCGCTGTTAACCATCGCCGCCATCACCTCCACCATTTCCATGCTGGAGTCACCGGTGAACATGGCCTGTGAACAGTTTAATCAGCCGCGGCGTAAAATGAGCTGGCTCACCGGCGCCGTGATCACACTGATTTCGGCACTGATTATTCTTAACTTTAAAGCGTTGTTCGGGCTGGTGATTACCGCCACCACGGTATATGCCCAGCCGCTGCTGGCGATGTTATACAGCCTGTTGCTGATGTGGGTACTGAAACGCGACCGGCTGCTGAAAGAGCTGCAACAGGGTAACCCGCAGCTGGAGCAAACACTGTTCTGGAAAATCTGGCCGGCGTACGTCAAGTTCATTTGCCCGCTGATGATACTGTTGGTATTCATCAACTGAGTCAGCGCGTGCCAACTTCCGCTACGGCGTGCCATGGGTTATCCTGCTTCGCCTGAATTTTTATCTGCCGGCGCAGCCGCCGGCAGTCCATTGTTGTAACAGAGATCAACATGAGCAACTGGTTAGATGCCGTAAAATGGGATACCGATGGCCTGGTGCCGGCGATCGCCCAGGATCATAAAAGCGGTCGTATCCTGATGATGGCCTGGATGAACCGCGAAGCGCTGGAGCTGACGGCCAGAGAAAAACGCGCCATTTATTATTCCCGCTCGCGTCAGAAATTATGGCGCAAAGGTGAAGAATCCGGCCATGTACAACAGTTGCACGAACTGCGCCTCGACTGCGACGCCGATGTGATTGTTATGCAGGTCGAACAGATCGGCGGCATCGCCTGTCATACCGGCCGCGAAAGCTGCTTTTATCAGGTGTACCAGGACGGCAACTGGGTTGCGGTTGACCCGGTGCTGAAAGATCCGACAGACATTTATTGAGTGCGCTCCGAGCAGCGTTTACATTCACAGAATTAACGAAACTGAAACAGCTATGAGCGATATTCTCTCGGCTTTGGGTGACATCCTGGAAGAGCGCAAAGGCGCCGCCAAAGATTCCTCTTACGTAGCCAGCCTGTACCATAAAGGCCTGAACAAGATTCTGGAAAAGGTCGGCGAAGAAGCCACCGAAACCATTCTGGCGGCTAAAGATGCAGAAACCAGTGGTGATAATCAGGACGTTATCTACGAGACCGCTGATTTATGGTTTCATAGCCTGGTCGCGCTGGCCAAGCTGGGCGAACGTCCGGAAGCTGTGATCAACGAGCTGGCACGCCGCTTTGATATGTCCGGCCTGGAAGAAAAAGCCTCACGGACCCCGAAAGACTGAACACACAGGTAGCGTTATGACTGACCATGCCGATTGCTTATTCTGTAAACTGGTTGCCGGCGATATTCCCGCCAACGTGGTGTATGAAGACGACCAGTTGCTGGCATTCCATGATATCGCCCCGAAAGCCGACACCCATCTGCTGGTGATTCCCAAGCGTCATATCGTTAACCTGAACGACCTCAGCGCTAGCGACGCAGAGCTGATGTCGCACCTGATGTTAACCATCCCGACCATCGCCAGGCAGCAGCAACTGACTGGCTTCCGCACCATCACCAATACCGGTGCCGAAGGTGGCCAGGAAGTATTTCATATGCATTTTCATATTCTCGGCGGCGCTCAGCTGCCGGGGTTTTAAGCGGACTTTTAACACTCGTAACGAGTACAACAATAAAGAGGTAAACCCATGCTTAGTGGTATCAGCATCTGGCAACTGTTAATTGTACTGGCCATTGTCATCATGATTTTCGGCACCAAAAAACTGCGTTCACTGGGTGGCGACTTAGGCGGCGCGGTAAAAGGCTTCAAAAAAGCCATGAATGAAGACCCGGCCGACAAAAAAGACGAAGAAGCCAAAAACCTGACCCACGAAAAAGGCGACGAGCTGGAAAAAGACGCCGATTTCGCAGAAAAAGACGCTAAAGCGTCTGCCGACCAGAAAGACAAGCAAGATAAAGCCTGATGTTCGACATTGGTTTTCTCGAGTTAATGGTGGTCGCCGTGCTTGGCCTGCTGGTGCTGGGCCCGGAGCGTTTACCCCACGCCGCCCGCAGCCTGGGCCTGATGATTGGCAAAGTACGCCGCACCATGAGCAATATTCAGGACGACCTGGAGCGCCATGCGCGAACCGAAGAGCTGCGGGAAAAACTGAAAGACCCGTACGCCACCTTCCTCGATGACGACGAACAGAAACAAGTAGCCAACAGCGCCGCCGAACCTGACAGCAAACAGGACACGGCAGCGCCTTCTGATGAATCCAAACCCTCATGACTGATCAGGCACAACCTTTAGTTTCTCACCTGGTGGAACTGCGTAACCGGCTGCTGAAAAGCGTACTGGTGGTATTAGCGCTGTTCCTTGGCATGTTTTATTTTGCCAACGATCTGTATCTGATTATGGTGGAGCCGCTATCAACCTTATTGCCCGACAGCGGCAATATGATTGCTACCGGTGTCGCGTCGCCATTTCTGGTACCGTTTAAAATGACGCTGGTGCTGGCCGTTCTGCTGGCGGTTCCTTTTATTCTGTTTCAGATCTGGTCGTTTATTGCGCCCGGCCTGTATCAACACGAAAAGAAATTCGGCATCCCGCTGCTGATCTCCAGTGTTTTGTTATTTTATGCCGGTATCGCCTTTGCGTATTTTGTTGTATTGCCGCTGGTATTTGCCTTTTTCACCGCTGCCGGTCCGGAAGGCATTTCCTTTCTGCCGGATATTTCCAATATCCTTAACTTCATCCTGAAGATCTTTTTTGCCTTCGGCATCGCCTTTGAAATTCCCATCGCCACTTTCCTGATGGTGTTAACCGGCATCACCTCAGTGCAGTCGCTGACGGCCAAACGTCCGTATATTTTCCTCGGCTGTTTTGTCGTCGGCATGCTGGTCACACCACCGGATGTGATTTCTCAGACGGTACTGGCATTACCTATGTATTCCCTGTTTGAAATCGGTGTATTGTTTTCGCGCATGATTAAACGCCGCGATGAAGACAGCGACGAAAATAACGACGACGAAGAAAACTCCATCGCCGGTTAATTCCGCCTTCGGTTAACCCCGCCTGACAGGGCCAGTCAGAGGCTGGCCCCGCCATTCTGTTAGATGCTTCCGGAAATACGCCACCATCGTGGTATGCTGGCTAATCGACGGAACGATCAATAACGGAAACTTTATGAAATTGCTCGCACAACTGGCCACTACGTTCTTATTACTGTTCTGGCCTATGGTGATGATGATGTCACCCATGATGTTTGATGCCCCTGGCTCAGAAAACAAACGTTCGGTGGTATTTCAGGCACTGCTGTTTCTCAGTTACCCGATCCCCCTGTGTGCCTTATTCTGGTTATTTGGCTCTGATCTGTTTGGCATCTCCGGCCGCACTCTGACCCTCAGCGCCAGCGCTATTGTGATCACCGCCATGATTGTATTCGGTTATCCACAACTGCTCAGCAACAGCCTGAAAGGCATCGCCAACAGCGGTTATTCGGTTGCTGAAAACACGGTGTATTACAACGCACAAGCCATTCCGGGAGCTCAGGCAGACAGCTTTGAAACTCTCCAAAGTGGCTACTTCCGTGACCGCTACGCACGCGACAGCGAGCGGGTGTATTTTGCCGGCCAGGAGTTAGCCGGAGCGGATCCGGCCAGTTTCCACTATCTGGAAGCATTGGGTGATGAATACTGGGCTGACAATCAGCGGGTGTACCTGACGGGTATCCCGCTTGAAGGTGCTTTACCGCAACACTTCAGTCTGTTTCCCGACGCCTGGGGCCACCCGAGCAGTTACGGAGTGTCGCATAACCCGGACGGCGCCCGGGTGTACTTCCAGCAGCATCACCTGCCCGATGCCGATGCCGACAGCTTCACCGTGCTGAATGATTACACCGCAAAAGATGCCCGGCATATTTTTTACCACGAAACCCTGGTGCTGCCCGAAGCCGACAGCGCCAGCTTTGAGCTGATCGAAGACGTTGATCATTACGGCAAAGATAACAACGCCGTATACGATATGTTGTATCAGCACAGCGGCGTGATTGAAGGTGCTGACCCGGCGACCTTACAGGTATTAGGCCGTGGTTATCTGCGCGATCAGAATCACATTTATTTCCGCAGCAATTATCAGCCAACAGAAATTCTGGCCGGGGCCGATGCCGCCAGTTTTGAATACACCAACTGGGATGAAGCCACACAATCGGATGCGCGCGACAAGCATGGCTATTTTCTTCATGGAGAACGGCTGGAGCAAGCAGAGCGGTAAATCTGCCTGAGAATCTGCGGAGCGCAGATTCTCAGGCGCTCTGTAAGAAGAATAGGCGAGCTTTCACAATACAAAAAAGGCCTTGAGATATTCAGAAACGAATACGATAATACAAAACAAATGGATTGGGGGTTCCCGGTCGGCGTCAAGGCTCTGGTGGATTCACCGGGGCCTTTCGCTTTTCAGGGCTCTGGAAAACGCTTCAGGCCCCAGTCTTCGTAGTCATTCCCGACGCAACTACGGCCACCTTCGCAGAAAAACTTCACCTTCAGAATATCGAACGCACGGTTCTCCTGAGCCGGATTCAGCACATGACGTCCTATTGGTCTGGCAACCAGATCCGCCAGCTGCAGCCCAGCCGAGTTAGAGGCCTTACTGGCCATACGCAGTTTAAAAGGTAAATCCTGGCGGAAGCGGTTTTCACCGTCGCAAATGCGTCGAAACTCCAGTTCAAGGTCGTTATCTTCTTTTTTCCCGCGCCTTTCGACCACAACATGAGTTTCGAGATCCTGCTGACCTTTCTCTGATACCAGCTGATACAGAGACTCCAGACAATAGCGCAGGGCGATATGATAAGAATTACTCTCGGCATCGGACTCGCGAATGCGACTTTTATCAATCACACAACTGATCAGGATGAAGTTGCTGTCATCGATAATATTGGTTAGTCGGCCTAAGAAACCTTCTTTCAACTCCTTACTTGCCAGTGCCGCAAAATCACCTTTCTGCTTACGAATTTCATGCTCATGCAGAATAACCAGATCGTGACCAAAGAAGTCGAATTTGAGCTCCTGCAATGCAGGAACCACCTTGTTGCTGTAATGGTTTTTATAGAATACGCAGAATGCCAGCACGAACACAGGGTAGTTCTGATCGATACTTTGCAGGCTGTGGTCACCACTCTCATCGACATACACGATAAAATCGCTGAAATTTTCAGGTAACTCAACACCCGGAATCTGAAGGTTCAGTTCGCGTTGTTTAGACATGGCCGATACCAAAGATAGTTGGTGCCATCACACAGCGCTGTCTCATCATGCTGTTCAAGAAAGTGGAAGTTACTGCTTGCCATTGAATGACGCCATCCTAGCAATATAAATGGCTCAAAATGCCGATTACTTTTAAATGTGTCAATTACCAGCTATTCAACAGCTAACTTTCCTGGCAATGAATCATTTTATTTAACAGAGCGTGAGCCTTCTGGCGTTACCCTGTCGCCAGGCGGGCTTTAAGCTCAGCCGATAATTGCGGTGGCCCGGGTTGTTGCGGCAGATCATCATTGATGTCGTACCAGTCGGGTTTGGCACTGACCCACACGTGTTGCTGCGGCTGGAACAACGCAGCATCATCCAGCAACACGGCCGGAACGGCGAGGATGTTTTTCAGCACATACAGCTTGGTATACAGCGTCGAGCCACAGCGGCTGCAACGTTGATGCTCGATCGGCGCGCCAGAGCCGCCACTTTCGCGATAGCTGTGTGTTTCACCCTGCAGCGTAAAATCCTTCTCATCCATCATCATAAAGGCGGTGGCGTTAGCGCTGGAGCGTTGGCGGCAGGCCTGGCAGTGACAATAACCGGCAAACAAAGGCGGATGAGAAGCCTGAAAGCGGCACTGGCCGCAGCGGCATCCGCCGCTGAAATTTGCGGCTGTCATAACTGCGCCCGGGTAACCCGCAGGAAGGTTTCCTGCAACACCCGCACATCATTGGCGGCACGATGACGCCCGATATCCATCTCCTGCCAGAGATCTTTTTTGGTATCGTGCCAGGCTTCCATCTGCTGCTGCGACAACAGCTTGTTAACCGTTTCGATGCGGAAGCGTTGTACCAGTTCGGCTTCATCAAAGAGTCGCCCGATCCAGGACGAGTCAAAACTCCAGGCGTCGGAGTAGAGGGTTTTACCACGCAGCAGCTCGTTCATTTTCAGCGCAATTTCACGCGGACTGAGGCCATCATCTTCCAGTTGCTGACGGCTGATACCGTGGATTTTTTCGGCGTCATCACTCCAGTGAGTCCAGCCCGGGGCAGGCTTAATCAGAAAGCTGTGAATCTGACGATCTTCCAGCGCAAAGCCGACTTCGATCGGGTAGCTGCCACGGCCGAAACCTGAGGCTTCCAGATCAATGATGGCCGGCGGCTGAATATCTTCGCTGTGCTGCTGTCTGTTTTCCACCCTGATTACCAAGTATCCGTTGCTGAGTGTGTTCCGGGTTCAACGAGCTTAAGTCTAATCTGTGTTGCCTTACGAAACTATGAAGGAAGCAACAAATTACCGCCAATCACACTAAAACTTCGACAAAGGTGCCACCCGCATCACTTCACTGACGGTGGTCAGCCCGGCGGCAACTTTATGAGCACCACTGAGGCGCAGGCTGTGCATACCTTCTTTCATCGCTGCCTGCCGTAATTTGCTGTGGTCTGTGGTATCAGTGATCAGGTTTTCCAGCGTGTTGCTCATCGGCATCACTTCGTAAATTCCCATCCGCCCCAGATACCCGGTGCCGCGGCATTCGAGGCAACCTTTGGCCTGGTAAATTTTTTCCGGCGCTTTGACCAGCCAGGGCGAGGTCAGTTGCTTCCAGTCTTTTTCATCCGCGGCCTGAGGTTCTTTGCAATGTGGACATAAGGTCCGCACCAGACGTTGCGCCATCACCCCCAGTACCGACGATTTAATCAGATAGGCCGGTAACCCCAGCTCCTGCAGCCGGGTAAAGGCCGACGGCGCATCATTGGTATGTAAAGTCGACAATACCAGGTGGCCGGTTAACGCCGCCTGTACCGCAATTTCGGCGGTTTCCAGGTCACGCACCTCACCCACCATGATGATGTCCGGGTCCTGCCGTAATAATGCCCGCACGCCATCGGCAAAAGCCAGGTCAATCGCCGGGTTAACCTGCATCTGGTTAAATGACCCTTCCACCATTTCGATCGGGTCTTCGATGGTGGAAACATTCACTTCCGGCGTCGCCAGCGTTTTTAACGTGGTGTACAGGGTGGTGGTTTTACCGGAACCGGTTGGCCCGGTAACAAACACGATGCCGTGGTTATTGGTGGTCATCTGATCCCAGCGGCGTTTATCTTCTTTGCTGAACCCCAGGTCGGCAAAACTGCGTACCAGCACCGACGGATCAAATACCCGCATTACCAGCTTTTCGCCAAACGCGGTGGGCAAGGTCGATAACCGCAGCTCCACTTCTTCTCCGCCGGGTGTTTTGGTTTTTAAGCGGCTGTCCTGCGGCCGGCGCTTTTCGGCAATGTTCATCCGTCCGAGGGATTTAATCCGCGCCACGACCGCCTGCGATACCTGAGCCGGCAGCTCGTACACATTGTGCAACACGCCGTCGATGCGGAAACGCACATGGCCAACTTCACGGCGCGGCTCGATATGAATATCACTGGCGCGCTGGTCAAAAGCGTACTGCAGCAACCAGTCGACGATATTAACGATATGTTCGTCATTGGCGTCCGGTGCTTTGGCTTTACCCAGCTCCAGCATGGATTCCAGGTTCTGCACCGAACTGATGCCGGTATGTGCCTGGCCGGCGCGGTTAACCGAGTTCGCCAGCTGATAAAACTCAACCCGGAAACGGTCGATATCCGCTGGCGCCGCCAGTACCCGTTTCACCATCCGTCGGGTGGTGTGTTCCAGATCGGGCATCCAGCCACTGACGAAAGGTTCTGCACTGGCAACCGTCACTTCATCTTTGCTGACCTTAACCGCGAGAATATTGTGCCGCTCAGAAAAGGCGTACGACATCTGTGCCGTTACCGCACTGACGTCGATTTCCAGAGGATCAATGGTGACGTGTTCCAGCTTATTACGTTGTGCCAGCCAGGCCACCAGCGTCTCTTCACTGAGGGTTTTACCGCTGCGCGCATCGGTGAAATTCTGACGCGCCAGCACCGTCAGCGGATGCAGGTTTTCTTCACCTTTGTTGCGGCGAATGCTCAGACCCTGTTGGTAATCCGCATCGGCCAGTACACCATCGCGGCGTAAATCTTCCAGCAAGGTGGTTAATGCCAGATGGCGTTCGGCCTGGGCCTGAATCATGAGTTATCTTCCTTAATCCGCAACAAACACGGTAAACGATTATTTTTCGCTGTGGCGCAGGCTGCTGTTCAGTTCCAGCCAGCGGCCCCAGAGTTCGTAAGGCAACTCCTGCTGCAACTGCCCGATCTGTTCAGCACTGAGCAACTGCGGCTGAGCTATCAGACTTTGTATCAGAGATTGGCCGTTAAGCATATCAGACAGTAAGCGCCGCTCACGCGGGTATGACGCCGCTGCGGTAGCGCTGTAAAGCTGTGCCCGCAACTGATGCAGATGTTGCAACCGCGAGACCTGCGACTGCAGCTCAGCCCACTGATTCACATGCCAGTGTTCGTGTGGACTGGCCAGCGCCTGCTGCACTTCTTTC
Source organism: Bacterioplanoides pacificum (assembly GCF_042648445.1). NCBI lineage: Bacteria > Pseudomonadati > Pseudomonadota > Gammaproteobacteria > Oceanospirillales > Oceanospirillaceae > Bacterioplanoides > Bacterioplanoides pacificum. The sequence continues at coordinate 103,464 of NZ_JBHRYB010000003.1, forward strand.
CAGCACCGGTGCTGATAATGACTCAGGGTTTCACCACTCACGCCAACACCGTTCGCGGCCTGGGCGCTCAGTTGCGGCAGCTGTTGATAACCCCACTGCGCCAGCTGTAATAACGCCTGGCCCAGGCAGGCATCATCACGTAACTGTTGCGCCAGCTGTAACCAGCGTGGCCGGATTGTGCCATCGTTAAAGAAACGACTGGCGGTGGTTAACGCCGACAACGCCTCCAGCCCGGGCTGCATCTGATCGAGTGCCTCACGCATGGCTTTGGTTTGTTTACGTTTGATAATTTTGCCGCACCATTGCGGTAAATGACGCAACGTCAGCCAGTGTTGCCAGCAGACCAGCGCGGCCTCGGAATCGTGCTGCCATAAGGTTTTTTCCAGCGCCCGCTGAAATAACACCAGTTGCTGCTGCAACCAGAGCGGCACCACCTGCGCCAGTGCCATGGTGTCGCTGAAAGGTGACTGGCTGGCCGCCCACTGCACCTCTTTTTCTGCCAGCTGATAACCGCGCTCGGCTTTACTGGTATCGCTCAGCCACAACGGCGTATGTGCTGCCAGCTGTTGTGCCATCTGCCACAGACCCGCAGCATCACCGTCGAGCAATTCCAGCTCCAGCTCACATAACGGCTCACTTTTGTCACCGGCCAGTACCTCACCCAGATCGATCACGACCTCAGCCGCAGTACGCTGACCATCCTGCTCCAGCGTCCAGCGCCAGGCACGGCGGTTGAAGTTAGTGGCGAAGATCACCTGTAACTGCTCAACCTCAACGCCGCCCGGCCAGCAGGCCTGTACGTCATCGTTGCGCAATACACCGGCGTCCAGCTCATCACCCTCAAGCGGCCAGTTCCATTCCCGCCGCTGATGCAGGCCAGCGGTTGAGGTACCAGCCGTCTTTAACGTCTGCTCAAAGCCGTCACCCCGGCGGCGAATGCGCAATGCCGCACGCGCACGCGATAACGCCTGATCCGGGGTATCGTAATAACGATTGACCAGCAACTGCGGATCAACCGCTTCTGCGTGTTGATTAAGGAAAGACACCAGTGGATGATTCTGGTCGTTGAGATTGTGCGGGCTGAGCCGCAACTTAAGTTCGATTTCTGTAGTCATGGCGGTATTGTTAGCGGCACAACACGGTTTCGCAAGACACGCGTGGCAATATTTTTATCGCCGCGCCCGCCAGCAGCGCCATTGTACAGGCCTGCGAACGCCTCACCGGCGCCAGCGCAGAAGCGCTGGCATTCGCGACCGCAGCGCCGTTTTTACAGAATCTCGGCATCGAAACCCTGGTATTATGGCCGGGCAATATCAACCAGGCTCACCAGGTGGATGAATATCTGGCTGTCGATCAGATTCGTCCGGGGATCGATTTAATCCGCCAGCTGATTAACGAGTTTTGTCTGCAGTGATAAACTGGTCAGATCCATCACAGTGAAGCCGGAATCATGAGCGCCGATCAACCCGCCAGCGCGGACCACAACAAGCCGTTAAACAACAGCGACTACGTTAAGTGGTTCCGCCATTCGTCGCCGTATATTAACGCTCACCGCGGCAAAACCTTCGTTATCATGTTTGAAGGCGACGCGATTGCTGACGCCAACTTCACCAATGTGATCCAGGATATCGCTCTGCTCAACAGCCTCGGTGTACAGCTGGTACTGGTTCACGGTGCCCGGCCACAAATTGACGCCACACTTAAAACCCTGTCGATCCGCAGCGACTTTTTTCAGGGTTTCCGGATCACGGACGGCGCAGCACTGAACGCCGTCAAAGCGGCGGTTGGTATGGTGAAATCGGATATCGAGTCACGCCTGTCGGTCGGCACTCCGGGCTCGTCGATGCACGGTGCCCGCATCCGGGTGGTCAGCGGTAATTTTGTCACCGCCAAACCCAAAGGGGTGATTAACGGCGTTGATTTTCAGCACACCGGTGAGGTGCGGCGCATCGAACACCAGGCCATCCGCGAGTTATTACAGCAACGTAATATCGTGTTGTTATCCTGTGCCGGTTATTCCCCCAGTGGTGAAATGTTTAACCTCACGGTCGAAGACGTGGCACAACAGGCGGCCATCAGCCTGCGCGCCGATAAGCTGCTGATCCTGGGTAAAGATGCCGGCCTGACCGACGCCGCCGGCAACACCATTCAGCAACTGACCAGCACCCAGCTGCAGGACTGCCTGCACGATTTTCACGGCGAAGCGTTATACCATGCCGAAGCCGCCCTTAATGCCGTGCGTCAGGGTGTGCCCCGGGCACAGCTGCTGAGTTATGCCGAAGACGGCGCCTTGTTACAGGAACTGTTTACCCGCGAAGGTAAAGGCACCTTAATCAGCCAGGAAGCCTACGACCAGTTACGTGCAGCAACCATCGATGACGTCGGTGGCATTCTGCAGTTGTTAAAACCGCTGGAAGATCAGGGCATTCTGGTACGTCGCTCGCGCGAGCTGCTGGAAACCGAAATTCAGCGCTTTTATGTCATTGAGCGCGACGGCTTAATTACCGCCTGCGCCGCCTTATATCCGTATACCGACAAACAGGCTGAACTGGCCTGCGTCGCAGTACACAGCGATTATCGTGGCAGTAACCGCGGTCAGCGGCTGCTGGAACAGATCGAACAACAGGCCCGGCAGCGGCATTATCAGCAATTGTTTGTGTTAACCACCCGTACCGCTCACTGGTTTGTCGAACAGGGATTTGTCGCCGGAGAAGTGTCGGCCTTACCGCTGGAAAAACAACAGGCCTACAACCTGCAACGTAATTCCAAAGTGTTTTTTAAAACTCTGTGAGCTGTCCGGCGTGACAACCTATTTATTACCCGATTGCCATCCGTTCGGCCATGAGATTCATCGCAGCTTCGATGAGTTCGGACCGCTACAGGTATTCGACGACGGCAATAAACGTTACCTCAGTTTCGGCACCGCCGATGAACAAAGCTGCCAGCTGAAACAACAGCCATTGCAGCTGCAACACGATTATCTGCGGGCCATGCTGGCAGTGACCTGTCAGCTGCCGGGCGCAGAACTTCAGCCGGGGCACGCCACGGTACTGGGGTTAGGTGGTGGTTTGTTAGCCGCCAAGTTATGGCAGTTATTACCCGCCTGGCAGATACAGGCGGTGGAGTTGCGCCCGGCGGTGGTCCGCATTGCGCGCCAGTATTTTGCCCTGCCACGTGATACCCGGCTGCAGGTCGAGGTGGACAGCGCCCAACACTTTGTTAATCAGGCCGTCGCCCGCCAGCAAAGTACCGGGTTATTATTTTCCGATTTATATCTGGCCGATGGCCTGAGTGCAGAGCAGCAGCAACAGGAGTTTCTGCAGCAATGTGGCCGTTATGTCAGCGACGATGGCTGGCTGGTATTAAATCTGTGGAAAGAACACAAAGCAGAGGGCCATATTCTGCAACAACTGCAGCACGACTTCAGCACTGTACTGCAGGCCACCACCCACGATGGCAACTGGCTGATCTGGGCGTCACGCCGGCCGGCCCGGGAAAAACAAGCAGCCCGCCAGCAATGCAAACAATTACAACCACAGCTCGGGTTTAACCCCTGGAGTTATGCCAAGCAGTTTTACCGTCACCGCTCGTAATAAACACAGAATCCGGCCGGACGCACCATTCGGTGTTAGTCGTAGTTACCGCCGGGTTACTTGCCGCACTATGTCTCATCCGGTAGTTTGACATCCTTAACAATAACAATGAGTACTCAGTGATGTTCGAAACCCTGGTGAAAATCGGTCTGCCGATCGCCCTGATTATGATTATGGCCGGTGTTGGCCTGAGCCTGACCATCAATGACTTCCGCCGGGTCTTCCGTCAGCCGCGCGGTTTTCTGGTCGGTGCGGTGGCTCAGATGGTGTTTCTGCCACTGGTTGCGGTCATCATTATTGCCGCTTTTGGCCTGCACGGTGAGCTGGCTATTGGCCTGTTTCTGCTGTCGCTGTGCCCCGGTGGCACGACCTCGAACCTGTATACTTATCTGGCCCGTGGCGATGTCGGTTTATCTGTGTCGCTGACCGCCGTGATTGGTTTTATCACACCCTTTACTATCCCGGTTCTGGGCGCCTGGGCCATCAGTTATTATTCTGACAACGACAAGGTATTCGAGCTGCCGCTGCTGAAAACCTGGCTGCAGCTGATTGTGATTACCGTGATCCCGGTAATTGCCGGTATGCTGATCCGCGCCCGCTGGCAGGCCTTTGCCAAGCGGGTGGAGCCAGCCATCAGCTGGTTCTCAATGGCCGTACTGGCCGCGGTCATCCTCAGTATTGCGGTCAATCTGGGGGAAAAACTGATTGATTTCACCATCGCCTCCGGCCCGGCAGCCTTAACGCTGAACCTGCTGACCATGCTGCTTGGTTATGGCCTGGGCAAATGGCTGCTACATAACGAAGCTCAGGCACGCACTATTTGTCTGGAAGTCGGGCTACAAAACGGCACCCTGACACTGCTGATCACCACCAGCATCCTGCAAAGTGCGGAGATGTCGATTGCGCCCAGCGTCTACAGCCTGATTATGTTTATCACCGCAACACTGTTCACCTTCCGCGCGGGCCGCAAACCGCAGCTGGCATAAGTGAATCTACAAAATTATCATTAACATCCTGCGCCACTCCCGACCAATTGGTCAGGGAGTGTCCGTTTCTGTGAGCACCCTCTCAGTAATTCTCCTGACACCCTGTTAAACGATAGTACCAGGTGTGCTAGCATCCGCGCCTCAGCCCAGGGAGAAATCTACTCATGAGAACCCGAATAATGACTCCGCTGGTCAGTGCCCTGTTAATGGGAACTGCTGGCCATGCGATCGCCGATGACAGCCTGAACGTCTACGGTTTCCTTAACGTTGGTGCTTATTACCTCGACGAAAACGATATCACCATCGAAAACTACGAATCCGGTGATGCTAACTTCTTTAACCGCGATACCATGATGGGCCTGCAGGTCAGCAAAACCATCAGTGACCGTACCAGTGCCACCATTCAGCTGACGGCTAAAGGTGAAGAAGACTTTGACGTACGCACCTCTCTGGCGTTTGTCAGCCACGCACTGAACGACAGCACCGACTTCCGTTTTGGTCGTCTGCGTATTCCGTTCTTCTATTATTCTGAGTTCCTGGATGTGGGTTACGCCTATAACTGGGTACGCCCAACCGGCGATGCTTACGGTATTCCGTTTGCCGACTACAACGGTGCCGACCTGACTCACCGCTTCAGCTTCGACAGCTTCGATGGTCAGGTACAGCTGAACTACGGTCGTCGTGACAAGCCTATTACTTTGTTCAACGAAGAATACGAAAGCGAACTGAATAACTTCGCGGGTATCACCCTGAACCTGTATATGGGTAACTTTGGTTTCCGCGCCGGTATGCAGCAAACCGAAATGACGCTGGAACTGGAGCAGGGCGGCAGCCGCCGGATTGATTTCGCCTATACCGCTGCTCAAGGTATTGCAGGGTTGATCAATGCCTCACAAAGCACCCGTGATACCTTCGACTTCGATGAAAAACGTGCCCGCTATTACAACCTGGCAACCACCTGGGATAACGGCGACTGGTCGTTTATCGCAGAAACCGCCATCATCGACTTCGAATCCGGTCTGTATGTGGATAACTTTGCCTGGTTAGCTTCTGCGGCCAAACGTTTTGGTGCGCTGACGCTGCACACCACCTATTCCACCTCCCGTGACCGCCTCGACGGCGGTGAAGTGGGTGAGATTCAGAAAACCATGAAACTGCGCGGCGAAGACGACAGTGTCACCCTGGGTATGCGTTACGACCTGGACGAAGCCACCGCACTGAAATTTGAAGCAACCCACCACGTTGAAGAGACCAACCAGGGTGAGCCAGGCGGCTCTGGTACTCTCTACCGCGCGGCATTACAACTGGTATTCTGAGGAGCCTGACACATGAAACTGATCAAAGCCCTCGGACTGGCCGCAGCTATGTCTCTGAGCATGGTAGCGCAGGCGGATATTGCCATTATCGTCAACCTGAAAAACCAGAACACCTACACAGGTATCGATACCGACCTGGTGTCACGGATTTATCTGGGCAAAGCCAACAAGTTTCCGGACGGCAGTTCTGCCGTACCCTATAACCTGGCAAAAGGTGATGATATTCGTGACCGCTTCACCCGCAGCGTCCTGAATAAAACCCCATCCCAGCTGCACTCTTACTGGTCACGTCAGATCTTTGCCGGTAAAAAGCAACCACCACGGGATGTCGCTGATGCGGCGGCGATGAAAAAAGCCATCGCTGAAGACTTAAACGGCATCGGTTATATCAACAGCCTGGATGTTGATACCAGTGTGGCGGTGCTACACACCATCAAAGACTGATAACCGTCGACAGCCGGAGGAAATTTGTCAGTATTTCTCCGGCTGCCGTTATTGGCTTACACTGCGTACCTCTCAAATCACTAACCGGTACTTTTACCCGAGATAGCAATAATGACCCGAGCATTACTACTGGCAGTTCTGCTTGTCAGCAGCCTGTTTACCGCCCGCCTGCAGGCTGACGAGTTAGTGCTGAACGGCAGCGCCACCTTTTCTCAACTGACCCGCGACTACTATATCGCCGGCCTGTATCTGTCACAGCCTTCGGACTCACCCGACACTATTCTCGCCAGTCAGGCCAACCAGGAAATGCGGTTACTGATCCGTGCCCGCTGGACACCGCGCAAATGGCGCAAGATGTGGCAGGCCAATATTTCCATCAACAATGCCACCCTGCCAAATAACCCGGCCAGCCGCGAAGCGCTGATGGCCTTTATCGATTTACCTGAAACCCCGTTACAGCAGGACGACATGGTCCGCATCCAGGTATCTGCCGGTGGCACCCGGGTGTATCTCAATAATGAACTGGCCATTCGTGCGCCATCACGCGACCTGTTTGGTTACCTGCTGAATACCTGGATCGGCAAATTACCGCCATCACGTGAATTCCGCAGCCAGATTCTCGGCCAGGGCAACGACCCGATCCTGGCCCAACAACTGAATACGCATCAGGTTCCGGCCGATCGCAAGCAGCTGATTTCCGGCTGGCAACAACAGAAACGAGAACGTTTACAGGCTGCCAAAGCAGCCCGCCTGGCCGAGCAACAACGACTGGAGCAGGAAGCGCAGGAACAACAACGGCAGGAACAACAGCGCCTGCAACAACAGCAAGAAGAGCAACGCAGTCAGCAACAGGCTGAACGCAAACAACGTCTGGCTGCCGAAAAACAACGCAAGGCGCAGCAACAGAAACTCAGCCGCCAGCAACTGGCAGAACAGAAGAAGCAGCAACAACAACGTGCCGCCCAGCAACGCGCGGCCAAACAACAGCAGCAACTGGCCGAACAACAGAACTATTACCAGCAGCTGTATGGCTGGCAGTTACAACAGGCACTGGAACAGGAAGTACGTTACCCACCCTGGGCACGCCAGTTCCAGCAACAGGGCTCCGTCAGCCAGACGGTCACCCTGAGCAGCGGTGGTGAAATCACCGCTATGCAGAGCGCCGCTGGCGTCGACGGTGAAACCGAACTGTTAAACGAAGAGCTGAAACGGGCCATACGTGCGGTCAGCAGCAAGGTGCAGCCGCCCAAAGGGCTGAAGAATGCGCCGTGGCAATATACGCTGAAATACCGCTTTTCTCTCAGCGACAGCCCACAACCGGCCAGCGCCCGGCCAGATATGCCAGCCAGCCTGGCGCAACAGGCAAAACAGGCCGCGGCGGTACGTAAACAACAGGCCAGCCAGATGACGGTTGAAATGTATCAGCAGCAGGTACGCGATAAAGTCGCTGCTGCCGTGGAATACCCGAAAGCGGCCGAGGTCCTGAAAAAACAAGGCCAGGTCAGTTATGTCCTGACCCTGGATGGCAACGGCAAAATCAGCACGCTGGAAAAACAAACCAGCAGCCGTCACCACGAACTGAATATTGCCCTGAAAAAAGCCATCGAACACAGTGCCCCCTTCGGTACCGTACCCGGCGGCCAGACAACCGAACTGACCATTAGTCACGATTTTAAATTGTGATTCCGGTATTGTGAGTACGGTTTAAACGATAAAAAAGCCCTGTGGCAGTTCTGGCCACAGGGCTTTTTATTATCTTCCGTGCCGGGTTTTATTCACTCACAGCCTTATAACCGGCTTTCAGTTTTTCGCCACAGGCTTTACGCGCATCACTGTCGGACATCGTCTTTTTGTACTCTTTTACACACTCTTCATAAACCGGTTTGGCATTGTCCTTAGCTGCGCTAATCAGCTTTTCTTTATTAGCACACGCCGCCAGCATCAACGCCGAAAATATTACAAATACTGCTTTCATGATTGATTCCTCTCAGTAAAGCGTACAGTGTAACCGGCCATCAGACCGTTCACAGAGGTAAATAAAAAAAGTTAACCGGATTTTACATCTCGGCCATTCAGCGGCCAGTGAGTCTTGCTGATCCGGGCAGCGGCTGGCTGCGCAGTTTTACCAGGGAAGTGGCTCTGCCAGTTCGGCCCAACGGTTGTTCTGATCGAGCTCGGCGAAGGCATCCCCCAGCGCTTCACACTGGGCCAGGGCTGTATCCCAGCGCTGACGCCGCTCGGGGTATTTATAGAGATAAAAATCTTCCAGATCAGGAATCCGGCCACCGGGCAAGCTGGCGGCAAACTCCCAGCTCGGTGCCACAATAATGGTGCGTTTGTAGTGCTCACGGGAGGAGGTACGCCAGCGCAATTTTTTATCAAACCAACCACCTTTGGGTGCTTGCGCGAAATAGTGCGGATACAGAACAAAGCCCTGTTCCGGGTATACCGGCAGGTCAAACTGATAGTCCGTCACACCACCATCACGATAAGTACCGGCTGGCGCACCGGGAATATTTTTAACCCCGGCAATCACCAGTGGAATGGCTCCGGTTGCCAGCAGAGCGGGCTGAATATTGTGTTCATTCAGAGCCACATGGGCCGCTGGCAGATGGGGGAAATGATCAATCGGCGGTCTATCCGGATGATGAAAAAAGGTGCGCTGAATCAGTGGTCGCATGGCCGCACGGGAAATTAAATTGGCCGCCATAGCACCCGCCAGCCCCAGGGTTTGCAGTTGTTTCTGATCGCTGGCAGCTAATCCGCGACAACGTGTCACCAGAGTGTGGTAACGCACAGTCGGGTTATTAATGATTTGTTGCGCACCGTCTTTTCCCAACACCACATTAAGAATATGCACACAACCATCAGCCACTTCCCGGGCGGTGGGTTTATCGGAATAATTCTGTTCGATATAAGCTTGCTGAAAGCGCGCATGCGCTGCCAGCGGATCATTCTGGGCGTAACAGGCCATACGCCAGGCACCGGCTGAAGTCCCCAAAACATGCAACGGCTGTTGTCGTCCGGCAAACCACTGAGTTAATAAATACCGGTCGATGGCCGCCAGAGATAACCATTTAGGGCCACCGGACGCCGCCAATAACATTTCGATATCACTGGCCTGCAGCCCGTGCTGGCGGATATGCGCCAGTGCTTCTTCACCGGCAAAAATTTTCAGCGGAAAAGCTTTGTTCACCAGCGACTCCTTAGCAACACCTGTGCAGATTTAAACGACGCCACAGTGTAAAAAAATACGCGCTGAAGAAAAGGGGGATATGTGCCGCGAACAACTCACAGATTCACCGCCTGCAGACTCAGCAGGTAGGTCTCCAGTTCGGGCAGGCTCCAGATCTGCTGCGCGCCATACCATAAGGCCGCCAGCAACGCCATCTGATTACGGGCATAACGCCACTGTGACGAACGCCATTGCCCGACACCAAAATAATGGTCGAGTAACTGTTGCTGGTGATATTCACTCAGGTGTACATCCTGACAGAGCGCCGCCAGATCCCACAACGGATGTGCCAGCCCGGCGTATTCCCAGTCGAGCAGCTGCAGTCCGTGTGCGGTGCGTATCCAGTTTCCCAGAGTCGGATCCAGATGACAGACACAAGGCTGCGAATCCGGCAGTGGCTCAAACTGCTGCAATAACTGCTCAGCCAGGGTTAACAGCCCGGCAGGGGCTGATTGTTGTGCCGCGATAGTTTGCAGATAACGTCCGCCTTTTTGCGTTAACGAAATTAACGGCAGGTCGCCACTAACGGGCAACTGATGCAAACGCCGCAAGGCCTGCACCATCTGGATCAGCGTATCCTGATTAAGCGTTTCCGGAGTCAGCAATTCACCGGCGATATAACGCCGGATCCAATATTTGTGTTTGCCCTGGCTGCGAAAAATAATTTCCGGAACCAGTCCGGCCGCCGCGGCCTGCTGATGAATCTGATATTCGCGTTCGCGATTAATATCCAGCTCACCACTGTTACCAGCCTCCAGCCGTAACACATAATCACCGCTGCTGAGATGCAGCATAAAACTCTGATTAGTCAGTCCACCGGGCAATAATTCAATTTGCCCGGGCTGCGGTTTTTGTGACGTTAAATTCCACTGTGGCCAGTCATCCAGCAGTTGCAACATTCAGGCGCCCTGCCATTGTGCAGATTGATTTTGCTGCGCGTTGTAATCACGCCGCCAGGTAAACCAGCCAACCACCGCCAGCACCAGATACAGGGCCATTAATAACGCCACCAGGTACAAACCGCGGTCGATATACAACACGATTGCGCAGGAATTAAACACCTGCCAGTACAACCAGTTTTCCAGTACTTTGCGGGTTACCATCCAGGTGGTAACCACTGCTCCCCAGGTGGTAAACGAATCCAGATACGGCAATGCCGCGCTGGTATTTTGTGCCAGCAAATAACCACTGATCAACGTCAGCGTCAGAATACTAACCGCCGCCAGACTGTGTTGCTTTATGCCCCAGCGCTGAATCGGTAAATCCTGGCTGGCCTGCTGGTTACCATGCTTCCACGACCACCAGCCATAAACGGCAATCAGCAAATAATAAATATTCAGTGCTGACTCCATCACCAGGCTGACGTTCCAGAATAACCAGCTGAGGATGGCGGTGCTGGCAAAACCGGCATACCAGCACCAGTTGCTTTGCCGGATCGCCAGAATCAGATAGGCCAGCCCCAATGCGGTAGCCAGAACTTCCCAGCCACTCATCGCCGCAGCGGCACGCCAGAGTATATCGACCAGTTCAGCCATGGGGTTTTAACGCCGGATCGAGATTGGTGCCGATAAATTTACAGACAAAAATCGCTTTACCAAATTGTTCAAATGAGCGTTTTATTTCTGCATTCAGAGTATTCATGACTAAATCGTAATCACCAAACACCTGTGTGCTCATGGTGTTGCACACCACCGACAAGCCATCCGTTGCCTGCAGCCGTTCAATAAAATCTTTGATCGCCGGAATATAATCATCGGCTAATGGGTATTTGCTGATTTCTACTGAAAGTTCCATTACCTTCTCCTACCAATTCAGAAAGGAAGCGGTTTCGTGTATTGCTGACGCAACCGTCTGCCGCAGGGATGCGGCAGTCGAGCCTGCATGGATGCATTTACGGCGTGTTGCGGTGCAATATACGGAACCAGATTCCCGTTTAATCAGAACGAATATTGACCTTCGATGCCAAACAAACGCGGTTCGCCATACTGAACGTAACCGAACGACACATAACCGTCACGCGGATCATTACTAAAACCAAAACCGCGCACTTCATAGTCACGATTCGTCAGATTACGACCGTACAGCGCCAGGCTGTATTCTGGCTGCTCATACGCAATACGCGCATGCCATAACACATACGCTTCTGATTTAAGGTTGTGGCTATCTGAGAAATAGAACTCGTCCTTTGCTTCGCTTTCGATACGGAACGATACACTGTCCGTTACAGCCAGGTTTAGTGCGGTTGCAGCACTGTATTGTGGTGCATGTGCTTGCTGACGCCCTTGCTGCTCATAAGTACCATAAGACTCAGACTCGTAGGTGTATTTACCCAGTTCGGTAATTAAATACCCATAGCTTAACTGCCAGTTGATACGCTGTGAGATATTCCAGTCAGACTCCAGCTCAAAGCCATAATTTTCACTGTTATCCGTGTTGCCAACATAGTCACTAAAGGACGGAGCATTGTTGTCGTCCTGAACAAACGAGTTTTTTGTTTGCTGATTTTTGCGGTCGACATAAAACGCGGCGATACGCGTAATCAGCGTATCGCGCAATAGTGAAGACTTCAGACCCAATTCAATGGTGTTGTTAAATTCGGTGTCAAATGTTCGGTTGACGGTTTCGAGATCTGGGTCGGTATTAATACCACCCGCTTTATAGCCGCGAGCTAAAGAGCCGTATGCCAGGTGTTCATGACTCACCATATACTCAAGAGTAACCTTCCCACCTTTCAGTGTCTCTTCCTTATCTTCGCTGCCAATACGATTATCCTGATAGTCGGATTTCCATCGTTCGACTCGCAGACCATACGTAAGTTGGAGATGATCAGATAAGGCTGTGGAGAGTTCACCGTAGACAGACAAGGATTGAGATTCTAACTCACTGATAATGCGTTTATCGGCTCGATTTTCACCGGTATCGGTTTTAATCACACTGCGAGCCAGATCTTCCTCACGGGTAAAACCATAAATACCCACAACCCAATCGGTAGTATCAGAAAAAATCCGGCCGTTGACACCCGACAATAATCGCAGATCGATACTGTTGCGTTGATAATCGCGCAGATAATTATCACTCTGGCTATAACCCCAGGCACCATCCTGTGTTGCCAGGCAAGGTCCGGCTGCGGTAATACAATTTCCGGTATTAGGGTCGTAACTGCCGTAGGCCCAATCATCATCATAACTATATTCAACATCCGCTTTACTGGTCGCCAGTAACGCCTCAAACGACACACTGTCGTTCAGCTTCGAATTTAAGTCGAGCGCAAACGAATGACTTTCCTGGGCATCCACACCCGGGTTATCCGAATACGTGGTGCGGTTATTATCCAGCGAGAACGCATCGTAGCCGTTATCAATATCGGTATAAAAATAAGTAAACGTCAGATCAGTAGCGTCCGATAACTGTGCCGCTAATTTACCGCGTGCCACCACTTCATCAATATTGTTGGTATTTTCCCGGTCGAGGAAATCATTTTCCATATAACCATCGGACTTAAAACTGGAAACCGCCAGACGACCCTGAACGGTCTCCGTTAACCCACCAGATATGGCCGCACTCTGACCATGAGTGCCATAATTACCGGCTTTCGCAGCAACAAAACCCTCGCTTTCTCTGGTCGGTGCTTTGCTCTGAATATTAATCATGCCGGCCAGGGCATTGGCACCAAAACGAGTACCTTGAGGGCCGCGCAGAATTTCCACCTGGTCGATATCCAGCAGCGTCGCGGCACCACCCAGGCCGGTCATATCAATGCCATCAATCATTAAACCCACCGACGGATTAACCGGATCGATAAACTGGCTGCGTTCGCCAATACCACGAATCTGGAAATAGCGCCCGCGCGAGCTGCCGGAAGAGAAATTCACATTCGGTGCCAGACTTAAAATCTGTTCCAGGTGTTCGGCACTGCGTTGTTCAATCTGATCATTGCCCACCACAGTGACGGACTCAGGAATCGTTTGTACATCGCTCTGGCGGAAATCAGCACTGACGCTGACAACATCCAGCGTTACGCTCTCCGTCCCGGACTCGGCTAATGTCTGGCTATTGGCAACCGCCGACAAAGAAATCGCCATCGCCAGCGGCGATACCACAAAAAGAGAAGAAAATTTATTGAGCATCAGGTCTTCCTGTTTATAAAAACGAGAGACCCGGTAATGTGCGAGCGTGGAGAAAAGCTGATTCGGCTTCCTTGGCAGCCGCATGATACACAGCCACCTGCACCTCCCCATTCCTACGCCGGTATTAACCGGATCAGGTTCAAGGGGTTTGCCGTTTTGCATTAACAAAACATCAGACATCTCAGGCTGTTATGCAATCGTGAAGATTGCGCCAGCCACCCCCTGGGACACAGGCATCATACTGTGAAACCGGCGCCGACAACAGCCGACTTTGGCCGCGTTATCAGCCTTCGGTAAAGGCGGTCAGCATGCGCTGATACAAAGGCTGAAACAGGTAGTTCAGTAACGAACGTTCTCCGGTGCGGATCATCACCTGTACCGGCATGCCGGGACGGAATGCAAACGACGGATTATCAGCCAGCTGTAACTGTGGTTTATCCACCCCGTGTTCTGTCTGGCGCGGATCTGCCTGGTATTGTTCCGCCTGGTGCTGCTCCAGACGGTGTTGTTCGATGCGCTCCAGGCTCTCCGGCAGGATACGGATCGTCAGCGGATAATAGTCCAGCCCGGTACGCTGGTCGGTCATACTGTCGGCCGCCACCAGTGCCACTTCACCAAATAACCGCGGCGTGGTGCTTTGTTCGAAGGCGCTGAATACCAGCTCCACCTGCAGTCCCGGGCGAACGTTATCCACCCGGTCCGGACGCAGCTGTGCCTGCACTTCCAGCTCGCCCTGCGATGGCACCAACTCCATCAGCGGGCTGCCGGGCGCAATCACACCCCCTTCGGTAAACACCTGCACATCCACCACCACGCCGGCCACCGGGGCACGGATATCGGTGTTCTGCAGTTCAAACTGCGCAGTCTGTAAACGTCCGAACACGTCATCAAGCAGCTGGCGGGTATTTGCCAGCTGCTCGTTCAGATCACGACGGTATTCCATCTGCCGCTGGGCCCGGCGTAAACCCAGCTCCAGTACCTGGCTCTGTAGCTGACCAATGTTGCCGATATCTTCTGAAATGGCGCCATCCAGCTGGGCATAAAAGCGTTCCGCTTCAAGCAGCTGATAACGCGCCACGCTGCCCTGTTCAGCCAGCTGGCGTAATCCGTTCAGCTGTTGCTGCAGATTCTGGCGCTGCGCTTCCTTGCTCTGTAACGAACTCTTTAAACCGGCCAGCGAAGCATTTAACCCCTGGGCACTTTGTTCCAGCGCCGATAGCTCGGTTGTCAGCGTTTGCTCACGGCGCTGCATCAGCTGCTGCTGCAATGCCAGCGCGTCCGCCATCAGCTGCGGATCGGTAAACTCATCGGTTTTAGGCGTCAGTTGCGGGTCTCCGGCCAGCTCCGCCATCAGTCGTGCTTCCTCCGCCCGCAAGCCAAGATAGCGACTGCGTAACGACTGAAACCGCGAGCGCGGTTCCAGCGGGTTGAGCTGCACTAACAACTGACCCTGCTGCACCTGATCGCCGTTGCTGACCAGAATTTTATTCACCAGGCCACCGGTCGGGTGTTGCACCGCTTTACGGTTGCCCGATACCACCAGCTGACCGGCAGCCATCACACCTTTATCCAGTGGCGCCAACGCCGACCACAACAACAAGACAATCAGGCAGCTCCACATCAGCCATACACCCAGGCGGTAGGCCGGGCCTTCGTCACTGTGCAGCGCCGGAGTATCACGCTGTTCGCGGGCGCTCCATAACTGGCGCACATCGGCCAGCTCACCGGCCTTGCGAATACGGGTTTGCGGGGTCATCAGGATTCTCCATGGCCCGAGGAATAACTCAGGCTGATTGACGGCATCAGGGTATCCGTTAACGTACTGCTGTGGCCAGCCATTGGTGCAGCAGTGCTGGCGGTGTGTGGTGCAGCGGCGCCGGATGTAGATGGCGGTGCGATGGCATCCAGCACTTTCTGTGGACTACCAAACGCCTGCACCCTGCCCTGTTCCAGTACCATTAACTTATCCACACCGTCCAGCAAGCGTGCTTTATGCGACACCATGATCAGCGTGCGCCCGGCCTGACGGATACGCTGCAGGGTCTGCAATAACGCCATTTCTCCGGCCTGATCGAGGCTGGCATCCGGCTCGTCGAGGACAATAATACGCGGCAGGCGGAACAACGCCCGGGCCAGCGCCAGACGCTGCTTCTGACCACCGGATAGTCCCTGTCCCTGATCCCCCAGCCAGGTATCGTAGCCCTGCGGCAGTTGCTGAATCAGCTCATGCACACCGGCCATTCTGGCGGCACTGACAATATCTTCATCGCGACTATCGTAAGGCGCACTGAAACGGGCAATATTGTCGGCCACCGTACCACTGAACAGCTGTACATCCTGAGGCAAATAACCGATGTAACGCCCCAGTTGCTGCTGATCCCAGTGGCGGATATCCGCGCCGTCGATACGCAACACGCCATCATCGGTGGTTAACGCCCCGGACAATAACCGCGCCAGGGTGGATTTGCCGCTGCCGGAAGCCCCTAATACGCCCAGGCTTTCGCCACTGTTCAGGGCAAAATTCAGCTGTTTCAGCAAGGCTGTACGACTGCCCGGTAACAACACAGTGGCGCCCTGGGCCAGCAGTTCGCCACTGGGTTCCGGCAAAGCCAGACGCTGCTCTTCAGCCGGATAATGCTGTAACAGGCGTTCCAGGCGCACATACGCCTGACGGGCACTGCTGTATTGCTTCCATACCGCAATTAACAAATCGATGGGGGCCAGCACCCGCCCCATCAGAATAGAAGCGGCGATCATCATGCCGGCGCTGATCTGTTGCTGCAGCACCAGCCAGGCCCCCAGGCCCAGCACCAGAGACTGCAACGCCAGCCGTAACGCCCGGGAAGCGGCGGATATCTGGCCACTGCGTTCACTGGCAAAATTCTGCCAGGCAAGAAACTGAGTATGCTGGCTCAGCCAGCGGTTAGTCAGATCCGGTAACATGCCCATGGCCGCGACCACGTCGGCATTACGTAACTGACTACCGGCCTGCTGGTTGGCCTGTAACGACAGCTGACTGGCCTGATCCAGCGCCGGCTCGGCTATTTTATGATTCAGCCAGGCGAGTGCGATCAGGCATACAGCGCCCAATAGCGCCAGGCCACCCAATAACGGATGAAACAAAAACATCACCAGCAGATACAGCGGAAACCAGGGGGCATCAAAAAAGGCGAACAAGGCATTACCGGTGGCAAACTGACGTAACTGGGTTAAATCGTTTAATGCCTGCTCGGCATTCTGCTGCCGGCGGCTGAGGCGGGCCTGATATACAGCGTTAAACAGAGTGCGGTTCAGTGTCAGATCAAGACGGGTACCCAGGCGTATTACCACCACGCTGCGCAGCCATTCCAGCACGCCCATAAAAGCAAACAGCACCAACACCATCAGGGTCAGCATCAGCAGCGTCATTTCATTGCCGGACGCCAGCACCCGGTCGTAGACCTGCAACATATACACAGCCGGAGCCAGCATCAGCAGGTTGATAACAGCACTGAACAGTGCCAGATGGCCAAGGCGCTGGCGGAACACCGGCCAGATCAGGCTTTTTAGTCGGGATTCGTTGTTCTGTCCGGAAGTAAAAACTTTCATAACGCGATGAGCACACTCAGACACAAGAATAAAATCATAAAAACAAAACCGCCCGGAGTGAGGCCGGGCGGTTCAGGCACTGCTTAACAGCGGGCTATTTTAAGCGCTAATAATGCTCACATCATTAACATCTGTCACACCATTAACAGTAATAGTGCCGCCGGTAGTACTGATAGTCAGGTTACCGTTGCTGACTGACGATCCGGTCTGATCCACGCCGGCCAGACGAATCACATCACCGCTGTGATAATCCGTGATGGTATCATTGCCAAAGCTGCCGGCACCGTTTAACAGTCCGAATTCAAAGGTGTCGTTACCGGCACCACCGCTTAAGGTGTCATTTTGTGAGTAACCATGCAGCAGGTCATCACCCGCGCCGCCGCTGACATCCAGCTGCTGAGCGTCGAGGACGTCGATCAGATGTTGTACGCCCTGATTACCGTCCACGGCGTTGTTGGGTTTCATTAAGCCGTACAACACTTTGTGCACCACACCGTCACGGCCGGCAGCCTGATCGGCGGATAAATTCAGCCCCGAAATGGTAAACTCTTCGCTGTTCAGCGTCCGGTCGGATACACCGCTCAGGCCATGACCCAGGCTGAGGCTGTCGAGCTGGCCATACAGGGTATGTGCCGGAGCAGAAAACAGCGTATATTCCAGCGCCCCTTCAGCAACAAAACCACGTTTACTGGTATCACCGGCATTAAATACCGAACCTTCACCCTGAGCATATTGGCTGCCACTGGTCGCCATCGGATTCCAGCTGTTAAAACCACCCCAGCCGGATGCACTGAAATTAGCCTGATAATCGGCCAGATAGGCTGATAAACCTTCGCCGGAGTTTACCTTGATCGCAATTGTCATGTTCGATTCCTGTTGTCGTCAGATATTGAATTAAGCGCTGTCCTGATGAGCCATCCATGGCGGACGGAGACGCTGCTCCAGATACACAGATAAGAATATTTCTCATCTTTATATCTAACGACCGGAGCGCGGAATCGAGTAAAAAATTATTCGTTATTTTTTACCAGGCGATACATAGTCATCGCCGTGGCACCCGCATCAGCGTGGCCAATAAAATGCGCCACTGACACTTGCTGATCGGACGGACGAAAAATACGGCCAAAACCAGGAAAAACAGCCGTGTTGATTCTCGGCTGAATGCAGCGGTATTCGACAATACTGAGTAATTCTTTTTCGTTCGCCAGCCGCCAGCCCGGAAAATCCGATAACAACTGTTCCAGAATAATCGATGCATCATGAGTTGCCGGCGTTAATCTTCCTTGCTGACGTGGCACAAAGTTCAGCGGCTCCCCCTCACAACGCCCGGCATTAAACTGTTGGCCAAGCAAACAACGTTGCCATACCAGGTTAGTGCTGATGTGTAATACCGTAGCCGGGTCAGCCTGCACAATAAAGTGTTCAGCCGGGGTCGATTCGGGCAAGGCCTCCGTACATAACTGCTGTCGTTCTTCCGCACCCAGCAGCGGTAATGGCAACAAGGATAAAAAAATGATTATCAGCTGTTTATTGCTCATATTATTGCCCTCCGCGGACCAGCCGCAAACTGCCATAATGACGACTTTTCCAGGATTGTTCCGCACCATTAAAAGACACAGTTAACAGGCCATGACTGCCAGCAACAATGACATCCTGACCGTGAGAATCACTCTGGCCATTGCCTTTTGGTGCCAGACTGAAATCGGATGTCAGATAACGCTGCTGAGTATGGGGAAAATAATCGGTGTCGATTTCTGCCGCTTGCTGTTGCAGAATTTTTAATGAATAAAGCTCGACAAAACGCGGTAACCGCCAGTCACTGAAGCCACATAATTTCAGCGCATTAATATCCTGCACATATTGCTGGCTGGTACAGATTTTCTGAGAATTACCACAATGATCACCGCCACTGTTAATACCACGGTCGGCATAACCGGCAAAAATTCCGTCACTGCCACCCAGTGGCCCGTTTAATGGCCCATCACTGCCATCAGCATCAACAAACTGCTGGTCATAATAACTGTAAATCCAGCGTTTATCGGTTAACTGCCGCTGCTGTGGCTGGACGTGGTCGGTTTTTACTTCCCATACCAGGCCGGTCACATTATCGCGCACACAAGACCAGGGTTGTGCTGCGTCTGCGACTTCCTCACCCAAATGGTTTAATCGGGTAAAGCTGAAACCGGCATAACCATCGCTGTTATCATTATGAGTGGCGTCTCTGCCGGCACCACAATCCTGATGCTGCGGATGACAATAGGATACGGCACTGTCCGGAGTTAACCGGCCGCTATCATTAACCGCAGACTGAAACGCAATACTCTGATTGCGTATCAGCACTTCAACCTGAGGTGATCGTAATATTTGTTGATCCGCCGTCCTGGCGGTTAATAAAAAATAATAATACCGGCCATTCTCCAGCCCATCCAGCTGATGCTGATTTCCCGTTACCGCCATCGCCTGGCCATCGGCCAATGCTGCAATATTATTCAGATCATTTAATGCTGTTATCGATTCACGCGCGCGATACAAAGTAAATTGTTGCGCAGCCACCGGCGCTGTCCAGTTCAGCGTCACGGAAGAAGTGTTTGCCCGGGCCGATAAACTCAGCTGGCGCGGCTGCGCCACCAGTCCGGACGGGTCAAAATTATCCGTCTGATTGTCCGATTGCAGCGGACAGCCCTGTAATATCAGTACCGATAAAAATAAAGCCGCTGATTTAATTTTCATCATTTTTTACCCAGCGAACGCTATAGCCGTAAAAGCGGTTGTCATAATCCGGATACCATTGCCGGATTTGTGTCAGCGTGGCGGCAGAAAAAACCGCCAGCGGCGAGGTGTCCGGATAGCCGACAAAAGCCGGTGTCAGATAAGAGCGGCTTTCTGTGGCCTGAGTAATAAAAACCCGCCGCTGTGCCACCAGGGTATTACTCAACTCTGTCCATACCACGGGCAACCCGGTTGCGGCAGATGAAGTTTCAGTAACCGTCTGCAGAGGAAAAACGCCCGCCGGGCGATCGGCTCCGGCGACATACTGTAATGTATCGTTCAGGCTGTAATAGCCGCCACAACGACGGTCACTGATAGACTGCAGCTCCCGGCGACTGGGCAGGCGCCAGCCATCCGCCTGCTGATATTGCTGCTGTGCTAATTGCATCAGCTGTTGCCAGCCAGATACCGCCGTCACCTCACCGTCACAGCGGTCGTCGAGGTAATTGTCGTTACCCTGGTTATTTAAACTCTGGCCGTGATAACAACGCTGCCAGCGCAAACCGCTGTCGCGATCCAGCACAGTGCCATCGGCAAAAAACTGATAACGCCGGCTGACCTCTGCTTCAGCTTCCGCTGTGCACAGCAGCGTTAATAGATTCTGATCTGCCCGGGCGTAAAGCGGCCACAGCAATAAAAAAAACAATAATAAAAATTTATTCATTGATAGTCCTGACCAGCATCAGTTGATAACCAGCAGCCGACACCGGGCTGCGATCGCTGGGAGGCTGATCGCCATACAGCGCAGCCGTTAAAACCCGTCCACGTTGCTGTGGATGATGACGGATATTGAGCGCTGCCACCGCCTGACTGACAACCGCAACAGCGTGTTCTTCAGGCACCTGTTGTGGCCAGTCAAACACCACAGAATGACTGATAAAGGTGCCGTTAAACGGGAAAAACTGTGGTGGCGGTGCGTCCAGATAAGCGACCGATTGTAAACTGGTTAACTGCTCAATCTGCGGCACCTGCCAGTCGTTAAAACCACATAACCCGCGCTGATTAACATCCAGGGCATATTGTTCACTGGTGCAGACAAAATGATGATTGGCACAATTCTGCGAGCCGATATAAACGGTATAAATTTCATCAGAGTCACCCGGTTGCCAGTCATGTTCGCTGGTCGGAGTATCCGGAATACCGGATAAAATAAAATCGTTACCCGATAATATCAGCGGGTGATAACTTTCATCCCAATCAAAATAACGGGAATTCAGCACAGTAAATTCTGAATGAATGCTGTGATACTGATCAAACGGAATATCCTGCTTGGCTTCCCAGATCAGGCCACTGTGATTATCGCGCACACAGGCCCAGTGATCGACATCCGCTGCCAATACCTTGCCATCATTATCCAGCTTCTGAAAACGGCTGCTATCCGCGGCATTATCGGACGCAGTATGACAATCCAATAAATGTGAGTAAGGCCCTTCACACTCAGCGCTGTATTCACCCTGTTGATTAATCGAGCCCTGGCTGCCGCTGTGGGTCAGCGGCCGGCGCCGATCATCATCGTCAGCGATAATTCCGTCGGCTGCGCCGTTAATAATCATCACGATATCCGGCTCCGTATGTGTCAGCCGTAAGGTCAGATTTTTACTGATATCCGGGCGCTCGTCGGCAATCAGATCAACCGCTATCCAGCCCTGATTGCGGCCCTGCTCAATCAACAGCTCAGGCCGTTGTGGCATAACAAAATCCCGCCCGGCCAGTGCCAGGCCGTTTTCCAGCTGATAATAAATGGTTAAATCCTGCGTTGCCGGACGATTCAGTGTGACGGCAAATAATAACTGTTGTGGCCGCTCAGGGTCGCCTTCTGCCGCCCGGGCTGCTGCCAGTGTTATTGCCAGTGGCTGCTCATGATCCGGCGGCGAACTGCCTGGCTGACTGAGCCGGTCATTAAGCTGTTGCTCTTCTTCAGTCAGGTCAACCTCGGCAAAACAACCGGTTAATAACGCGGCGGCGGCAAACAAGAAGCAATAGCCGGATAATTTTTTCAGGATTAATTGCACAAAAATAAACATGTCAGAAATTTGCCGTCACTGTGAATAACAAAGTCCGGCCCGGACCAATATGAGAGGAGCTGAGAGTCAGCGGTGTGGCGTATAACCGGTCGCCGGCATTTTCCAGGCTGAGACGAAACAGAAAATCGTTGTTAATACGATAACTGCTGTACAGATCAACAACCTGAGAAGCGTTAAATTGCAGTTCGCTCTGTGGTCCGCCGGCCAGTTTATTAGCCGAAAAATAACGTAGCCGCACACCGGCAACCCAGCGCTGCTGCAACCAACGCATGCCCACATCCAGCGTGGTTTTATGGGCCGGTGGCTGAACCAGAATAACGCTGTCTTCGGTATTCAGCTGGGTGAGCAGAAATTCACGGAAATGATCACTGCCGCCGTTCGGTAACGGATCGTATTGTGGCTGATAATCCAGCTCGGTATAGGTGTAATTCAGTTTGCTGTAAAAACGCCCGGTATCGTATTCACTGTTCAGCTCGACTCCCTGAAACGTCAGTGGTTGCTGAAGGTTTACAAACCCGGTCGAGCCACGATAACTGATGGTTTCGCCGGGAATCGAAAAACCACCAAACGCCGGGAAATACACCCCGGCATTGATCATATAATTTTTTACCCGGTTGTTATAAAACGCCAGTTTGCTTTTAAATACATCACCACTGAGCCAGATATTTTCCTGTAACAGATTAAAACCAACTTCAGTATTGCTGTTTAATTCCGCTTTTAATTCCGGATTCGGCGATACCGGTGGTCCGGAGTTCCCCACATGCTGGCCGTACATCAGCGTTTCGGTAATGGCAGGCGGCCGCCAGCCGCGTGCATATCCGGCAAATAACTGCCCGCCGGGAAACAACTCGTAACCCAGCGACAGAGTTGGTAATAATTTCCCCTGATCACGGTCGATGATATACGCCCGCCACAGCCGCTGACTGTTATCGTCAGGATCAATACCTAAATCAAAATGTGTTTTGCCCTGCAGCCGATAGTGGTCGTAACGCACACCGGCACGCAGCTGCAAACCCTGCTGAGATTCCAGCTGCCATTCGCTGAACAGACTGGCAATAGCACGTTCGCCCTGCGGTGTAGGCCCGGAAAAACTGCTGCTGTAATCCGCAGCATCGGTAAAATTCAGCTGTTGCGCCTGAGGGTCACTGCGATCAATAAAATATTCAGCGCCGTAAAACCAGCTCATTAAATAGTGCCCGAAGGAAAAATCGTTATTTGTTTCCAGCATCCCACCATAGGTTTCGATCTGATAACTCAGATCAAAACGGGCATCAACACTGCCGGGATATGTCACCTGATCGCTGCGCGTCAGGGTACGGCTTAAGCTGCTGTTCAGTTGTGGCGAGGCGTATTCAGCAATCAGGTTCTGACTGTGAACCGTGCTGCTGTTTTGTTGCTGACGCGCCGTCGGCGAAGCGGAATAGGCATTAAATTCACTGACGTTCAGCGCCAGATAACGGGCGGCATCCAGATGAAAACGGCTTTTTAATAAGCGCGCATCCTGATCCTGCTGAGTATATTGGGTGGCAACATCACGTACCGCCTGATCACTGTCGGCGTCACCGGTAAAACTGCCGTTATGACCACCGTCATAATCATCCAGATTTTTTTCGCTGTAAGCCGCCAACATATCAAACTGACCGCGACGATAAGCCAGCGCCGCGCTGCCGGATAAACGATAACCGTTAGCCGCAGGCGGCACGCCCCGGGTTAAACTCAGCCGCGCCCCCAGTGTTTCATCCACGTCTAACAGATCGTCGGCATTAATGGTGGAAAAATTCACCACACCGCCCACCACACCCGCGCCACTGGCACGCGAACTCGGGCCTTTTTTAATATCCACCTGACGAATCAGCGCCGCATCAACGTAGGCCTGACCGTTCGCGCCATGACCACTTTGCTGATAATTCTGACGTGCGCCATCCAGCGTCATATTGACCCGGCCAAAATCCTGCATGCCACGGATATTGACCGACAGCCCCGGATTGCTGCGGTCTTCAGCCACAAACACACCGCTGACTTCAGAAAATAAATCAGCGGTATGCAACGGTGGCATTTTCTCCAGCTGCTGTTTGCTGATCACGGCATCACTGTTCGGGCTGTTATAAACCCAGTCACCGGGCGCGTAACCGCGCACCACCACCTTTGACAGCTGCAGCTGCAGCTGCTGGGCTTGGGTGTCGGTGTCGGTGTCGGTGTCGGTGTTGCGCGTCAGCACTATGGTCCGCGGCCGGGAGTGGTCACGGATGTCATAACTGACCGGTGCCGCCGCCAATAACCGCCGCAGCCCTTCGGCCAGCCGGTAATCGCCCTGTATCGCGCGACTGTACAGCCCCGCGAATGCTTCGCTGTCGAACACCAGACTGCTGTTGCTTTGCACGGCAAACTCAAGCAAGGCATCGGCCAGGGGCTGGCGTTCGATAGCAAACGAAAAGAACTCCTGCTGCTGCGATACGCTTGGTGCCTGCGCGGCAACGGCCGTTAACGGCCACCACAGCAGCAGGCTCAGCCACAGAGCTTTAGTCATGATCACGCACTAAGCGCACCAGGCCCTGAACCGCTGCCGGCGCACCGGCACCAGCCGGGCCGGTTTTTGCCTTACGGCTTGCCAGACCGCGCTGGAACTGAGTTTCGGTGAAGTACCATTCCGTCAGATTAGCGTTGCCATCCAGCGCCGGGGTAGAGCTCCAGGTATGTGTTGCATAAGCAACATAAGGCGGGAACACCAGGGCATTCTGAGCCGGCGTGCAGGCGTGTTCGGTAATGCTCTGCAACTCGCGGATATTCGGCAGGCGCCAGCCATCACCTTTGTTTTCTGCGACCGTCAGCGCTTCATCCCAGCTGGCAGAGCCATCAACAATCATCTGACCAAAGTTAACCGTGCCATCACACAGGTCATCACTGTAATCTGTGGTGGTTCCGGCATCGTTAAATACCGAACCTTCCGGACAACGCTGCCAGGTCAGTCCGGTGGCTTTATGACGCACCAGCGCCGGGTTGCCGTCGATATTAAATTCAAAATCCGCAGCCGGCGTAGTGGCGCCCAGATTAGGCTCGCAGCTGATCGCCGGCGTGGTTGCACTCTGGCTGACGTTGCGGGTTAATTCAGCGCCACTTGCCAGCGTTGCTTTGCCACCACGCACCAGTCGTGTGCCAATTTGTGGCGCATTGTCAGCCGCTGGATCGTAATCTTTTGCCTGCAAAGCAAACAGCCCGGTTTGCGCATTCAGATACAAGGTGGCAGCTGTGCTGGCACCACCACGGCTGGGTGTGTCCGTCCAGGCCGAAATATTATGGGGGAAATAATCACCATTCACCGCCGGTACCCCACTGGCATAATTCAGCAGCGACTCCAGCTCATTCACGCGCGGCACACGCCAGTCGTTAAAGCCACATAAGGCTTGCTGATTAACGTCGGCGGCAAACTGCTCGGTGGTACAGATTTTGTCGGCGTTACCACAGTTATCAGAACCCTGATCAGCGCCGTTGTCTGCTATGCCGGCGGCAATATCATTCGGGGTTTCGGTTTCGGCAAAACGCTGCTGATAAGACAGGTAAGTATGCTCTTTGGCACGCAACCCGGTACCACTTTTTACTTCCCACACCAGGCCGGTAACGTTATCGCGTACGCAATGCCAGCTGCCTGCATCGGCCGCCAGGTCTTTGCCTTCAGCATCCAGTTTGGTGAAGTTAAATCCTGCCGCGCCGTTGGCGTTATCGTTAAATGCCTGCTGACTGTCCAGACCATGGCGGCAATCCTGCTGCGCCACCACGTTATCACTGGTGTCGCTACAGTGATCGTCTTTAGTGTCGGTTTTATTGGCCGCAAAGGTCACACCACTATCGTTCAGCCCCTGATCATCATTGATGATGGTGGCGGTCGCACGACTGCGCAGTAAGCTGGCATCGCCGCGCAGGTTGGATAACACCAGGCTGAACTGCTCATCCAACTCATAACGGTAGTCAGCTACCAGGCCAACCCGCAGCTGTTGCTGCTGCTCACCGGCGGCAAACAGCAGCTGATTATTGGCCAGTGGCTGGTAGTCTTCACCGGCCACCGCGGTGCCTGCATTCAGTGCCAGATCTATACGGATATCACTGCTGGCGGGTTTATCCAGCGTCAGGGTAAATATGGCTTCGCTGTTGCCGCCACTGCCTTCCGGCACCTCAATATCGGCGATGGACAATTGTGGTGCACGGCTGTTGTTGCTGTCATCGTCACTGCCACAACCACTGAGTGTGGCGGCCAGCACCAGAGCCAGTGCAGTTTGTTGAAATAACGGCGGATGTCCCGCGGTTGCTGAAGTCATATCCCCTCCTGATGATCAGATGTGCGCTGTTATCGCAGCGCATTCGGGAGATATAACGAATGAGAATTATAAACGAGTAAAAATTATTCTTATTAGAGCAAAACTAAAACAGGAAATGTGTTCCCGCTACGCTCAGTTGCTTCAGGTTCAGCTCGCGCGCCAGAATGGCGGCCGCGGGTGCAGCTTCCGTCGTATCCGTATCGCTTTCGGCAGCCGTCGCTGATGACAGCTGAAACACGGCGGATAAATGTTTGTCCGCCGCAATATCCGCCAGCAGCACAATCGTATCCGGCAAATAACGGTTCAGCCGCTCAATCACCGCCGCCACAGGCTGACGGCGGAACACCAGCTGATCCTGCTGCCAGCTCAGTGCTTCCGTCAGTGCTGCGGCCGGGCGCGGATACCAGTGCTGATCTTTTAACATGCCAAATTCATTTTCACGCACAATTCTGCCCGCCTGCGGCGTATCCGCAGCGCTCAGTCTGACACTGTGCTGCACGACCCCAAGCGCCAGACTGTCGTTGTCATCAGCGACATAAAACACCGTACCCAGCGCGGTAATCTGCTGGCCGGCGGCACTGACCACAAACGGCCGCGTTTCGCCGTCACGGACCGGCGCCGGATAAAATACGGCTTCGCCGCGTAATAACGTCAGCTGACGCCGCTGCCGGTCAAACTGCTGCGTCAGTGCGGTATCGGCGCCCAGCTCAACACGACTGCCATCGCTGAGCCGGATCAGGCGCCGTTCGCCGGTTTGGGTGTAATAATCAGCCTGCCAGCGCTGCATCCAGGGGGAGTTCCAGCTCCAGACTCCAAGCCAGCAGAATACCAGCAGCAACAACGCCTGCGACCAGCGACGTGGCCGGGTATTCAATTGTGCCGTCAGTGCAGAGTGCGGCTGACGGCGGGGAATATCGTCATTCAGCAACGGTTCGTCAGCCAGCAGGGCACTCAGCTGCCAGGCCTGTTCAGCCCGTTCAAAGGCCTGCTGATGAGCAGGCTCCGCCACCAGCCAGGCCTCCAGCAAACGCTGCTGATCGGCGCTCAGCCCCTGTTGCTGGCGCACCCACCAGTCGTTTGCTGTGTGCTGTTGCTGTGCAGTTATGTGACTCATCCGCCTGGCTCAGGTGTGGTTATTCTGGTTGTTCATTCCGGCTGTCATTTTAATCTGACGAGCCAGTGATACCAATCGGGTAAAAATGGCGGACATTAATCGCTTCGCTCTGACGCCTAATTGCTTCGCTCTAACGCCTGAGTGAGGTAATCCAGCGCACGGGTCAGGTGTTTCTGCACCGAACTGACGGAGATATCCAGATGATCGGCCGCCTCGGCATAACTTTTTCCCTGTATGCGGCACAACTGAAAAACCTGGCGGGTACGGAGTGGCATCTGCGCCAGCAGCTGGCGCATGTGTTCGAGCTGCTGTTGTTGCTCTACCTGATTGTCAGTCTGGCTGGCTGTTTCCGCCATCTCGCTCAGCTCGTCATTGGCATAAGGTTCGGTTTGCCGCGCCTGCTGGCTGCGGTAATGATCCAACAGCAGATTATTGGCGACGCGGTTAAGATAAGCCGTACTGTTCTGAATGGCCGCGCTGCCGCTGTGATCATCTGACTGACGTTCCAGCAAACGGACAAATGCATCCTGCAGCAGGTCTTCCGCCAGCGCCGGATCCCGGCTTTTGGCCTTCAGCCGCTGCAGCAGATTATTTGCCTGCTGCTGAAAAAGTTGTCTGAGATCCAGCTCTGCCACCACTGCTTACCTGCCGATAAAACCACGGGCAAACTAACACTTATGAGAATCATTATCAATTGATAAGATATTTAATGAGGCTCAGGGATGACGCTTCCTGACAGATTGACCACCATAAAGCGCTTGAAGCCGGGCGGAAAAACGCCATATTAACCCCCAGATTCCGTGAACAATAAACAACTTGATAAGAGGACTTCGCAGATGATGCGTATCTTGTTATTTCTGGGTACTAACCTGGCGATAATGCTGGTGCTGGGTGTGGTACTGAGTATCACCGGCGTAGGCAACTACATGCAGCAGGGCGGTGGTATTAACCTGATGTCATTGCTGATCTTCTGTGGCGTGTTCGGCATGGGTGGCTCACTGATCTCTCTGATGATGTCGAAATGGATGGCGAAAAAATCCATGGGCGTACAAATCATTGATCAGCCCCACAATGCCAGTGAACAGTGGATCGTCGCCACGGTAAAAGAACTGGCCGATAAAGCCGGTATCGGCATGCCGGAAGTGGGAATTTTCCAGTCGGATGCACCGAACGCCTTTGCTACCGGCGCCAACAAAAATGACGCGCTGGTTGCCGTCTCCACCGGCCTGTTACAGCGCATGGACAAAGAACAGGTGAAAGCCGTACTGGGCCACGAAATCGGCCACGTTGCCAACGGCGACATGGTGACACTGGCGCTGATGCAGGGTGTGTTAAATACCTTTGTGATGTTCTTCGCCCGTATCATTGTCTCCGTAATTGATTCTTTCACCCGCGATGAAAACGGCGAAGGTGGACTGGGCTTTATCGCCCGTATTGCGATCACTATGGTAATGGATATGTTGCTGGGTATTCTGGCGTCGATGATGGTGGCCTGGTTCAGCCGTCGTCGCGAATACCGTGCCGATCAGGCCGGTGCTGAACTGGTCAGCCCGGCGGCCATGGCCAGCGCACTGATGGCACTGAAACAGACCTACGACCAGCCCAGTGACCTGAGTGGTGAACTGGTGGCCTTTGGTATTCGTGGTGAAGGCGGCGGCCTGGCTGCACTGATGGCCAGCCACCCGCCACTGGATGACCGTATCAACGCCCTGAAGCAGCGTTACGGCAGATAATCGCGCAGCCGCCGGTTAACCAGCGCCGCCCAATTGGGCGGCGTTTTTTATGTTCGCTTGACAAACAGGCGCGCTGTGGATAAAACGTTCCTTATATTGAACGTTCGATATAAGGAACACCTTATGGACTCAGCCTCCTTACAGACTCTGGGTGCTCATTTACAGCAGTTGCGTCTGGCGCGTGGTATCTCATTATCCCAGCTGGCCGCCGATGCCGGCATCGCCAAATCCAATTTATCCCGCATTGAGCAGGGTAAAAGCAATCCGACCATCGATACCATGTGGCGCCTGGCACTGCAGCTGCAAGTGCCGTTTGGCAATCTGGTGGCACCGATTAACTCCGCCGTCGGCGATGACGATGTCTACGTGCGACTGATTGATCAGGGCAATCAGCAACCCAGAGTTGACGCCTACTGGATGTATTGTGCGGCCCATATTCTGCACCAGTCACAGCCACATTCTGCCGGTACCCGTGAAACCATCAGCATGATCAGCGGCCAGCTGGTTGTGCTGGTCGCCGGCCAGAGCCATTCCCTCAGCAGTGGCGACAGTTTTACCTTTGACGCCAGCCAGCCCCACGCTTACCGCACCGGCGAACAACCCGCCGCCTGTCTGCTGAGTGTGATTTACGATGGCGAAGCACAATTATGAACAGCGCCGTTAACGCTTTTACCGGCCAGCCCTGGCGCCACGGCGTCCGGGATGCCTTGCCGCTGCTGGGTGGCTATATTCCGGTGGCCATCTCATTTGGCCTGATTGCTATCCAGGCCGGGTTCAGCACCTGGGAAGCAGTGGTGATTTCCACCGTCATGTATGCCGGGGCGTCACAATTTTTATTCGTGGCCATGTTTGCCTCCGGTGCCCCCTTATGGCTGATCATAATCATGACGCTGCTGATTAACGCCCGTCATGTGGTGTATGGCCCGAATATCGCACCCTGGGTCCCCCGGGGCCGCAGCTGGCCGCTGCTGATGCATGGTCTGACCGACCAGGTATTTGCCCTGGCGCTGGTCCGTTTACCCCAACTGGAACAACATCAGCGTCAGGGCTGGTTTACCGGCGCTATGCTGATTGCCTGGTTCAGCTGGATCGGCGGCACAGCCCTGGGAGCGGTTGCCGGTGAAGAGCTGACCCGGCGCTGGCCGTTACTGGCAGAAGTGATGCCGTTTGCGTTACCGGCGCTATTTCTGCTGCTGATCATCCCGAAATTTGTTTCCCGGCCATGGATCATCTCGCTCAGTGCAACCCTGGCTATCGCGTTATTGCTGAAACTGAACGGCCTGGTGAATGCCGCCATCCCACTGGCCGCAGGCTGTGGCATGTTGTTGTATTACGCCGTGGATGCCGGCAGCAAACATCGGCCAGCGGCGCGGAGGAGCACGGATGGATAACAGTTTCTGGATAGTCATTGCGGTCACGGCCAGCGGTACCTTCGCGATGCGGGCACTGCCGCTGCTGTGGATGCAGCGTCACCTGGCAAGACGCAACAGTGCCAATATGCTCGACGATCTGCCGCTGTGGCTGAGCATCTCGGGGCCCTGCATGATTGCTGCCATGACCGGTACTTCGCTGATTCCGGTGACAGCCGATTTCACCGGCTGGCTGGCGACCCTGATCGGCGCCATAGTGACACTGTTATGCTGGTATAAAACCCGTTCGCTGGGCTGGCCGATTGTTGTCGGCGTCGCGGTGTTCGGGCTGATTCGCTGGCTGGGTGACTATGGT
Organism: Bacterioplanoides pacificum; assembly: GCF_042648445.1. Classification (NCBI taxonomy): domain Bacteria; kingdom Pseudomonadati; phylum Pseudomonadota; class Gammaproteobacteria; order Oceanospirillales; family Oceanospirillaceae; genus Bacterioplanoides; species Bacterioplanoides pacificum. Next base: position 134,428 of record NZ_JBHRYB010000003.1, read on the forward strand.
CTGCCAGCACTCTGACGCCGGGGTACCCGACAAGCTGACACTGATTTATCACAGCGGCCATTAACACCGCTGTGATTTTTCCCGGTGGGTCAGATGACAACCGTGGATTATTTTTTTACCGGCCGCTGCCAGCCACTGACGTTACGTTGTTTACCGCGCGCCACCGCCAGTTCGTTGTCTGGCACTTCTTTGGTGATCACGGAACCCGCTGCCACAGTCGCTCCGGCACCAACCGTCGCCGGTGCCACCAGCGATGAATTTGAACCAATAAAAGCGTCATCGCCGATTTCGGTTCTGAACTTATTCACACCATCGTAGTTACAGGTAATGGTACCGGCACCAATATTGGCATTTTCTCCGATTTCGGCATCACCGATATAACTCAGGTGATTCACCTTGGAGCCTTTACCTATGTGTGATTTTTTCACTTCACAAAAGTTACCCACTTTAGCGCCATCCGCTAACGCGGCTCCCGGACGCAGGCGGGCAAAGGGCCCGACGCTGCAGCCTGCGGCAACCTGTGCCTGTTCAACTAACGAGTGGGATTCCACCTCAGTGGCGGCCCCCAGCACTGAGTTTTTAATCACACAATAAGGGCCAATCCGGACACCGTCAGCCAGCTCAACATCACCTTCGAAGACACAGCCCACATCGATACGGACATCCGCACCAACGGTTAACCGGCCACGAATATCAATCCGTGCCGGATCGGCCAGAGACACGCCCTGCCGCATCAGTTCATCAGCCTGCTGACGCTGATAAACCCGCTCCAGCTCGGCCAGTTGCAGGCGATCGTTAACCCCCTGAACTTCATACTCATCCTGCGGGTGAATGGCACGTACCGCAACACCATGATCCACCGCCATGGCGATGATATCGGTCAGGTAATATTCCCCCTGGGCATTATTGGCGGATAATTCCGGCAACCAGCTGTTCAGCTGACGCGCGGATACCGCCAGGATGCCGGTATTCACTTCGTTAATCAGATGTTGTTCTGCACTGGCGTCTTTGTGTTCGACAATCGCCTGAATATTACCGCTGTCGTCACGCACAATACGGCCATAACCGCTCGGGTCATCCAGCTCAACCGTCAGCAGTGCCAGGTTCTGACCCTGATGGGTTTCATCCAGCAGTTTCTGCAGCGTATCGGTTTTGATCAGTGGCACATCACCGTACAACACCAGCACAGTAGCATTTTCATCGACGTCAGCCATCGCCTGGGCCACCGCATGGCCGGTGCCTTTCTGTTCACTCTGAAGCGCCCAGCTAACCTCATGCTGAGTAATCTGCTGGCGCACTTTGTCGGCACCGTGGCCAATCACGACGTGTTGCCGGGCACCGTCCAGCTGCGCAGCGCTGGCTAATACGTGGGATAACATCGGCCGGCCGGCCAGCGGGTGTAATACTTTGGGAAGGTCCGATTTCATACGCGAGCCTTTGCCCGCTGCGAGAGTAACAACCGCCAGTGTCATAACCAGGTATCCTGATGCCGATAAAAAATAAGGCGGGTATTGTAGCCCGCCTTATAGTGCTGTCCAGAACCCGATTACGCCATTACATTCCAGCGCTCTTCGATGTCCGCCAGCACCTGCGGTTTAGAGGGCACTTTAAAGCCCTGAGAAACGTTATCGATAACCTGCTGAGAAATCTGAATCATAATGGTAACGGCTGAAAAAGCTTAGTAGTAAAAGCCTAGTCCTGAGACGACAGTTTGCTCAGCCATTTTATGTAACAATTATGCCTCTGTTGACACAACTCACATTTTTACGACTTTTGGCGGAAAAGCCACATTATTAAACCGCTTTCATCAATACCAGAGCGTAATAACCCCGTGGGTCCTGCCACACCTGCTCGATATTAAAGTCGGCCTGGCGTGCCATCCAGTTGAGAGACTCGGTGTGGTATTTATAGGAGTTTTCAGTGTGCAGACTTTCGCCACGGCGTAACACCAGCGTGGTACCGGCGATATGAATCATCTGGTCAATCCGGCTGACCAGATGCATTTCCACCCGCGAGCAGCTTTTATTAACCCGTGCCTGATGGTCAAACAGCGACTCATCAAAGCTGGCACGCAGGGTACGGTTCAGGTGGCGCAGGATATTTTTATTAAATGCCGCCGTCACTCCCTGACTGTCCTGGTACGCCGCCTGCAGAATGTCACTGTCTTTATCCAGATCGACTCCCAATAAAAAGTGACTGCCATCCCCCAGCGTCTGGCGCACACGGCGCAAAAACGCCTGGGCTTCTGCCGGGGTAAAGTTGCCCATGCTGGAGCCGGGGAAAAAGCCCAGTTTATTACTCGCCTGTTCCAGCGTTTGTGGTAATTCCAGCGGCTGAGAATAATCGACACAACCGGCATAAATACTGAGCCAGGGGTAATCGTCGAGTAATTTATTGGCAGAAGCGATCAGAAAGTCACGGCTGATATCCATCGGCACATAACAATCCGGCCGTAACGCTTCCAGCAACAGGCGGATTTTAACGCTGGCACCACTGCCGTATTCCATCAACACCGCGCCCTGACCCACACGGCGGGCAATATCCTGACCATACTGGCGCAGCAGGCCAATTTCAGTACGGGTCAGATAATATTCCGGCAGCTGAGTAATGGCTTCAAACAGGCGCGAGCCACGTTCGTCATAAAAGTATTTAGCCGGCAGGGTTTTCTGTGGTTTTGCCAGTCCTTCCAGTACTTCACTTTTAATATCCGCCGCTGCCGGGCGATCATCGAATAACTGCAGCCCCTGGGGTAAATTCTGGTTCAGTTTCATGGTCTCTTCCTTAAACCGATTCGATGCTTAACGCGCCAGCCGGATGCCGCTGAACTGCCAGCGCTCATGTGGATAAAAAAAGTTACGGTAACTGGCCCGTATATGGCCAGCCGGGGTGGCGCAGGAACCACCACGCAATACCATCTGATTACACATAAACTTGCCGTTGTATTCGCCCACAGCACCCGCCGCAGGCTGGTAACCCGGATACGGCTGATAAGGACTGCTGGTCCACTCCCAGCAATCACCGAACTGTTGTTGAACACCACTGGCCGTACCGGCAGGCGACGGTGAGAAGCGACCGCTATCGGCAAAGTGACCCTGCTGTGAATCCAGGCCGCTGGCACTGACTTCCCATTCCGCTTCGGTCGCCAGCCGCGCTCCCGACCAGCGCGCAAAGGCATCGGCTTCATAAAAGGATACGTGACACACCGGAGCATCAAGCGCTAATGGCCGCAAACCGTTCAGGCTGTATTGCTGTAACCCCGCGCTGCTGTCACGCCAATAGAGGGGTGCCTGAATCTGATGTTGTTGCACCCAGCTCCAGCCATCCGCCAGCCAGAGCTGCGGCTGCTGATAGCCACCGTCCTGAATAAACTCCAGATATTCGCGATTGCTGGTTAAGCGTCGCGCCAGAGCAAAATCGCCGACATACACCTGGTGACGCGGGCTTTCGTTATCAAACGCAAACCCTTTACCCGGCTTGTGACCAATACAATGCATACCACCATCAAACTCCTGCCAGCTGTTGTCGCTGATCGCTGCCGGCAACGGCTGGTCAGGCTGGTACACCGGACACAGCGGATTCAGCGACCAGCAATACAGCAGATCGGTCAGTAATAACTCCTGGTGCTGTTGCTCGTGATTCAGCCCCAGCTCAATCAGAGGCACCAGCGCCGGTTCGGATAACAGCGGCTGCATGGCATTATCGACAAATTCGCGATACGCCAGCACCTGATCCAGTGCCGGACGCGATAACAAGCCCCGCTGGGCACGCGGATAAGGCTGGCCGATACCGTTGTAATAGCTGTTAAACAGCTGAGCAAATTGTGGATGAAACGGCTGATAACCACTGAGGTGTGGTTTAAGCAGGAAGGTTTCGAAGAACCAGCTGGTATGCGCCAGGTGCCACTTGGCCGGACTGGTGAACTCGGCCGCCTGCAACTCGTAATCGGCCGCCTGCAACGGCTGACATAACAACAGCGTCTGTTGCCGGATCTGGTGATATTGGTTCGCTAATAACGTGCGCTTACCGGCACTCAGGCCGGCTGAAGGAGGGGGGCAAACGGCCTGCGGCTGATCCATAGCAACTCCTGTCACTGATGAGATTTCATCCTGACTCACAATGCCATGGTTGCCCGGAAACTCAAGCGCCGGCGATCATAATTTAACCAGCCGGCAGCAACCGGCCTGAATTGTCCTCAGGCGCGCAGCGCGGCAGATCAGTGTTGTGGCGGCGTCAGACAACGGACAAAACGCTGAGTCAGATCATTAAGAAACTCAGCGTAGCCCCGTTTTGTCACAGAAATATGACGTCCCAGCGGATCCAGCTCAACCGTTTGCACCGGCAGCTCACCAATCACCGACGACACCAGAGCGGAGCTGAACTGCGGTTCGGTAAACACACACGACAACTGATGTTGCTCCAGTTGCTGACGCATGGCGTTCAGGGTGCGCAGCCCCGGTTTTTGTTGTGGCGAAATGGTAAACGCCCCCAGCTGGTTCAGGTCAAAATAATCGACCCAGCGATCATACGCCTGGTGGAATACAAAAAAGCCCTGCTGCCGCAAAGGTCGCAGCTGTTGCTCGCTGCGCTGTAACTGTTCCATGACCTGTTGCCGGAATGGTTCCGGCGACAAACCAAGAATAGCGGCCAGCTGTTGCTGGGCTTTTAACATCACCTGTGGGTCAAACCACCAGTGGCCATCCTGATGATGTGTATCATCCTGTTGCCCGGGCGCATGAGTGTGACCAGCATGGGGGTCAGCAAACACCGACACATCAATCCAGTGTTTCTGCGGCCAGCGTTTGATCAGCCGTGGCATATAAGGTTCGTTGGCAGCGCCACTCCAGATAACGATTTCGGCCTGCTGTAAACGGCGCATATCCGATGGCCGGAAGGCAAAATCGTGGGGCGTGACATTGCCTGGTATCAGTGTTTGGGGGTTATCCACCAGCGACGCAGCCATCAGCGTCAGTGGATGTACCGTGGCCAGCACCCGGGGTTCGTCAGCGTGCAGCCTGGCCAGCGGTGCAAGGCTCAGTACCATAATCAGTGCGAACAGCAAATTGTTCATTTGTTCGGTGGCGTTCCTGAAGTAGAATTGCAACATTATAACCTATTACTTGTGCCGTTATGACCCGAAAACAACCGCCCGAGCCACAATATTCGCAACAACAGCCTCTGGAGCAACAACAGCCTCTGGAGCAACAGCAGCCCGCCAGCAATGTTTACGCCCAGCACGACCATCACGCCTGTGTTGATGCTGCACTGCAGCAGGCCCGCGCCTTATGTGCCACAGAAGGCGCCCGGCTGACCCCGATCCGTCAGCGGGTACTAGAACTGGTCTGGCAGAGCCATAAACCCGTCGGTGCCTACGATTTGTTACCGATCCTGGCTGCCGAAGGGTTTAACTCAGCACCGCCCACCGTATACCGCGCGCTGGATTTTTTGCTCGACCTCGGTCTGGTACACAGGATTAACTCACTGAATGCTTTCGTTGGTTGCTCCCACCCCGGCGAGCAACATCCGAGCTGCTTTTTTGTCTGTAATCAGTGTGGTGAAGCTCAGGAGTTACAGGCCTCTCAGGTTCAGAAGGTGGCCGCTCAGGTCGAGCAGATGCTGGGCGTGGTGGTACAGCAACAAACCACCGAATTAATGGGCCTGTGCCCACGCTGCCAGGAACACCGCCAGCATGACTGACACCCTGCTCAGCGCCAGTCAGCTGCGGCTGCAGCGCAGTCATAAAACCGTACTGGATAACATCAGTCTGACCCTGACAGCCGGCCGGATTATGACGCTGATTGGCCCCAACGGCTGCGGTAAATCAACTCTGATACGGGTATTGCTCGGACTGGAACAGGCCGACAGTGGTTCCATTCAGCGCCAGCGTGGCTTGCGGGTAGGCTATATGCCGCAGAAACTCAGCCTCGACCAGCGCCTGCCGCTGACCGTGGACGGCTTTCTGCGCCTCGCCCGGGGCGCCAGCCGGCAAAGAATCGATCAGTGGCTCAAGCGGTTATCAATCGAGCCCCTGCGTCATCAGTCGGTACATGGCTTGTCGGGTGGTGAATGGCAACGGGTGTTACTGGCGCGAGCGTTATTATCCGAACCTCAGCTACTGATACTGGACGAACCGGTGCAGGGCGTGGATGTGCAGGGCCAGATGGAACTGTATCAGCTGATTCCGCAACTGCGTGACGAGCTGGGTTGTGCCGTACTGATGGTGTCTCACGACTTACATCTGGTGATGGCCGCCACCGATGAGGTGGTGTGTTTGAACGGCCATGTGTGCTGCTCCGGCCATCCGGATCAGGTAAGCCTGGACCCGGCTTACCTCGATTTATTCGGCCAGCGCCCGGCCATCGCCCATTACACCCATCATCACGACCACCAGCATTGCCTCGATGGTCATATCGAATCTGAGCACCGCGGAGGCCATACACATGACTGACGGACTGAGCGCGCTGCTGTTGCAACACTGGTGGCTGACGCCGTTATTAACCGGCGTACTGCTGGCTGCGATCACAGGTCCGCTGGGCAGTTTTGTGGTGTGGCGACGTATGGCCTTTTTTGGCGACACCCTGGCGCACGGCGCATTATTGGGTATCACTCTGGGCGTGCTGGCGGAGATCAATCTGACCCTGGCACTGCTGGTCAGTTGTGTGATTCTGGCGCTGCTGTTGCTGCCGCTGCAGCAGAGTTCACGGTTATCTTCCGATACGCTGCTCGGCATCGTGTCACACAGCACACTGGCCATTGGCCTGGTGGCACTCAGCCTGGCGGATGGCATCCGGGTCGACCTGATGGGCTATTTATTCGGTGATTTATTAGCCGTGGAACCGGCCGACTTATTAATGGTGCTGGCGGCGGTCATCGTTATGGCCAGCCTGCTGGGCTGGCAGTGGCGGGGCCTGTTAGCCAGTACCGTCAGCCCGGAGCTGGCCGGCATCGACGGTTATCCGGTAAAACGGCTGAATATTCTGTTGGTGATTATGCTGGCACTGGTGGTTGCACTGGCGATGAAAGTGGTGGGCATTCTGCTGGTCAGCGCGTTACTGGTGATTCCCGCCGCCAGCGCCCGTAGCCTGGCGCGGACACCACACCAGATGGTGTTGTGGTCTGCGCTGCTGGGCATGGCAGCCGTTATGCTGGGCATGTGGGCTTCGTTCCGCTGGGACACACCGGCAGGCCCAAGCGTGGTCGTCGCGGCGGCCGCTTTATTTGTGCTGAGTCTGGTCAATCCGAAACGGGTACAACAGTAACCGTTGATAGCGCATCAATTATCGCCGACAAGGTCAGCTCCCACATCTCAGCGGATCTCCCGTCCAGCGGGCTCAACGGTGCAGGAGGGGACCCTGTCCCCGATACCGCAGTAGACGTTACTTCTTTACCAGACTCTCAAGCAGCGGCACCATCCGCTTAGGCCAGTGAGGTGGGGCAATATAACCATGATATTGCCAGTCCGGGCTGACCAGCGCGATATTAGCGGTATGATCCATCAGATACGCCATGCCATCTTCGCGCTCGACTCTGGCATAAAACGCATGTAATTCCGGGGTCAGACTGGCCAGTGATGCTGCACTGCCGGTAAAGGCCAGAAACGACGGATTAAAATAATCCATATAAGGCTTCAGCACCTGCGCCGTATCCCGTTGCGGATCTACCGACACCAGCACCACCTGCAACTTTTCCTGCACCTGCGGCGCCAGCCGTTTCCAGCTGCGATTCAGTTCCGCCAGGGTGGTCGGACAAATGTCCGGACAAAAGGTGTAACCAAAGAAGATCAGCTTCCAGCGATCACGGAGATCATCCTTACTGACGCGGTCGCCATGCTGGGTAATAAATTCAAAATCGCTGACCGGAAACGGCCGCGGAAATAACATCACCCCTTCCTGCTGCCATAACGCCTGTTCAGCCGCCTGTTGTTGCCAGGCGATACCGCTGCCGGCAAAAACCGCTGCAATCAATGCCAGGAACAGTAAAATCACACCTTTCATTGTTTTCCACCTGTCTCTTTATCTGCTGCGGAGTATAACAGCGATGGCCTTCAGCGCCCCGGCATCCGACCCTTCTGCCTCTGCGACACAACGCCGCATCTGGTCTCTGGCCTGGCCCATCATGCTCAGTAATATCACAGTGCCGTTACTGGGGCTGGTTGATACCGCCATCCTCGGCCACCTGGAAGATGCCGTTCACCTTGGCGCGGTAGCGGTTGGCAGTCAGCTGTTTATCCTGCTGTTCTGGAGCTTCAGCTTTTTACGTATGGGTACCACTGCCATGACTGCCCGGGCCGGCGGGCGCTGGCAGCACGACGGCCATGACCAGCGTTTGCAGCCGCTGCAGCACAGCCTGTGGTTGTTACTGCCGCTGATTCCGCTGGTTATGTTACTGGCGTTTATATTGTGGCCGCTGGCGCTGCCGCTGATGAGCGACAATGCACAAATCAGCCAGGGGGCGATGCAATATCTGAATATCCGTGTCTGGGGCACCCCGGCGGTGTTAGGCCAATATGTATTATTGGGCTGGTTTATCGGGCTGGGGAAAACCCGTATTCCGCTGCTGTTATTAACCATCACCAACCTGCTCAACGCCTTGCTGAATTATCTGTTTGTCTACCAGCTCGGAATGACCAGTGACGGTGTCGCGCTTGGCACCGTCATCGCTGAATACAGCACCTTATTATTGGGACTGTTTATCGCCTGTCGCCTGGGACTGACCTCACTTTCTGCCCGGCCGCGCTGGAGCGAGCTGAAACCTTTGCTCAACATCAACCGTCATCTGTTTGCCCGGACCCTGATCTTGTTATCCACCTTTGCCTTTTTTACCGCTCAGGGGGCACAACAGGGCGAGCTGATCCTGGCCACCAACGCCATGCTGATTTCTCTGTTATTGCTGATTGCCAACGCTCTGGATGGCTTTGCTCACGCGGCCGAAGTGATGGTCGGCGAAGCATTAGGGGCACGCCGCCAACAGGAGGTGCGCCAGGCCATTCGCCTGACCGGGATTAATTCACTGCTGATGGCGCTGCTGTTATGTCTGTTGTTCTGGCTCAGCGGCAGTAGCTTATTCCGGCTGTTAACCGATAACCCCGAGCTGCTGCCACTGCTGCATCAGTATCAGTGGTTTCTGATCTTGTTACCGTTAGCCGGAATGCCTGGGTATTGGCTCGACGGCATCTTTATTGGTGCAGCGCAAAGCCGGGCCATGCGCAACGGCATGTTGCTGGCGGTGGTGCTGGTGTTTTACCCACTGTGGTGGTTGTTTGCTTCCCTGCTACCAGCCAGCGATTTAAATCTGGGCTTATGGTGGGCCTTTTATGCTTTCACCCTTGGCCGTGCGGCATTTTTGCTCAACGGTTTTTTGACGCTTTACAAAAAACCAGAAAAATTCATGCAGATTTCCTAGCGAGTGCGTCAATGTTTACTATAATTCCTTCTATCAGCGATATTTAATAACTTAAATTACTGATTTTATTATAGTTTTTATTTTTGAGTCGTTAATCAAGTCTACCCGCAGTGTTGCCGGAAAGGTCAGAGATGGAGCCCTGACCCGCCAACCGGTACTGCGACAGGGAACCAGATGCGTCCTTTTCTGACGAAATTTTTCATCAAAAATTCGTCAGCCATTTGACTCCCGGTAGCCAGCACAAGGCAGGACCATGGAAGCAGTGAAACACCTTATTAACAACGCGATCGCCGAAGAACAACACAGCCAGCAGCTACATCAGGCGCTGTACAGCCGCCTGGAACAGGTTTCCCGGCTGGTGCAATTACCCGAACATAACGCCAATGACCGGCTGTATGACTTTGTTGTCCGTTACATCGAAGACGTACCGACTATGCTGGATAACCTGCAATCGGCAGCGCTGGAAGTCGGCTTGCTGGACTATGTGCAGCCGGTGATACGAGTGGCGCAGGAATTTTTCACCAGCCCGCCACAGGAGATGGCCCGGCAGGGTGGCCTGGCAGCCTTGATGAGCCAGGCTTACCTGGCGATGCGGCTGTTTGAGGAAGTGAATGAAACCTATATATTTAAAGTCGGCCAGCCACTGATTCCGCTGGATATGGCGATGTCGAACATTATTGTTCACACCTTAATTGGCGAGCCGTTCGCCAACGACCTCGATGCCCTCGTCGAACAGGCGGTTGGACAGCTGTTTACTCCGGCTTACCAGAGCGACAACTTCAAAGCCTTTATGAGCCGTAAAGAAGCCGACAACCTGGTACATATCTGGCGGCAGGTCCCCTGCATGTCGGCAGAGATGGGGCTGGCCAGCCAGTTTGGCTGAGCGAAAACTATTATTTTAGAAGCGGACCCTGTCCGCGCTTTACTGCCCGGCTAAAACACCATTCGGGGACAAGGTCCCCTCCTACAAAATCACATCAGCTCCGTGGGAGCGGACCCTGTCCGCGATTTACTGCCCGGCTAAAACACCATTCAGGGACAAGGTCCCCTCCTACAAAATCACATCAGCTCCGTGGGAGCGGACCCTGTTCGTGATAATCAGCACCCGCTAAAGCACCATTCGGGGACAAGGTCCCCTCCTACAAAATCACATCAGCTCTGTGGGAGCGGACCCTGCCCGTGATAATCAGCACCAGCTAAAGCATTATTCAGGGACAAGCTCCCCTCCTACAAAATCACATCAGCTCCGTGGGAGCGGACCCTGTCCGTGATAATCAGCACCCGCTAAAGCACTATTCAGGGACAAGCTCCCCTCTGACAAAATCACATCAGCTCCGTGGGAGCGGACCCTGTCCGCGATAATCAGCACCCGCTAAAGCACTATTCAGGGACAAGGTCCCCTCCTACAAAATCACACCCGCTCTGTGGGAGCGGACCCTGTCCGCGATAATCAGCACACAAACTCTAATTATTAATCCACACCGCATCCCAATAAGGATATTCACTGATCCGGCGAACCAGCCCTGCTCTCAACGGATTGGCCACCACATAACGGGCGACGGCCAATAAATCTTCATCATTCCGCAATGCATGATCATGGAACCCTACAGCCCACACCTGCCCGGTAAACCCCAGCCGCCTGACCGCTTTGGCAGAAGTCGCTTTTAGCTTACCAACTACCTTTGATATGTCCCCGTCCTCGCCCAGCTGCAGCAACCAATGAACGTGGTCAGGCATCAGAACCCAGCAAAGCAGAGTATGGTGATCCTGGGTCAGTACCGAAGAAAACATCCGGCAGGCAGCACAGGCTCTCGAATATTCGGCAAACACCGGAGAACGTTGGTGTGTCACCGTTGTGATCAGATAAATTTGATGGTCGATCGACACACGACCCTTACGCAGATGCTGATAGCCCTGAAGCGGTTTCGACATAACCAGTATCCATACTGATGGAATGTGTTCTCCCGATGTTCGCGGACAGGGTCCGCTCCTACAAGCATGTTATGGCTGGATTACGATGGCTGACTGATGCTACAGGTAAGATCGGGGACAAGGTCCCCTCCTACAAAATCACACCAGCTCTGTGGGAGCGGACCCTGTCCGCGATAATCAGTACCCGCTAAAGCACCATTCGGGGACAAGGTCCCCTCCTACAAAATCATACCCGCTCTGTGGGAGCGGACCCTGTCCGCGATTTACTGACCGGCTAAAACATCATTCGGGGACAAGGTCCCCTCCTACAAAATCATACCCGCTCTGTGGGAGCGGACCCTGTCCGCGATAATCAGTACCCGCTAAAGCACCATTCGGGGACAAGCTCCCCTCCTACAAAATCACATCAGCTCCGTGGGAGCGGACCCTGTCCGCGATAATCAGTACCCGCTAAAGCACCATTCGGGGACAAGGTCCCCTCCTACAAAATCATACCCGCTCTGTGGGAGCGGACCCTGTCCGCGATATCTGCACCAGCTAAAGCACTATTCGGGGATAAGGCCACCTCCGACAAAATCACACCCGCTCTGTGGGAGCGGACCCTGTCCGCGATTTACTGCCCGGCTAACTCAGGCAACGCTCTTAATAAATATTCCTGCAACACCCGGATGCGCGCACTGTTGCGCATATCTTTGTGGTACACCAGCCACATCTGTTCTCCGGCAAAGTTCAGTCCGATTTCCACCGGATTCAGCCCCTCACGACTCAGGGCCGGGCGATGCAGGGATTCAAACGGGCCAATCCCGACTCCTTCTTTCACAGCATAATAAATATCGTTAAAACTGTTGCTCTGGAATACGATCTGCTCCGGATCGAGCCGCTCGTATAATAATTCGATGGCCGGGATCAGGCGTTTTTCTCCGGTTGGTAACACCCATAAATGACGGCCAACCTCGTTGATGCTGCGTGGTAATTCGCCATGGCGATCGAGATAACTGCCGGCGGCGTAAAAATTGAGGCCAACGTTAACCAGCCGGCGTGCCACCAGATCGGGTTCGGTCGGCTCCGGGCCAATACGGATAGCGGCATGAATATCGCCGCCACTGAGCGACAGGGTTTCATCGGTAGCCAGGGTCTCGACCCGGATCTGTGGATATTCCTGGCGGAACCCGGCAATCAGAGGCGCCAGAAACTGAGAAAAGTCGGCTACCGTTGAAATACGAATGCGCCCCGATGGGGTGTTTCCCAGCATCATCAGGTTGTTCTGCAGCCGCTGCATATCGGCCACCAGCGGCTTGCCCTGCTCCAGCAACACATGACCGGCTTCGGTCAGGCGATAACCGCGCTGATGGCGGATAAACAGGCGTTGCTGCAGCTGCTGCTCCAGCTGGTTCACCCGCCTCAGCACCGTTGAGTGGGTCAGCCCCAGACGTTTACCGGCGGCACTCAGGCTACCGGCATCGGCCACCGCATAAGCGATACGAATGTCATCCCAGTTAAGCTGATTCATCGGCCGTTCCCGCAGAAAAGTTCTGTTTATATTTGCACAATAGTTGTCAGTATTCAGCTGTTTTTTAAACAGGAAAGCCGCAGTAGCATAACCTCAAGTTATTCACAGCCGTCTACATACCGAGGTTGCTATGGCTCAGTTAACCAACACAACACAGCGTTATGGCTGGATCAGCATTGTCTTCCACTGGCTGATGGCACTGGCCGTTATGGGCTTGTTTGGCCTGGGACTGTATATGGTGGAACTGACTTATTACGACGCCTGGTACAAAGGCTCGCTCGACCTGCACAAAGCGGTTGGTATTTTATTAGCACTGACCTGGGTCGCACGGCTGAGCTGGCGTTTTGCTAATCCGTCACCTGAAGAGCTGAGTGACAAAGCCTGGGAAAATAAGGCAGCTCACTTAGTCCATGGCCTGCTGTATCTGTTAATGCTGGCGTTATTTGTCAGCGGATATCTGATTTCCACCGCCGATGGCCGCTCGATTTCGGTATTCGGCTGGTTCGAAATTCCGGCAAGTTTAATGATGGATAATCAGGAAGACATTGCCGGAGTTATTCATTGGGGTCTGGCCTGGAGCCTGATGATTCTGGTGGGGTTACATGCGGCCGCAGCCGTTAAACACCATGTAGTAGATAAAGACCGCACTCTGGTGCGCATGCTCAAAACTCATTAACTTTTTCTGAAAGGAAGAGAACGACTATGAAAAAATTATTGCTGGCTCTGGGCGTTAGCGCCGCGGCTACTCTGTCTCCGCTGACGCAGGCGGCGACCTACACCATCGACACCAAAGGTGCACACGCCTTTGTACAGTTTAAAATTCAGCATCTGGGCTACAGCTGGCTGTTAGGCCGCTTCAATACCTTTGAGGGTGAATTTGAATACGACGCAGCGGCACCTGAAAAATCCGAAATTGAAGTCACTATCGACACCGCCAGTATCGACTCCAACCATGCCGAGCGCGACAAACATCTGAAAGGTTCTGATTTCCTGAACGTATCCAAATTCCCGCAATCCAGCTTTAAAAGCACCGGCTTTAAATCAACCGGCGACGGTGAAGGTGTGATCAGCGGTGACTTTACTCTGCACGGTGTGACCAAAAACATCAGCTTCCCGGTACAGCTGATTGGTGAAGGCAAAGACCCGTGGGGCGGTTACCGCGCAGGTTTCTCCGGCACGACCACACTGAAGCTGTCGGACTATGGTATCGACTACAACCTGGGCCCGGCTTCCACTCATGTTGAGATCGAATTGCATATCGAAGGTATTCGTCAGTAATACCACTCCCCCTGTTCCCGGATGTATCGGGGACAGGGTCCCCTCCTACAACACCTCCTACAACACCTCCTACAACACCTCCTACAACACCTCCACATCACCAACACCTCCACATCACCAACACCTCCACATCACCAACACCTCAACCACACCAATAACACCGACGCTGTGGGAGCGAACCCTGTTCGCGATGGTTTTGCTGCACGATCTGGCCAGCGACCATCCCGATCAGTTTATGCTGGTGCGTAATCAACAGGAATTAGCCAGCCTGCTAGGTAAGAAGGCAAACGGCCAGAAAATTCTCGGTGGCTTAATCGGCAGTGAAGGATCCCACGCTCTGGAAGGGGATCTGGCTAATATTCAGCGGCTGTACGACGCCGGCTTCCGTATGATGAGTTTGCAGCACTTCTTTGATAATAAACTGGGCGGCTCACTGCATGGCAATTCTGGCGCGGGTCTGAGCGAGTTTGGCCGTCAGGCCATCCGGGAAATGGATCGTTTGGGTATCATGATTGATGTGTCCCATTCGTCAGAACAGGTGGTGAGCGATGTCCTGACGCTGACGGCGACACCACTGATCGTCAGCCACACAGGGCTGCAGGGTCATTGCCCGAATCAGCGTAATATCAGTGATGAGTTAATGACCCGCATTGCCGCAGGTGGCGGCATTATTGGGATTGGTTACTGGCACGCCGCAGTGTGTGATATCAGCCCGAAAAGCATTGTTAAAGCCATCAGTTACGGTATCGATTTATTGGGCGTAGAGCATATCTCACTGGGTTCAGACTTCGATGGTGCGGTGACGACCGCATTTGATGCCGCCGAACTGGCGGTGTTGACCCATGAGATGCTGAAAGCGGGTTACAGCGCGGACGACATCCGCGCAGTAATGGGTGGCAATATGGTGCGGTTTTTACAGCAACACCTGCCGCTGCAATAACCGCACAGGCTCAGTTGATTTTATCCACCAGAGCCACGGCCAGTTCTTCACCTAACAGTTTGGCGACGTTACGGGCTGCTTTCTGGCGTGCAACATCCTGCAGACCAGACACACCTTTCGCTTGTTTGCTGAACGAGCTTAACGCCCGCCCGGCACCGTCGCGAATGGTTACCCGGCTGTCGGCAAACACGTAAAAACTGCCACGCTGTTGCTTACTGCTGAGCACTGCATTGACCTCAAACACCAGATCAGCACCGGCATCTGCCAGCCGTAACCCCTGATCGGTCAGCGCTTCAATAATGCCGCCACTGATTTCTTCAGCGCCGTCATCTTCAAAACTGACGGTCACCTGCAGCTGATCAATCAGCTGGTCGATGCGTTGTTGTAAGCCCTGAAGTTCGCCATTCAGACCCGGCTTACGACGATCCATACTGACCAGTGCCAGGCGCTCAGCGATACGCTCACGTTTGGCAAACAAGGTCAGCGCCGGTAATAACGGCTGCAGTTGCTGCAACCGGGTACCTTGTGGCTGCAACAGCGCAATATCCGCCAGTTGCTGTTCAACATCACTGATATCACGCCGTAAGCGGGCCGCCGCTTTCGCCCGATCCAGTTCCGCCAGCGCATAAGCATAACGGCCGTCGAGGTGAGTTTTGATAATCTGTGCTTCGTCCAGCTCCACCGGAGCCACCTGACTGCGCACATGATTGCGCATCACCCGACGCACTTCGCTGTCACGGTTGCTGCCACTGATTTCCGTGACATCCGAACTGAAATCACCGGACACCGTCACCTTCAGCTGACTGACCAGATCCACCCGCGCCAGCTCGCCGGCACGTTTCAGCGCATCGGTTTTATTGCCGTACACTTCAATCGAGCCCACGCCATAAGCCATACCCGGCATCGCCGGAGTATTGGTCAGCCAGGACGGGGCACCCGCCTGGCTGAGTGCCGCCGGACTGTCATCCTGAGGCTTACTGCTGTGTGGCATACAACCCACGCCGGCGCTGACTGCCAGCGCCAGCAGCAGGTGTTTGGGCAGTGTTGTTAACAGAGAAGACGTCATCGTCTGTTATTCCTTATGCAGCAACGGGCTTAAAAACCGAAAGAAGATTTTTCCTGCAGTTTCTGAATCTTCTTCTGACCATTCCAGACCTCACGATTGGATTCCATATCGATCAGTTTCATATCCACCTGATAGAAGGTCACACGGTCGCTGCCGACCTGATCGACAATCGAGTTCACCGAACCAGACAGTGCAAAATCAGCGGCGTTTTCCTGGCCCTGGGCTTTAGCGTTACGGGCGTTCAGTTCCTGATCGCGACGCTCTTCACGAATGGCATCACGTTCTTCACCACCAGCCACAAAATCGGCACGGCCGGAGCGGATAATGGCGCGTTTGATATCGTTGGTGAAGGTATCGATAGCGATGTGTTCATGTGACTTATTGCGGATGCGGGAAATGATCACAGTCGGACGACGGCTGTTATCCATTTCGAAGTCGCGGGCCCAGGGGAAAGACAACATATCGTTGATCATTTCATTCGCCACCAGCTCAGAGTCTTTGGCATTCCAGCGATCCGACAGCGCCACTTCTTCGCTGGCAGAAATCCGCGACACCTTGGTCGCACAACCCGCAGACAGCAGAACAGAGGCGCCCAGCAGCGTGGCCGCAGTCAGTTTTGTCGCTTGTTTCAGCATAATTTCGTTCCTTTTATGCATTGATGTTCGTTAATTTCAGTTACCGGTTTGAATAAGAGCACTGACCTGGCTGTCTTTGGTCGGTACTACGTCAGCAAATGAGCGTACCTGCCACAGATGAATATCACCTGACTCCAGGGTGACGGTTGTTTGCTGACGCTGATGTTGGCCGTATTCCAGAGTTGAGTCCAGTGTCAGCTGGTGAACACCGGGCTCCAGTGCCACCCGGCGAATGCGCACATCGCTGGGCAATAATAACCAGTTGCGGGTTTCTGCAGCATCCGTGAGTTGTGCCGTCAGTTTACCTACCGTCGCTAACAGGCCGCCAAACTCGCCACCCACCTGGCCCACTTTGGCAGCGGTCAGGGCTTTCAGCGAAGCGCGGGCCAGCGCCATCTGAATATCGAAACCGGAATTCACAATCTGTTCCTGCAGACCCATCTGCGCCGGGTTGGACGACTTGATCAGACGGTAGCTGTCGTCGCCGATCAGCAGATCCGATGGCCCCATTTTGGCAATCGGTTCGTAATACGGAATGGTAATCCGCATCGAACTGCCAATCGCCTGAATCAGCCCCAGGCCCACCGCGCTGTCCCACAACGGCCCCAGCGTCACGGTTTTGGTAAAGCTGCTGAAGACAAAGCCTACCTCATTGGCATCCAGGTAATTGGTTACCGCATCCAAAATACCCTTATCGGCGTATAACACATAGAACCAGGCCAGCTGGGCCGGATTGTTGTAAACCGAATACGGCCGGATCTCCAGCGCCTGCAGCGTGTTGTTGGCCGACAGTTCGAGATTCATTTCACGCCGTTGTGGCGCCATACCTTTGTCTTCCAGCACAATCAGTTGCGCGCTGTTATCCCACTTCTGTAATTCAGCCCGCTGTTGCTGACTCAGCTTACGTTTGGCCAGCCGCTTGGCGTCGTTACGGTCGCCGAGTTTGCGCATCATACGCACCACATCGAACCAGGCCTGGGAAATCATCGCTTTATCCAGCCGGAACTGTTTGACGAACCCCTGCTCGTAAGACGTCGCAGCCTTCTGGTAACTGATGCGGGCGTTATCGTATTCACCGTTCATTTCAAAGCTGATGCCGGTGAGGTAATGGGCCATGGCATCGTCGCGGTACTGCAGCTGATCCATATCGATCAGGTTACCCTGAAGTTTTTCAAAGATTTTCAGCAGCTGAGTGAAGGTTTGTTCGTCTTTGTCCTTTTGTTCGGCGTAGGTTCCTTTGCGCGAGTTCAGATCGTTGAGACGAATGATCAGCCGCCGGGATTCCACCCGGGCACCATCCAGCGCGTCCAGCCGCTGATTCCGGCTACTGGCGTTCTGTGCAATACCAAAGTAGTTCATCGCCTTGTAATAGTTGATAAACATCTTCTCAAATTCTGCACCGCCATACGGCCCCTGACGCGGGTTCGACATCATAACGGCCAGGGTATCGGTGACACTGGTGGTTTCCAGCTGCTCGGCGATGCGGTCAGCCTGAGACAACAACTCATTACTGCCGCTGTAATCGCCCTGCAGATGTTTAACAATACCCAGTTCCAGATGGTAGAGCAGAGCATCGTTGCCGACCGGCTTCAGTGCTTTTTTAAAAGACGCTTCCGACGCCTTCAGATCACCTTGTTTAACCTGGTCCAGTGCCTGCTGAACACCAGAACCATAACTGGCACAGGCGGATATAAGAGTGGCGCTCAATAACACGAGTGCCATGCGCACCAGCGCCGTGCGCTGTGGTCGTTTCATGCTGAAATAGCTCCTTGCTGTGCTGGCCAACCCCGATGGCAACCAGCCGGATTAGAATGCCGGGCTAGTGTAGCCAGCCCGGCCGGATTTGACTATCCACACAAGGCCCAAAACCAGACACCGATGCTCCCGGGCGGGCAGACTACGACAAAATACTGAACGACAGTTAAACCAGTGTGTATAACAGGCATAAAAAAACCCCGCCGCCGTCCTGGTAGCAGGGTTTTTTATGGCCAGAGGCCAGATCAGGGTGCTGTAAACAGACTGATGCAACGCACACACCAGAGTTTGTTCATTAGCTATATCGCAATATTACTGAGTAAAAGCTCTAACGGCAACCCCTGTCATGAATTTTATCGATAAAAAATTTACCAATCAGTCAGCTTTATCTGCAATGCCAAGGATTTTTAACGGCGCTTCGTCTTCGTCCAGCACGGCTTTGCCCAGCGGTGTTACCCGGGTTGCCAGCGCTTCGCTTTCCAGCTGGCGTGCCTGATCTTCAGCAGCCTGCTCGCTGGCCGTTTGTTTAAAGCCACAACTGATACATTCACGAACTTCGTCACCGTCATCGCTGGTGTACAACACGGTACGGTCCATCTCCGAACATTTCGGACACACGGCACCGGCAACAAAGCGTTTCGGTTTTTTCTTTGGCTGGTATTCCATCAGGCTACTTTCTCACTGTTAATGCCACTGTGGCGCAGCAAAGGTTCTACCGAAGGTGCCCGGCCACGGAAATTCTCAAACAACTGCGCAGCTTCCCGGCTACCGCCCTGGCTGAGGATTTCACGCAGGAAACGCCCGCCGGTATCGCGATTAAAGATGCCGTCTTCTTCAAACTGAGAGAACGCATCGGCACTCAGCACTTCGGCCCATTTGTAAGAATAATAACCCGCCGCATAACCACCGGCGAAAATATGGCTGAAACTGTGCTGGAAACGGTTAAACGGCACCACCGGCACCACTGCCACCTGGTTACGCACCTGCGCCAGAATCTGCTCCGCTGTTACCGGATTGCTGTCGCTGTATTCACGATGCAGGCGGAGGTCGAACAATGCAAACTCCAGCTGGCGCATCATCATCATGGCACTCTGGAAATTCTTCGCCGCTAACAGTTTATCCAGCAGCGGTTGTGGCAGCGGCTCACCTTGCTGATGGCCATCATCGCCGTCTTCAAAGCGACCCGAGATAAACGCCAGTGCTTCCGGCTCGTAGCACCAGTTCTCCAGGAACTGGCTGGGTAATTCGACCGCATCCCAGGCCACACCATTAATACCGCTGACCGCCGCCACATCGATCTGCGTCAGCATATGATGCAGGCCATGGCCAAACTCATGGAACAAGGTAGTCAGCTCATCGTGTGTTAACAACGCCGGAGTATCCCCCACCGCCGGACTGAAATTACACACCAGATACGCGACCGGCAGCTGCAAACCCTGCTCAGTCTGGCGCCGGATACGGCAGTCATCCATCCAGGCACCACCACGTTTTTTCTCACGCGCGTACAAATCGAGGTAGAACGCAGCAATTTGCTGACCGTCTTTTAACACGTGGAAAAAACGGACATCCGGGTGGTAACTATCGAAGCCGGTTTGCTCTTCAAATTCAATGCCATACAAACGGGAAACGGTTTCAAACATGCCGTTAACCACGGTATCAATCGGCAGGTAAGGGCGGATATCTTCCTGAGAGATGGCGTAACGACTCTGGCGCAGCTTTTCGGCGTAATAAGTCACATCCCAGGGCTGCAGGTGCTCAACACCATATTCATTTTTGGCAAATGCACTCAGTTCCGCAAACTCGCGCTCAGCCTGTGGTTTGGCTTTCAGCGCCAGATCGTTGAGGAAATCGACCACCTCCTGAGCGCTGCCTGCCATTTTGGTCGCCAGTGAATATTCGGCGTAGTTTTCAAAACCCAGCAGCTGCGCCAGCTCATAACGCAGCGCCAGAATTTCCTGCATGATTTCCGAGTTATCGAACTCACCCGCTGTCGGGCCCTGATCAGAGGCACGGGTCACAAACGCGCTGTATACCTCCTGGCGCAATTCTCGGTTGTCGGCATAACTCATGATTGGCATGTAGGAAGGGAAGTCGAGTGTGACTTTAAACTGACCGGCTTCACCAGCCAGCTGCGCCAGCAAACCTTTGGCACTGTCCGGCAGACCCGCCAGTTCGGCTTCGTCGTCGATGATTTTGCTCCACGCCTGAGTAGCATCCAAAACGTTTTCACCAAACTTACTGGTCAGCTCTGACAGACGTTGTTTGATCTCGCCGTAACGGACTTTACTGTCGCCTTCAAGATCCACGCCACTGAGGCGAAAATCGCGCAGCGCATGTTCTATGGCCGTTTGTTGCGCGGTGGATAACGTATCGAACTCATCGCTGTTGCGCAGTGCCTGATAGGCCTCAAACAGCTCACGATTCTGACCCATCTCGGTGCTGTACTGGCTTAATAACGGCAGACAGGCATTGTAAGCATCACGCAGCTCATCAGAGTTCAGTACGCCATTCAGATGCCCCACCGGCGACCAGGCTTTGGCCAATTCGTCGTCCCACTGCTCCAGCGGCGCCACCAGCGTTTCCCAACTGGGAGTTGTGCCTTGCAGATCGGCCAACAACTGTGCAATGCGCTCACGATTAGTGTTCAGACGTTGTTCAATCGCGGGCAACACCTGCTCGGGCTTAATGGCTGAAAACGGCGGCAGCAGGTGTTCTTGTAACAGCGGGTTGGTCATTGCGAAGTACTCTATCAATCTGAATAGGTTATTAATTCTCCAGATTGGGGCAGATCACTTATAGTTCAAGTATTCACTGCTATTCTTCGGCTGTAGGTTGAGGGAGCAAAACCTCACTAACCTCAATGATATTGAACGGCGTACTAAACACTTTGTTAGATTCGATGGAATTTCGTAGTTCAGCGGGTAACTGGTCATACTCTGCCTGAACTTCGGCTAATGCCTTATAATCTGACAACACAATCCGCAGGTGGCTTCGATATTCACTTTCCGCTGGAAAATGATGAATATTATCCTCTAAAACCTTCTTATAATTTCCACGCTCCGGTTGAACGCAATCATGCCATTGCCTGAAATATTGGTAGTCAATGATAATACCAAGGTTTTTTTCACCTAACTCCAAGTTTTTAAGAAACTGCAGGTCTGGTAATGATTCAAGTTTATCGCAATCGTTAATTTTTGACTCGTATGCAGATTGATACTCTTCGATATCCGCATGACCTTCAGAGCACCCAAGCAGAAAAAAAAGCATTAACACATAATAATTAATCTTTAATTTTTCAGCCCTCATAAACGGCTCCCCATACAACATCCTTGTTTGAATAATGATAGTATCTGAGCCTAACATTCTTTTTTTCTCAGATTCGAACAGGCACTGTTAATCATGGCCAATATTAATAAATACTCCGTAAGAAAATACCAGAACACAACACCTAAGCTGGGCGAACGGGTATTTGTTGACCGCAGCGCCGTGGTGATTGGTGATGTCGAGCTGGCTGACGACGTATCCGTCTGGCCATTAACCGTAATTCGCGGCGATATGCATCATATCCGTATTGGCGCCCGCACCAGTGTGCAGGATGGTTCGGTGCTGCACATCACCCACGCCAGCGACTTTAATCCCGGCGGTTATCCGCTGATCATCGGCGAAGACGTCACCATCGGCCACCAGGCCATGCTGCATGGCTGCACCATCGGTAATCGGGTTTTAGTCGGTATGAAGTCAATGATTATGGACGGTGCTGTGGTGGAAGACGAAGTCATCATCGCTGCCGGGGCGGTGGTTACACCGGGCAAGGTGCTTGAAAGTGGCTACGTCTACAAAGGCAACCCGGCCAAACAGGCGCGGCCGATTTCAGAGAAAGAACGTCAATTTTTTACCTACAGCGCCGGCAACTATGTGCGCCTGAAGGATAAACATCTGGCCGAAGGGTTTGATTTGTAACCATAAAAAAGCCGCGCGATCGCGCGGCTTTTTGGTAGCGTTGTACCGGCTAATATTCAGCCACCGGATGAAACCGTACAGCCGGATGGGGTACCACCCTGGTAACCGGTGCAATAACGTGTTTCCAGTATGCTACCCTGAGAATCCCAGGTAATTTCCGTAACCGGGTGGTATACGTCACTGTCAATTTCTGCTGTGACGGCCTTGCCACTCGAATCACTTCTGATCAGAGTTTTGTATTCCGTCCATGGTTGTCCCTGTGAGTATTGAGTGCCTTCCGATTCCTCGCGGCCTGCAGAATAATCCACCTCCAGCTCATTGTTGGCCGGGTCATATCCCTCAAATTCAAGGGTGCAATCGGCCAGCTGTCGGAT
The DNA here is from genome assembly GCF_042648445.1 of Bacterioplanoides pacificum. NCBI lineage: Bacteria > Pseudomonadati > Pseudomonadota > Gammaproteobacteria > Oceanospirillales > Oceanospirillaceae > Bacterioplanoides > Bacterioplanoides pacificum. The sequence goes on from NZ_JBHRYB010000003.1 coordinate 157,277, forward strand.
GGTGTAATTCCGACCGTGGCCGTAGTTATAATTCGGGCCGCCATCCAGTGTCAGCGTCCAGCTTTCGACGCCATTGTCATTGCTGTAGTTGATGGTGCTGGTCAGCCCGTTGCTGGTTGTGCTCCAGCTCGGCCCTTGGTGATCCCGGCCATCATCCATCGCATCAACGACCTCAATCAGTGCTTCCCTTACAGTGTCAAAGCGGTATTCCGGGTCAGGCGCGGTCACCACCGGTTCTTTTAATGAATAACCCGGGTATTCCGGCATCGGGAAGCTATAACCGCGCCATTGATCGACACTGCAATCGCGTTTGCTGCCAGAGCCAATACCGCCCGGGTTGCCGCCACCGCCTAGCGAATCATCGCCGCCAGAGCCGGAACCACCGCCACAGGCGGCTAATATAAGAGTCAGAGGTAAAACAGAAAGAAGACGCACGTCGCAGTCCTTTTGCAATTGAGAATCATATGATTTTACTGGACTCAATACGGCTGCAAAGAACGCATCGATATTTTTGTGAGAGCATTCTCAATAACGACCCAGACGGCCTGTTATCGCCTCAAACTCGCCCCCGGCGCAGACTCGCGCTACAATCGGCGCTGATTTTTGAACCCCTCTTTCATTACAGAACAGAACGGATAAGCGAATTCCCATGGGCAGAGCGTATCAGAACCGTAAAGAATCCATGGCCAAAACGGCCGCGGCAAAAACCAAGGTCTATTCCAAATACGGCCGCGAAATCTATATGACGGCAAAAGCCGGCGGCACCGACCCTTCCGGTAACCTGGGGCTGCGCTCCCTGATTGACCGCGCCAAGAAAGATCAGGTACCAAGCCATGTGATTGAAAAAGCCATCGCCAAAGCCGAAGGCGGCACCGGTGAAGACTTCCAGCCAGCTCTTTACGAGGGCCTGGCCCCCGGTGGCGCTATGGTGCTGATCAGCGCGTTAACCGATAACCCGAACCGTACCTTTGGTGAGATCCGCGGTATTTTCTCGAAGTGCAAAGCCAAACTGGGCACTCAGGGTTCGGTCAGCCACAGCTTTGAACACTGCGCTTTGTTTGTTTTCCCCGGTGAAGACGAAGAAGGTGTGCTGGAAGCGCTGATGATGGCCGACGTTGACGTCGGTGAACTGGAATGTGAAGACGGCATGATCACCGTTCAGGTGCCACCCACCGAGTTCTTCAAAACCAAAACCGCGCTGGCGGAGATGGATGAAAACATCGACTTCGAGATGCAGGAAATCACCTACATCCCACACGCTGAACATGAGATTGCCGCAGACGACGTTGAAGCGTTCGAACGCTTTGTTGGCCTGATGAACGATCTGGAAGACGTGCAGGAAATCTACCACAACGGCAGCTACGACAGCTAAGCCGCTGCTGACAATCAAGCCGCAACGACCCGGTCGCTGCGGCTTTTTTTGTGCCCGAAAACGAATTACCGTTTTTGTTACACAGCGCAATAAATCAGTAACCAGACTGTCATTTTTGCCTGACACCCTCGGTGACCATTCCTTTGATTGGCAAAAAACTGAGGTTCCATGATCAGCAAAAAACTCCTGGCACTGGCCATTGGCGGTGCCTTATTAACGGCTTGTGGCAGTGACGACGGCAACCCGAATCAGAACTACACGGGTGAGTTACAACAAATTGGCCGTTACAGCTCAGGCCTGTTTGACGCCGGTGGTGCGGAGATCACTGCGTTTTGCGCCAGCAGCAACAAACTGTTTGTGGTCAACTCCGGTGCTGCCAGTATCGATGTGCTTGATCTCAGCGACCCGCTTAACCCGCAGAAACTGACCACTCTGGATGTGCGCCAGACCCAGGTTAACGGTTTTGCTGCCGGCGGTGCCAACAGCGTTGCCGTCCACAACGGCAAGCTGGCGGTTGCGGTTGAAAACGACAACAAACAAGCAAAGGGGCAGGTGTATTTCTACCATACAGATACGCTGGCCTTTGCCGGAGCGGCCGCCGTTGGTGCGTTACCGGATATGGTGACTTTTACCCCGAATGGCGACTATGTGTTAAGCGCCAATGAAGGTGAACCCAACGATGCATACGACAATGATCCGGAAGGTTCTGTTTCCATCATTAAAGTCTCCGACATGTCGGTTCGTACCGCCGGTTTCTCTGAGTTCAACCAGGACAAACAAAACCTGATTGAAAAGGGTGTTCGGATCGGAGGCCCGGCAGGTACATCAGTGGCTCAGGATCTGGAGCCGGAATACATCACCATCAGCCGCGATAACAACACCGCTTATGTGGCGCTGCAGGAAAATAACGCGCTGGCCGTTATCGATATTCAGCGTGCCGAAGTGCAGACCATACTGCCACTGGGCTACAAGGACCACAGCCAGCCCGGCAATGGTCTGGATGCTAACAAAAACGATAAAACCGCCGCGATTGAACTGTTGCCGGTCTATGGCATGTATCAGCCGGATGCTATCGCCAGCTATATGGCAGCCGACGGTAATACCTACATCGTCAGTGCTAACGAAGGGGACGGACGCGACTACGACGGCTACAGCGACGAAATCAAACTGCAGGATCTGCCATTGGATGAAGCCAGTTTCAGCAGCAGCCAGATCGAACGCCTGACCGATGCTGACGGGCTGGGCGATTTAGCCGTTACCAATACTATGGGTGACACCGATAACGACGGTAAATTTGAACAAATTTACGCTTACGGCGGCCGCTCGTTCTCAATCTGGGATAGCCATGGCCAGCTGGTGTTCGACTCGGGTGATCAGTTTGAACAACATCTTAAACAGGTTGCCGGGCAATACTTTAATGTCAGTAACGATAACAACAAAATTGATAATCGCAGCGATAACAAAGGACCGGAACCGGAGGGCGTGACGCTGGCTAAGTTTGGCAATCAGGTGTTTGCCTATATCGGTCTGGAACGACAGGGCGGCATCATGGTGTACAACATCAGCAACCCGCGTTTGCCTCAGTTTGTGCAATACCTGAACAACCGCGATTTCAGCATCAGCGCCGATGAAAACAATCCGGCTGCAGCCGGTGATCTGGCGCCGGAAGGCTTGTTAGTCATCAGCGCCAGCGACAGTCCGAACGGCGAACCACTACTGGTGGTTGGCAATGAGGTCAGTGGTACCACCACGATCTACCAAATCCGCTGATCGCTCAGCAACACGGCTGCCAACGGCCAGCCGTGTTGCCAAATTTTACGTGCACATCGGAACCTGCCGTCAGTGCATTACGCAAATGCTTGGCTTCGTACACACTCAGTACTACATCAAAGCGCTTTCATGGCTTTGCGCACCGCCGGTAAGTGTCGGCGGCTGACGGCGATGCCGTCTGTCAGACCTTTCAGATACAACAGGTGACCACCTTTCTCCTGAGCTTCCAGCCGGTCGATACGGGCACGGGAAACCAGTGCGCTGCGGTGTACCCGCAGGAATTTATCGCCGAACTCGTCTTCCAGTTGTTTCAGTGAATCATCAATCAGGGTTTCACCACTGATATGGCAGACGTTGACGTATTTCTGATCGGCCAGAAAATACAGCACTTCCGCCAGCGGAATCAGCTGCATGCCATTATGTGTGCGGGCGCTGATATGCGTGCGGGCACCGGCGGTTGCGGCCAGCGGCTGCGGATTCTGATCCAGCCATTCGGAAGCCCGCTGTAACGCCCGGCTCAGATCATCTTTAGCGATAGGCTTCATCAGATAGTCGATGGCATTAACCCGGAAAGCCTGTAACGCATGTTCATCATAAGCCGTACAGAACACCACCAGCGGAGGCTGTTCCAGCGCCTGTATGTCACGCGCGACTTCCAGCCCGGTTTTGCCCGGCATCTGAATATCCAGCAACACCAGGTCACAGTGGTGCTGCTGCAACCAGGACAACGCAGCCTGACCATCACCGGCTTCGGCCACCCAGTCAAAATTGCTGTGTTCATCCAGTAAACGTTTCAGTCGTTCCCGTGCCAGAGGTTCATCATCCACCAGTAACACGCGATAACTCATTCTTTCTCCTCCAGGATATTGCTTGGCAAACGCAGGCAGGCCCGATATTCATCGGCTTCAGCGGTTATTTCCAGCCCGGCCTGCTGTGACCCTTGTTGTGTTAACGTTGCCAGCCGCGCACGGATATTTGCCTGAGCCATCTGATTACCATGACCACTGTCGACCTGCGGGTCTTTGGAGTTCACCACCGTCAGCAACCAGTCGTTTGCGTCTCTGGTCAGCTCAACCCGGATGTAACCGGCCGCGACCCGGGGCTGAATACCGTGATATACGGCGTTTTCCAGTAACGGTTGCAGAATCAGCTGGGGCACCTGAAGCGCTGGTAAAGGATCAGGCAACTGCCACTGCAGCTGCATTCTTTCGCCCAAGCGTACCTGTTCAATCGCCAGATAACGGCGACCCAGTTCAATTTCCTGTGTAAGCGGCACCAGTTTATCGTCCGCTTTCAGCACCACCCGGAACAATTGCGCCAGGTCCACCAGCATGTGTTCGGCTTTGTCCGGGTCAATCACAATCAGTGACGCAACCGTATTGAGAGTGTTAAAGAAAAAGTGTGGCCGGATATTGGCCTGCAATGCGGCCAGCCGCGCTTTCAGCTCCGCCTGAGTCTTTAACCGCCACTGACTCTGGACGTAAAAATAACGCAGCGCCATCATGGCAAAAATAGCGGCAATCACCTGATTACGCAGCACCCAGGCCCAATCGATACCCAGCTTATCCAGCGGCCATAACTTTTCACCCAACAGGCTGACCAGCAGGGTCACTAACTGGGTAATCAACAATGCCAGCGCCGAAGCACCCGCCACATGCAAACGCGACATCAGTGCCCGCAGCTGACACAACAGTGCCACCGATAACAAGGCGACCCACTGTACAAACAAAGACACAACCGCAAAACGTTGCCAGGAAAATCCGGGCAAACCGGTTTCGATCAGGGTCAGCGCCAGTACCAGCGCTTCACTGAGGATCAGCAAAAACATCACCGCCCGGGAGTTGCATAAATCCGGCAGAAAAAACGCTTCCAGCAGCTGCTCACGCTGGCGCTGACCCGGCTGTTGCCTGTTAAAGGTATTCATCATAATGGGGGCGTTCCTTTACGCCGCAGTTAAGCGCGCTAGTCTCCCGTGCAAACCGGGCTATCGCAAGTGATCCTGCTACAAATGCCGGCGAAACAGGGACAGATCGCCCTGTGAATGGTTATAATCCGCCGCCTTGCCGGTACAGAGTCACCGTGTCTGAACTTTAGCCGCTATCCGCAAACCAACGAGGTGTGTTATGACTGATCAAAACCAAACCGACGCAACCAATGCTTCCTGGGGTGGTCGTTTTTCCGAACCAACCGATGCTTTTGTAGCGCGTTACACTGCTTCGGTAAACTTTGATCAGCGTATGTACGCTCAGGATATTCAGGGTTCAGTGGCACACGCCAAAATGTTGTGCAAAGTCGGCGTACTGAACGAGCAGGAACGTGACGATATCCTGCGCGGACTGGAAGAAGTTCGCCAGGAAATCGAAACAGGCCAGTTCAACTGGTCGGTCGAGCTGGAAGACGTTCATATGAACATCGAAGCCGCGCTCACCGCTAAGATTGGCATCACCGGCAAAAAATTACACACCGGCCGTTCCCGTAATGACCAGGTAGCGACCGATATTCGTTTATATATGCGTGACGAAATCGATGTCATCGCCACGGAACTGACCCGCCTGCAACAAGGCCTGGTTGAGCTGGCGGAAGCACAGGCCGATACCATTATGCCGGGCTTCACCCACCTGCAAACCGCACAGCCGGTCACTTTTGGTCATCACCTGCTGGCCTGGAACGAAATGCTGGAGCGCGATTACGCCCGTCTGATGGACTGCCGTAAGCGCATCAACATTCTGCCACTGGGCGCCGCGGCGCTGGCCGGTACCACTTACCCGATTGATCGTTTCTACACCGCAGAGCTGCTGGGTTTTGATCGCCCGACCGAAAACAGCCTGGATTCAGTATCCGACCGTGACTTCGCCATCGAATTCACCAGCGTTGCATCACTGATCATGATGCATATGTCGCGCTTCTCCGAAGAGCTGGTGCTGTGGGCTTCCGCTCAGTTCCAGTTTATCGACCTGCCAGACCGCTTCTGCACCGGCTCCTCCATTATGCCGCAGAAGAAAAATCCCGACGTACCTGAGCTGGTGCGCGGTAAAACCGGCCGGGTGTACGGCCATATGATTTCACTGCTGACACTGATGAAGTCGCAACCGCTGGCGTACAACAAAGACAATCAGGAAGACAAAGAGCCGCTGTTCGACACCGTCGATACCCTGCGTGACTCGCTGCGTGCCTTCGCTGATATGGCGCCACACCTGCAGCCGAAAAAAGAATTTATGTACGAAGCCGCCAAGCGTGGCTTCTCTACCGCCACCGACCTGGCCGACTACGTGGTGCGCAAAGGCATCCCATTCCGCGACGCCCACGAGATTGTTGGCAAAGCGGTGGCTTACGGCATCGAGAGTGGTAAAGACCTGAGCGATATGACGCTGGAAGAGCTGCAACAGTTCTCCGATCAGATCAGCGCTGACGTATTCGATGTATTAACGCTGGAAGGCTCAGTGGCCGCTCGTGACCATATTGGTGGTACCGCACCGGATCAGGTACGCGCAGCAGCGGCTCGTGCTAAAGAAGCGCTGGCACAGCGCTAACGCTTACAACACAAACACAAAGCCCGCTGTGGATTCATGTTGTCCACAGCGGGCTTTTTATGTCAATCAGGCTCAGTTTTCGGCGGTTTGTTTACGTTTAAACAAGCCGGGCAGGTTGACCACAGTGACAAACCGGAACACCAGAATGGCGTGGACAAAGCCGATGATACCACCCATGACATAATCACCAGCCGCCATCATATCCCACACCATGGCGGGTAAAACCAGAATCGGGAACCAGGCAAAAAAGCGATAGAACACAGATTCAAAGCGCGAAATAGCCGGGTTTTTATTATCCTCAGCCATATCAGAGCCAGAAGAATGCGCCTGTGTCTTCACCTTTTTCACTTTGTTGGATTTTTTTGCCATTAACCTGCTCCCGTTGCGCTGCTATCCGGCAGCAGCTGTATTATTTTTGTTCAGTGTTTAGCAAACCATGGCGCAGCTGTCAGTCACCACTGGCCATTAGTCTAAATCGCCGCTCACAAGACAAATGCGGCGCTTAACCGCACAATAGTAAGGCTGAATTTCCCCACAACGAGTTAGCTGTGCTGCCACTGGTATACCACCCCAATTACTCCTGCCCGTTTCCGACCGACCACCGTTTTGTGATGTCGAAGTTTGCCCGGCTGCACGATTACTGCCAGCAGCAAGGACTGATCGGCAGCAGCAATCTGTTTGGCCAGTATCTCGACTGAGCGTCTCCGCAGCTCAGCGCAACTGCAAGGGTTCAGCAAAGACAGTTATCGCCCCTTTACAGTACACTGGTGCCGTTTTAGCGTAAGCCCAATAATAACAACCTAAGGTTTTGCATCGTGTTCTCCCTGCGTCTGTGTGCCATTGTTTTATCGCTGGCGGTTACCAGCACCTCATTATTGACCGGCTGTTACGGCAGCGAGTCCGGCGACAACTCCATTCCAGTCAACAATGATGGTGATGGCGGTGATAACGGCGACGGTGGTGATAACGGCGACGGCGGTGATAACGGCGACGGCGGTGATAACGGCGACGGCGGTGATAACGGCGACGGTGGTGATAACGGCGACGGCGGTGATAACGGCGACGGCGGTGGTAACGGCGACGGTGGCGATAACAGCGGCGGCCATATTACCGATGGTTGTGTATACGCCGCCGATGATCATGTGATGCCAGGACCGGAAAACCTGGCGGAATATCTGTCGATTTCCCTCAATGAGGATACTTACCGCATTACAGCCGGCCAGGAAAACAGCGCGGCCAACAGCGATCTGACCGGCACCTGGTTACTGGTGCACAATCAAACAAAAACCGCAGCCGGTAATCTGGAAAAACGTGTCATCACCAGCCAGCAGCGCATGGTGTTTGTGATTCGTGATAACAATGGCAGCCTGGAATATTCCCAATGTACCGCTGCCCGCGAAGAAGGTGAATTATTACCTACCTTTGTTCCCTGGCAAAATAGTGCCATTGGCACTGAGCTGAACATGCCACTGTCCAACATGACCGAGTTGGCGCCTCTGACGATCACCAGCAATACCCGTTTTACCCAGCTTGATCTGGATGGCAGCTCAGAAAGCAGCAACAGCAGTGAGGTCAGTTACAGCGAACAACACACGCTGGCGGTTAAAATATCTGCGGCAACCAACAGCCTGGGTAGCTTGTCATACGACGCCAGTAACCCGTCCGAAAGCGCAAGCAATAAGGCCGTCTATTGCGTAGCCATTAAACAAGAACGTGATTCCCGTACCAGCTGCAAGGGCGATAGTATCGACTTCAGCCGCAGCACCGGACTGGCTGTCAGGGCAACGGATAAAACCCGGATTGAAACCGGTTTCCTGAGTGATGACGACATCGTCAATGAGGCCCAGCTGTTCAGCTATGGCGCTAACCTGATTCTCGACACCAGCGCCACACCAGCGGATAACGCCCTGAGCGGTACCATCAGCAAAACCACCATTAACAGTACGTTTGCCATCAACGGTCAGAATACCAGCAATGAAAACAGCAGCAACGCCAGTGGCAGCCTGGATATCAGCATCCCTCTGAGTATGCCGTAAATTAACTCATAGCCGCGGGCAAACACTGCAACATTTGTTGTTTTAACCACAACAGCGCCGGATCACGGTTGGCTTTCTGATGCCAATACAGATGAATTTCCACCGGCACCTGATCCAGTGGCAGCGGGCGGATACAAATGCCACCGCTTTGCTGCATCTGGCTGGCATAGGTTTGCGGCAGGGTTAACAACAAATCACTGTTTTTCACCACCTGCAAAGCGGCGTAATAGTTCTGGCAACGCAGTGCGATATGACGGCTGTAGCCCTGACGCGATAAGGCAAAATCTTCCACTCCCTGACCTTCATTACGACTCGACACCAACACATGGCTGGCGCTGGCGTAACCGCTTAGCGTCAGCTCATCCGCAACCAGCGGATGATCGGCCCGCAGAGCAACCGCCAGAGATTCACGCCCGAGCAGCTGATGTTCGATATCTTCCTGTAGCGGCAACAACACATCCGCTGCAAAATCGATCTGGCCGCTGCTCAGTTGCTGCATCATATCGCGCCGGGGAATTCGCAAGCTGCGTAACTGAACCTGAGGGGCCAGCTGTTGCAAACGCGCCATCAGTGGCGGCAGGGCCGTAAACTCCATCACATCCCGGGCTGCCAGGGTAAAGATACGTTGCGCTTCGGCCGGGTCAAATGCCAGGCCTTCTCCGAGGGTGGACTCCAGCTCCTGTAACGCCAGCCGCACCCGTCCAATAATGGCCTTAGCCAACGGAGTCGGGGCCATACCTTTTCCCGCCCGCTCAAACAACGGATCGTGAAAGCGCTCGCGCAGCCGTGCCAGAGCGTGACTGACAGCCGGCTGTGATAAGTGCAGCCGTTCTGCTGCACGGGTCAGATTGCCTTCACGATAAATAGCGTCGAACACAACAAACAGATTGAGGTCGACCCGGGATAAATTAATTTGCTGCATGAGTGGCGAAAACAAAAATTCACATGATCGATAGCATATCAGCTTTGCCCGATCGAGTAATTCACCGTATATTGACAGCGTCAACATTAAATTCAGATATAACAATAAGAGGATAAACCATGGCCGAGCTGTCCGATTACTCCTGCTTCACCATTTCAGTGGCCGAGCATATCGCCCATCTGCAATTCAGCCGCCCACAAGCACTGAACAGCATGAACAAAGCCTTCTGGCTGGAACTGCCACAAGCGATACGGGATATTGAAATGCACTCGGACGCCCGGGTGATTGTGGTTTCCTCCACTGGCAAGCACTTTTCTGCCGGTATGGACCTGGGCGTATTCTCTGATAGTAAAGCCGTGCCGATGTCCGGTGACCCGGGCCGTATGGGCGAAAACCTGCGGCGTGTGGTATTACAACTGCAGGACAGCCTGAGCTCTCTGGAAAAAGTCCGGCTACCCGTATTAACCGCCATTCAGGGCGGCTGTATTGGTGGTGCATTAGATCTGGTCTGTGCATCCGATATGCGTTATTGCACCGCTGACAGTTATTTCACCATCAAAGAGACCGAAATCGGTATGACCGCGGATGTCGGCACGCTGCAGCGTATGCCGAAACTGATCCCGGCCGGTGTGGTACGCGAACTGGCTTACACCGGACGTAAGTTCCTGGCTGCCGAAGCATTGCAACTGGGGTTTGTTAATCAGGTGTTTGATGATCAGCAACAGATGCTGGACGGTGTAATGAGTATCGCCGCGCAGATTGCACAGAACTCGCCACTGGCGGTAACCGGCTGTAAAGAAATGCTCAACTACAGCCGTGATCACAGTGTCGAAGACAGCCTGAAATATATGGCTACCTGGCAGGCGGGCATGTTCCGGCCAACCGATCTGATGAAAAGCTTCCAGGCCAAGGCCACAAAACAAACCGCTGAATATGATGATCTGTTTGCCCTGAAAAACCTGTTTGAAGACTAACCGAACCTGATTCACAGGGAGCATTTCTCCCTGTGAAGCGGCTTCAGAACTTCACTTTTGCCGCCGCCTGCAGACCGAGGAAGGATGAACTGATTTCAACCTCTGTGCGGCTGTCAGAAGCCTGAATCGTTTCCCAGGAGATGGCTTTATACTGAGCCCCCAGTTCCAGCTCGATATGAGGATGCACTTCGAACAACACACCCGCCATCAGATTCAGTGATACACCACTGAGGTCTTCACCATCAGCGAACAGGGCGGCTGTATTCTCCCAATCGTAGAAGCCCATACCCGCTCCCAGATACGGACGTACTGTGTCTTTGCCCAACGGGAATTTACCGTTCAGATCGAAGCCGGAGAACTCATCGTCGTTATCTGCGCCCTCAAGAGTGGCATCAATGGATGTCAGCGCCAGCTCAAAACGCACACCGGTTCGGGCAATATAACCAAAAGTCAGCGCCGACATACGGGTGTCCATATCATAACTAACGGTGCGGTCGCCAGAGAACTCGGTTTCACCACTGCCACTGTTCAGGCCATATTCCACATAAAAACGTGCTGGCTTTACCGCAACGTCAGCCGGAGCTTCAGCAACGGCAGATACCGAAAGCGCGGTCAACGTGGCTGCCAATACAGTGTTTTTAATAGTCATTTCCATTAGATCCTTTTCCTTCTCTCGAATCGCCAGCCCCTCAGACTGGCGGCGCAATTATGCATATTCTCACCAGCATGTCATGGCCCGTGGCTGATCAATCCTCAGTAACGAACGCTTACAACCAACACCCATGTAACCAAAACCTCGATGAGCAAGCCCCCTATTCTCGTCTAAGCTGAGACTATCCTGGCGGCTTGGAGCATTTCTGAGCCGCATCTTATTTGAGCTGGGTATCTGGAGAAACACGTGGCTGAGCAACAATACCGACTGGTGACCCGCAGCGACTTCGATGGTCTGGTGTGTGCCGTACTGTTAAAAGAACTGCAGTTGATTGATGACATACTGTTCGTGCACCCCAAGGACATGCAGGACGGCAAGATCGATATCAGCGAGCGCGATATCACCACCAACCTCCCCTATGTTGAAGGCTGTCACCTGAGTTTCGATCATCATGCTTCAGAGTTGAAGCGCCGTGGCGATCAGAACTACGACAACCACATTATTGATGAAAAAGCGCCCTCAGCCGCCCGCGTGGTGTATGACTATTACGGCGGTAAAGAACGCTTCCCGACCATCTCTGACGATATGATGGATGCTGTGGATAAATCGGATGCGGCACAGTTCTCAAGAGAAGAGATACTTAATCCGGAAGGCTGGGTACTGCTGAATTTTTTGATGGATTCGCGCACCGGGCTGGGGCGTTTCCGTGAATTCCGTATCAGCAACTATCAACTGATGATGCAACTGATCGACTACTGCCGCGATCACAGCATCCGGCAGATTCTTGAACTTCCCGATGTCAAAGAACGGGTCGAGCTGTTTTTTGATCACCAGGATAAATTTGAAGATCAGTTACGTCGTTGCTCCACGGTGCACAACAACTTGGTGGTCCTCGATCTGCGTAAAGAAGACACCATTTACGCCGGCAACCGCTTTATGATTTATGCCCTGTATCCACAAACCAATATTTCCATCCATGGGCTGTGGGGCCTGAAACAACAGAACACCGTATTTGCTATTGGTGGCTCCATTATCAACCGCACTCACCAAACCCATATTGGCGAACTGTGCCTGGAATATGGCGGCGGTGGCCACCGTAATGCCGGCACCTGTCAGGTGGATAACGATAAAGCTGAGAGTGTTTTAAGCGAGCTGATTCAGCGGATTAATGCCGATGGCTAATGCCACTCTTGGTTAAACGTCAGACATAAAAAAAACCGGCAAAAGCGGGAGTATAACGGAGAAATTGTGTTTCGAATAAAGCTCAGGTCACAACCACATACGTCTTCACACGCGGCACGCAGCAAGTACATCCCTGTATGCTCTGCTATCGCATCCCTGCGATAGAAGGCCACTTAGTAAAGACCTATATGGTTATGACGATGAAAGCTAGTTCTTACCAGACACTTCGCGATCGTAATTCAGGCGCTTTGCTGCATCCAGGGTTAACATTTGCATAAAGGCTTTGGTTTCACCATCGGAACCAACCGGTGCGCCACCGGCACCGGTGCCGCCGAAGACATTAGTTGGTACCTGACGTTTGGCAAAGGCTTCTGCCCACAGTTTCTGAATTTCGATTTCTGCGTCCAGCTTCTGCGCCAGCGCGTTATCCGCTTTCAGGATTACTTCCTTCTGATAGGCTTCTGCATCCGCCAGAGTACGTTGGGTTTCGGCTTCGATGCGGGCTTTTTCCAGCTCGATCTGGGCGGTGTCTTTGGCGATCTCAGCCTGCTCTTTTAACTTCTGGGCATTGGTTAACGCCAGTTGTTTTTCGGTTTCCGCTTCGGTGGTGCGCTGGATTTGTTCCACTTTGGCCTTGGCCTGACGTTGGGCCACTTCACGTTCACCTTTGGCAATCGCTAACAAACGTTGTTCTTCTTCCTGAATCCGTTGTTCACGGGCAATTGCACGGTCGGCTGACGCTTTTTGTTTCAGCTGCATCCGTTCAACAAACTTTTTGTTGGGGCGCATATCGGTAACCCGGGCATCAAGTACCGTGATACCAAAGTTAGTGAACTTCTGTGATTTACGTTTTGGTATGCCGTCTTCGCCGATGACTTTATTCACCACAAATTCGATTTTGGTTTCGTCACCATATTCCTGCTGATTTTCACCCAATGCTGCGTTAGCTGTTGATTTGGTTTTACGGGCACTGCGCTTCATTTGTTCTTCACGACGTACCAGATAAATACCACCGGACATCTGATTTTCAAATTCGGAATTAAATTCAGAACGGCCACCGGAATAATATTCTTCCGCACTCATTAACGACGCGGTTGCCTGAATGGTTTCTTTAAACGCCGGCATCAGTGCAGTACGTAATAAGTTTTCCGGCGAGCGGTATTCGTGCGCCAGATTGAGGAAAGATTCCGGGTCTTCCGGAATAGAAAAACGTACCGTCGCTTCTGCGTCCGCGTCCACCTGATCGAGGAACATAATGTTCATCGGTGGCAAGGTCGCACTGGCACCGGCAGAACCATCACTTTCAGCTTCCAGCTGTTCACGCCGGCCGGCAACAGCCTGCACTGTCATGGCGCGCTTCCAGGCGTTATAACGGCCAAATAAATAGGTGTTGTAACCAACATCCGACACCACTTTTTCTTCACCGGTAATGGTGCGCACGTGATACACATAGCCCGGTTCGGCATAGAAAAAAATCTGATTAAAGGCGCCAACGGCAAACGACAGAATGGCCGCACCAATCAGTGTCGGAACCACCTGGTTGGGAATATCGTAAGTAATTTCATCCAGCCGTTCACGAATTTCTTCCGGCTTCTTACCCTGCCCTTCCAGTTCGCTGCGCATGCGCTCAATTTTCATTTTCTGTGATGAGCGTACAAAGCCCAGTGCAATGATACTGGCGATACACAATACGCCAATCAGAATGCCCCAAAATGCCATAGTCGTTCCTTGTATTCCTTAGCTGTTTTTTGAGGCGCTCACTCTATAGTTGTGTAAAGATTCAGGCAATAAAAAAACCGCAGCCCGGTAACGGGATGCGGTTTTTGGTGATGCGGTTCTGATTTTGCCGGTATTAAACCGGCAAATGCATCTTAGTCCAGCTTAGGCGCTGCCGCTACCTGACTGTGGACGGATGGCAGTGCGGGAATCAATGGTGTCGTGACTCATAATCTTCTCTGACGAATGGAGCGGTAAAAACAGGCGGGGCGTATAACCAAGGAGGAGAAATTGCGAGAGAATAGTTGGCGGAAAGGCCAACTACTAATTTTCAAAAAATTAGTAGTTGGGCAGAATTTTCTGTAAAAATCGGGCTGTAACGCCCGTAGTTTCTGAGGTTTTATGATTTATCTGGATTAGTAGTTAATTGATAGATGAACCCTTTTTTACTCTTTCTTCCAAGTCCAACGGCGCAATAAAGGCATCTTTTTTACCCACCTTCACCTTACGCAGCAGGTGCAGCCCATCAGATAGTTTTAGCAAATCACTTCTCGCTGTTTGATAGGAAACACCATGAGACCCCTGGTGACTTTTAACCGTGTACTCCGCTCCCGGCCGCCGTAATGCATGTTGCAATAAGGCCAGTTGCCGGTGATTCAGTACTTTTTGAAGGGGCGAGTTACCAATCAAGGCCGAAGCTTCCTGCAGGCGTTGGGATCTGTATTTCAGATACGCGTGCAAATCGTTGATCGCCTCCCGAATCACCTCCAATTGGTGAATGATGAAATAGGTCACATCGTTAGCATCCGTTTCACTATTCAGGTAGGCCTGCATATATTTAGCGGGAGCCTTTTTAATCACCCGCGAAATGGAGATATATTCCATTAGCCAGTAATGGTCTTTCGCCATCATCCAATAGAACAAAGCCCTAGCGGTACGGCCATTGCCATCAACAAAGGGGTGGTCATAACCGATCATAAAATGCACCACGATTGCCCGGATTACCGTCGGGATATAGTCCGGGCTATCCATTTCATCTTTCTGGTTGGCAAAGTCGCACAGCAATTGCAGCCGATCTGGCAACTCACTGGCTTTGGGCGGAACGTGCAGCAACACGTCGTCTTTTGAAAACACACAGATATCATCGCTGCCTGCTCTGAATATACCGGCTTTGTCGGTATCTTCCGGATCAAGCGTGCCTTCGGTCAGAATCCGGTGCAGTTCAAACACCAGCGAGGGCGTCAGCTTTTCTTCCTTATACTCACGGATAAACAGCATGGCATTGTGATTATTGCGGATCATTTTCTCCGAATGATCCTGCGGCTCCCGACCGCTTCTGAGCATTTCCTTCGCCTGCCGCCGGGTTGTCGAGGCGCCCTCCAACTGACTGGAACTGATGGCTTCCTCAATCAGAGAACCGATCAGATAAGTTTGCTTGGTTTTCTCATCGGTGATCTGCTCATCGACAACAATGGCTCCGGTACTGTTTTTCTCAATCCATAACAGATCTCTGACGACTCCGGCCGGCATACAAAATAAAAATGGCTTTCCGGACTTATCTTTGAAGGACAGAGCTTTACTGAGCTGAGTCCGGGCCTGCTTGATGGATAACCAGAATAATTCTGAGTCATATCCCTCTGGCGGTATCAAATGACGTAGCTTATCCCAATGCAGGTAGCGTCCTTTGCTGTCATAAGGGCCGAGGCTGGCGGAGAATATTTTTTCAAGCTTATCTAACGCCTGATCAGAATCCAGCTGAGCAAGATAGCTTTCAAGAACGGGAGGTGTTTGTGGAAGCTTCATAGGAAGTATCACATACTAATTTTTGAGAAATTAGTATATGAAGGCTTTTGAAATTTACTACTAATTTTTCAAAAATTAGTAGTTGGGCAGAATTTTCTGTAAAAATCGGGCTGTAACGCCCGTAGTTGCTGAGGTTTTATGGTTTATATGGATTAGATTAATTAAACCTCAGACACAAAAACGGGCGCTGTGGCGCCCGTTTTTGTGTCGACACAGCGTTGTGATTACAGCTTAGGCGCTGCAGCCTGAATGCCTTCAGAAACATCGTATTTCTTGAAGTTTTCCACGAACTGAGCCGCCAGGTTTTTCGCTGATTCAGTCCAGGCCGCTTCGTCACCCCATGCTGCGATTGGGTTCAGCAGTTTAGCGTCAACACCGTCTACAGACTTAGGTACGTTCAGACCGAATACTGGCAGAGTTTCGGTCTCTGCATTACGCAGAGCACCGCTCTGAATCGCACTGATGACAGCACGGGTAGTCGGGATAGAGAAACGCTCACCACCGTTACCGTTAGCGCCACCGGTCCAACCAGTGTTGACCAGGTAAACCTGAGAGTCGAATTCAGTCACACGCTTCATCAGCAGTTCCGCGTATTCACCCGCTGGACGTGGGAAGAATGGTGCGCCGAAACAAGTAGAGAAGGTGGACTTCAGACCTTTGGAACCACCCATTTCAGTAGAACCAACCAGAGCGGTGTAGCCAGACAGGAAGTGGTACGCCGCCTGTTCTTTGCTCAGGATCGATACCGGAGGCAGAACGCCGGTCATGTCACAGGTCAGGAAGATAACGGCTTTTGGCTCGCCACCTTTGTTTTCGGCAACACGCTTCTCAACGTGCTCCAGCGGGTAAGCACAACGGCCGTTTTCCGTCAGGCTGGTGTCGGCGTAATCCGCAGTGCGGTTGTCGTCACCGATCACGACGTTTTCTACGATGGCGCCGAACTTAATCGCGTCCCAGATAATGGGTTCGTTTTTCTTCGACAGATCGATGGTTTTGGCGTAGCAGCCACCTTCGATGTTGAATACTGTGCCTTTGCCCCAGCCGTGCTCGTCGTCACCAATCAGGTAACGCTCAGGGTCAGCAGACAGGGTGGTTTTACCGGTACCGGACAGGCCGAAGAACAGACAAGTGTCGCCGTCTTCACCAACGTTGGCAGAACAGTGCATTGGCAGCACGTCTTTTTCCGGCAGCAGGAAGTTCTGTACTGAGAACATGGCTTTTTTCATTTCGCCGGCGTAACGCATACCCGCCAGCAGTACTTTGCGTTGTGCGAAGTTGATGATCACACAGCCATCAGAGTTGGTACCGTCACGCTCCGGATCACATTCGAAACCGGCGCAGTTCAGGATCTGCCACTCTTCTTTATCAGAACCATTATAAGACTCAGGACGGATAAACAGGTTACGGCCAAACAGGTTCTGCCAGGCAGTCTGAGTGGTCATTTTAACCGGCAGGTAGTGCTGAGGATCAGAGCCCACATGAACATAAGATACGAAGCTGTCGTGCTGCGCCAGGTACTCTTCAACACGCTCCCACAGCGCATCAAACTTGTCGGCATCGAATGGGCGGTTGATGTTGCCCCAGTCGATTGCATCTTTGCTGCTTGGCTCTTCAACGATAAAACGATCCATTGGAGAACGACCGGTACGCTTGCCAGTGGTCACAACCAGTGCGCCAGTGTCCTGCAGACGACCTTCGCCGCGTTGCAGAGCGTGTTCCACCAGTTGAGCAGAAGATAAGTTAGTGTAAACAGTGGTCATATCGATGCCCTGAGGGTCCTCGTGTGTGCTGTACGGCTTTTGGCCATAACAAAGTCTGTACCGTCCCCGCCCTATCATCAGAGGGTGTGAAAACAGGGGCGAATCCCAAAATCAGGCGCGCGATTATGGCAGAAAATCGCTTAAACGATAAGCCTTGTCTTTTAGCGTCCGCCCGGATGTCCTGATTGGTCACCCGTTATTCATGAAAAAAACGGGGAAAATCAATCACTATAAACAGCGCGAATATTCGTTATTCACCGATATCTCAGTCTTCGATCAATGAGGATTTCGCTGCGGGAACAGCGCATCCACCTGTGGCCGGTCAAAGCTGTAATGTTGCTGGCAAAACTCACAACTGACGTCGATTTTGCCACTTTGTTTAAGAATATCGTCGAGTTCGTCGTAACCCAGCTGCGTCAGCGCCGTGGCCAACCGGGCTTTGGAGCAGGTACAGAAGAACTTCAGCTCAGATGGCTGATAAATCCGGATGGCTTCGTCGTGATACAACCGATGTAACAACACCTCATTATTCAGCAGCAATAACTCTTCCGGTTTGATTGTGTCGGCCAGCTGGGTCAGACGATTCCAGGCATCAGCATCCGAGCTGTCCATCGCCGGCATTTTCTGCAACATAAATCCGGCGGCATTGTCGCCGTCACATTCAAGCCAGAAACGGCTGGCCAGTTGCTCCGACTGTTCAAAGTAATTTTCCATCGCCGCAGCAATATTGCCGCCATCGATAGCGGTAATACCCTGATATTTCTGACCTTGTTCCGGTTCGATGGTAATCACCAGCTGGCCGTTATCGAATGACAACTCCTGTTCAGCCAGCCCGGCGTCATAGCGGGCAATAGCACGCAATTCACCTTTGTCGCTGGTCTCCGCCTGCAGTAACGACACATTGCCCGGCAACCGTACCTGTAAAGTCAGCCGCCCGGCAAACTTCAGACTGGCACTCAGCAGCGCAGTGGCAGCCATCAGCTGACCCAGCTCCACCGCAATAACCTTTGGGTACTGGTGGCGCGTCATCACTGCCCGATAACTGGCATTCAGGTGGGTGATTTCGCCACGAATATCGGTGTTATCAAAGCTGAAACGCTGTAACTGGTCGGCGCTGTTGGCCGATGAAGATTGGGCTTGTGACATAACTTAATAATCCTGCTCTTGCCTGAAGCGCTTCATATCGCGGCGCTCTTTTTTGTTCGGTTTATGATCCGGGGTCAACATCGACGATTTCATCACCCGCCGGCGCTCGGCCTCGTCCATACGTTGCTTAATGCTTTCGACGGTCTCTTCGTACAGTTTCTGGGCTTCCGGCGCACCACGGCGCTGATCGGAAATCGCCTTCACCACCACGGTTTTTTCATCAAACCCCTGACGCAGGGTAATTCTGGCACCCAGATCAACGGTTTTGCTGACCTTGCAACGCTGGCCATCGTAATGCACTTTGCCGCCTTCGATAGCGCCTTTGGCCAGGGCGCGGGTTTTATAAAAACGCGCCGCCCACAACCATTTGTCCAGGCGGACTTTCTGGTTCTCTGACATCGGTCCGGAATCATCAATAAGAAAGCCGCCAGTTTACCATAACCGGCGCCCTGGCCGGTTGCTGTTGCTGCAACGCTGCGGTGCAGTCAGCGGTTATAAATCGAGTTCGTTAAAATGATGGATACCAGGAAAGTTACTGTCACTGCGCGGTGGTTGCTGACTGTCGGGATGATAGATGGTTAATAACCAGCGGATGCCCCAGGTTGCGGCCGATTGCAGTACCGCTTCACTGTCATCCACCAGCAGGGTGCGGTGTTTATCAAACGGCTCCTCACGCAGCAGATGATCCCAGAAAGCCTGGCTTTCTTTGGGCTCCTGATAGTCGTGCGACGAGATTACCCGGTCGACCAGCTGATCCAGCCCGGTACGCGCCATCTTCAGCTCAACACTGTCGCGATGAGCGTTGGTGACAATCACGCTGCGTTTACCTTTGTCACGTAACAGCTGCAAAAAATCTTTCACATGGGGACGAAAACCAATTTTATGCTGTACGTCCCGCTTCAGTTCTGCGATGGCTAAGCCGGTTAATTCGCTCCAGTGATCGAGGCAATACCAGTTCAGAGTACCTTTTAAGCCGCTGAAACTTTTATTCAGCTCTGCCAGCGCAGCTTCTTCACTCAGGCCGTGATGAGCGGCGTAAGCCCGGGGCATATGAGTGAGCCAGAAATACGTATCAAAGTGCAAATCCAGCAGCGTGCCGTCCATATCCAGCAGCACGGTGTCAATTTGTTGCCAATCCGGCAGGCTCATAAGGTTATACTCGCTCTGACAAAGAAGTTTATTCAGGGTCCGTTATGCCTAAAAAACCCGAAATTCTGCACCGCTCTATGGTGGCACAAAGCCGCCTGTTCCGCATTGAATCCTTTGATTTACGTTTCAGCAATGGTGTTGAACGTACCTATGAACGACTGGTGCCCGGCGGCACCGGAGCGGTCATGATGGTCGCCCTGCTGGATAATGAACACCTGGCTCTGATCCGTGAATACGGTGGTGGTATTGAGGATTACACCCTGACCCTGCCCAAAGGGGCGATTGACCTGGGAGAAACCATGCGCGACGCCTGTAACCGTGAGCTACAGGAAGAAATCGGCTTTGCTGCGCGCGAGTTTATCCACCTGAAAAAAATGAGCCTGTCACCCAGTTATATGAGTGGTGGTATTGATGTGGTGCTGGTCCGCGATTTATACCCGTCACAACTGGAAGGTGACGAGCCCGAGCCACTGGAGCTGGTGAAGTGGCCTCTGGCGAAAATACACGAGCTGTATGCCCACCAGGACTGCACCGAAGGACGCGCCATTGCCGCACTGGCTGTAGCCCAGGAATATCTGGCCGGCCGTTATCCGGGTACTCCGCTGTAAGTGCATTATTCTGAGGCTGGCGAGCCGTCTCTGCGCTGCAGAATGGCGGCAATAGCCTCTCCCAGCGCATCCAGCCTGATCGGTTTACTGACAAAACCATTCATGCCAGCGCTCAGGCAGCGGTCCTTGTCTTCCATCATGGCATTGGCCGTCAGCGCCAGAATCGGCACCTGATTCTTCGGATACGATAAATCACGAATCCGTTCCGTCGCTGAAATACCGTCCAGCACCGGCATATTTACATCCATCAGGATCAGGTCATAGTCTTTCTGCAAGACTTCACTGACGGCCTGTTCGCCGTTTTCCACAATGTGGCAGCGCAGCCCCAGACGCTGCAGCATTTTTTCGGCAATACGCTGGTTAACCTGATTGTCTTCCGCCAGCAGCACGTTACCGTGCAGCGCTTTTGTTTCAGGTTTTGACGCCGGCTGCGGAGTTGTCACCGCCGCTTTGTCTTTCTCCGCTGCCTGAATCCGGGCTGGTTGCAATAACATCTGCAGCGTAAAGCAGCTGCCACGCCCCAGTTCAGATTCAACCAGAATATCGCCACTCATCGCCTGCGCCAGGTGACGGCTGATGGTCAGCCCCAGGCCAGTACCACCGTATTTACGGCTGGTACTGCTGTCGGCCTGGCGGAACGCGGTAAACACCCGCTGAATTTTTTCAGCCGATATGCCAATGCCGGAGTCTTTCACCTGAATCGCCAGCTGCAGGCCACGGTCACACTCGCGCGCATCCACCCGCAATTCGATACGGCCATTTTCGGTAAATTTCAGCGCATTGCTCAGCAGGTTCGTGATGATCTGACGAATACGTTTCGGATCACCGCGCCAGCGGGTAGGAATATCCGAGGAATAAAAATACACCAGCCCCAGCCCTTTGCGCCGCGCCGGCTCACGGAACAACTGATGCAGCTCGGCCAGCAGCTTATTCAGATCGAAATCGATGGTTTCGATTTCCAGTTTGCCGGATTCAATTTTCGACAGATCCAGAATGTCGTTAATAATATCGAGCAGCACATGGGATGAACTGTGAATGATTTCCAGATAATTACGCTGATCATCGGTCATATGGCTATCAAGCAACAGCTCGGCCGCCCCCAGAATGCCGTTCATCGGGGTACGGATCTCATGACTCATATTGGCCAGAAAAACGGACTTGCTGCGGTTCGCGTTTTTCGCCTGATTCAGTGCTTCACGAATCTGATCATTGGCCTTTTCCAGCGCTTCCCGGTTGGCTACCGATTCGGTGATATCCAGACCCGCTAACACCACTTCCAGCCGGCCGCGGTCATCTTCCACCTTAGTGATGCGCCAGCTGACGATCGCTTCTTTGCCGGAGGCAGACACCATCGGACATTCCAGTGACAGGGTTTCCTGATCGGTACCAATCAGCTGCTGCCACGACCCCAATAATCGTTCCAGCTGGCTTTTTGGCAACATATTGCGCACCGGCGAACCAATCAGTTGCTCCTCGGTCATATCCAGCATCATCTGGGTCCGGTGATTAATACGCTCAATGTTGCCGTACTGATCACAGATCACCAGCAGGGTTTGCATGGCATCAAAATAAGCCGCCACACGTTGCTGCTCGCTGCGCAGCTCCTGCTCCATATAATGACGCTTGCTGATGTCTTCACCGGTCAGCAGCAGAGTGCGCTGCTCCGGGCCACCCCAGGGTTTGGCATGCAGGGCCCAGCGTCCGGCTTCACCATACTGATCGCGCAGGCTGCATTCAAAATCGATCATGACATTACTGTCGAGTGCCTGATCGATAAAGCCCACCACCCGCGCCAGTTCATCATCCGGCAACAGGTCATCCAGCTTGCGACAGTCCTCCTCACCAAACACCGCCTGGAACTGGGGGTTCACTTCACTGAGGAAACGACTCTGACTCACCAGAAAAGCAATACCCGGCATATGCTCCCAGGACAGCGACTCCTGCACGCTGGGCAATTCGGCCATTCGCGCACGGTGCTGGGAAAAAGCCAGCACCACAAACAACAACCCCAGCACCGCAGCTAGCTCCCAGAGCGTCTGCTCAATAATAACGGTCAGTGCTTCGGGTTCCGGCACCGCCAGCACCAGGCTGGTACTCGATCCAACCGGTAAGGCCAGCACGTAATATTGTTGCTCACCCACCGGTAAATCCGTGTGGTGACGTTGTCCACGCAAGGCATGATCAAGCAGCGATACCGGCAGGCGACTGTCATTTTCCCAGATGATTTCCAGCCCGTCCGGCCCCTGGCGGGCATAACGCAGCAGGTACCCCTGCAGCGCCAGCTGTTCGGGGTCAAAGCGGAAGTTGTCAGCGGAACGCAACTGACTGACGTAATAGTCACCCCAGCGGTGCAGATGGTCGTGTTGCTGATCCTTCAGCCGCTGATAACCCAGAGCGCCACTGATCAGCACCAGCAAGGTCATCACAACAAAGATCAGTAACCAGAGAGAAACGGCTTTACGCCCCATGAAAAATCCTTTGTGGGCAGGGTTATCGGGCCCGGTTCCTTAACAATAGCGTCTGTTGTTTAAACTATCCATGGCAGCACCCAGGGCAACACCAGTGCGTGCAGGGTCGCCGTCAATGTCATCGCCATGGCGGAATAAGCCGCCTGCTGTTTACCCAGCTCCAGTGCCCGGCTGGTACCGATCGCATGGGCACAGACCCCCAGCGTCAGACCAACGGTCTGGGCATCGTCTTTCTTAACCAGTTTTAACAAGGCTGGCGCCATCGCCGCACCCAGAATACCGGTGACAATCACCGATGCCGACGCCAGTGCTGCAATACCGCCAACCTGCTCGGCAATGGCAACGGCCACCGGCGTGGTAATGGATTTGGTTGCCAGTGTGCGGGCCAGTATTTCATCGCCGATCCACCACCAGGTTAATAACGCCGCACAAGCCACCGTCACTCCGCTGCCGGCAATTACCGCCATCACAATACGCTGCCACTGGGAGCGCATGGTATGCAGAAACTGGTACAGCGGCACCGCCAGCATAACAATAACCGGGCCCAGCATCAGATGAATCAGTTCGCCACCCTGCATATAGGTAACGTATGGCGTATTGGTCAGCTCCAGCGTTCCGACCACCAGCGCCACGCCGGACAAAATCGGTGGCAGAAACGGGCTGTTACCGGTGGCGTTATACAATATTTGTCCGGCAACAAAAGCAGCAATGGTTACCGCCGCCCAGAATAACGGCGTCGCAAACAGTTCAGAAATCATGCCCTTTGCCCTTTTTACCAGCGGCCATAATCCAGCCACACACCAGAATGCCGGGAACCAGGCTGACTGCCAGGATAGTGACCAGCTCCGGGCCATACTCGCTGATGATACTTTTCTGGGTGGTGATGCCACTGCTGACCGGGATCAGAAATAATGGCAATAACGGCGATAAGGTAGTGGTGATCTGCTGCAAAGACGACGGGGTTTTGCCGCGGATAATCAGAAACACCAGCAGCAGCAACATACCAATAATGGCCGCCGGCACCGGCAAGGCAAACTGGCCCTGTAATAAGCCACCAACAATCAGAAAAACAAGTAAGGTAAGAAGACCAGGCATTTGCACTCCTGCAAATTGATCTGCTGATTCCGGGACAAGAAGGCCCGGTAAAGAATGGTGCGGAAGGAGAGACTTGAACTCTCACACCTTGCGGCACCAGAACCTAAATCTGGCGTGTCTACCAATTCCACCACTTCCGCATGACAGGGCGCGCATCTTATAAAAGCCGGACGCGTTTGCCAAGCCCTGTGGAGCGGATTATCAGAAAACTCTGCTGTCGGAAAACACTGCAGCGTCATAAAGTCTCTGCTAAGGTTGGCCGCTGCCACCGCTCTCAGAATGATTCAGGACTCTTTTATGTCGCAGGAACGCACGCTGCTCGCCAGTAATATTATGTTGACCTCCGCCGCTGCCGTGATTGTCATTGCCGGAGTAAAAAGCGCTGCCACCATGCTGGTGCCTTTTCTGTTGGCGACCTTTATCGCCGTGGTCAGCGCCCCTCTGGTACGCTGGCTGACCAACCGCCGGATCCCGGAGGTGTTAGCGGTATTATTGCTGCTGAGTGGTTTTATTCTGATCGGCACCCTGCTGGCGACGTTTGTCGGCAGCACGCTGAACGACTTCTATAAAGATGTGCCAGTGTACGAACAGCAACTGGGATCACTGGTGCAGGACGGCGTGACCAGGCTGCGCAGCCTGGGACTGGAAGTGGCGGATAATATCGTTACCGAATACGTTAATCCGGGCGCGGTGATGAAAATGGTCGCCAGTGTGTTTAATGGCCTGGGCGGCGTATTAACCAACACTTTCCTGATTTTATTCACCGTGGTCTTTATTCTGCTGGAAGCCAGCAGCTTCCCGGCCAAACTGAAACGCGCGTTTGGCGAACAAACCACCGCGTTTGCTCATTTTGAGCGCTTCAGCAGCTCAGTACAGCAATATCTGGCGATCAAAACACTGGTCAGCCTCGGCACCGGCTGCTGCATTGGCCTGATCTTGTGGATCATCGGCGTCGATTACGCGCCATTGTGGGCACTGGTTGCCTTTCTGCTGAATTATATCCCTAACATAGGTTCCATCATCGCGGCGATTCCGGCGGTACTGATCGCTCTGATTCAGCTCGGCATTGGTGAAGCCATCTTAACCGGCGCGTCTTACGTGGTGGTCAACACAGTATTCGGCAATATGGTGGAACCCCGCCTGATGGGCCGCTCGCTGGGATTATCGACCCTGGTGGTATTTGTTTCTCTGGTGTTCTGGGGCTGGGTGCTTGGCCCGGTTGGCATGTTATTGTCGATTCCGCTGACCATGGTGATGAAAATAGCGCTGGAAACCCGGCCACAGTCTCGCTGGATCGCCACGCTGCTCGACCATGACTAACCGACACAACCCGGCAAGCATCGTAAGGAAGGGTCAAAACAGTTGTTATGGCGCACTTTCTGGCGCTAATCTCCCTGCTGTTATGTGGGAGACCGTATGTACCAGATTCTTTTAATTGATGATGACTATGAGCTGGGTGAGCTGTTGCAGGAATACCTCGGCATGGAAGGCTTTGAGCTGACCACGCGCCAGGACGGTGAATCCGGCTTACAGGCAGCACTGAGCGGTGACTATGACCTGGTGCTGCTGGACGTCATGCTGCCCAAAATGAATGGCTTCGAAGTTCTGAAAGCCGTGCGTGAAAAGTCGTCGATCCCGGTCATCATGCTGACTGCCCGCGGTGAAAGCGTCGACCGGGTATTAGGCCTGGAACACGGTGCCGACGACTATATTCCCAAACCGTATCACCACCATGAATTGCTGGCACGCATCCGGGCCTTGTTCCGCCGCATCGAAATCAGCACTGAAAGCAACGATAAAAGCTCACCGAATTACGAAGTTGGTGCATTAAAACTGGATCCGGCAACCCGGGTAGCCAGTTGCAACGATGAAGAACTGGCACTCACCGGTGCTGAGTTCGGTGTCCTGCAGTGCCTGATGGAACACGTCGGTGAACTGGTCGATAAAGACACCCTGTCGATTGCCGCGCTGGGCCGGCCATTAATGGCCTACGACCGCTCAATCGATATGCACGTCAGTAATCTGCGCAAAAAACTGGGCAAACGTGAGGACGATTCCGACTGGATCAAAACCGTTCGTGGCCGCGGTTATCAGCTGGTCAACGGCTGAGTACTGCGCTGCTTATGCCGCTGTTCCGCACCCTCTTTTTTAAAGTTTTCTTCTGGTTCTGGGCCGCAATTTTTCTGGCGATGGTGGCGGCCGTCACCACCAGCAACTGGATTGATGACGACTACGTCCGCAAAGCATCCCAGAGTGAACGCATCCACCTGTTACGCCTGATGGAACGTAAACGCCCGATTATGGCCGAAGGCCGTAAGTTATGGCGTAAGTTACGTCCCGACTGGAACCTGGTGGCTGTGCCAGTCGATTCCATCAGCCATTTGCCCCACGATGTTGAAGAGTTTGTTGACCTGGCTGCCGAAGCCCGTGATGTTTTATGGGGCCAGGACGACGGCTGGCTGATGATAGGCCCGATTCAGCGCGGCGATTATCTGTACGTCGCCATCACCCGCAAACACTGGAGCAGTGTCTGGGATGACGAACAACGCTGGATGATTCCGATCGCCTTTTTTGGCGTGATTACGCTGTTATGTATGGGCCTGGTATGGAGCCTGACCCGGCCGATCCGCCGCTTACAACGCACGGTCCGCCAGCTGGGTAAAGGCAACTTCGACGTCTCGGAAATCCGCTCCGACGCCAATCGTTATGATGAAATTGGTGAATTATCCAGCGATGTGGTGGAAATGGCGGATGCACTTAACCGTCTGTTGCAGAGTCACCAGCAGCTGCTGCGGGATGTTTCCCATGAACTCCGTTCACCATTAACCCGGCTGCAAATCGCGCTGGGTATCGCCCGCAAAAAAGATCCGGACGGTCTGCTGGATGCCGAGCATAACCGCATCGAACGGGCTGTTGGCCAGGTTGATGGTCTGGTCAGTCAGATTCTTGATCTGGCGCGCCTGCAACAACAGGACAGCCAGAACCTGCAGCTGGAATACCGCTCACTGGCGAATCAGCTGGACAACTGGGTGCAGGATGCCGAAATCGAAATGGACGAAAAACAGATTGTGCTGCAGAGCCGTCTGCCGGATGAAAACATTCAGTGCCACTGGGACTGGATTCTGGTGGAGCGGGCGGTGGATAACATCCTGCGTAATGCGATTCGTTTTTCCCCGGAGGGCGGCAAACTGGATGTCAGCGCTCATCTGACCAGCGATGGCCAGATCGAAATCGCCATCCAGGACGAAGGCCCCGGCGTACCGGAGGAAGATCTGCAGCGCATTTTCAATCCCTTCACTCAGGTCGACTCCGCCCGCGACCATGCCAGCGGCGGTTATGGTATCGGCCTGGCACTGGTTTATCGCATTGTTGAGCTGCACGATGGAATCATTGAAGCCTGCAACCAATCCCCCGGTTTACGTATCACAATGCGGTTACCGCGCAAGAG
Organism: Bacterioplanoides pacificum; assembly: GCF_042648445.1. Lineage (NCBI taxonomy): Bacteria > Pseudomonadati > Pseudomonadota > Gammaproteobacteria > Oceanospirillales > Oceanospirillaceae > Bacterioplanoides > Bacterioplanoides pacificum. The sequence continues at coordinate 184,908 of NZ_JBHRYB010000003.1, forward strand.
TTTTCGCTGATTATGTCTGACAATTACCGGTAAAAACCCGGGTTTTAGTGGAAACAGGGGTTAGATTTTGGTATTAAATACGGCCCCTTAACTCTGAGTGTCGACTGGATGGAAGATACACACAGGGTTTTTTACAACGCGACAAGACTGGACGAGTACTATGTCAGAAGATTTTAAACAAGCTGCTCTCGATTACCACGCGAATCCAAAGCCAGGTAAAATCAGTGTTGAGCTGACCAAGCCTGCTAACTCCTCTCGCGACCTGTCTCTGGCTTACAGCCCGGGTGTTGCTGAGCCGGTAAAAGAAATTGCAGCCGATCCTGAGAACGCTTACAAATACACCTCTAAAGGTAACCTGGTAGCGGTTATCTCTGACGGTACTGCGATTCTGGGTCTGGGTGATCTGGGTCCGCTGGCATCCAAGCCGGTTATGGAAGGTAAATCTCTGCTGTTCAAACGTTTCGCGGGCGTTGACTCCATCGACCTGGAAGTTGAATCTGAAAGCCCACAGGCTTTCATCGACACCGTACGTCGCATCGCTATCACTTTTGGTGGTATCAACCTGGAAGACATCAAAGCACCAGAGTGTTTTGAAATTGAACGCACTCTGATCGAGCAGTGTGATATTCCGGTATTCCACGATGACCAGCACGGTACTGCAATCGTAACCGTTGCCGGTGTTCTGAACGCGCTGGAAATTCAGGGCAAGAAAATCGAAGACGCCAAAATGGCTGTTCTGGGTGCCGGCGCTGCCGCGATCTCATGTTCTAAACTGCTGATCCTGGCAGGCATGAACCCACAGAACATCTTTATGTGTGACCGTAAAGGCGTGATCCACTCAGGCCGTGAAGACCTGAACCAATACAAGCAGGCGTTCGCAGTGGATACTGACAAACGTACTGTTGATGACGCTCTGAACGGTGCCGACATCTTCCTGGGTCTGTCTGGCCCGAACATGGTTACCGGCGAACAAATCGCAACCATGGCTGACAACGCCATCGTCTTTGCCTGCGCTAACCCGGTTCCGGAAATCATGCCTGAAATCGTTAAGGAAGTACGCCCGGATGCCATCATGGCGACAGGTCGTTCTGACTTCCCGAACCAGGTGAACAACGTATTAGGCTTCCCGTTCATTTTCCGTGGTGCTCTGGACGTACGTGCCAAGCGCATCAACGAAGAAATGAAACTGGCCGCAGCCAAAGCACTGGCTAACCTGGCGAAAGAACCGGTTACTCAGGAAGTTCTGGACGCTTACGGCGTTGACTCTATGGCATTCGGTAAAGAGTACATCATCCCGAAAGCCACCGATTCCCGCCTGCTGGGTGCAGTATCGACTGCCGTTGCTCAGGCAGCGATCGATACCGGTGTAGCTGCTGGCCCTCTGCCTGCGAACTACCCACTGAAGTCTCTGGATGATATCTAAGCGATAAGCGTCCGGCGTTACCGCCGACTTCAGAAAACCGCGCGTTACTCAGGTAACGACGCGGTTTTTTTATGCCTGATCAGCGGAATAAATAATCTGACAATAACGCCTGATACACCGTCAGGATACGTTCATAACGACCGTTATCACGGATTTTCTGGAAGCCACGATCAAAGCTGTCGCGTAACATCTCACTATGAAACACCGCGTAATACTGTGAGCGTGCGAAAATATCGTGATATTGCTGTTCCTGGCGATACAACTCACTGGCTGGGTTTTGCCGCCGCAGCTGGCTGAGAAAATAACGGAAGATGGTGCGATCCATCACCAATACCTGACGCTCACGCCGGAACAAATCCTGTACCTGCTCAACCTGCAGCGTGTATTCGCGATAATCCGTAATGGCCGCTGCCACCTCCGGATAAGGTTCCGGCATCAGTTTTGTCGCCAGCCGGAAGGCGCCCAACCGGTATGGCTGCAGAGCCTCAACCGTGTCGATGGTGTAATTGTCGGCGCGTAAGGTAATCGCCTGATTATGAAAAACGATCAGTGGCAGAGCGGAGAAATACGCCGCTGGAAATTGTTCCGCCTTGCCAACAAACACAGCATCCACACTTTTATCCATAAACGCCTGCAACACTTTGTCATTGTCACCATAGCGTAATACCACCTGAATATTTTCTTCCGCCAACGCCGCGCGGAAAACATCCACTACGATTCCCCGGTCTTTGTCGGCGATCACATACGGTGGCATGGATATACCCGAACCCAGGGTAATGGTTTGATCCGCCAGCAGGGTTAATGGCCAGACCAGCAATAACAAAAGCCGGATCATAAATGCATCTCCAGAATATCCCCCTGTTATCCTAGACGAGGAATTCACTGCCCGTTCGCCACGGTCTTATTCCGGGCAATAAAAAAGCCCTGACGACCAGGCCGTCAGGGCTTTTTCAGACAAACGGTCGCTTATTTGCTCTTCGCACGCTTACGTTCGTTTTCTTTCAGCAGCTTCTTACGCAGACGAATGCTTTCTGGTGTCACTTCAACCAGCTCATCATCTTCGATAAATTCCAGCGCCTGCTCCAGCGTATGACGCACCGGCGGTGTCAGGTTGATCGCTTCGTCGGTACCTGAGGCACGAACGTTGGTCAGCTGCTTGGCTTTGGTTGGATTCACCACCAGGTCGTTATCACGCGAGTGCAGACCGACAATCATGCCTTCGTAAACCTCAACTGCCGGCTCAACGAATAACCGACCACGATCCTGCAGCGTGAACAACGCATAACCCAGCACTTTACCGGCGACCATAGACACCAGTACACCATTATGACGGGTGGAGCCCAGGCCGGTTTGTACCGGACCATAATGATCAAAGACGTTGGTCAGAATACCGGAGCCGGAAGTCATGGTCATAAACTGGTTACGGAAACCAATCAGGCCACGAGCCGGCATAATGAATTCAAGGCGGGTACGGCCTTTGCCATCCGGAACCATGTTGGTCATTTCGGCACGACGGTTACCCATCTCTTCCATCACTGAACCCTGGTGTTCGTCTTCGATATCGATCACCACCTGCTCGTACGGCTCCTGCAACTCACCGTCGACTTCTTTCTGGACCACTTCCGGCTTACCAATCGCCATCTCGAAACCTTCACGACGCATGGTTTCAATCAGTACCGACAAGTGCAGTTCACCACGACCGGAAACTTTAAATTTCTCCGGACTGTCACCCTGTTCAACCCGCAACGCCACGTTGTGGATCAGCTCCTGATCCAGACGGTCTTTGATATTACGCGAGGTGACGTATTTACCTTCTTTACCGGCGAACGGTGAGTCGTTCACCTGGAAGGTCATGGAAACCGTTGGCTCATCAACGCTCAGCGGTGGCAATGCTTCCACATTGTTTGGCTCACACAGAGTGTCAGAGATGTTCAGACCGTCGATACCGGAAATACAAACGATGTCACCGGCGGCCGCTTCGGCCACGTCAACACGGTTCAGGCCGTGGAAACCTTTCACCTGCTGAATACGGCCTTTACGGGTATTGCCTTCAGCGGTGATCAGCTGGATATCCGTACCTGGCTTCAGTTTACCGCGGGTAATACGGCCAACACCGATAACACCAACAAAACTGTCGTAATCGAGCGCCGACACCTGCATCTGGAAGGGGCCATCCACTTCGACTTTAGGCGCTTCAACATGATCCACAATCATCTGGAACAGCGGCGACATATCTTCAGCCATATTGTCCGGATCATCACCGGCAATACCATTCAGCGCAGAGGCGTAAATCACCGGGAAGTCGAGCTGCTCATCTGTCGCACCCAGGCGGTCAAACAGATCGAAGATTTCGTCCATGACCCAGTCAGGGCGTGCGCCCGGACGGTCGATTTTGTTGATTACAACGATTGGGCGCAGGCCACGCTCGAACGCTTTCTGAGTGACAAAGCGGGTCTGAGGCATAGGGCCGTCTACCGCATCGACCAGCAGACATACAGAATCCACCATCGACATCACCCGCTCAACCTCACCACCGAAGTCGGCGTGTCCAGGGGTGTCTACGATGTTGATACGATAGTCGTTCCACTTAATGGCGGTGTTCTTCGCCAGAATGGTAATACCACGTTCTTTTTCCTGGTCGTTCGAGTCCATAACTCGTTCGCCACCCTGGTTACGATCCAGCGTACCGGATTGCTCCAGCAGCTTGTCTACCAGTGTGGTTTTACCATGGTCAACGTGGGCAATGATGGCGATATTTCTGAGATTTTCGATCACAGCACGGGCCTTTCTTAAATAGAATGAGGGCGGTGCTGCGCTATCGTCAGGCATCAACACCATAAAAAATGAGGCGCGATTATACCCGAGTTCCCCGGCCTACTACACTGTCTTTTTCCCGGAATATCCTGGCTTTTATCCATATACGAAAACAGAGCGTGAACCTATAATGTGCAGGCGATTACGGGAAATTACTGCCCTCATCTGCAGTTTGCACCATATTGGTTCACACCAACGGCGCAATGTTTAAATTTGGTGCAGTTTATTTGCGCAACATTCAATAAAGCCCTGATTCTGTGCGATTTCAGCGCTTTTATTGAGTGGCACACTAATTGCTCCTGTAGATTTATCGAAATTAAGCATAACTGCCGGGGCAGCAGCCTCGTATCAAATTGAACCAGCATCTGGAGAAATGAAGATGTCAGAGAACACTCTGAACTTGATCAAAGAAAACGATGTACGCTGGGTTGACCTGCGTTTCACCGATACCAAAGGTAAAGAGCAGCACGTTTCTATCCCTGCTCGTTACGTCGACGAAGAATTCTTCGAAACCGGTCAGATGTTTGATGGTTCCTCCATCGCTGGCTGGAAAGGCATTAACGAATCCGACATGATCCTGATGCCAGACGACAGCACTCCTTACCTGGATCCTTTCACTGAAGATGCCACTCTGATCCTGCGTTGTGACATCATCGAACCAGCGACCATGCAAGGTTACGAGCGTGACCCACGTTCTGTTGCCAAGCGCGCTGAAGAATTCCTGAAGTCCACCGGCCTGGGCGACACCGCTTTCTTCGGTCCTGAGCCAGAATTCTTCCTGTTTGACGACGTTCGCTGGGGCGCGGACATGTCGGGTTGTTTCTACAAAATCAACTCTGACGAAGGTGCCTGGAACAACGAAGCCGTGATGGATGGCGGTAACCTGGGTCACCGTCCTCGCGTTAAAGGCGGTTACTTCCCGGTTCCACCAGTAGACAGCCACCACGACATCCGTGCGGCTATGTGTAACACCATGGAAGCGATTGGTCTGGACGTAGAAGTTCACCACCACGAAGTGGCCAACGCCGGTCAGAACGAAATCGGTGTTAAGTTCAACACCCTGGTTAAAAAAGCGGACGAAGTACAGATGATGAAATACATCGTCCACAACGTCGCAGCCGCTTACGGCAAAACCGCAACCTTTATGCCTAAGCCAGTGGTTGGCGATAACGGTTCCGGCATGCACGTTCACCAGTCTTTCTGGAAAGACGGCGAGAACCAATTCGCTGGTGACGGCTATGCAGGCCTGAGCGAAATGGCACTGTACTACATTGGCGGTATCATCAAACACGCGAAAGCGCTGAATGCTTTCACTAACCCGTCAACCAACTCGTACAAGCGTCTGATCCCGGGCTTCGAAGCACCGGTAATGCTGGCATACTCTGCCCGTAACCGTTCGGCTTCTATCCGTATCCCATACGTTGCTTCGCCTAAAGGTAAGCGTGTTGAAGCACGTTTCCCTGATCCGATGGCAAACCCATACCTGGCATTCGCTGCCATGCTGATGGCAGGTATCGACGGTATTAAAAACAAAATCCACCCTGGTGATGCAGCGGATAAAGACCTGTACGACCTGCCAGCAGAAGAAGCAGCAGCGATTCCTCAGGTTGCCGGCAGCCTGCGTGAAGCGCTGGAATCCCTGCAAGCAGACAGCGACTTCCTGGTTGAAGGTGGCGTGTTCACCAAAGACATGATCGACGCTTACGTTGAACTGAAAATGGAAGACGTGTACCGCGTAGAGCACACGACTCACCCAGAAGAGTTCGACATGTACTACAGCCTGTAAGGTTACTTACAGCAGAGTTCTTCCGGGCCAGTGTGTGCTTCTCGGCACACACATCCAATTCGGCCCAGAAGAGTTCGACATGTACTACAGCCTGTAAGCTCACGCTTACGGCACAAAGAAGGTCGCGAAAGCGGCCTTTTTTGTGGCTGTCATTCTGTTCTTTAACGATATAGCTGTAGGAGCGGACCCTGTCCGCGACACACGGGCGTACAGCCTATCGCGGACAGGGTCCGCTCCCACAATAGAGATTGCACCATTTCAGGGCAATATATGGAAACTCCCAGTGCTGGACTTAACCCGCAATCGTAATACAGACCTGCCGGAGACAGAATAATGGCTGCAAAAGGTGTATCTCTTCGCCTGGAAGAACAAACGATAGAGCAACTCAATAAAATCGCCGCGTTAACTGAGCGCGATAGCTCTTACCTTCGACAATCTTCCCGGATGGCATTCATCACACCTTCCGTGTCGGGCCGCACGTCGCGCCATAATAAAAAGGCTTCTGCCGCCTGTTCCACCAGCATGCCTAAACCATCAATGGTTTTCAGCGCACCCTGATCCAGCGCCCACTGGTTAAACACGGTCGTTTCGTTGCTGTACATCATGTCGTAACTGACGGTTTCCGCAGTGACACAGGAGGCAGGGATCGGAGGCAACTCACCCGCCAGACTGGCAGAGGTACCGTTAATAATCAGATCAAACTCGCCACACACGTCAGCAAAACCACAGGCTGCGATTTCGCCCAGATCGGCAAAATCCCGGGCTAAGGCTTCGGCTTTGCTGACGGTACGGTTGGCCAGAGTAACATTGGCTGGCTTCTGTTCCAGCAGCGGCTGCAATACCCCACGAACTGCTCCACCAGCACCAAGAATCAGAACGCGTTTACCTTCGATAGCAACCTTCTGATTCACCACAATATCGCGCACCATGCCTACACCGTCGGTGTTATCGGCCAGTATGCTGCCGTCCTGCAACTTCATCAGCGTATTCACCGCCTGAGCACGCTGCGCACGGGCACTGAACTGATCGGCATAACGCCAGGCATTTTCTTTAAACGGCACAGTGATATTCAGGCCTTTGCCACCGCGACGAAAGAAGTCATCCACTGCCGTATCAAATCCATCTAACGGCACCAGGATGGCTGAGTACAGCATCTCCTGATCAGTAATTTTGGCAAATGCGGTATGAATCTGAGGTGATTTACTGTGGCCTATCGGATTGCCCATCACGGCGTATAAATCGGTCATGCGAGTCCGCCTTATTAAACCCAGTCTTTGTGTGGTAAAAATTCATCGTATAACCGGGCTTCCGGCGACCCCGGCTGTGGCTGCCAGTCGTAATCCCAGTGTGCTACGGGCGGCAGCGACATCAGAATGGACTCAGTACGACCACCGGTCTGCAAACCAAAAATGGTGCCGCGGTCGAATACCAGATTAAATTCCACATAACGCCCACGACGATAAAGCTGAAATTTACGTTCACGCTCGCCGTAGGTTTCGTCCTTGCGCCGCGCCACAATCGGCACATAAGCATCGATATAGCCATCGCCCACAGCCTGCATAAAGGCAAAACTTTTATCGAAATTCAGTTCGCCATCCCAGCTGTTCAGATCATCGAAGAACAACCCGCCAACCCCGCGGGTTTCATTACGGTGCTTGAGGAAGAAATAATCGTCGCACCACTTTTTGTAACTCGGGAAGACCTCATCACCAAACGGTGCACACAGGTCTTTGGCGGTCTGATGCCAGTGAATCACGTCCTCCTCGTAAGGATAAAACGGCGTCAAATCAAAACCGCCACCCATCCACCACACCGGCTCTTCGCCGTCTTTTTCTGCAACAAACAAACGTACATTGGCGTGTGAGGTTGGCACCATCGGATTACCCGGATGAATCACCAGCGAAACCCCCAGTGCCTGAAAGCTGCGACCAGCCAGTTCCGGCCGACTGGCGGTCGCCGATGCCGGCAACTCCGGGCCCTGAACGTGAGAAAAGTTCACACCACCTTTCTCAATCACCGCACCATTGGCAATCACCCGGGTACGGCCACCGCCGGTTAACGCCAGCGAACTGTCGTTCGGATCACGTTCCCAGGCATCTTCAACAAAAGTGGCTGCGCCATCCTGAGCCTCCAGAGCGGCACAGATGCGATCCTGCAGATCCAGTAAATACGCTTTAACCGCCGCAACATCGACGCTGTTAGATTGACTCATCTTGATTCCTTAACGCAGCCGCTGGCCATCCAGGGTGCGTATTTCTGAAGGTTGTTTCTGATCGCCGAGCTGGCCCGGCAAAATAAAGTCCGGGCTGTGGCTATGGCCGCTTGCCGGGCTGAAGTATTGCCGTAACTGCACCAGCGAACGCGCCGGCTCGTGTCCGGCCGGATTGGCCGAGGTTGATACCAGCGGGCCTGCCACTTCACATAAGGCTTTCACCAGCGGGTGCGCACTGATACGCACCGCCAGGGTCTGGTGCTCACCACGTAACAGTGGCGGCACATGCTGTTCACACGGCAACACCCAGGTCACCGGCCCGGGCCAGGTGGCATCCAGTTGCCGGAAATCTTCGGCAGACAGAGGCAGCAGGTAGTCGTCCAGCTGATCGAGTGACGCCGCGACCACTAACATGCCTTTTTGCCACGGCCGTTGTTTAATCGCCAGGATACGTTGTATTGCATCCTCGTTGGTCGGGTCACAGCCCAACCCCCAAACCGCTTCGGTCGGGTAAGCGATAACGCCGCCCTGTTCGACGCAACGGCGCGCCTGCTGTAAATGCCAGGTATTCAAAATATTCTCGGTGTTTAAAAAACGGACAATAATAAGAGGGAAGCGGGAACACTAACCCATGCACAGAATTCCGACAAGCCCACAGCGCATGCGGTTATTTTAACCGCTGGTAACCACCCGGCAGCTGAGTGATCCAGCCGGCCAGTTCCAGTTCCATCAGCCCGGGTAATAACTGTTCCATTGCCAGTCCGCTGCGAATCGCAATCAGATCCGCACTGGTGGCAGAAAAGTCGATATGAGTCACCAGCGGTGGCAAGGGCGGCACTTTCAGCGCCGATGATGGCTGTTTGTTCTCCTCAGCCGGAGCGCCAAAATCAAGACTGTCCTGAATCCCCTGAGGAGCTCCCCTGAGTCCCAGTTCGGTCAGAATGTCATCTGCGCTTTGTACCAGATAAGCACCGTCGCGAATCAGCTGATGACAGCCCTGGCTGACCGGATTATTCACCAGACCAGGCAGAGCAAACACTTCGCGCCCCTGCTCTGCTGCCTGATGGGCAGTGATTAACGAGCCACTCTTGATAGCTGCTTCCACCACTACGGTCGCCAGACTCAGACCACTGATAATGCGGTTACGAGACGGAAACTGGCGTGACTGCGCTGCTGTTCCCGGGGCAAATTCCGACAATAACAGACCCTGCTGGGTCACCATCTGTGCCAGCCCCAGATGACGCTGAGGATAAATCACGTCCGGGCCACTGCCCATCACCGCAATAGTGCTGCCAGCAGCAATCGCCCCCTGATGAACAAAACCGTCGATACCAATCGCCAGACCACTGACCACAGTGACGCCGGCTTCAGCCAGTTCCTGCGCCGTTTGTTGCGCCCAGCGGGCGCCGTAATCCGTGGGGTTACGGCTGCCAACCATGGCCACCATCGGCTTATTCAGACAATTGATATCGCCGTGGTAATACAGAAGGATCGGCGCATCGCGTAATGTTGCCAGTGCCGCGGGATAGGGATCCACCCCGGCCAGTAACACGCCATAACCTTTAAAACGGCACCAGTTCTGCACCACATCAAAGCCCTGCAGCAGGGTGTTATCGGTTTTCCAGCGTTGCGCCGCTTGTGGTTTCAGGCCGAGTGCCACCAGCTGCTCGACGGAGCACTGCAGCAGATCATTAGGATGGGATAATTGCTGGCGGATTTCATTAAGCGTTACCCGCCCGACCCCGGGCAAATTAGCTAACTTCCACCAGGCTTTCAGCAGCTCTTCCCTGAGCATCATCAGCAGCCCTCCTGGCTGGTGCAGATTAAGTTGTTACGGCGTAACAAACTGATCGCCGACACGCAGCGGGCTGGTAGCACGCATCACCAGTGCGTAAGACAATTTATCGAAGGTACGGAACACCATCAGGGTACCGGCACGGGTATTCGGTAACCGGACTTTTTCGCCCGCCACCCGGTCGTAGATCACATTACCGGCTTTTTCGATCACCAGTACGGCGCCCGGTTCCAGCTGATCCCGTTCACCGCGATTCAGCACCACCACATCGTATTGGCCAACCTGGCTGACACCTCCGGATACGGCCAGGATCTGGCCACGAATATCCTCAGCCGGTGGCTTAGGGTAATAACGGGCGATCAGCTCACGATCTTCGGTTGGTAACAGACGGTCGCCCACGGCTACCTGCTGATTGGTGCGCTCCAGATTGAGGGTCATGATTTCGTCATCGATCTCCAGCACCCGCGCCAGGCCGATATCCAGCGCTTCCAGACCCAGCACTTCTTTGGTTTCCGGATCACGGTAGACCTGGCTCTGACGGAACACGCCATAAGCGGCCGCAGGCTCTTCACTGAAATCACCACGGGCGTACACCTTATTACCGGCCCCCATCAGGATGCGGTTATCGGTACCGGATAAAATACGCGGTGCTTTACGTAACACGTCGCTGTCGACCACCCGGTGTTCGCGCAGGAAACCACGAATGGCATCCAGCGGAATTGCCGGAATGGCGGATTCAATCGGTTCCACCCGGGCAACCGGCTGCATTTTCACCACGCCCGGCGACAGCTTGACCGTACGGCTGGCCGCACCACGCTTGACAACCGTCGCTTTGGTTTCACCGTCAATGTTGACCAGACCAATCTCATCACCCGGGAAAATCAGGTGCGGATTTTCGATCTGATTGTTCTGATACCAGATTTCCGGCCATTGCCAGGCGTCATCGGCATAACGCTCTGCAATGTCCCACAAGGTATCACCTTCCTGAACCACATAACGTTCCGGAGCACCCGATTTAACTTCCAGAGCCGTTGTTGCAGCAGAAAACGCTGCTAATCCGCAAAGGAGAAGGCGCTTGAAGGTTTTGCTCATCCTGTATTCCCTTTATCATTAGCCGTTGGCGACTTGTAAACCGCAGTGTAGCAAGTGAAGGCCATTATTATCTAGAACCAGTTCTATAACTTCAGCGATTCAAATAGTACAGAATTTTTATGGCTTTACTCCCAATTTTAGAATATCCGGACCAGCGTTTACGTACCGTCGCCCAACCAGTGGCGCAAGTGGACGACCGCGTACGGCAGATCATCGACGATATGTTCGACACTATGTACGACGCCCCGGGCATTGGCCTGGCAGCGACGCAGGTAAATATTCACGAGCGCATCATCACCATCGATGTGTCAGAAGACAAAAGTGAACCTCTGGTGTTTATCAACCCGGAAATCACCGTACTAGAAGGTGATCCGGAAAGCATGCAGGAAGGATGTTTGTCAGTACCGGGCTTCTACGAAGAAGTCACCCGTATCGAACATTGCCTGGTGAAAGCACTGGACCGTGATGGCAATGAGTTTGAGATGGAATGTCGTGGCCTGTTAGCGGTCTGCATTCAGCACGAGGTCGACCACCTGGAAGGCAAACTGATGGTTGATTACATCTCACCGCTGAAGCGTAAGCGCATCAAAGATAAGCTCGATAAAAAACACAAACTCGAAGCCCGCCGCCAGTAATCAGGAAGCCCCATGTCATTACGCATCGTTTTTGCCGGTACCCCGGAATTCGCCGCCGTTCACCTGCGCGCCCTGATCGACAGTGAACATCAGGTCGTAGGGGTTTACAGCCAGCCCGACCGACCGGCAGGACGCGGCAAAAAGCTGCAGCCCAGTCCGGTAAAACAACTGGCACTGGAACATGGCATCGACGTCTACCAGCCACTCAACTTTAAAGCGGTGGCAGAGGTTGAACAGCTGCAGGCACTGGAAGCCGACGTCATGATTGTGGTGGCCTATGGCCTGTTATTACCACAGGCGGTACTGGATGCACCCAAATATGGCTGCCTTAACGTCCATGCCTCGTTATTACCGCGCTGGCGCGGAGCGGCGCCGATTCAGCGCTGTATTGAAGCCGGCGATAAAGTAACTGGCATCACCATTATGCAGATGGACGCCGGACTGGATACCGGTGATATGTTGCACAAGGTCGAAACCGGCATCAGCAACGATGATACCGGCGGCAGCCTGCACGACCGGCTGGCTGACATGGGCCCGGCGTCGTTGCTCACCACCCTGGCACAACTGGAAGCCGGCACCCTGCAGCCGGAAATCCAGAACGATGCATTAGCCAACTACGCCCATAAGCTGAAGAAAGAAGAAGCCTTGCTCGACTGGTCATTACCGGCCGCACAGCTGGCACTCAGAGTCCGGGCATTTAACCCCTTTCCGGTGGCCTTTACCCTGTTAGGCAACGAGCGTATCCGGGTGTTAAAGGCCAGTGCCATCGATCAGGTCACTCAGCTGCAGCCTGGCACCATTGCTCAGGTCAGCGCCGCAGGGATTGATGTCGCCTGTCACGAGGGGATATTGCGCCTGCAGCAAATTCAGCTGGCCGGTAAAAAGGCCATGGCCGTAGCCGATGTAATTAACGGTCAGCCGGAATTATTCCAGCCGAACTACGTCCTGGCGGCATCCTTGTGAGCGCTTCATTGTACGGCCGGGCCAGCAGCCAGCCACTCACAGCCCGCTATGCCGCCAGTCAGGCATTGCATCAGGTGATGCTGGGGCAATCACTGAATCAGGCGCTACCACCACTGGAAGCCCGGGTGGCAGAAGACGACCGTGGCTTTCTGCGCGATATGGCACTCGGCAGTTGCCGTTATTACCAGCGCCTGAATGCCATCGCCAAAATGTTGTTAAAAACCGCCTTTGCCGACGAAGATCAGGATCTGCACGCGCTGCTGATCGTTGGCCTGTATCAGCTGGAAATCCAGAAAAAAGCACCTCACGCGGCGGTGCATGCCACGGTGGATGTCTGTGATGAGATGGGCAAAGGCTACGCCAAATCGGTGGTGAATGCCTGTCTGCGCCGTTATGGCCGGGAATACGAAAGCCTGACCGCACCGCTGGCCGACAATCCGGTAACCGCCACCAGCCACCCCAAATGGCTGATGAAAATGATGCAAAAAGCCTGGCCGGAACAATGGCTGTCGATTTTCACACAAAATAATCAGCGGCCACCGTTATGTCTGCGGGTTAATCAGCGCCATGGCAGCCGTGACGAATACCTGCAACGGCTGCAGCAGGCCGGCATTGATGCCCGGGCGGCGGATTTTGCACCGTTTGCTATTTACCTCAGCGATTCCTGTGATGTCACGCAATTACCCGGTTTTGACGACGGCGACATCAGCGTCCAGGACGAAGCTGCGCAACTCGCCTCTGTTATTCTGGCCGCACAACCCGGCGATAAAATTCTCGACGCCTGTGCCGCTCCCGGCGGTAAAACCTGCGCCATACTGGAAAGCGCCGACTGCGACGTTACTGCCCTGGATATCGATGCCACGCGGCTGGAGCGGGTGGAAGAAAATCTCGAGCGTCTGGGTCTGTTTTCCAGCAGCTCAGGGCTATCAGCCAGTGTTGCCTGTGGCGATATGGCGGAACCGGACGACTGGTGGCAGGGGGAATTATTCGACGCCATTCTGCTTGATGCCCCCTGCTCGGCTACCGGGGTGATCCGCCGTCACCCGGACATCAAACTGTTGCGCCGGCGTGGTGATATTCAGCAGCTGGCGGATGTTCAGGCGCGCTTACTGGAACGCGCCTGGGAACTGTTAAAACCCGGTGGCCGCCTGTTGTACGCCACCTGCTCAGTACTACCCCAGGAAAATAACGACCAGATTGAAAACTTTATCCGGCAAAAACTTGAGCAAGGGCAGAATATTCAGCTGCAGACGCTGGACAATAGCTGGGGAGTGGCCTGTAATGCCGGGCGGCAGCTGTTCCCGCAGGAGAATGGCCACGATGGTTTCTTTTATGCGTTGTTGATTAAAGGTAAAGAGTGCAATGCTGACTAGCACCGAACACTCGCAGGATAGCTGTTTTGCACAGCCGCAGGCTGCCCATAGGGTTGATGCTGGGGAACGTGACTTTATGACAAAACAGCAGGATAGCTGTTTTGCACAGCCGCAGGCTGCCCATAGGGTTGACGCTGGGAAACGTGACTTTATGACAAAACAGCAGGATAGCTGTTTTGCACAGCCGCAGGCTGCCCGTCAGGGTAAAGCACAGGGATGTGCTTTATGAAAATTATTATCTTAGGCGCAGGCCAGGTTGGCGGTACGCTTGCCGAGAACCTGGCCAATGAGCAAAACGATATTACCGTGATTGATACCGATGCCGCCCGGTTACGTGAACTGCAGGATCGCATCGATATCAAAACAGTGAAAGGCCGCGGCTCTTATCCCCAGATCATGGCCGATGCCGGAGCCGATGACGCGGATATGCTGGTGGCGGTTACCAACTCTGACGAAACCAATATGGTGGCCTGTCAGGTGGCGTACACCTTGTTCCGCACCCCCACCAAAATTTCCCGTATCCGCTCTGCCGCCTACCTGAAACAGGCCGACCTGTTCCGCAACGACGCCTTCCCGATCGATGTGTTAATTTCACCGGAAAAAGTGGTCACCAACTACATCAGCCGCCTGTTGCAGTACCCGGGGGCGCTACAGGTACTCGATTTTGCCGATAAAAAAGTGCAGCTGGTGGCGGTAAAAGCCTATTACGGCGGGCCGCTGGTGGGTCAGGATGTCAAAACACTAAAAACCCACCTGCCGGATACCAATGCCCGGGTGGCAGCAATTTTCCGCCGCGGCCAGGCGATTGAACCAACCGGTTCGACCGTCGTGGAAGCCGACGACGAAGTATTTTTTGTCGCCGCCAAACACCACATCAAACGGGTAATGAGCGAGCTGCGCCGCGCCGAAGATTCCTATAAGCGTATTATCATCGCCGGTGGCGGTAATATTGGCTTCCGGCTGGCGAAACAGCTGGAAAAGGATTATCAGGTCAAACTGATCGAATACAACAAAGAGCGCGCTCAGTTCCTCAGCGAAAACCTCAGCCGTACCGTGGTATTGATGGGATCAGCCACCGACAAGGCTCTGCTGGAAGAAGAAAACATCGAAAACACCGACGTGTTCTGCGCTCTGACCAACGACGATGAAGTCAATATTATGTCGTCGTTACTGGCCAAACGCTCCGGCGCGCGTAAGGTCATGACCCTGATTAACAAATCGGCCTATGTCGATCTGGTTCAGGGTGGCATGATCGATGTGGCGATATCACCACAACAGGCCACCATTGGTTCATTGCTTACCCATGTGCGGCGCGGTGATGTGGTTAACGTACATTCGTTACGTCGTGGCGCTGCTGAGGCGATCGAAGCCATTGCTCATGGAGACAGTAGTTCCTCAAAAGTCGTGGGTCGTCCGATTCACGACATCCCGCTGCCGCCCGCGACCACCATCGGAGCGATCGTGCGTGGCGATGAAGTGATTATGGCGACCTCGAAACTGGTGGTCGAATCGAATGATCACGTCATCCTGTTTGTGATGGACAAGCGTCATATTCCCGATGTTGAGCGTCTGTTCCAGGTGGGGTTAGGGTTCTTCTGATGCATTTTAATGTGATCGCCAGAGTGTTAGGCATTCTGCTGATGCTGTTCAGCCTGACCACTCTGCCGCCGTTGCTGGTTTCTATGTGGTATGCCGATGGCGCCACCCAGGCATTTGCTTCCGCTCTGCTGCTGACATTTGGCATCGGTTTTATCAGTTGGCTACCTGTGCGTCATGTGCGTCATGAATTACGCACTCGCGATGGTTTTATCATCACTGTCTTGTTTTGGTTGGTACTGGCCTTCTCCGGCACTTTTCCGTTTATGCTGGCGGAGAACCCGGGCCTGAGCTTCACCGATGCTTTTTTTGAATCCCTGTCTGGCTGGACGACCACCGGGGCGACGGTCATGACCGGCCTGGACCATTTGCCACAATCCATTCTCTGGTATCGCCAGCAGCTGCAATGGCTGGGTGGTATGGGCATTATTGTTCTGGCGGTCGCGGTACTGCCAATGTTGGGCATTGGTGGGATGCAGCTGTTCCGGGCCGAGATTCCCGGGCCGATGAAAGACTCCAAACTGACACCCAGAATCACCGAAACCGCCAAAGCGTTGTGGTACATCTACCTGATGTTAACCATCGCTTGTGCTGTCGGTTATTGGCTGGCCGGTATGTCGGTGTTTGATGCCATTGGCCATAGTTTTTCCACCGTCGCTATCGGCGGGTTCTCTACCCACGATGCCTCACTGGGTTACTTTGACAGTGCCGCTATTGAGATGATTGCCGTGTTCTTTATGCTGGTGTCATCGCTGAATTTCGGCCTTCATTTTTACGCCTGGCGCAATCGGAGCCTGGCTCATTTTATCCGCGATTCCGAACTGAAATTCTTTTTCATGGTCATCGGTGGCGGCATCCTGCTGACCATTCCGGCGCTCTATCTGACCAACACCTACAGTTGGCAGGAGTCAGTCCGCTACGGTATTTTCGAGCTGGTGACTGTCGCTACGACTACCGGGTTCAGTACCGCGGACTTCTCTTTGTGGCCAGTGTTTCTGCCGGTGCTGCTGTTTATGATGGCATTTATTGGTGGTTGTGCTGGCTCAACCGGCGGCGGCATGAAGGTCATCCGTATCATGCTGATCTACAAACAGGGCATCCGCGAGATTCATCGTCTGATCCATCCCAACGCCATCATTCCGGTAAAGGTCGGCAAGCGCCCGGTGTCCGAGCGGGTGCTGGAAGCGGTGTGGGGCTTTTTTGCCGTGTATGTACTGACCTACATGGTCATGATGCTGGCGCTGCTGGCTACCGGCCTGGACCATGTAACGGCTTTCTCCGCCGTTGGTGCCTGCTTAAACAATCTCGGCCCCGGATTGGGTGAAGTCGCTAGCCACTATGGCAATATCAGCGATACCGCCAAGTGGATTTTGTCGCTGACGATGCTGTTGGGACGGCTTGAGATTTTCACGTTGCTGGTACTGGTCAGCCCGGCATTCTGGCGCAGCTGACGTTCGGACACTATTGACGCTCAGACCGCTGACACCGATGGCGTTCCGGTCATGCGATCAGCCAACAAACAACCAGGTAACAAAAAACCGGGCAACTGCCCGGTTTTTTTATACCCAGCGCGCCCCCCTCAGTTACGGTACCTTGGCCGCCTTGTAAGGGTTTGGCATGCCTTCAGGCTGGCGCTTAAAGCGTTTATAGGTCCACTGGTATTGCTCCGGACAAATCTCGATGCACTGCGCAATCCCACGGTTCATGGACGCCGCCGAGACTTCGGCATCGTCGGAATATAGCTCGTCATCAGCTGGCAAAAAGTACAGGTCAAAGCCTGCGGCATCCGGCAAACGCCGGGCAAAAGCATAAATGGCTTTGGCACCGGTTTTTTTCAGCATCTCATGCGGCAGTTTCGGCGTCAGCGTCGGATGTCCCATAAAATCGGCAAACACACCGCTGGGGCGACGTGGTTCCTGGTCGGGCAGAAAACCCACCAGCTGACCATCTTTTAATGTCTTGAACAGCCCCATGACGCCGGCACGGGTAGTCGGCACCAGTTTACAACCAATCGCTTCCCGGCGACTGACCATCCAGTTATTAAAGCTCGGCATTTTCGCAGGGCGATACATGATCGTGATGTCGTGCTGACGCTTGGCAACGTAGTTATTGATGATTTCCCAGTTACCCAGATGAGGAGCCAGCAGAATCTTACCGCCGTCGTATTGCATCAGCTCATCATACAGCGCTTCGCCATGGACCTGACGAATCAGCCCCACAGTTTGCTGAGGCTGGTAGCCCCACATCGGCCCGGTTTCGGCCATGGTTTTGCCATTTTCAATCAGCGTGTCACGCAGTAGCTGTTCGCGTTGCTGCGCTGTTTTTTGCGGGTACACCAGCTCCAGATTCACCCGTGCCACCTCACGACTGCGGGTACGACGCGCCAGTAACAGCTTGCCAATGCGGGCACCAAGATTCTGCGCCCGTGACAACGACACCTTGCCGAGCAACTTAATCAGACCAATCGCCAGATAACCTAACACTGTTTTCACAACACACCTCAGTTCTTTTTTCTCGCCGCAGTTTACGGCCTGCGGCCGGGCACGCAAGTGCAAACATCATTGCCAGCGCGGACAGGCCGGCAGAAAGCGCTAAGCAGGCAGCGCTTTTGCCCGGCTTTGCTAAACTCTACAGACACATCTCAGGTGCCTTATGATCGATCTGGAAAATACCCTCAAACACAAGCGCATTCTTATTGTTGATGATCTGGTGGAAGCGCGCAGTTCGCTGAAGAAGATGATCACCGTTTTGGGTGCCCAGGACATCGATACCGCCACCGATGGCCGGGAAGCCTCTGAGCTGCTGAACGAACGTCATTACGACATCGTGTTTTCCGATTACAACCTCGGCAAAGGCAAAGACGGCCAGCAGATTCTGGAAGAAGCCCGCTACAGCAAAAGCCTGAATGCCAGCTCGTTATTTATTCTGGTTACCGGCGAAAATGCCGTCGATATGGTGATGGGCGCACTGGAATATGAACCCGATGCTTACATCACCAAACCCTTCACCCTGAACATGTTGCGTGAGCGGCTGACGCGTATCTTCAGCATCAAAGAACAACTGGCAGCCGTCAACCAGGCGCTGGATGCCGGAGAACAACAGCAGGCCATTACACTGGCCGAACAACTGCTCGAGGCGCAGCCGAAATTACAGCTGCCCATCACCCGGATTCTCGGCAAGCTGTATATCAACGCCCAACGTTATCAGGATGCCATCGGTGTGTATTCCCGCCTGCTGAATCAGCGTTCCGTCGCCTGGGCGCGGCTGGGTCAGGCGATTTGTATGCATTACCTCGGTGACTCCCTCAGTGCGCTGGCGTTACTGGAGCAGAATCTGCTGAAACACCCGTTGTACGTCCAGTGTTATGACTGGCGCGCGCGCATTCTGCTGTCTCAGGGGAAAGCGGAAGAAGCGCAACAACAGCTCCAACAAGCGGTGGAAATTTCCCCCAAAGCGGTATTACGGCAGATGGAGCTGGGCCAGCTGGCATTACAGAACCAGGACTATGCCGTTGCCGAAAGCGCCTTTGAACAGGCCATTCGGCTGGGCCGTAACTCCTGTTACAAAACGTCCGATAACTACCTGCAGTTTGTCAATGCGGTACAACACGGGGTTACTCCGGAGGCCAGCCGTAACAACCGTAACCGGGTTGATAAAGCCTTCCGTGCTATTGAGGAACTGCGTCAGGATTACGCAGGCCAGAGTGATGTGATGTTTGAAACCAGCATCGTCGAGGGCAAAACCCACCTGCAAACCGCCAATGAAGATGGCGCCCGTCAGTCGGCCAAACGGGCGGAAGAATTGCTAGCCCAGATAGAAACACCCCAGGTCAGTCAACAATTGCAGATGACCGAAGCCTATATCGACACCGGCCAGCACGTAAAAGCCAAACAACTGCTGCAAACGCTGAAAAAAGCCGGGCTGGACGAAGCCGCCAGTCAGCAGCTGACCACACTGGAAAACAGCCTGAATCAGGTAGCCATCCGGGAATACACCGCAGAGCTGAACAGCCGCGGGGTCGCCGCCTATGAAAAAGGTTTATTTGTTGAAGCCATTGAAGCCTTCGACAACGCCACCAGCTACGACGAAGCCGGGGTCAGCGTGTTGCTCAATGCCATTCAGGCAAAAATCAGTTTTATGGAAGACACTCAGGTGGACGTGGCACAACTGAAAGACTGTTATCTGTTGTTTAAACGTATCGGTCCGGTGGGTGACAGCGATGAAAGATTTGAGCGCTACAACCGCCTGCGGCAAAGTTATTCACGCATGAAACGGGCTGCGGGCATATGAAATTTGAGCAACTGCTGGCGGCGGTGGTACACGACCTGAAAAACCAGCTGCAATCCCTGCTGGATTTTGAGCAGGATGCGCTGAGCCGTATTCCGGCACAATACCATCAGGAGCTGTGGCCGATACTGCAACGCACTAATCGCCTGAAAAATGATTCACTGCAGCTGATCACCCTATATCGCTTTCACGAAGACGGCCGTTTCCCGATGGACGACGCCTGGCCCAAAGACACCATCAGCGACGCCATCGAAGCCACCAGCCTGCAGTTCCCGACCATACGTTTTCATAACCTGGCCAGCGACGACTGCCAGGGGTTTTACAGCGAAACCCTGGTGCAACTGGCACTGGTTACCCTGATCACCAACAGCGCCCAGGCCGGCGCCACCGAAATCAAAATCAGCGCCGACGACAGTGGTGACCAGCTGTTACTGGAAGTGAACGATAACGGCCCCGGCTTTGCTGACGACATCCTCAGCGGCGAAGCCGAAACCACCAAAGCCGGTCCGGGTGGCCTGGGACTGTATTTTGTTGAACTGATCGCACAACACCACCAGCAACATCAGCGCTGTGGTTCCGTCACCATCGGCAACCGCAAGCTGATGAACCAGCAGATCGGCGGCGCTCAGGTAAAACTGTATTTACCCTGACTACGACACCGCTGCACTGTGCCAGCGGCCCGCTGCCAGCCCTATGAGGCCGGGCCAGATAAGGCTATAATCCCCGCCTTTCGTTTTTCTGCCACACAATCCGGCTATAACAGCAGCCGATTGGGCAGAACAACCCACTAATTCCGCAACACAGAGAAGGTCGAGCAGTGTCTGAACAAAGCCGCCACGATATTAAAACCTTCCAGGGCCTGATTGCTGCCCTGCAAGAGTTCTGGTCCGAACAGGGATGTGTGATTAACCAACCGATCGATATGGAAGTAGGTGCCGGCACCTTTCACACCGCGACCTTCTTACGTGCGATTGGCCCGGAGTCCTGGAACTCGGCTTATGTTCAGCCGTGTCGTCGCCCGACGGATGGCCGTTATGGCGAAAATCCGAACCGTTTACAGCATTACTATCAGTTTCAGGTAGTACTGAAGCCGTCACCGCTGGATATTCAGGACAAATACCTGGAGTCGCTGCGGGTTATGGGAATCGATACCAACGTCCACGACATCCGGTTCGTCGAAGACAACTGGGAATCGCCTACCCTGGGCGCCTGGGGTCTGGGCTGGGAAGTCTGGTTAAACGGTATGGAAGTCACTCAGTTCACCTACTTCCAGCAGGTCGGTGGCCTGGAGTGTTACCCGGTCACCGGTGAGATCACTTATGGTCTGGAACGGATTGCCATGTATCTGCAGGAAGTGGATTCTATTTATGATCTGGTCTGGACCTACGGCCCGGACGGCAGCGCAGTCACCTACGGCGACGTATTCCATCAGAACGAAGTGGAAATGTCGGCCTATAACTTCGAACATGCCGATGTCGACTTTTTATTCCAGGCGTTCAGCCAGCATGAAAAAGACTGTGCCCGTCTGATTGACGCCGGCCTGCCCTTACCCGCTTATGAACAGGTATTAAAAGCATCTCACGCATTTAATATGCTGGACGCCCGTCATGCGATTTCGGTGACTGAACGTCAGGGCTATATCCTGCGTGTACGCACCCTGGCCCGCTCCGTTGCCGAGGCGTATTTCCAGTCCCGCCGCAGCTTAGAGTTTCCTCTGGCACCTGAAGATCTGCGCAAAGAAGTGCTGGCATTAGCCGCCGCCGCAGAAAAAGAAGCCGCTGAGAAGGCCGCCAAAAAAGCGGCCAAAGAAGCCAAGAAAGCACAGGCATAAGGGGATAAATCATGACGACTAAAAACTTTCTGGTGGAATTAGGCACAGAAGAATTACCACCAACACAACTTCAGACATTATCCGCTGCTTTCACCGCTGGCATCGAAGCGGGTCTGCAGGACGCCGGTCTGGCAAACGGCATCGAAGTGGTGTCGTTTGCCTCGCCCCGCCGCCTGGCTGTGGTGGTAAATAATCTGGCAGAAAAGCAGGACGATCGCGACGATGTTTTGTGGGGACCGCCAGCCAACATCGCTTTTGATGCCGACGGCAAACCGACCAAAGCCGCTGAAGGTTTCGCAAAAAAAGCCGGCATTGACCTGGCCGACGCCAGCGAAGAAAACGGCAAATTAAAAGTATCCCGCCGTATCGAAGGTAAAGCGACGACCGATCTGTTAGCCGGTATTGTGCAGACCTCACTGGATAAATTACCCATCGCCAAACGTATGCGCTGGGGCGCCAGCCGGAACGAATTTGTGCGCCCGGTACAGTGGCTGGTGATGCTGTTTGGTGAACAGGTGGTTGACGCGGAAATTCTCGGTGCCAAAGCCGGCAACCAGTCACGCGGCCACCGCTTCCACGCCAACAGAAACATCACCATCAGTAGCAGCGGCGACTACCAGCAGGCGATGCGCGATGCGTTTGTGATCGCAGACTACCAGGAGCGCAAAAACATCATTCGCCAACAGGTCGCGGCCAAAGGCGAAGAGCTGGGTGGCGTTGCAATCATTGACGAAGATCTGCTGGACGAAGTGACCGGCCTGAACGAATGGCCAACGGCACTGGCGGGTAAGTTCGATGACGACTTCCTGCGTGTACCCAGTGAAGCCCTGGTGTCTTCCATGAAAGAACACCAAAAATATTTTCATGTGGAAGATAACAACGGCCAGCTGTTGCCCAACTTTATCACCCTGACCAATATCGAATCGAAAGATCCGCAACAGGTGATCGAAGGTAACGAAAAGGTTATTCGTCCACGTCTGGCAGACGCCGCGTTCTTCTGGGATACCGACCGCAAACAATCGCTGGAAAGCCGTTACGACAAACTGGCCAGCATGGTTTGGGTCAACAAACTGGGGACGCTGAAAGACAAAACCGACCGTATCGGTGCGCTGGCGGATAACATTGCGACCGCCATCGGTGCCGACAACGCTCTGGCACAACGTGCGGCCAAACTGTGTAAAACCGACTTATTAACCGACATGGTGTATGAGTTCACCGATCTGCAGGGCATCGCCGGCACCTATTACGCTCAGCACGATGGCGAACACGCCGATGTTGCCGCAGCGATGCAGGAGCAATATATGCCAGCCTTCGCCGGCGACGAACTGCCGGCCACTCAGGCTGGTGTGTGTGTGGCACTGGCCGATCGTATCGACAGCCTGGTTGGCCTGTTTGGTTTAGGTCAGATCCCAACCGGCTCGAAAGATCCGTTTGCTTTACGCCGTGCATCTCTGGGTGTGCTGCGTATTCTGGTGGAAAAACAAATCAATATCGATTTAGGCCAGTTAATCGACTGGGCAATTGCGGCCGATTGGGAAACCGCCCCGAAAGCCGAAACCAAAGCCACACTGATCGACTATATGCTGGAGCGTTTCTCGGCCTGGTATAAAGACGAAGGCATTGCTGTGGAAGTATTCCAGTCGGTGCGTACGTTAGGGTTAAGCAACGCGCTGGATATTAATAACCGTGTGCAGGCGGTTAACAGCTTCTCAGCGATGGAAGAAGCACAGGCACTGGCAGCAGCCAATAAGCGGGTATCCAATATTCTGGCGAAGAATGGCGGCGAGTCTGTTGTCGCTGAAGTTGATGCTGATCTGTTAAGCGAAGACGCTGAAAAAGTACTGGCCGCTCAGATCGCGGAAAAACAAACGCAAGTTCAGCCATTGTTAGCGGATGCTCAATACCAAGAAGCGCTGGCTTCACTGGCCGGCTTACGTGATGCAGTCGATGCCTTCTTTGATAACGTCATGGTCATGGCCGATGACGAAGCGGTTAAAAACAACCGTCTGGCACTGCTGAAACAACTGCAGGGCTTGTTTATTGCCATTGCGGATATTTCGTTGTTGCAGCAGGGTTAATCGCTAGTCATTAATACCAAGCCTCTGCCAGATCTCTGCCAGAGGCTTTTTTTTCAGAAAAAATTCTATGAACAAACTAATCATCCTCGACCGCGACGGCGTTATTAATCAGGACTCCGACGACTACGTAAAATCCGTCGATGAATGGATTCCGATACCTGGCAGTGCCCAAGCCATCGCACGCCTGTGTAAAGCGGGCTTTCAGGTGGCGGTAGCGACCAACCAGAGTGGCCTGGCGCGAGGGTATTTTTCGCAGGCTGATCTTGATGCCATGCACGATAAAATGGCGGCATTGGTAAAAGCTGAAGGAGGAGAATTCGCTCATATCGCCTGGTGCCCCCATGGCCCGGACGACCATTGTGATTGCCGCAAGCCCCTGCCTGGCTTAATCCATCAGATTGAGAAAGCATTGCATGTTTCGGCTGCTGGTGCGTGGATGGTGGGCGACTCATTACGGGATTTACAGGCGGGTGCGGCGGCAGGCTGCCAGGTGGCACTGGTCAAGACCGGTAAGGGTGAAAAAACGCTGCCTAAGTTAGCAGCCGATGACGCGCTGAAAAACAGCAACGTCTTTGCCGACTTATCGGCGTTTGTGGATTTTATTCTGGCCTGAACTGCTTTCAGGAAACACTGCTAAGAATCTGCGGCAACGGATTCCCCTGACCAAAGTGGTATAAACCCTGTCTGAAGAATAACCAGACAGTCAGCGGAATCCCTATGCAAGCAGCTTCGATACTGAACCCGTTAAGAACCCTGTTGTTCTACTGCTGGCTGGCTGGCTTTACTGTGTTCTGGTGCCTGCTCAGTTTTATCGTGGGGATTTTCCTGCCACTGAAAGCCCGCAACTATTTTGTGCTGGTATTTTATTGCTACGTCGCGGTCTGGTCAGCGCGGCTGATTTGTGGTGTGAAATGGCAGCTGGAAGGTGGTGAAAACATCCCGCAAGACGGCCGCGGTTACGTATTACTGAGTAAACACCAAAGCACCTGGGAAACGTTTTTTCTGCCCACCGCCATTGCCCCACACGTTCAGGTGGTCAAAAAAGAGCTGCTGTATCTGCCGTTTTTTGGCTGGGCGTTAAATCTGATCCATCCGATTTTTATCGACCGTAACCAGAAGTCCAATGCCCTGAAGCAGGTGATTCAGCAAGGCAGTGAACGGCTGCAGGATGGGGTCCATGTACTGGTGTTTCCGGAAGGCACCCGTATTCCGCCGGGGCAGCGTAAAGATTTTTCCAAAGGTGCAGCGATGCTGGCCAGTAAAGCCAAAGCCCCGGTGCTGGCCATCGCTCATAACTCCGGTGAATTCTGGCCCAATGACCACTGGGTGAAAAAGCCCGGTACCATCCGGGTGGTGATCAGCCCGGTGATTGAAACCAGCGACCTCAGCACCGCGGAAGTTAATCAGTGGGCCGAAGAATGGATCAACGCCACAGTCGAACGCATTTCACAGCAGAAATTCAGCGGCCGTAAAGTCGATGCCAACAGCAGTGGCAAACGTTTCTAATGGTTGTGCCGACGGTTGAGTAACACCCGTGCACGCAAGCGCTCGGCCGCGCTGAATTGCTGTTGTAGCAACTGGTCAAACGCCTGCTGATAATCGTTCCCTGAAAGCCCGGCTTGCTGCATCTCAGCCAGCGCCAGCGCCGCCTCATCGAGACGCTGCTGCCAGTGCAACTGTTCGGCATCAAGTTGCGCCAGTCGTTGCGCCACCGCTTCTCCGGCCACCTCCGCCCGGCGTTGATACCGTTCGTCCGGCGTCAGCTGCGCCTCACCGATTGCCATCAAAGCACTCTGCCGCAGATTGCGCTGCTGGTGCTCAACGACCTCAGCGGGCAAGCTGGCCTGCAGATTCGCCAGAGCCTGAGCGCGTTGCTCGGCGCTAATATCGGCTTGCAGCAGCCGTGCTTTCTCCAGAGTGTAATTATCAAGCTGACGATCCTGAGCAAACAGGACTTGTGCAACCTCAGCCCCAAGCATCTGGTCCTGCAACAGGATCAACGCCTGTTGGCGTTGTTGCAGTTGCATGAGCTGCTGCGCTTTCGATGCCTCCCGGTCTGCCATATATTCATCGTCAAATGACTGCAACGCTTCACGGTAACGCAAATAGTTGTCGTATATCTGCAGCGCCTGGGCCAGTGGCGCGCTGGCCAGCTGCTGTGCCAGTGCCTGCTCAACCAGAAGGCGAATATCATGCAGCGATAACTCGCCCAGTGTCGACAGGTAATAGTCGAACAGATCCCGCAGCCCGGATGTGAGTACTAACTCACCGCCCAGACTCAGCAATCGCACGCCATGGCTGCTGCCTTGCAGCGATGCTGGTTGCGGTAAGACGGGCTTCAGTAATGTCGAGCCCGCAGCGGCCGGCTGAGCCGTCAATACGTCAGATACCACAACCGAAGAGCGCATCGTCTGCACCTCGGGCTGCACCTCGACCTCCGGCTCATGCCATAAGTAACCGGCCGCCGCGACCACCAATGTGGCCGCGGCCAGACTGAAGCTTACACGCCAGGGCATAACTGCAGTTACAGCCCGGCCTGCTTCAGACGATTCGCATGGCTGCGATACAGAGACAGCGGATCGGTACTGAACAGCGAGTGCAGCCCCAACACCTGATTGATCAGATCGCCATGGTTCATTTTGTAATCATCACGAATCACCTGACCAAAATGGCTGGCACACTGGCCGGTAATGCCGTCGCTTTTACCGCCGAGAAACAGCAGACTGGTACTGCCGAACAGGTAATCCAGCGGATCAGCAGCGTTGGTAAACGGATCGCTGCCGGCCCAGGAATACAGCCGGATATCATGACCATTCAGGGTGACCGACGCTGGCCCTTCTCCACAGTAACTCTGCGGCAGACCCGCCGGAAACTGAGCGTTAAACGCCGCGGCACCGGCGGTGGTAAATTCAGCGGTCAGCGCCCGGGCATCGCCCTTGCCAACATCGTCACCGGATAAGGCATCAATCAGGCTGCCTGCAGCATCGACCACGGTTTCGTATACCCCGCCCAGCAGCGAGTCCTGCGGAAAAGCATTGTTCAGCAGATCGGCGATTGGCGCACCGGTATGAGGAGAACCCATGGTAGTCACGGATGCCACCAGATCCGGGCGCACATTCATCACATAACGCGACGTCAGTCCACCCTGGCTGTGTGCCACCAGATTAAATTTTTCGATACCGGGATGACTGGCACGAATGGTTTCCAGCTCGGTAATTAACTGTTCGCCGCGATCGATTGAATCGTTAAAGGCATTGATATGCGCACGGAACACAGTCGCACCTTCGCTCTCCAGTTTTTCCGCGATCTTGTACCAGTATTCAACACCGGCGATGGAATCAAACGCCAAAATACCCTGTACCAGCATGATCGGGTGTTGGGTCTCGGTGTAGCCAGATGGTTCAGGTTGTTGTGACATCGCCTGCGCATTGAGTGCGATAACCGAGGAGGCCGCCAGCAGTCCGGCCGCTAACCGCTTGGATAGTGATTTTTTCATGGTATGCCTGTTTTTTATTTTTATTGAAGTACGGCAGTATAAAAGTGCTGCCGCACGGGCCACATGGCATTGCGGGCCAGAACGAGGTACTGGTACCCCAGTACCTCTAATAACCGGACGTTCAGTATTACCAGCCCGGCAACAGCAAACCAGAATATCTGACGTTACAGCACCATCGCTGCAACCCAACCGGCCGCTAATAACGGCAGGTTAAAGTGCAGAAAGGTCGGGATCACAGTGTCACGCATATGGTTATGCTGGCCATCCGCATTCAGACCTGCGGTTGGCCCCAGGGTGGAATCCGACGCCGGTGAACCGGCATCGCCCAGAGCTCCGGCAGTACCAACCAGGGCAATAATCGCCAGCGGGCTGAAGCCCATCTGCAGGCATAACGGCACATAAATGGCCGCAATAATCGGAATGGTGGAAAACGAAGAACCAATGCCCATGGTCAACAACAGACCCACCACCAGCAACATCAATGCTGCCAGCGCTTTATTGCCGGCCAGCCAGTCGGAAGCGCCATTCACCAGAGTATCGATATGGCCGGTGGTTTTTAATACCTCGGAAAAACCCGATGCCGCAATCATGATAAAACCGATCGACGCCATCATTTTCATACCATCAACCAGCACACCGTCAGACTCGTGCCAGCGAATCACACCGGTGGCGGAGAACAATAAAAAGCCGGCCATCGCCCCCAGTACCATCGAATCGGTGTACAGCTGGGTGACAAACGCCGCAACAATCGCCGCACCGGCAACCCACAGTGATTTGGCGTTGTAGCCCTGCTCGGTATGTTCGGTTCGTTCAACCGCCTGCATATCGTAACTGCGCTTACCGCGGTAGCTGAATAACACCGCAATCAACAAGCCTGCCACCATACCCAGTGCCGGAATCGCCATGGCTTTCACCACCGACAGACCTTCGACATCCAGCCCGGCAGCGGCCACTTTACCGAGCAGAATTTCGTTCAGGTAGATGCCACCAAAACCCACCGGCAGGAACATATACGGCGTCACCAGACCAAAGGTTAAAACACAGGCGACCATTCGGCGGTCCATCTGTAAGCGAGTCATCACTAATAACAGTGGCGGAATCAGAATCGGAATAAAGGCGATATGGATCGGAATCAGGTTCTGGGAAGAAATGGCCACCAACATCAGCAGAAACAACAGCCCCTGGCCGAGCCAGTGACTGGTCTGTTCGTCACTTTTGCCAATCCGGCTGAGGATTTTATCCGCCAGCAGATGGGGCAAACCCGATAACGAAATGGCCACGGCAAAACCACCCAGCAAGGCGTAACTCAGTGCGATCCCCGCACCACCACCAATGCCGCTGTTAAAGGCTTTCAGCGTGGTCTGCATATCCAGACCACCAATCCAGCCACCTACAAACGCTGCGACAATCATCGACAGCATGACATGCATCCGTGCCAGGCTCAGCGCCAGCATCAGCACCACGGCAATAATTACTGCATTCATTTTAATTCTCCGGAGTTGGACACACCCGCGCGCCGTACAATAACTGACCGCCCGGACAGAACGGCGCGCAAGGTATCACAACCACACAGCAATTGCCTGACCAATGTCAGGGCAGTCACAGCCTGAATGCGGCATTGGCCGTTATCGCGGCACCACCCGCAGCAGCTGACCGTCCGAAAAGCCAACCACCACACTCTGGTCCGCCAACGAGTGGAGCTTGGTCACTTTTGGCGCCGCGTTCCCTAATAACAGGTGATCCTGTTGCAGCGGCAGTTCAATATGTTGTTCCGCCGCGCCGCCGGTCAGCGCCGTCAGGGTCAGGCAATAGCCGCCTTGCGGCGTTTTATGGCAGGTCAGCACCTGACTCTGATCGGCACTGAGGGCGGCACAATCAATTTCCAGCGGATATTCTTTCACCAGCAGGGTTTCTTCCGGATGATTGGCATCCGTCACCGCCAGCATAAAGTTGCCACCCTTCTGCCGGCTCGGCGCGTCATCGATATCACCGTATTCGAGGATCAGCGAATGGCTGGGAGAAACCGAGACCACCGGGTCATGTAATGGATGTAAACCACAGCTGTAACGCATTGAGTAATGGCTCAGTGGCGTGACTTCATGACTGGCCAGGTCGTAGCGATAACGGTCACCACCGCGACTCTGCAGTAACACCGCGCCGTCGATCAGCTCAGCGGCAATCACAGTGAAGTCAATTTTGTGATCACTGAGAACCTCACCACTATCCCGGTCCAGCTGCACCAGATGACCATAATGGCGGCGGCCACTGGCGGAGATATACAACAGCCGGCGGGTATCAATCACACACAAACAGGCCGCATCACCGGGCAGGCCGGTGGCTAACTTCTTAATGCGTTTACCCGATGCCAACGACACACAGCTGAGGCGGAAACCACAGTGCCAGAGTTCACCGGCCTCTTCATCCAGCGCGATGACATCGGCTCCGGGGACAAAATAACGCTGCAGCGCTGTTGGCTGATCCTGCTGCCAGACAAATGCCTGATTGCTGTTTAACGTCAGCCACTGGCCGGCAGCGGTCAGCGGTATCAGCTGCTGTGCCTTACTGAATGGTGCCAGCGGGTGACTTGCCATACCATCAGCCAGCTGCCAGCGGTACAGCGCGTGATTCCAGTCACTGCAACACACGCTGCCACCATCGTGACTGAGCGAAACAAACTGAAACCACTCATCCGGTGAAGCAACACTCAGGCGCTGCTCCCCGGTTACGATGTCGCGTACACACAGTTCACGGTTTTCGCCATACGCCACATGGCCGGCGGTCATACTGGCGACCACCACGTTATCCCATTGCCAGCGCCACACTTCGTCGCCGGCGCTGGCATCTAACACCACAATGTCATTTGCCAGTTTAATCACTGCCCGGCCGCTGTGAACGCCCAGCAAGGTCATGTCAGCGTCACTTTTATACAGCGGCACGGCTTTCACAACACCAGCCGGCCAGCGATACAACACCTTGCCGCTGGCCGCCACTAAGGTATCGGCCGAATCCGCTTCAGCAGCCCAACACAGCGCCTTAATGGCACCCCGACTGCCCTTCAGCTGAGTCAGCTGGTTAGTATCACAATCCTGCAACCACAGGCGCTGGGTTTTATCCTGCGTGGCATAAATCGCCAGCTGACTGCCGTCCGGGCTGAAGCGTAATAATGCCGCCGGCACCTCCAGCTCACTCTGATGGCACTGATTCAGCTCGTTATCCAGCACTAGCAGCTGTTTATTTTTTAACCCCACGGCGATCCGGCTGCCATCCGGGCTGATCGCTACCGCACAGGTGTCGGTATCTAACAACACACTGTGACCCTGATCCAGCTGTGACAGGCAGGTCAGCGTCAGCTGATTGTCGTTGATAATCACCAGCTGGTTATCACGCTGGGCAAACGCCCGTACTTTTCCCGGGTACTGAGCCGCCAGCGGCAGACCGGTTTGCAGATCAATCACCTCGATCCGCTGGCGCCAGCGATCTTCAAAAGAAATCAGATAACGATCGTCGTCACTGTGAAAAATCTGGCTGCGGTCGTTAGCCAGGCGCCATCCGCTGGCGCCGTATACGGATACAGAAGGGGTTGTCATAAACTTTTATCTGATAAAGAATTCAATAGTTAGGTTAATCAATAACACTACAATAAAGCACGCCAGCGACCTGCGCGTCACGTCACAGATTCAGATCAAGCTGCACAAAGCGGCCGTCATCAAAGCCGACGATCACAGCCTGGTTGTGCGCCAGCGGGCGGATAAAATCAGGCCGTGGTGCCAGATAACCGAGCGGCTGAGGCCCTTGTGCCAGTGGCAGGTCTGAGAGTTCAGCGGTGCAAACATCGTTCAACCCGGTGATACACAACTGATAACCGCCAGCAGCATCCTTATGGACGGTCAGCACCCGGCTTTCATCGGCGCTGAAACAAGCCAGCAGAATCTCACTCGGGTACTGCTTTTCCAGCACTAACTGCTGGTTATTGTGCAGATCCACCACCCGCAACCAACACAACCCACACGACTGTTCGGCAGCCGGTTGCAGATCGCCATATTCCAGCAGTAAACGGTGGCACGGCGACAACGAATTCACCGTCACCACACCCGGCTGCATGGTCGCATCGTAGTGGCGCTGATAATGCGACGCCTGAATCAGCTGCAGGCTCTGCAGACAGACGCGATAACGATCACCATTAGCGCTTTGCAGCCATAACTGTTGCTCCGCCAGACAGGCGGCAACGATATCCGGCGGCAGCGCCAGCTGGTTTAACCGCTCGCCGCTGTCACGCTGTATCAGCAACAGCTGACCGTGTTTGAGGAAATCGCAGGCTGAGATATACAGCAGCCGCTGCTCATCCGCCAATAACAGACAAGCCGGGTCACCGGGCGGCAAGGTGACTGTCAGCCTGCGCAGTAACGTACCGTCTGTCAGCGAATAACAGCCCAGCTGCTCACCCTCCACAGCCCAGAATTGTTGCTGTGTGTCATCGACAACCAGCAAACGGCAATCCGCCAGTGGCAACTGGCGCAGCGGATAGCGCTGACCGGCCTGCCATAACAACAACTGTTGTGGATGCTGCGTCAGCCACTGCTGAGAATCCGCCAGCGGATACCACTGCTGCAGCGAATCCGCCGCGGCCAGCGGATGACTGGAATCGCCCTGCTCCAGCGACCAGCGATACAAAGCCCGATCCCAGCTGGAAGCACACAGAGAGCGACCATCGTGGCTGAGCGACAACTCATCAAACGCCCGGGCCGGAGAACGGAAGCAGGCCAGCTGCTGTTGGCTGACGATATCCAGCACCTGCAACAAGCCGTTTTCGACATAAGCCAGGCGGCCGCTCTGCAACGCCACACCCACCGCCGGATCGTAATCCCGTTGCCACAGCGGCTCAGCCGTATGCCAGTCGAGCGCCACTAATTGCTGTTGTTGGGTAAAAATCAGCCGCTGCTGATCGGCACCAATCAGGCCAACAGCGCTGTCGGCCTGATACCAGAGCTGTAACCGGGAGGAGCCGGATTGCCAGCGGTACAGTTGCTTACCACAAGCCAGCAGTAATTCATGCTGATACCAGCACCAGCCCGCCAACGAACCCCGCGCACCACTCAGCCGCGTCAGTTGCGACGGTTCCTCCAGCAGCCAGATACGCTGACTGCGCCCGGCTGCGGCATATATGGCCAGCTGCCCGGCGTGTGGATTAAAACTCAGTTGCAGCGCAGGTAACTCCAGCTGATGACGCTGTACCTCGTTCAGCGCCTGGTCGAACAACAGCAATAAGCCGTTCTCCAGCGCCACCGCGATACGGCTGCCACAAGCACTGATCGCCAGCGCACAGGCCGGGGCAAGCAGCTCACAACTGCGGCCCTGATGCAGCTGGTTTAGCGGCGCCAGCGTCAGCCGCTCGGCCTGTACCACAGCCAGCTGATTATTGGCTTCGGCAAAGGCCATAAAGCGATGAGGATGGGGTTCGCCGCTGTGTGGATCAAAGGTTTGCCGGTGCTTACAGCGCTCGTCGTAGGGATATTGCTGCGCCGCCGGCTGGCCAGTGCTGAGGTCGATCAGCTCGACAAACTGCCAGGCGCTGGCATAACACAACAGGTAACGATCATCAGCGCTGTGAAACAACTGATTGTGGCGGCTGGCCAGACGCCAGGCGCTGGCACCGTAGGAATGAATTGCAGGAGGGGTCATTGCCGTGCTTTCTGAAAAAGAGATAAAAATCAGGCCGTTTTATGGCTGTAACTGGCCATCAGGCCCGCTGCCGCGACGAACATAGCGCCAAAGATGCGGTTTTGCAGTTTCTGGTGACGTTCGCTTTTCATCCAGCGCGACAGCACCGAGGCCAGGCTGGCGTAGCCCACCATCACCAGGATATCGACCACAATCAGCGTGCTGCCCATGATGCTGTACTGCAACGCCTGATTCGCGGCCAGAGGATCAACAAACTGCGGGAACAATGCCAGCAGAAAGACCGTCGCTTTCGGGTTGGTCAGATTCACAAACGCCGCCTGCCAGAACTGGCGGCTGCGGCTTTCATTCACACCGGCCTGCACTTCCAGATTGAGCGTTGCCTGGGTCCACTTCTGATAACCGAGGTACACCAGATACAACACACCAAACCACTTGATCAGCTCGAACGCCAGTTGCGACTGCGACAACAACGCGCCTAAGCCAACCCCCACCAACACCACCTGTAAGCCGTAACCCAGCTGTAACCCCATAATCGCCGGCAACGCCCCTTTTACACCGTAACGCAACCCGGTACTCATGGTATTTACTGCACCGGCACCGGGTGATAGCGAAATCAGGATAGCGGCGGCGAGAAACGCCAGGAACAACTCTAAGGCCATAACAGCTCCACAACAAAAACAGACGATAAGACAGCCTGCACTGTACCCGAGCAGACTGTTCTGGTTAAGAGACAGTTTTGTAATTAAGAGACAGTACAGCGGCTGGTGATTTGGTGGTGGTGGGATGTGAGCTGAATTTCATAAGGGCTCAGGGAAAGGATGAACTTATCCTTCCTGGCCCGGCACTGGATCTGTTGCTGAATATTCTGGGCGAAATTTCCCAGAGTAATGCGGTTAACGTGATGCCAGTTCATGCTGAACTCAGCACTTAGGAAGTAGCCAATTTACTGAATGTCAGCCGTCCGCATCTGGTGCAATTGCTGGAAAATGGTGAGATCGGTTTTACTAAGGTTGGAACACATCGGCGAGTGTTGGAAAAAGATGTGATCGCCTACAAACATGCAACCGATGCCAAACGCACTGAAGCTCTGGATGAGCTGGCCGAAATCGCATAACTCAAAGGAGTGGGATATGACTGATGGCCAAATTCGCCACTAAACGCTTAGCTATTTTGCCACCAGCTAGGTGGAGAGTCTGGCTCGCTACCGATAACAGATTTCAATTTACTGACTATATCAAAAGACTTTTTTCCATCAATATGAGTCTCTAAATCTGCATCTACATTTCCCCATAGAGGGTCAAGCACGACATCGACACCATGGGTTCGAGCCAACTTTGCAGCAGGAACAAAGTCTGCATCACTCGCGATAAGAACAATCGTATCAGCATGTTTATTCAAAGTAATTGTTGTGATGTCCACACCAATTTTTGTATCAACCGCTTTTTGCTGGCACTGATAGTGAAAATCATCATTCGTTAAATCTTCAAAATTACGATCACCTTTGAGTAAATCTTTTAAAACCAAGCTGTTTATTTGCCACTCCCCATGATTAGAGAGTTTTCCCATTCTCAATGCCAGCTTTCTGCTTTTAGCCAAAGTCTTGTGAAGCTGAGTTTGAAATTTATAACTTTCTTCACTTTTACAATTTCGAGTAGGAGGCGTCTGCTGACCAGCGAGAGGCAGCGGATAACGTAGTTGCTTATCCAAAGGTGGGGCATCGTAATAATAAATCCGATAGAGCTCGTTTCGATTTAACTCAGTCTGGTGTCCTTGTACCAGTTGGTACAGAAGGTCATTACAATTTCGCACTGTTAGCTGATGGCTATTGAAATACGTTCGATGGAAGTATTTAACTCTCCGAATGAAATAACCACCATCAACTAAGAATGCAATTTTCTTCATTTTATCTCCACAAACAAAAAAGCCTCGAACCACGGCTACCCTCTAACTATTTGGGTAGGCGCTGTTCGAGGCCGAATTAGAATATAGCTCTCGATCCCATTGCTAGTCAATATATTTCCTTTTCTCGGAAATAGTTACCTCCAAATTGTATTAAAAAGGGAGCCATTGGCTCCCTTTTAATACTCAGCTTTCGCTTAAGAAATACCGCCCTGAATCAGAAATCCAAGTTCGATACATTCAACGCGTTGGCTTCAATAAACGCCCGACGTGGTTCAACGTCATCCCCCATCAGGGTGGTAAACATCTTATCAGCGCCGATGGCGTCTTCGATGCTGACCTGCAACATACGACGCGCTTCCGGATCCATGGTGGTTTCCCACAGCTGATCCGGGTTCATCTCACCCAGACCTTTGTAGCGCTGGATACCGAAGCCTTTTTTCGCTTCGTTCAGCAGCCACTGTACCGCGTCCCAGAAATCTTCGATTTCATGGCGGTTGCGTTCACCTTCACCGCGCTGGATATAAGCACCGTCATCCAGGGTGGCAGTCAGCTTTTCGCTCATGGAAGCCAGTTTCTGGTAACCGGAACCGGCGAAGAATTCCTGATCCAGCAGGTATTCTTTTGCCATACCGTGGGTGATCACATTGATCGCCACCAGGCTGGTGCCACGCTCGTTGTCGGTAACGGATTTCACCTCAAAGTGAGAGCCACTGCGACCGGCATCCGGCAAATTTTCGCTCAGCTGTGTCGCCCAGGCTTCAACCTTAGCGGCATCGCTCAGATCGTCCACGGTTAAGCGTGGCATGGAGATCATGTAATGCAGTGCTTCACGTGGAACAAGGTTGCTCATACGATCAACCGTGTCCTGTGCCGCGCGGTACTCTTCAACCAGTGTGGCAAAGGCTTCATCGGTAATAGCCGGCGCATCCGCGCTTGGGTACAAGGCCGATTTTTCCAGCGCCACATGAGTCAGGTAACTCTCCAGTGCCGCTTCATCTTTAATGTATTGCTCTTGCTTGCCACGTTTGATTTTGTACAGCGGCGGCTGAGCAATATACACATGGCCACGTTCGATGATTTCCGGCATCTGACGGAAGAAGAAGGTCAACAGCAGCGTACGGATGTGCGCACCGTCGACGTCGGCATCAGTCATGATGATGATGGAGTGGTAACGCAGCTTGTCGGGGTTAAATTCTTCGCGGCCAATGCCACACCCCAGAGCGGTAATCAGGGTGCCGACTTCGGCAGACGATAACATCTTATCGAAACGGGCTTTTTCAACGTTCAGGATTTTACCTTTCAGCGGCAGAATCGCCTGGGTACGACGGTCTCGGCCCTGCTTGGCGGAACCGCCGGCCGAGTCACCCTCCACCAGGTACACTTCAGACAATGCCGGGTCTTTTTCCTGACAGTCGGCCAGTTTGCCGGGCAAACCAGCGATATCCAGTGCGCCTTTACGACGGGTCATCTCACGCGCTTTACGGGCCGCTTCACGGGCACGGGCAGCATCGATCATTTTGCCAACCAGCTCTTTGGCGGCCTGCGGATTCTCATCCAGGTATTCTTTAAACAAGCGCCCCATTTCCTGCTCAACCGCGGGTTTCACTTCAGAGGAAACCAGTTTGTCTTTGGTCTGGGAGCTGAACTTAGGGTCCGGTACCTTAACCGAGATAATGGCGGTCAGGCCTTCACGAGCGTCGTCACCGGTGGTCGAAACCTTGTTCTTCTTGTCGAGGCCTTCAGCGGTGATATAACCGTTCAGAGAGCGGGTCAGCGCCGCACGGAAGCCGGCTAAGTGAGTACCACCATCACGCTGAGGGATATTGTTGGTGTAACAATGAATGCTTTCCTGGAAGCTGTCGTTCCACTGCATTGCCACTTCCACCGACATACCGTCTTCACGTTCGGAATTGAAGTGGAACACTTCATTAATGGCGTTTTTACCTTCATTGAGGAATTCAACGAACGACTTCAGGCCACCTTCAAATTCGAAGATGTCTTCTTTATCAGCGACACGCTCGTCTTTCAGGTGAATTTTTACACCGGAGTTCAGGAAAGATAGCTCACGCAGGCGCTTGGCCAGGTAATCGTAAGAAAATTCGGTTTTGGTGAAGGTTTCCTTGGATGGCAGGAAAGTCACCATAGTACCGGTCGTTTCGGAAACACCCACTTCTTTCAGCGGATAATCCGGTTCACCGTGGGTGTATTCCTGCTCGTAGATTTTGCCGCCGCGGCGAATGGTCAGCTTCAGCTTTTCTGACAACGCATTCACCACCGACACGCCTACACCGTGCAAACCACCGGAGACTTTATAGGAGTTGTCGTCGAACTTACCGCCTGCGTGTAATACGGTCAGAATCACTTCAGCAGCCGAACGCCCCTCTTCCGGGTGCAGTTCGGTAGGAATACCACGGCCGTTATCGGAAACCGATACCGAGTTATCCGGGTGGATAACGGCGGTTACGGTATCACAATGACCTGCCAGGGCTTCGTCGATGGAGTTATCCACCACTTCAAATACCATGTGGTGCAGGCCGGTGCCATCGTCGGTGTCACCGATATACATACCGGGGCGTTTCCGTACGGCATCCAGGCCTTTCAGGACCTTAATACTCGACGAGTCGTAACTCTGCTCTGACATTGGTATTCCTCTGTTCTTTTAAGTCTTCTGATCGCTATTTTCGGCCATAGAAATCAGACACAAGAAATGCACTGTATTGTAACAAATTTGCAGGGAGTGTGCTTATCTAAAGCAGGTTTCAGGCAGGCATAAGGCGGCGTGAGGAGCGTTTACTCCTCAACAATCACACCCTGTTCCACGTGGAACATTTTACTGGCGCTGGGTTGCCAAACGTCGGTGAGTTTCTCTTTATCGATGCTGGTGATAAAGACCTGGCAGTCGAGGCTTTCCAGCAATTTGCATAACGCATGACGGTGTTTTTCATCCAGCTCAGACGCCAGGTCATCCACCAGATAAATAGTACGACGCTGGCTTTCCTGCTGGAACAACGCACCCTGGGCAATCTTCAGTGCGGAAACCACCGTCTTTTGCTGCCCACGGGACAAAATCTCCGCCGCCGGCAGTTTGCCTACCTTAATGCGTAACTCCGCTCTGTGTGGCCCTGATTGGGTATAACCGATGACTAAATCACGCTCCTGCTGTTTCTCCAGCACATCGACCAGAGGAGTGTCTTTATCCCAGCCACGATAATAAGCCAGCTGCACATCAATGGATTCATCCAGCTGACTAAGAATTTTTTCAAATTCCGGTTTGAAGCGTTTCAGATAGGCCTGACGATGCTGGTCGATGACCTCAGCACTTTCAATAAAACCCGCTGTCCAGGTTGGTAACCATTCCAGCTCTTTTTGTTTCAGCACCGCGTTGCGTTGTTTCAGCTGTTTACGGAAGGTTTTCCACTGTTCCATAAATTTGTGTTCCACGTGGAACACACCCCAGTCGATAAACTGGCGACGCTCTTCCGGAGAGCCGGATAACAACTTAAAGGTATTGGGATCGATAATCTGAACCGGCAGCCAGTGTGCGGCTTCGGCCTGAGAGGTCAGCACAGAGCCATTCAGCTTCAGCAGAGTGTCGCCGTTTTTTAACCGCAGGCTGTCCATGGTGCAGACACCCCGCTCTTCATCATCCACTTCGAGAAACATCTCGATACGGTCGGCTTCGTGGTTTAACACATGCTGGATTTTAGTCGTGCGGAAGGATTTCCCGGACGCCATCAGGGCGATGGCTTCAAGAATACTGGTTTTACCGCAACCATTGTCGCCGTAAATAAAATTAACGCCCGCATGGGGCGTTATTTCCAGCGGCTGCAGGTTGCGCACGCCGCTGACTTTAAGTTGCCGGATGGACATCTATAGTCTCATAGGCATTACAACGTACATCGCATCACCACCTTCCGGCTCTTCCAGCAATGCGGAAGAGTTAGCGTCGGACAATGTCATTTTCACCTGCTGAGTATCCAGTACGCTCATGACGTCCTGCAGGTAAGAGACGTTAAAGCCCATTTCCAGAGAATCGCCGTTGTAATCCACACCAACCGATTCTTCCGCTTCTTCCTGTTCCGGGTTATTAGCGAACACTTTCAGCAGCTCAGGCTCCAGCACCAGGCGTACACCGCGGTACTTCTCGTTCGACAGAATGGCGGTACGAGCAAATACCGAACGTAATTCCTGACGATCCGCCAACATAACGTTGCTGCCGTTTTTCGGAATCACACGACCATAATCCGGGAACTTACCGTCCACCAGTTTGGAGGTGAAAGTGAAGTTTTCAGTGGTGGCACGCAGGTGGTTGGCACTCAGCGCCAGCGACACACTGGCTTCACCATCGGTTAATAACTTGGCCAGTTCCAGTACACCTTTACGCGGCAGAATAATCTGCTGCGCGCTATCCGGGCCGGCAATTTCCACATGAGCGGTGGCCAGGCGGTGGCCGTCGGTAGACACAGTACGCAGACCATTGGCCGTTACCTCAAACAACATACCATTGAGGTAATAACGAACGTCCTGCTGCGCCATGGCAAAGCTGGTGCGGTCGATAACACGGCGCAGTTTGCTTTGCTCCAGGACAAAATGTTGTTCACCAGAGATGTTGTCGACGTTCGGGAATTCCGTCGAAGGCAGAGTCGACAAGGTAAAACGGGAGCGGCCGGAACGTACATTAACGCGCTGGTCGTCCTGCTCGATGGTGATTTCTGCACCGTCTGGTAACGAGCGGCAGATATCCATCAGCTTTTTCGCCGGGACCGTGATTTCTCCTTCCTGACCAACTTCGTCAAGCGTCACACGACCCACCAGTTCAACTTCCAGATCTGTGCCCGTCAGTGACAGTTGCTGACCCTGAACTTCCAACAACACGTTGGACAGTACCGGTAAAGTCTGGCGTTTTTCCACCACGCCGGCTACCAGTTGCAATGGGCGCAGAAGGGCTTCCCTAGAGATAACGAATTTCATGGTTCTCCACTCAGATCAGGGGCCTGTTGACTCGAATCAAACTCGGCTTGTTATCGGTTAAAAATCTTTCAGGCAAGGCGCCTAATCACGTTGCCTAACGGGTTAAGCGAGAGATTAGCAACATAGCATGAAGGGTTTTTAACCATAACCCTTCGGGCTGAGGACAGTTTTCCTCATTAACTACGTTGTTCGTCATTCATTTAGCTAGCTAAATGTCATTCCTCTCACCTTGTTCTGAGATAAAACTGGCTCTCAGCAGGCCCGGGTATTATTCGGGTCAACAGACCCTAAGTTGTCAGTGAACGCAGTAAGTTCTTGTAATCTTCACGAACGTCTGCAGTCGTTTCCTGTAACTCTTTGATTTTACGGCATGCGTGCAAAACTGTCGTGTGGTCTCGGCCACCAAACGCAGCACCGATTTCCGGCAGGCTGTGATTGGTCAGTTCTTTGCTCAAAGCCATCGCTACCTGGCGGGGGCGGGCGATGGAACGCGTGCGGCGCTTAGATAATAAATCAGACAACTTCAGTTTGTAATACTCAGCCACAATTCGCTGAATATTGTCGATACTGACTTGTTTATCCTGCAGAGCCAACAGGTCTTTTAAGGATTCTTTGATAAACGGCAGCGTGATATCACTGCCAGTGAAATGTGAGTTGGCGATCACCCGTTTTAGCGCCCCTTCCAGCTCACGCACGTTAGAGCGGATCTTCTGAGCGATAAAAAACGCGGCATCATCCGGCAGGTGAACATTACTCTGCTCTGCCTTCTTCATTAAGATCGCCACCCG
This sequence comes from Bacterioplanoides pacificum, assembly GCF_042648445.1. Classification (NCBI taxonomy): domain Bacteria; kingdom Pseudomonadati; phylum Pseudomonadota; class Gammaproteobacteria; order Oceanospirillales; family Oceanospirillaceae; genus Bacterioplanoides; species Bacterioplanoides pacificum. The sequence goes on from NZ_JBHRYB010000003.1 coordinate 225,629, forward strand.
GGTTTCCAGCTCCGGCGGCTCCACCGCCACCGTTAAGCCCCAGCCAAAACGGCTTTTCAGCCGCTCTTCCAGACCATTAATCTCTTTCGGATAGCGGTCACAGGTCAGAATCATCTGCTGACCACCTTCTAATAAGGCATTAAAGGTGTGGAAAAATTCTTCCTGGGAGCGCTCTTTACCGGCAAAAAACTGGATGTCATCGATTAATAAGGCATCCAGACCACGATAAAAACGTTTGAATTCGTTAATCGCATTCAGCTGCAGCGCCTTTACCATGTCCTGCACAAAGCGCTCCGAATGCACGTATAACACCTTGGCATTCGGATTTTTACTTTGCAGGTAGTTACCCACAGCGTGCATTAAGTGAGTTTTACCTAAGCCCACGCCACCATATATAAACAGTGGGTTGTACGAGCCACCGGCATTTTCTGCCACCTGACGCGCCGCCGCATGGGCCAGCTGGTTGGACTTACCTTCCACAAAACTCTGAAAGGTAAAGTTGTTATTCAGGAAGCTCTGATGTTGCAGCCCCCCTTCTACCTGAACTTCACGCTTCGGCTTGGCCGCTGGCCGCTGAGCCGGTGCCCGCATATCCGCATTAAAAGGGGAAAAACCAGCGTTATTAAAACCCGGCTGAGCAAACTCAGCGCCTGGTTCTGCCGCCAGCAGTTCTCCCTGGCGTGGCGCGTTATCGGCCATTGACGGGGTACTATCAACCTGGGAAAAATCCTGCGCATTAAAGCCGGCATCTTCGGTTGGCCGGGCAAACGTCAGCTCTTCCGCTGGCGGCGCTTCTGCCACAGGCTGACGCGCTCGGGCAGGTGCAGCCGCCGGCCGCTGAAACATCGGCCGCGATTCGCCCACCACCACATCAGCGTGGGTAATGCGGCCACCGTTCAGCTCAGAAAGAATTTCCTGGATACGTTGCAGATACTTATCTTTTACCCAGTCTTTTACAAAGCGATTGGGAGCACTCAGGCTGAGCTGACCATTGTCGTCAGTACTGGCAACCAAAGGGCGTATCCATGTGTTGTATTGCTGTGCGGGTAATTCATGTTGTAACTGACCCAGGCACTCTTGCCACAAACCTGTCACGGCTACCTCATAACAAACGATATTTAAGCGAGCCGCATAGTGTACCCAAGCGCAGCCGGGTTATCCACAGATCAGACAATTAATTTCTCGTATGAGCGGCGAACCTTGTGGATAACGGCACTAACAAGGTGCGGATGAGTGGGGACAACCTGCTGCGCTTTTTCCGGGCTGTGTGTAAAGCAACATTCCATACACCGGCTTTGCCCAGTTAATACCCCGGTTAAACGCAATTAATACCTGACTTGTCTTTTCTTCAATCCATTGTTTTTAAAGGATTTTTTTGTGTTTTCCACAGATTTTGACGGACTATAAAATAAAAATAACGAACTACTTCTCTTCTTTTCTTCAATACCTATTCATTCATATTTTTTTATTCAGAACAGAGTAAAAAAACTGAACAAAAATTCGCCATTGCTATTGATGGTTCTTTCTCATACAATTGCCGCCCTTAAAAATTTGACTATTCACTTAACAGAGTGACGGTGTTATGAAACGTACTTTCCAACCAAGCGTATTAAAGCGCAAACGTACTCACGGTTTCCGTGCTCGTATGGCTACTAAAAATGGTCGTCAGGTCCTGGCGCGTCGTCGTGCTAAAGGCCGTCACGTACTGACTGCTTGATCGACCATTCGCTCCCGAAAACTGACGATTGATGTCTGAGTTTGAGTTTTCCCGGCGTCTGCGGTTATTAAAACCAGCCGAGTTCAAGCGGGTATTCGATCATACAGAGTTGCGCGGGAGCACTCCCCACATGCTGGTGCTTGCATCAGCTAATGGGCAGGATCATCCGCGAATTGGCTTTGTTTTAGCAAAAAAGCAGATAAAGCATGCGGTGCAGCGTAACCGGGTGAAACGACTTGTTCGCGAGTCGTTCCGGTTACATCAGCATCAGCTGCCAGCTGCTGACTTTGTTATTCTGGCCCGTTCCGGTATCACTGAGCTGGACAACCAGCAGATACGTGAGATGATTGACGCCCTTTGGTTCAGATTGAAGCGTCCTACCCATGGCAGAGCACCCAACGGCAAACGCAAAAAACGGCGTTAATCCTATCGCCCGTATGATGTTGGCCGGTGTTGCTGTTTATCGCTACGCAATCAGTCCGCTATTTCCCAGTCGTTGCCGCTATTATCCCACCTGTTCCGCTTATGCTGATGAAGCCATTCGTCGCTATGGTGCTTTGCGTGGTGGTAAGTTAGCCTTGCAGCGATTATCCCGGTGCCACCCCTTGGGCTCTCACGGTGTGGACCCGGTACCCGATTTACCCAACCCTCAATCCAACTGTTGTCAACGGAAAGCCTGATCATGGATATCCGCCGTACGGTTATATTTATTGGCTTAGCCATTAGTACTTATTTTCTGATTCTTGCCTGGAACGATGACTACGGTCAGAAAACCCAGGTGAACACCCCGATTGCCGCTGTATCCGATACTCAGGATGCGCCGCTGACTGCTGCCGTCGCCAGTTCGCCGGCGACAACCGCTGACAGCGGTGATCAGCCAATGGTCGATACCCCGGAAGTGGCACCGGATGCCATTGATGTGGCGAAACCGGGCACCGAACTGATCCAGGTAAACACCGATGTGCTGCAGGTCACCATCGATCCACGTGGTGGTGAAGTGGTACAGGTATTGTTACCGGCTTACCCGGCATCTATCGAACAGAAGGATGTGCCTTTTGTGATGATGGAAAACAACAGCCGCCGCACCTACGTGGCCCAGAGCGGCTTATTGGGTAAAGACGGTGTGGATGCCAGCGGCCCGGCGTTATATCGCGCGGAAAAAACGCAATATCAGCTGGCGGATGGCAGCGACAGTCTGCAGGTGGTGTTAACCACCACCACAGATAAAGCCGTGGTGGAAAAAGTATTTACCTTCCGTCGTGGTGATTATCTGATGGATGTGAACTTCCGCATCCGTAATACCTCCGCCGAGAACTGGCAGGGTGTGTTCTACGCTCAGCTGAAGCGAGATAATTCCGCTGATCCGTCTGCCGGTAACAGCATGGGCATGCAGTCTTACCTGGGTGCGGCGTTAACCACCAAAGAAAACCGTTACGAAAAAGTCGGTTTTGACGACCTGCAGGACGGCCCTTACAAGTCCGTGCAGCAAGGTGGCTGGGCGGCGATGTTGCAGCATTACTTCCTGGCGGCCTGGATTCCGGCTCAGGATCAGCCACACACCTATAACGGCCGTGTGGTGAAAGGCAATAATGTGTTTGGTTTCTACAGTGGTGCAACCACCGTGGCACCGGGCTCGGTGGGTGAAGTGGGTGCTTCCCTGTATGTCGGTCCGAAAATTCAGGATCGCCTGGCCGACATTGCCGAACATCTGGATCTGACCATCGACTACGGCTGGTTATGGTGGGTGGCACAGCCGTTGTTCTGGTTACTCGATTTTATCCACGGCTTTGTTGGTAACTGGGGTGTGGCGATTATCTTCCTGACCATCCTGATCAAACTGGCGTTCTTTAAACTGTCGGCGACCTCGTACCGTTCGATGGCGAACATGCGTAAAGTGGCGCCGAAGATGCAGGAAATTAAAGAGAAGTACGGTGATAACCGTGAAAAGCTCGGCCAGGAAATGATGAAGCTCTATAAAGAAGAGAAGATCAATCCGCTGGGTGGTTGTTTACCGATCCTGGTACAGATGCCGGTATTTATCGCTCTGTATTGGGTACTGATGGAATCGGTAGAGCTGCGTCAGGCGCCGTTCTTCCTGTGGATTGAAGATATGTCGGTGATGGATCCTTACTTTATCCTGCCACTGATCATGGGTGCTTCGATGTTTATTCAGATGAAGCTTAACCCAACACCGCCAGATCCGATGCAGGCGCGGGTGATGCAGTTTATGCCAATTATCTTCACCATCTTCTTCCTGTGGTTCCCGGCCGGTCTGGTTCTGTACTGGGTTGTGAATAACATTCTGTCGATTGCTCAGCAGTATGTAATCACCAAGCAGATTGAAAACAGCTGATTGTAAGCTGTTTCTGAAACCCCGGTTGGGTGTTTTAGCAAAGCGACCTCCGATGGCATGGATGCCATCGAAGAGCATACACGGATGTACTTGCTGCGTGTCGCGTGCTGAAATACCGGATCGGGGTTTTCTTTTATCGGGAAAGTGTCTCGTGTTCGATTTGTCACGTGACACGTGGTAAATACATCCCTGTACACTCGACTATCGCATCCCTGCGATAGACGGTCACTCAGACAAAACCAACACAAGACACTCAAGCGAATTTTTATGTCAGACCAGGCCATTCACCAGGACACCATCACCGCCGTTGCCACCGCCCCCGGACGTGGAGGCGTTGGTATTATTCGGGTATCCGGTGAGTTGGCACTCACGGTGGCGAAGAACATCCTGGGTTTTCAGCCAAAGCCACGTTATGCCCACTATGGCCCTTTCACCGCCGCTGATGGCACGGTACTGGACGAAGGTATCGCGCTGTATTTTCCTAATCCACATTCGTTTACCGGTGAAGACGTACTTGAGCTGCAGGGCCACGGTGGTCCGGTGGTGCTCGATCTGTTGTTAAAAGAAGTGGTGGCGCTCGGTTGCCGCCTGGCCCGCCCCGGTGAATTCTCAGAACGCGCCTTCCTGAACGACAAAATGGATCTGGCTCAGGCGGAGGCCATTGCCGACCTGATTGATTCTGCCTCCGAGCAGGCTGCCCGCTGTGCGCTGCGTTCGATGCAGGGCGAGTTCTCCAATAAAGTCCACAGCTTGCTGGACCAGCTGATTCATTTGCGGATGTACGTTGAGGCGGCCATCGACTTCCCGGAAGAAGAGATTGATTTCCTCTCCGATGGCAAAGTTTCCACTATGTTATCCACAGTTGACGGTGAATTAAAATCGGTGCTGCAGGAGGCTAATCAGGGGGCGTTATTGCGTGAAGGAATGAACGTGGTCATTGCCGGGCGGCCAAACGCGGGTAAGTCCTCACTACTGAACGCTCTGGCGGGCCAGGAGCGCGCCATTGTCACCGATATCGCCGGCACCACTCGTGACGTGTTGAAAGAACATATTCATATCGACGGTATGCCGCTGCACATCATAGATACCGCGGGTTTGCGCGATGCACCGGACGAAGTGGAACGCATTGGAATTCAACGCGCCTGGGCCGAAATTGAACAGGCCGACCGGGTGTTATTAATGATTGATTCCACCACCACAGAAACCGATCCCAAGGCGCTGTTACACGCCTTATATGACGAGCAGGGACTGGCCTCAGAAACCGAATCGTTACTGGCCTCTGGCCGTCTGACAGTGATCCGTAATAAGGCGGATATTTCAGAAGAAAGCATGGGGTTATCCACAACCGGAGATTTCCCCACGATTACCCTGTCTGCGAAACATAATCAGGGCGTTGATGACCTGCGTCAGCACCTGAAAGACGTGATGGGATTTGAAGCGGCTTCTGAAGGCGGCTTCCTTGCCCGCCGCCGCCATATCGATGCATTGAATCGCGCTCAGCAGGCGCTGGATTTTGGCCGTCAGCAGCTGGAAGGTATGGCCGCCGGTGAGTTGCTGGCCGAAGACCTGCGCATGGCGCAACACGCGCTGAATGAAATCACCGGTGAATTCACCGCTGATGACCTGCTCGGTGAGATTTTTGGCAGTTTTTGTATCGGCAAATAAACCGTTCAGCTCAGCCATTGTTAACGCCGGTTATGACAACAGCGTCATCTCCTGATGACGCTGGGTTATTAATCCGGTTGTGCCAGCCCCGAAATAATCGGGCAGTCCGGGCGCGAATCGCCCTGACAGTTGTCTGCCAGGTGGGTTAACACCTGGCTCATTTGTTGTAATTCTTCCGCTTTCCGTTGCAGTTCTGCCACGTGTTGCAGAGCAAGACGTTTGACATCGGCACTGGCGCGTCCCTGATCTCGCCATAACGCCAGCAGTTCGTGCATCTGCTCCACCGAGAAGCCCAGGTTACGTGCGCGACGGATAAAACTCAGGGTTTCGACATCCCGCTGTGAATAATTACGGTAGCCGGCAGCCGTACGTTCAACCGCCTCAATCAGCCCGGTGGCTTCGTAATAACGGATCATTTTGGCCGATACCCCGGAGGCTGCGGCCGCTTTACCTATGTTCATCCTTCAGGCTCCCGTGATTGTTGCCGGTGCGGAAAAGCGGCGTAAGCGCAACGCGTTGGCCAGTACAAACACCGACGACAACGCCATGGCGGCTGCCGCAAATACCGGTGATAACAGCAGGCCAAAGGCCGGATACAGGGCCCCGGCGGCCAGCGGAATCAGCGCTGAGTTGTAAGCGAAGGCCCAGAACAGGTTCTGTTTGATATTACGCAGGGTGCTTTGTGATAACGCGATGGCGTTTGGTACTCCTTGCAGGCTGCCGGACATCAGCACCACATCGGCCGCTTCAATGGCGATATCGGTACCACTGCCGATGGCGATACCAATGTCTGCATGGGCCAGAGCCGGTGCATCATTAATACCATCACCAACAAAGGCCAGCTGGCCGTAACGCTGTTTCAGCTGAGTAACCGCATCGACTTTGCCCTGTGGCAGTACTTCCGCGACAACTTCATCGATCCCCAGCTGGCGGGCAATCACATCGGCGGTACGCTGGTTATCACCGGTAATCATCGCCACTTTCAGCCCCAGCTGATGCAGTGCCTGAATCGCCGCCGGAGTATCGGCTTTGATTGGGTCTGCCACGGCGATGATGGCGGCCAGACGCCCATCAATGGCGGCGTATAACGGTGATTTACCTTCGTCGCCGAGCCGTGTGGCGCTGCCGGCAAAGCTGCTGATATCAATGCCCAGCTGCAGCATATAGCGATCGGCACCGATATGGACAGGCTGGCCATTAACGTGTGCTGCAATACCAAAGCCGGTCACCGACTCAAACTGGCTGACCGCCGGTATTGTCAGTTGCCGCTGGCTGGCCGCAGCCACAATCGCGCGGGCCAGTGGGTGTTCTGAGCGTGATTCGGCTGCGGCAACCAGTGCCAGCACCTCATCTTCCTGAAAGCCGTTGCTGACTTCCAGATCGGTCAGGGTTGGCTGTCCTGCGGTTAAGGTACCGGTTTTATCGAGCGCCACCACGGCGGCGTCTTTTAAGGATTGCAGCGCTTCGCCTTTGCGGAACAGGATACCCATTTCCGCACCTCGTCCGGTGCCCACCATAATCGAGGTGGGAGTGGCCAGGCCCATGGCACACGGGCAGGCAATAATCAGCACTGCCACGGCATTGACCAGAGCAAAGCTGAGTGCCGGAGTGGGGCCGGCAATCAGCCAGACCATAAAGGTCAGCGCGGCTGCGGCCATCACTGCCGGTACAAACCAGAGCGTGACTTTATCCACCAGGGTCTGAATCGGCAGTTTGGAGCCCTGCGCCTGTTCCACCATACGGATAATCTGTGATAACACAGTGTCACCGCCAACCGCGGTGGCACGCAGTGTGAGTGTACCCTGCTGATTGATGGTGCCGCCGACCAGAGAATCCCCTGCCTGCTTGGCAACCGGCACCGGCTCACCGCTGATCATCGACTCATCGACATAACTGCTGCCATCCAGCACCTCACCGTCCACCGGCAGACGTTCTCCCGGACGTACTTCTAGCAAGTCGCCATCCACCACGGCGCTGATCGGCAGTTCGACGATCTGGCCGTCGCGCTGTACCCGGGCTGTTTTCGGCTGCAGCCCCACCAGGCGCTGAATCGCCTGTGAAGTCCGGCCTTTGGCCCGCGCTTCAAGTAACCGGCCGAGCAGAATCAGGGTGACGATCACGGCCGCCGCTTCAAAATAAACGTTGGCGGTGCCTGTGGGTAACAACCCGGAAAAAAACGTAGCGATAACGGAATAGCCCCAGGCGGCGGAGGTGCCCAGTACCACCAGAGAGTTCATATCCGGTGCCGCGCGTAATAACGCCGGAATACCGTGGCGGAAGAAACGTAATCCGGGGCCGAATAACACCAGGCTGGCGAGCACAAACTGAATCAGCCAGCTGGTTTGAGTACCTATGGTATTGGCCAGCCAATGGTGGATGGCGGGGATAAAATGGCCGCCCATTTCGATGATAAACAAGGGCAGCGTGAATAACGCAGCGAAGCTCAGGTCTCGCTGTAACCCCAGTCGTTCAGCATCTTTGCGGGCAGTCTGCTGATCATCCTGGCCGCCTGCCGGCTGATTGACGGAGGCCTGGTAACCGGCCTGGTTAATGGCATCGATTAATGTCTGGCTATCGGCACTGCCCTCTACGGTAGCGCGTTCGGTGGCCAGATTAACACTGACCCGGGTAACCCCGGTCACGGCCTGTAAAGCACGTTCCACCCGGCCGACGCAGGAAGCGCAACTCATGCCTTCGATATTCAGTTCGCGGGTCTGGCTGCTGACCTGGTAACCGGCGTTTTCAATCGCCTGAATCAGGGCGCTGGCATCCGGGTTGCGGCTGTGGATATCGGCCCGTTCGGTGGCCAGGTTAACCACCACCTGTTCGACGCCATCGACCTTTTTCAGTGCCGCTTCAACCCGGCCGACACAGGACGCACAGCTCATGCCTTCAATCGGCAGGCTGATCAGGGTTGTGGGGTTGGCTGGAGTGTCCATCGTTCACCTCGTTAATACGTATCCGCTTTGATACGGATTAACGATAAACCTTACCATCCTGGTAAGGTCAAGCAAACGCAGCCAGGTCAGACGGTTTTGTAGCCGTGGCCTTCGCTGCTCCATTTGGCCAGCAGGTCGCGGAAGCGCTCATCCATGCCTTCGGTAGCGACTGGATTGGACAATACATCGTGCGCCATGATGGCGGTGAAATGTTCGATGGCACAGGTTGGTTAATGACAGTTGTTCTGCCGCAATTGTGGATAACTTGTCGCTATGACACCGCTGTTGTCATTAAAGCCAGCGGAACAACGGCCGATTGCTATCCTTAACTGGGTAACCATGCAGCGGAGTACGATGTGCGTATCCTAATTTTGACGGCCTGCCTGACACTGGGGGGCTGTATTGCGGAAGATGATCCGCAGGACATTATCAACGATCAGGGCGATAGCGTGTCGGATCAGACCTTATCACTCAGTGGCTTCTGGGACGGCCAGTTTAATCAGAGCACGGATATCCGCATGCTGATTTATAACGGTAACGTCTATGCACTGGATGGCAACAATGGTTATTACGGCACTGTGTCGCTGAACAGTGGTGACCAGACAGCGCTGATTAACGCCACGGCGTATGCCTTAAACAGCGCTTCTGACAGCACGGCAGAACAACTGATTGCAGACGGCAACGACGCCGCTTATGTGTTGGATACCCAGCTTAGCAGTCTGTTTGTTAGTAATGACTCACTATTCGGCTCTTACAGTATTGACGGTACCAGCAGTGGCAATATCAAACTGACCCGTGACGGTACCTGGAGTAATAACAGTCCGTTGTCGGCGTTAACTGTGGTTGGCAGCTGGAGCGCCAGTAACCATGAACTGGTGATGACCCGCGCTGGCAGCGGGGTGACCTTTACCGGAGTTTCCACCGCCACAGGCAACAGCGGTTGCAATTTCCGTGGCCGGCTGGAAACCATCGACAGCAACTACAACCTGTATCGGGCGGTGCTCAGCAGCCGTGAAGATTGCCCGGCATTTAATAACAGCGCCACGGGTTATGCCGGTTTTAACAGCGAAGGTGAGCTGGAGTTTTATCTGCGCGCAAACAATGCGCTGTTATTTATGACGTTTGCACCACCGGCGGGCCAGAGCGGTGGTGACAGTAGCGGCGATGCGGGTGACGGTGAAACGGAAACCCCGGCGGAAGGAGATGGTGAAGCAACGGCTGAATAATTCCCCCGCCGCTTTGTGGAAAACCCTGTGATTTGTAAGCATAAAACCCGGGCATAGCCTGGGTTTTTTTATGCATAGAATGACCACTCAGCTTGTAGATAACTACTTATCTACAATAATGTACAGACTTATGTACAGCCTAACTGATTGTTTTTACTGTGAAAATATAAAATAAGAACAGTCTGTTAGGAAAAAACACCACAGCGATAAAACAACTGTGGATAAAGTGGATAACTTTAATGGTTAAAAAATGTGCAATGCTATGCCCTATCGCCACAATGCCTGATATAATGCGCGCCCTTTTTGTCCGGGCGCTGATGCCGGACAGGTAAACGAATAGCTGAGGTGTGTTGTGGATTATCCGGTTCGGTACGATGTGATTGTGGTTGGCGGCGGGCACGCCGGTACAGAGGCAGCCCTGGCGGCGGCACGTACCGGTTGTAAAACGCTGTTGCTGACTCACAACACCGATACAGTGGGGGTGATGTCCTGTAACCCGGCCATTGGTGGTATCGGCAAAAGTCACCTGGTGAAAGAAATTGATGCCCTGGGCGGTGCCATGGCGCGTGCCACCGACCTCGCCGGCATCCAGTTCCGTACCCTCAACAGCCGTAAAGGCCCGGCGGTACGTGCCACCCGCGCCCAGGCTGACCGGGCTTTGTACCGTAGTGCGATTCGTAACATCGTTGAAAATCAGCCTAATCTGGATATCTTCCAGGCGGCCTGTGATGACCTCATTGTCCAGGGTGACGGTGTCGGCTCGACTGCCTGTGGTGTGGTGACCAATACCAATATGCGTATTCACGCCACCACTGTGGTGCTGACGGCGGGTACTTTCCTTGGCGGACTTATCCACATCGGTATGGAAAACCACAAAGGTGGCCGTGCCGGTGATCCGCCGTCGATTGCTCTGTCTGAGCGTCTGCGGGAAATGCCGTTTAACGTCGGTCGTTTAAAAACCGGTACCCCGGCGCGGATTGATCGTCGCAGTGTTGATTTCTCCGTGATGCAGGAGCAGCCGGGTGATACACCGCTACCCGTGATGTCCTTTATGGGCTCGGTGGACGAGCACCCTGAGCAAGTGAGCTGCTATATCACTCACACCAACGAGCAGACCCACGACATCATCCGCAACAACCTCGATCGTTCACCGATGTATGCCGGTGTGATCGAAGGCGTTGGTCCACGTTATTGCCCGTCGATTGAAGATAAGGTGATGCGTTTTGCTGATAAAGACAGCCACCAGATTTTTGTTGAGCCGGAAGGCCTGAACAGCAACGAGTTATACCCGAACGGTATTTCCACCTCGCTGCCGTTTGATGTGCAGCTGGATTTAATCCACAGCATGAAAGGTTTCGAAAACGCCCATATCACCCGTCCGGGCTATGCCATCGAATACGATTATTTTAATCCGCAGGATCTGAAGCACAGCCTGGAAACCCGATTTGTGAACAACCTGTTCTTTGCCGGTCAGATCAACGGCACCACAGGTTACGAAGAAGCCGGTGCCCAAGGTCTGCTGGCCGGTACCAACGCGGCATTACGGGCGCTGGAAAAAGACGCCTGGGTACCACGCCGGGATCAGTCGTACATCGGGGTACTGGTCGACGACCTGATCACCATGGGCACCAAAGAACCGTACCGTATGTTCACCAGCCGCGCGGAATACCGCCTGGTGCTGCGCGAAGACAACGCCGATTTACGCCTGACGGAAGTGGGTCGTGAGTTAGGGCTGGTGGACGATGAACGCTGGGCCGCTTTCTCGGCGAAAAAAGAAGGCATCGAGCGCGAAGCCGAACGGCTGAAAACCACCTGGGTTCAGGCCGGTACTGACGAAGCGAAAAAGCTGGAGGAAATGGGTGAAGCCGCCATTGCCCGCGAATATAACCTGCACGATCTGCTGAAACGCCCGGGGCTGAACTATACACAAGTCGCTAACCTGAAAGGTGAAGCGGTGGCTGATGCCCAGATCGCTGAGCAGGTTGAAATTCAGGCCAAATACGATGGTTATATCGCCCGTCAGCTGGAAGAAATTGAGCAGCTGCGGCGTTACGAAAACACCAAACTGCCGACCGATCTGGATTACGAAGCGATTGGTGGGTTATCCAACGAGGTGAAACAGAAACTGCAAACCCTGCAGCCTGAAACACTGGGCGTGGCATCGCGCATTTCCGGCGTCACCCCGGCGGCCATCAGTCAGATTCTGATTCACCTGAAAAAGCGTAAGCTGGCTAACCAGATGACGGCGTAAGCTGCTGAATACTTCCGTTAACTAGAAACGGCCGGTTAGCCCGGCCGTTTTTTTGTGCAGTATAATGCTCAAAGTAGAATCTAGCCTGTGTATTTATGCACTATATTGCATATTTTGGTTAGAAATGCTTAACTAAGTGCAATAAAATGCACTTGGTGCTCTGTTATGGAAACTCTCACCTTACAGATTTATCTGGACAACAAGTGGCGTGATGCTTGTGAACTGGCCTTTCCTGAACCACAACGAGGCCGTGTTGCTCCACTTGAACTGACTTATAAATCGGCTTATGTCGCCAGCTTTGGTAATCGTATTGAAGCACAAGTTAGTCTGGAGTTTCCGCTAGATTACTTTCCTCACCGATGTGATCGGTGGCCTGCTTTTTTGCACGATATTATGCCAATGGGTGCTGCTCGGCGCTTCTGGTTAAAGCGCAAAGCATTTCCTGTTACTGATACATTTGAGTATGACTTCCTGTTATTGAAAGAGTGCTGCGCAGCGCCTGTTGGCAACATTCGAGTCAAGGAGTCTTTTTATCGTGATGATCCTCCCACGGCACAAAGCTTTGAACTGGACGATATTCTGAAACGGGACAGCGACTTCCTCGATTATGCCAGTGAAGTTGGCGCCGGAATTGGCGGCGCTACTGGTGCAGGCGGAGAGGCTCCTAAGTTTCTGATATCTGAAAACCAGCAAGGTTATTATTTTCCTGAAGCCACTTTGGATGATGAGAAGATTTGCGCTCATTATCTGGTGAAGTTTCCGCGGAATAATGCCGCTAAGGATGATCATACCTTGCTTGAAGCTGAGGCTGTTTATTACAAGCTAGCCAGTAAGCTGGGGTTCAACACAGTTGATGTATCAGGGCTACGCTTTTTTCCGCAGGATAACGAAAAAGGAATTCAGAAGGCCTCTCTCTGGTTGCCGCGCTTTGATCGGGAAGTGATTGCGACAGATAACGGTTTTATTCAACGGAGATTCGCAATGGAATCTCTGTATTCGTTAACTGGGGTAACCGAGCCTGGTGCAACCAGGAAGCATACTGATTATTTGCAGCGCTTAGCCGGGTGTTGGAGAGAAGCAGGTCAGGAACAACAAATCCCACCATTGTTCGCTGAATATCTGGCCCGTGATTTATTAAATGTGGTGTTGGGGAATACTGACAACCATGGCCGCAATACAGCTATCCTGAAAAAAGATAACCAGCTTGAGCTTGCACCCATCTACGATCTGGCACCGATGTTTTTTGACTCTGAGGGCATTGTCCGAACCAGCCGCTGGTCGCAGGAAAATGAATTGGGTGGCCGTTTTAACTGGCGAAATATCTGCACCGAAGCCGCAGAAACAGAAGAGTTGGTTGATGCAGACTTCTTGTGGCAAGCACTGCGGGATGCAGCCACAGGGCTATTGGCAATTCCGGATCTGGCCAGGGATTACGACTTCCCTGATGAACTGTTTAACCACAATAAGCTGCGTTTTGCCGAGCTGGATAAAAAACTGAAAGGTTGGGATCTGCACTGATGTTAATTAAAGAAGCACCCGCCACTTATATGACGGAGCTGAGTCGGCGAGAGCTGCTCGATCAGGTTCAGCGGGAGTTTATCAACGGTGACCTGACCCTGGGGCAAAGCCTGCAAACGCTACGCAAATACATTGCTGGCCTGAAGCAGGAGGAATTTGCTGAGCTGTGTGGTATTTCGCGTCGTACTCTGGCTGCCATCGAAGCAGATAAAGCCAACCCGACACTGAACACCATTAACCAGCTGTTTGGCATATTTGGTTTAAAGATCGCCTTAACCAGTAAGTATCCGGGCCATTAACGACCAATAAAAAACCGTACTCCGACAGATACCCGGTTTTGATGATATTGGTCAAAACCGGGTTTTTTATGGCGTGCATACTGATGTTTTTGTATGTGATGGAGGTAGATGATGAGTGGAGAACTGCAGCGGGTCAAAGAACTGTTAGCAGCGCTGGATGACGATACCAGCCAGTCACTGAACCTGGCGTATGCCGAAGACCTATTGTTAACCGAATTGCTCAGTCGCCTGGCCCGGCGCCGTAAAACGGCGGATATCCTGCATCAGGTGCAGTACCACCTGAATAACCTGGATCAGGATGAGTTTGTGGTAACCCGCGGCTGTTAATCGGTGATGGCTGTTTCGGCCGGGGATCTTCAGATAAACCTGATATTGATCACTCAGGTTTATCTTATCTTCTTTGTTTTTGTCGGTTAGCCAAAAGCCTCACTAATTCCCCAGTCTTTTACTTTCACAAAACGAATACCGACGGGGTTATGTTGCATTATTTCATCAACAATAATCTGGTGCATAAAGATAAGAGATTTTTTTTCTTCCAGTCTGAATATTAATCTGTCTTCTAAAGGAATGTTATCTAGCTTTTCTTTTGATAAAACAATTTTATAAATAATAGTCGTAAACTCAGAAACTCTTTTAAATACTGATTTTTCTTCATCCATGCAGCTTATTTTATTAAACAGGTGCATAACAACGTGATCGTTGTAACGTTTACCCTTGTAATGTATGTAAGCAGGCATCCACTGAACCCCCGGCATGGTATGTCGCAGAGCGACATCCTTAATAACACGGTATGAAAAGGTACGTGGCAGTTCATGAAAATCAGCTATTTCATCATTTTTATAGGGTTTATCCAGTATCAGTGGATAAACATATCCGTCCTGAATTAACTCGCCGGGGATTGCAAAAGTCCCGCCATCTTTATTATTCGATAAAATATCTTCGTCAAGATCAATCATGTTGGAATGTTCATCACTATAAAGAAGATAATATTCGTCATCATAGTTACTGTAATTGGTCATTTTATTCCCTGTATTTAAGAATTAATTTTCCTATTGCCCAGTCTGTTACTCAGCTGGGCAGAATCTTTCGTCCCTGATTTGTAACCAGAAAATACCTACTGATGAAAACAATCAAGAATCATATTATTTTCTGAACTGCTTTCCGGCATACCACTCAGACATCTTATGAAATACAACGCTATCAACATCATGTTTATTGAAAATATCGACGATCTTTTGATGAGCTATGATTGTCATTGTTTCCGTATTTGGCATGATAAATATAAGCCTGTTTTCTTCTTTTATCTGATCAAGTACATCGGTTTTTAACTTAAATTTTTCCACATCATGACCATTGCTATTTGGATTGTAATTGTCAATGATGCTCAGATCGGTATCCAGAGCATCAAGAGGTTGGTATATATTAAAAAACCAATAATCTTCATGGTAATTGCCATTGTCATCGATTACTACAGCCGGATATAGTTGAAAACCATTAATATCATACTGCTCCAGATCTTCTTTTATGTTTTCATCCACAATAAGAAAGGTAGTCCACATCATCGCCTTTCTTAAAGGCCGGTTGATGCCATGTTGTTTGTCCTTTTCTTTGTAGGCATTTTCAAAGAATAACGGCTCTCCACCATATGGGATTTCTTCAAAACGAGCTCCCATTCTGGCCTTTTTATTAAAAGGCTTCAAATACAGTGTATTTTCATCATACTTTTTATTAACTAAATAATACTGATCTTCATATATTGTCATAATTACCCTGTTGGTCCTGTATTAAAATTACTTTTTTAACTATGAATGTTCTTTCCAGGCTGTTGTCCGATGCCACTGAATGAATCAACCCTGTGTTAACAGGGTATGCTGTTTAATCATCAAAAATAGAATCCAGGCTCCACTTATTTACCGGAGTAAAGCTGGCACCCTGGAATTTATGGGACTCTAACGCATCAACCACATTCTGGTGAACGATCAGGCACGTCGGTCGTTCGGCGATATAAAATATTTGCCGTTCCTCTTCGGGCACCTGAGCTAAACGTTCGTTGTCCAGGAAAATCCTTTCTAAGTCATATACTCTGGAGTTATCGCTTTCCTTTGATCCATACTTAGACTTTTCCATATCTAGGCATTGAATGCGGTTATAGCACCAGATTTTATACATCATTAAATCAAATTCTTCGATGATTTCACCATGGGTGCCTTTAAGTAACTGAACTTTGTAAAGGTTAAGCTTTTCCAATTCCTTGTATACTGGCTCCGTAACGATAGGAAGACAGCCGGCAGAAAAGTGAATATCATAAAATCTGGGTTTTTTCTTCTTGCCCCTGGTTATATAAACTTCTATCGTATGATTGATAGGAGCGGGCATATTTTTTGGAAACCTTGGTTGGATGTAACCATCAATTCCAACCATTTTCAGGCTTGTATCCTCAAATAAAACATAATACTGTTGGTTTAAATCCATTTTATCACTCCTGATTTTCTATTTATCCAAAGGCTTCACTAACTCCCCAGTCTTTCGATTTTATAAAGCGAATACCGACGGGGTTATGTTGCATTATTTCATCAACAATAATCTGGTGCATAAATATAAGAGATGTCTTTTCTTCCATTATAAATATTAATCTGTCTTCTAATGGGATGTTGTCGAGCTTTTCTTTTGATAAAACAATTTTATCAATAATAGTCGTAAATTCAGAAACCCTTTTAAATATCGAATTATCTTCATCCAGGCAGTTTATTTCATTAAACAGATGCATGATGACATGATCGTTGTAACGTTTACCCTTGTAATGGATGTAAGCAGGCATCCACTGAACTCCTGGCAGGGTATGGCGCTGAGCGACATCCTTAATAATACGGTATGAGAAGGTATAGGGTAAGTCATGAAAATCAGCTATTGCATCATTTTTATAGGGTTTATCCAGTATCAGTGGATAAACATATCCGTCCTGAATTAACTCGCCGGGGATTGCAAAAGTCCCGCCATCTTTATTATTCGATAAAATATCTTCGTCTAAATCCACCATGATGGAATTTTCATCACTATAAAGAAGATAATATTCGTCGTCATAGTTACTGTAATTGGTCATTTTATTCCCTGTATTTAAGAATTAATTTTCCTATTGCCCAGCCTGTTGCTCGGCTGGGCAGAATCTGTCGTCCCTGATTTGTAACCAGAAAATACCTACTGATGAAAACAATAAATAATCATATTATTTTCTGAACTGCTTTCCGGCATACCACTCAGACATCTTATGAAATACAACGCTATCAACATCATGTTTATTGAAAATATCGACGATCTTCTGATGAGCTATGATTGTCATTAAATCGGTATTTGGCATGATAAATATAAGCCTGTTTTCTTCTTTGATCTGATCAAGAATATCAGCTTTTAACTTAAATTTTTCCACATCATGATATTTGTTGCTCGGGCTATAATCGTCTATTTCACTCTGATTAATATCCAGAGCATCAAGTTCTTTATATATATTAAAAAACCAATAATCTTCATGGTAATCGCCATTATCATCGATTACTACAGCCGGATATAGTTGAAGACCATTGATGTCATATTGCTCTAAATCCTCTTTTATTTTTCCGTCAACAAGTAGATCTGTACTCCACATCATCGCCTTTCTTAAAGGCCGGCTGATGCCATTTTTTTTGTCGTTTTCTTTGTAGGCATTTTCAAAGAATAACGGTTCTTCACCATGTGGGATCTTTTTCAAATGAAAATCCCTTTTAGCCGTATTTTTAGTGGGCTTTAAATACAATGTATTTTCATCATATTTTTTATTAACTAAATAATACTGATCTTCATATGTTGTCATAATTACCCTGTTGGTCCTGTATTAAAATTACTTTTTTAACTATGAATGTTCTTTCCAGCCTGTTACTCAGCTGGGCAGAATCTGTCGTCCCTGATTTGTAACCAGAAAATAGCTACTGCTGAAAACAATCAATAATCATATTATTTTCTGAACTGCCTTCCGGAATACCACTCAGACATCTTATGAAATACAACGCTATCAACATCATGTTTATTAAAAATATCGACGATCTTTTGATGAGCTATGATTGTCAGTATTTCGGTATTTGGCATGATAAATATAAGCCTGTTTTCTTCTTTTATCTGATCAAGTACATCGGTTTTTAACTTAAATTTTTCCACATCATGACCATTGCTATTTGGATTGTAATTGTCAATGATGCTCAGATCGGTATCCAGAGCATCAAGATGTTGGTATATATTAAAAAACCAATAATCTTCGTGGTAATTGCCATTGTCATCGATTACTACAGCCGGATATAGTTGAAAGTCATTAATATCATACTGTTCTAAATCTTTCTTGATGCTTTCATTAACAATAAGGAACGTACTCCACATCATCGCCTTTCTTAAAGGCCGGCTGATGCCATTTTTCTTGTCCTTTTCTTTAAAAGCATTTTCAAAAAATAATGGTTCTTCACCGTATGGTAATTTTTCTAAACAAATTCTCCTTTGCATTGTCTTTTCAAAAGGCGTTAAATACAGTGTATTTTCATCATACTTCTTCTTAACTAAATAATACTGGTCTTCATATATTGTCATAATTTTCCTTTTGATCGGCTTGTCAGAATGTATCGTCCCTGATTGTTAAAGAACTTGGTTAATCAGTATCCTTAATTTTTCTATTTACCCAAAGGCTTCACTAACTCCCCAGTCTTTCGATTTTATAAAGCGAATACCAATAGGGTTATGTTGCATTATTTCATCAACAATAATTTGGTGCATAAATATAAGAGATTTCTTTTCTTCCATTATAAATATTAATCTGTCTTCTAATGGGATGTTGTCGAGCTTTTCTTTTGATAAAACAATTTTATCAATAATGGTCGTAAACTCAGAAACCCTTTTAAATATCGAATTATCTTCATCCAGACAGCTTATTTTATTAAATAGGTGCATGATGACATGATCGTTGTAACGTTTACCCTTGTAATGTATGTAAGCAGGCATCCACTGAACCCCTGGCAGGGTATGGCGCTGAGCGACATCCTTAATAACACGGTATGAGAAGGTATAAGGTAAATCATGAAAATCAGCTATTGCATCATTTTTATAGGGTTTGTCCAGTAACAGCGGATAGACATATCCGTCCTGAATTAACTCCCCGAGGATTGCAAATGTCCCACCAAATTTATTGTCAGGTAAAATATCTTCGTCTAAATCCACCATGATGGAATTTTCATCACTATAAAGAAGATAATATTCGTCGTCATAGTTACTGTAATGGATCATTTTTGTTCCCTGTATTTAAAAATTAATTTTCCGGTTGCCCAGTCTGTTACTCAGCTGGTCAGAATCTGTCGTCCCTGATTTGTAACCAGAAAATAGCTACTGATGAAAACAATAAATAATCATATTATTTTCTGAACTGCCTTCCGGAATACCACTCAGACATTTTATGAAATACAACGCTATCAACATCATGTTTATTAAAAATATCGACGATCTTCTGATGAGCTATGATTGTCAGTGTTTCGGTATTAGGCATGATAAATATAAGCCTGTTTTCTTCTTTGATCTGATCAAGAAAATCAGTTTTTAACTTAAATTTTTCTACATCATGGTCATCGCTATTTGGATTGTAATCATCAATGACGCTCAGATCGGTATCCAGAGCATCAAGATGTTGGTATATATTAAAAAACCAATAATCTTCATGGTAATTTCCATTATCATCAACGACTACAGCTGGATATAGTTGAAAGCCATTAATATCATATTGCTCTAAATCTTTCTTGATGCTTTCATTAATAATAAGGAACGTACTCCACATCATCGCCTTTCTTAAAGGCCGGCTGATGCCATTTTTTTTGTCTTTTTCTTTGTAGGCATTTTCAAAAAATAATGGCTCTTCACCGTATGGTAATTTTTCTAAACAAATTCTCCTTTGCATTGTTTTTTTTAAAGGCTTCAAATACAGTGTATTTTCATCATACTTTTTATTAACTAAATAATACTGATCTTCATATGTTGTCATAATTACCCTGTTGGTCCTGTATTAAAATTACTTTTTAACTATGAATTTTCTTTCCAGCCTGTTGCTCGGCTGGAAAGAATCTGTCGTCCCTGATTTCTAAGAAGAAAATAGCTACTGATGAAAACAATCAATAATCATATTATTTTCTGAACTGCTTTCCGGAATACCACTCAGACATCTTATGAAATACAACGCTATCAACATCATGTTTATTGAAAATATCGACGATCTTTTGATGAGCTATGATTGTCAGTATTTCGGTATTTGGCATGATAAATATAAGTCTGTTTTCTTCTTTTATCTGGTCAAGAACATCAGTTTTTAACTTAAATTTTTCCACATCATGACCATTGCTATTCGGATTGTAATTGTCAATGATGCTCAGATCGGTATCCAGAGCATCAAGATGTTGGTATATATTAAAAAACCAATAATCTTCATGGTAATTGCCATTATCATCAACGACTACAGCCGGATATAGTTGAAAGCCATTAATATCATACTGCTCCAGATCTTCTTTTATGTTTTCATCCACAATAAGAAAGGTAGTCCACATCATCGCCTTTCTTAAAGGCCGGCTGATTCCATGCTGTTTATCTTTTTCTTTAAAAGCATTTTCAAAAAATAATGGTTCTTCACCATATGGTATTTTTTTTAAATGAAATCTTCTTTGCATTGTCTTTTCAAAAGGCGTTAAATAAAGTGTATTTTCATCATACTTTTTATTAACTAAATAATACTGATCTTCATATGTTGTCATAATTACCCTGTTGGTCCTGTATTAAAATTACTTTTTAACTATGAATTTTCTTTCCAGCCTGTTGCTCGGCTGGAAAGAATCTGTCGTCCCTGATTGTTAAAGAACTTGGTTAATCAGTATCCTTAAATTTTCTATTTACCCAAAGGCTTCACTAACTCCCCAGTCTTTCGATTTTATAAAGCGAACACCGACGGGGTTATGTTGCATTATTTCATCAACAATAATCTGGTGCATAAATATAAGAGATACCTTTTCTTCCAGTCTGAATATTAATCTGTCTTCTAAAGGAATGTTATCTAGCTTTTCTTTTGATAAAACAATTTTATCAATAATAGTCGTAAACTCAGAAACTCTTTTAAATACTGATTTTTCTTCATCCATGCAGCTAATTTCATTAAACAAATGCATGATGACATGATCGTTGTAACGTTTCCCCTTGTAATGTATGTAAGCAGGCATCCACTGAACGCCCGGCATGGTATGTCGCAGAGCGACATCCTTAATAACACGGTATGAAAAGGTACGTGGTAGTTCATGAAAATCAGCGATTTCATCATTTTTATAGGGTTTATCCAGTATCAGTGGATAAACATATCCATCCTGAATTATTTCCCCTGGATTGGAGAATATCCCGCCAGTTATGTCGTCCGGTAATAAATCTTCGTCTAAATCCACCATGATGGAATTTTCATCACTATAAAGAAGATAATATTCTTCATCATAGTTACTATAATTGGTCATTTTTATTCCCCTGCTTTTAACGATGTATTTTTTTGACTAAATACGTAGTTGTGCTTTCTGTTTAATGAGCAAGCACAATCTTTATTGGATCCCAATTCTTTTCTTGAATGGTTGCCACAGCCAAAACTTCCTTTAGCTAATTTGTAATCTCTTCCGTCAGAAGTTAATGTCCAGTAAAATTTTTCCAAATATTCCAGTATTTCGTTACTCTTTTCATTAAAGGCATTTTTAATCCTTTCTGGAGTTGAGCAATATTTATTCTTTTTTATAGCAATTTCAACTTCTTCTATTAATATTTTTACACCTTTGGTGTAGTTTGTTATTGTTTCCCTTCTTGTTTCCTGGTCTTTAATAACAGCCTCGCCTTCATCGTGGTTACCATAATGTAACGGCACCCCCAACTGACAAGCTATTTCCGGTCGGCTGGGAAGCATGATGCCATTTTCCTTACAGTTGATATCGTACCCACACATATTGAAATAGTCCTGCCATTGTTTTCCTTTAACCGCTTCACTGGCAATAATGTGATGCGCTGCGAGGGTGTCATCTCCCTGGAACCACGGATGATAGCTCTTATGATTTTTCTTTTTAGTGGAGTCTTTTTTATAGAGCAAGTTTCCTGAACTATCTAACACTTCGTTATTTTCTTTTGCTTTATTGTTACTTTGAAGATTTGACATTATCCGGTCACTCAGGATAGAACTGATCCCTTTATTGGGGCCACCCTTTCGGGTCGTTGCTCTTTTCTGGGCATGTGAATTACATAAAGGACATTTATTATTATAAGGTTTTCCGCAAATATTTTTTGTGCGTTTATCAAAGTTAAACTGACACGTCTTCTTCTCTTTTTCCTCAACCGCTTCTTCCTTATCCTTTTCCACCTTCGCCTGTGCGGTCTGATTATGCTGAG
The DNA here is from genome assembly GCF_042648445.1 of Bacterioplanoides pacificum. Classification (NCBI taxonomy): domain Bacteria; kingdom Pseudomonadati; phylum Pseudomonadota; class Gammaproteobacteria; order Oceanospirillales; family Oceanospirillaceae; genus Bacterioplanoides; species Bacterioplanoides pacificum. The sequence continues at coordinate 248,048 of NZ_JBHRYB010000003.1, forward strand.
ATTTTACTTCTTTCTCCGGTGTCAGTTTCTTCTTCGATAATAAATCCAGCACCCGGTCGATAATCTTTTTAACTTTTCTGAATAAACCAATATTTTTAGCAATGAAACCTGCTACGACCACCCCGGCACCGGCGCCTCCGGTCAGGGCCGCAGTTAAGACGTTAAAGCCTAAGCCACCTCCCGACTGAGCGGCCTCAACTTTGGGCATGGCTTCATAATAACGGTCGGGGAATTCTTTCAGCATTTGCCCTGTCTCACTGTCTTCGAACAGCAAGCGGTAGTGGTTATAGACTTCCTGCAGTTCCTGCAGACTCTCTACGCCATAGGCATAAGCATTATCAAGCCGCTTGGCACCATAGCTGGCCAGTTCTTCCAGGTCTTTTTTAAACTGATCCATACTTTTTTGCAGTGCTTGTTCGGCATTCGCACGTTTTTCATCGACTTCGGCGAGGAATTCCAGATAAACGGCTTTTTTATTGCTGACGTACTCAATGGTTTGTTGTTTAACATCCTCGGCTATACCTTCCCATTCATCCATCTTAACCCGGGCATCGGCGACCAGGTCTTCTGCCAGCTGTGCGATTCCCTCTGCGGAATCACCAAGAGCGCCAAACAGGCCGTCAAAAAAAGCACCAGTAAGAATCAGGCCCTGCATTGCTATTGACTCATTCGCCAGCGCCTCGTCGAGGCGTGAGGCTCGCTGTTTCAGCGCGTTAATGATGTCATCGAGTGCTTGTTGCAGTTCTTTGCGGGCTGCTTGCAATAATTTTTCAGACTCCGGATACCCCAGCTGAACGCTGATAGAGCCTGCCGGGACGTTGCTCAGGCGCAACAGGCTGCCCCACAACTTACCTTGTTTTTTACTGCCGTCTGAGAAGGTGATTTCATAAGGCAGTCCGTCTACGGATGCGTTCGGATCGTTTTCGAAGGTACATTCCAGTTCAAACCAGTAGCGAGGATTATTACTATTTCCCTGTGACTGATCGCTGCTGTTATTACGGTTATCTGCCCTGCTAACGCTGGCCACCATCTTCGGCCGTTCGACGGTACGCAATAAGTGCATCAGAGCACTGCGCAGCTGCTCAGAAATTATTACTAGACTTATCTGGCAATCCAGTTCAATGCTGGCGCTATCGGCATTAACTTCCGCCTGGCGAAGCAGTGCCGGTTGTTTTACCCGGCCGACGGGCGCCAGTAAAAAAAATTCGCCACGACGCAGATGCTGCAGCAGTTTTTTTTGGCGCGAGGCATTTTCGGCGCTGTTAAGAGCATTACTTTCGCGCAGGCTGCCAAGCTGCTGGCGCACGCGGTAACTGAGCTGAATTGGGCGGTTGATTAATGCTTCTGCGGCGCTGGGAAGTTCAATGCGGTCGAGCTCGTACCAGCTGATTTCGGTACGATGTTTTACCTGATAGTCCATGTGGCGGCGATATCCTGATCCAGTCCGTGGTTGTCCTTCGGGGCGGGATTATCTGGCATAACAGCCCCATTTATCAATAGACATTGGCAGGATGAGTTTTTATAGTTTCGCCCTCTGATTGCAGCAGCCAGGCAAAGGATTCGCTGTACCCACGATCGCAGGAGAGCAGGATGCCCTACCCAGAATTTCGTTTTACTACGCCAGATTACCGTTCTGAATTTGAACTGATCAGTTTTTCCGGTGAAGAGGCGATCTCATCGTTGTTCTGGTTCTCGCTGGAACTGAAGGTGCCACTGGACGCACGCGTCGACCTGGAAGTGTTATCTGATTCTGAAGCAAAACTCACGGTATTGGCTGATAAAGACAGCGGCCGGCCTGCAGATTACAGCATCAGTGGTGTGATTGAATCCGCCGAAGAAGTATTAAGCACATCTGCCACACATCGGTTTTACCGGGTTGAAATGGTGCCAGCGCTGGCACGCCAGAAGCACAGCCTGTCGTATGATATTTATACCCATATGACGGCCGATAAAGTGCTGGAAGAGGAATTGCGGGAAGATATTCAGCTGGATTATCTGTTAGCGACCACCTCTTCTTATCCGAAAAAAGATTTTTTTTGCCAGTATGCCGAATCAAACTTTTCCTTTGTTTCACGGCTGAGTGAACACTGGGGGATTTATTATTATTTTAACCACGACGCCAACACCCAGCTGGTGTTTGCCGATGATACCAACTACGACGAGATTATTACCCGGAAAGTAAAGCTGGATGAGCTTACCCGGCCAACTATCAGCTTCGACAGCATTCGTACGTTACGAAAAATCGTTAACAGTACTGTGGATGGTGTGGTGATTTCTGATGTAAATCCGGAACTGGCCAGCACTCATATTGAAGGTATTGCTGGAAAAACAGACGGTAAAAAAGGTTGTGTCCATCTGGTGAGCCAGGGTGTGGATAATAAAGATGAGGCTAATCAGATTGCCACCATCCGGCTGGAAGAATTGCAGTGTCGTGGTGTTACCTATCTGGGCACATCCGGTATTCCCAATCTGGCACCGGGCTTTATTCTGAAGGTTGAAAGTGGCGACAGTAAAACCACTGAGTTGCTGGTGCTGGAAGTATCTCATTCGGGCTCCGGGCTGGATAACACAGCACGCAACAGTGATACCGGAGCGGCGCCGTTTTATGAATGTTCCTTTACTGCTATTCCGCGTTCGGTACAGTTCCGGCCGCGGCGGGAAACCGAAATTCCGACGGCGGTATCTACTACGGCGCGGGTTTATTCTGCCGATAATAAAAAGAATATCGCTCAGCGTGATGAACGGGGGCGTTATCAGGTGGTGTTTGATTTTCTGCCGCGGGAAGCCGGAAAGTCTTCCAGCCAGGAAAAAAATCATGTGTCACACTGGATCCGGATGGCCCAGAGCGCGGCGCTGTCGAATCATTCTGATATGCCACTGGTGCCGGGCACTGAAGTAAAAATTGGCTTTACCTCTGGGAACCCGGACCGGCCGTATATAATTGGCGCGCTGGAAAATTCGCAGTCGTTGCGTTATCCGGTCACCAACGAAAACCCGCATCATGCGACGCTGATCACTGATGGCATGTTGTATACCGAAACCGCCAAAGCGCGTAAATCCCTGCATATTTCTTCTCAGTTTGAATACGATAAAGTTCAGCAACAGCCGTTTGACGAGCTGGATTTTGACGGTAAAACTGCCGGCAATCAGGTCGATGAAATCAAGGGTGATCAGCATATTTATCGTCGTTACGGCGATCTGTACTCCTTTATTGATAGTAATAACTACTATTACGGCCGCGAATGTTCATTCCACTTTGGCCAGCATTACACTGAGTACCATGCCAATTGGCAGGCGGTAGGAGAGGCAAATAACCGCTTTGATATTCACGATGATATGTTATACAGCGCTGATCAGCCGGTCAGTGACCGGAAAACCGCCGACAGCGCTAAGAACCACGGTCTGGTAACCAAAGAATTTGGTCATAAGTACCATTATATGGCGGGTACCAGTACGGTCTGGGCTCAGGGGCCGGATATGCAGGGTATTCATAAAGAGTTCCATTATGGTGGTCGTTATCGTGAACGTCTGGTGTCGTTTGGCGATGACCGTATCGATAACTTCAAAGGGTTTGCTGTTCAGCCGGATGATAATTCGCTGATTGATAAAACCCGGGGAAATACCTTTTTCTGGCAGCAGGGGGATCATGTTTCTGCCACTGAAGGAAAAATTATCACCGAGCAGCAGGGTGACCGGCAACATACCTTTAAAGGTAATGAAACGACAAAAACCGAAGGTGACCTGACGCTGCAGCGCAAAGGTAAACAAACCATCGAAGAACAAGGTGATGTGTCGCACACCTTAACCGGTGACCGCAGTATTACTCATAAAGGTAATGCCACGCTGGAAACCAGCGGCGATATCAGCAGTAAAACTCAGGGCAATGTGACCACTCAGATCAGTGGCAAGCTGGACGCAAAAGTCGCCAGCCCGACCAATCTGACATTACAGGCACCGACCAGTGTCAAACAGACCGGCGCGCTGAATATTCAAACCGACACTCTGGAGCTGAAAGCGACATCGGCGGTGGTCAAAGCCGATATGATGCAGCAGCAGTCTTCGATGAGCACGGTTAAAAGCAAGATGCTGAAAGTGGAGTCGCAGATGATCAGTGCTGACGCCAAAATGGTCACTATGAAAGGTCAGCTGGTGATGATCGGTTAATCCGATCCGCTGTATTTCCCCTGAGCGGCCATTTGTCTCTACACTGAAGAGAAAGAACTGTCAGGGCCCTTATTTATGAATCCAGCGCGACGCCTGTTTTTTGTCTGGCTGTTTGTGTGTTTGCCGTTGTCTGCGATGGCGCAATGTCCGGATAAAGAAATCCGGGTAGGCTGGGAGCCCTGGCCGCCGTACGCCATGATGCGGGATGGCCGGCTGACCGGTCTGGATCTGGATATGATCCGCCTGTTGCTGGATGAAATGGGTTGTTCGTACCGTTTTATCGAACGTCCGTGGAAGCGTCTGTTATTAGAAGTTGAACAGGGTAAGCTGGATCTCGCCAGCGGCGCGTCGAAAACCGCTGAACGTCAGCAATACGGTTTATTTTCCCACTCCTATCGTACCGAATCTGCGGTGTTACTGGTGCGCCGCACTGCCACCGTGACGCCATTAAGTCTGGATGATGTGGTGGCGCAGCAGTTCCGGCTGGCCATCACCCGTGGCTATTATTACGGCGACGATTTTGACCGGCTGAATCAGCAGCCCGCTTTCCGGGCATTGTTACAGCCGTCGAAAGAAGACCGCATGAATCTGAAAAAACTGGCCGCTGGCCGGGTCGATGGTGTGCTGGCCGATCCGTTTGCCGCCGCCGCGCGGTTACGTGAAGAAGGGTTAACCGATCAGGTTCGGGTGCAGATGACGGTGCACGCTAATGAGGTGTATTTTTTACTCAGCCGACAAACCATGTCAGCAGCATTTGTTGAGCAGCTGGATCAGGCGTTAACAAAAGTGCGGGCCGATGGCCGTTATCAGGCAATTATTGATCAGTATCTGAACTGAGTCGTGGCGCGTTGATATTCGCTGGTAAACAGACAGTGACACAGAAGCCTGCTTCCGGGTTGTGGTGGAAAGTCAGCTGGCCGTGATAACTGGCGACGATATCGGCCACGATAGCCAGCCCCAGGCCACTGCCGGTGGCGCCGGATTCATCCAGCCGGGTGCCTCGTTGTAACAGCCGTTGCTGCTGTTCAGCCGCAATGCCCGGCCCTTGATCACAGACTTCAATTAACCACGGTTGTGAATTTAACCACGGTTGGGACTTGTCCTGGTGGATGCTGAGTGTTATCTGGCCGGGGGCGTATTTGCAGGCGTTATCCAGCAGATTGCCGAGCAGCTCCAGCAGGTCGTCACGGTCGTGTGGCAGCACCGCTGACTGGTCAAACCGGGCATCAATCCGGCTGTTGGGATACAGCTGGCCGAGCACCTGGAGTAACGGCGGCAGTTCCTGGCTCAGCTGCAGCTGACGCCCGGGAGACGACATACCAACAATACGTGCGCGCTTTAATTCCCGTTCGGTCAGTTGTTGCAGCTGTTGCAGGGTTTGCTGCAGTTGTTGCTGCTGCTGTGGGTCCAGTTGTTCAGCCAGCAGACGCAGTTGCTGCACCGGCCGTTTCATTTCATGGGCCAGATTGCCTAACGCGTTGCGCGAACGGCTGACGCGTTGTTGCAGCTGTTGTAATAACCGGTCGATTTCATCTGCCAGCGGTTGTACCTCATCCGGATACGCTGCCTGATTGGCCTGGTTCAGTTGCTGTCGTTCGCCGTTGCGCAGCTGTTGCAACGCCTGCTGTAACGGCTGTAGCTGAGCAAAAGCGCGGCGCAGCTGCAGTCGCTGAATCAGCATCAATAACAACAATGCAGCGGCGACCAACGTAATCGCCAGCATACGATACTGGTTCAGCAACTGGCGTAGTGGTGCGACATCTTCGGCCACCCAGATCATAAAAGGCTGCTCGTTGACTTCGGTTGTGATCGCCAGATTGAGCCATAACTCCGCTTGTTGTTCGCCGCCCTGGTAGCTGGCTGTCCAGTGGCGGGAGCCCTGCTGCAATGGCGGAATCTGCGCGGCATCCCGATCCCATAATGAGCGGCTGCGGACGACCTTGCCGTGCTGATCGTAAACGGCAAAATAATGGCCGGAGTACACCCGCCGGAACACACCACTGAGCTGCGCTTCATCAATCTGCCAGTCGCCGTTGGCCCGGAACTGCAGCGCAGCGATTAAACCTTCGGTGTCGTGTTGTAAACGGCTTAATACCGAGTGAGCCGTGAGCTGACGCACTCCCAGGTCTGCCAGCACCAGTAACGGCAACATAATCAGCAGCAGTGAGGCCAGCCAGCGGCGCTGTAAATAATGGCGTAATGATTTCATGGCTGCGGTGCCAGCTGATAACCCTGGCCACGGCGGGTGTGGATAAAGTCCTTACCGAAGTACTGGCGCAGACGGTTGATATACACTTCCATCACGTTGCTGTCGCGCTGTTGCGCTTCTTCGTACACATGATCGCTGAGGCGGGTTTTGGAATGCACCTCTGACGGATGTTGTAACAGATAACGTAACAGCCGGAACTCAATGGCGGTCAGTTCAATCAGCTGGCCCTGCTGATCGCGGGCTTGCTGGCGTTCGCAATCCAGGCTGACTCCCCCCCAGCTTAACTGGTTGCTGAGCTGGCCGGTGTGGCGGCGGCTGATGGCTTCCAGCCGGGCCAATAATTCAGCGCTGTGAAACGGCTTGCCAAGGTAATCATCGGCGCCGGCCTTTAAGCCGTCGACCCGTTCATGCCAGGCATCACGGGCGGTCAGCACCAGCACCGGAGTGTCATTACCACGCGTACGCCAGTTGGCTAACACTTCAAGCCCGGGGCGGCCCGGCAGACCGAGGTCGAGAATAATCAGATCCGGCTGTAGCTCGTCACCGAGGAATTCACCGTCGATGCCATTCGTGGCAGATTCCACCGCATAACCGGCCTTGCGCAGCAGCGGCAACAAGGCGTTTTGCAGTTGTGGGTCATCTTCAATCAGCAACAGTTTCACGGCGTTTAACCTTTAATCGTCAATTTCATCTTCCAGCCATTCGCCGCTGTTGGCGTCGATATAGGTTTCGTGGCGGTGGCCATCAGCGTCGAGCCATTTCAGCTCGTACACCAGTACGCCATCTTCACGTTCCAGTTCAGTATCCAGCAACTTGCCGTCGATAGGCCTGATCTGCAGCAGTTCATCCAGCGGTTTGATGGTGCCCTGCTCCACCATCTGGCGGGCCTGTTCGCGGCTGTAATCGTCATCGGCCAGGCTGAAGCCTGCCAGGCCTGATAATCCCAGGGTGAGGGTTGTCAGCAGAAATGTTTTCATGGTGTTCTCCGGTGTAACAAAAATAATAAGGTTGCTGTTAAAGAGTTTCGTTACAGATCATCATCGCGTGATGGTTTGTGGCCGGTAAACATTGACCGTACCAGATTTTCTTTGTGTGCCAGGCTGCTGAACAGTACGCCGGCCAGATGTAACAACACCAGCAGCAGCGTGCTGTTGGCGAAGAACTCGTGCACCTCTTCCAGCGTGTGTTCGTCAATGGTGGCGATCCAGCTACCGGCCAGAGGTCCGGCCTGATGGTCGGCGGCTAAGGTCGCCATACCCAATATCACGGTGCCGCTCAACGCAATTAACAAGGCAATAATCATCGCGCCGCCGGCCGGGTTGTGGCCCAGATAACGCCGCGCTTTGCCTGCCGGTAACGCCACCAGATAATGCCACACCGCTTTGGGTGAGCGCACAAACTGACTGAAACGTGCGTAAGGTGTGCCGATAAGGCCCCACACCAGGCGGAACACAATCAGACCGGTGACGGTATAGCCGGCGATCACATGTAACTCGTCAGAAAACTCCGAGCTGATGTAAGCCGTGCTGAAGGCAACGACTAACGACCAGTGAAAAATCCGTACTAACGGATCCCAGACTCTGACCCGCTTTTCTGCTGTTGCGGTGCCGGGGTTGTTGTCGTTCTGGTGATGGGTTGAGGTTTCGATCGCAGTCATAGGACATCTCCTCTGAGTGAATAACCTCAGCATACGGATGTTGGCTTAAACCAAACTTAAGAACACGGCTTCGGTTCGTGTCGATAGCGGCGTGATCGAAGGCGATACCGTATCGCCCTATTACGACCCGGTGATCGCCAAGCTGATTGTCTGGGGTGCCGATCGTAACGCTGCCATTATTCGTATGCAGCAGGCGCTGAGCGAATTAGAAATCGACGGTGTTAAAAACAACCGCGACTTCCTGGCACGCCTGATGGCAGAGCCAGATTTTATCAACGCCGATTTATCCACCGACTTTATTGATCGTCATGAGCTGGATGCCGAGCAAGACCCTGTCCGCGATTTTAATTGTGGCAAATGGCTCGGGGACAAGGTCCCCTCCTACAGGTGATACACGCCGGCACAGAAGCAGATTGTAGGAGCGGACCCTGTCCGCGATTTTAATTGTGGCAAACGGCTCGGGGACAAGGTCCCCTCCTACAGGTAGTACACGCCGGCACAGAAGCAGATTGTAGGAGCGGACCCTGTCCGCGAATTTAATTGTGGCAAATGGCTCGGGGACAAGGTCCCCTCCTACAGGTGATATACGCCGACACAGAAGCAGATTGTAGGAGCGGACCCTGTCCGCGATTTTAATTGTGGCAAACGGCTCGGGGACAAGGTCCCCTTCTACAGATGATACACGCAGGCACAGAAGCAGATTGTAGGAGCGGACCCTGTCCGCGATTTTAATTGTGGCAAACGGCTCGGGGACAAGGTCCCCTCCTACAGGTAATACACGCCGGCACAGAAGTAGGTTGTAGGAGCGGACCCTGTCCGCGAATTTAATTGTGGCAAATGGCTCGGGGACAAGGTCCCCTCTTACAGGTAATACACGCAGGCACAGAGGCAGATTGTAGGAGCGGACCCTGTCCGCGATTTTAATTGTGGCAAATGATTCGGGGACAAGGTCCCCTCCTACAGGTGATACACGCAGGCACAGAAGCAGATTGTAGGAGCGGACCCTGTCCGCGAATTTAATTGTGGCAAACGGCTCGGGGGCAAGGTCCCCTTCTACAGATGATACACGCAGGCACAGAGGCAGATTGTAGGAGCGGACCCTGTCCGCGATTTTAATTGTGGCAAATGGCTCGGGGACAAGGTCCCCTCCTACAGGTGATACACGCCGGCACAGAAGCAGATTGTAGGAGCGGACCCTGTCCGCGATTTTAATTGTGGCAAACGGCTCGGGGACAAGGTCCCCTCCTACAGGTAATACACGCCGACACAGAAGCAGATTGTAGGAGCGGACCCTGTCCGCGATTTTAATTGTGGCAAATGACTCGGGGACAAGGTCCCCTCCTACAGGTAGTACACGCCGGCACAGAAGCAGATTGAAGGAGCGGACCCTGTCCGCGAATTTAATTGTGGCAAACGGCTCGGGGACAAGGTCCCCTCCTACAGGTAATACACGCCGGCACGCTCAGATAGAAGCCCAGACGCCTTATGACAGCGTATTAACCAATGGCGATAAAATGCCCGGTGCGCGCTGGTTTGAAGGTGCAAAACTGAACTTTGCCGAGAACTTACTGGTACCTGGTATGTGCCCAGACCTTCCCGTCGATGCCGGTAGGTTTCTGGAATCATCGGCCAGCAATGGCAGGACGATGTTCGGATTGTGCTGTTTGTAGTGTTATCCAAAGAAGCGCTGGCATCTGGTTTGCACAACAATGGGATAACTGATGAATTGCGTCAGAAAATCCGTCAGCAGATTCGCGCTAACTGCATCCCACGCCATGTTCCGGCCAAGGTGATTGCGGTACCGGAATTACCACACTTTAAAGATATTGAGGAGTTAGGCCGTGATTGATAACCAGACTAACAACCAGACTGATCCTTTAGTGATTGAACGAGTTCAGGATGATGCCGGCAATAACAGCATCGCTCTGATTACCCTGAACCGTCCGGAGATTAAAAACGCGATTTCCGATGCCGATGTGATCGACGCCTTTGATGCCATGGTTGATCAGCTTAATGTCGATGGCAGCGTAAAAGTTGCGGTTTTAACAGGAAAGAGTACTGGAGAGGGAGATATCTTCTCCGGTGGTGGCAATATCAAAGCGATGAAAAACCGCACCGGTATGTTTGCAGGCGATGTTGAGCAACTGCAGAAAAACTATCAGCAGTTTATTCAGCGTATTCCGCTGGCCTTTGCCCGTTTGCAGGTTCCGGTCATTGCTGCGGTAAACGGCCCGGCGGTGGGTGCTGGTAACGATATGGTGTGTATGTGTGATATCGCCATCGCCAGCAACAAAGCGACCTTCTCCGAGAGTTTTATCAAGCTAGGGATTATCCCGGGTGATGGCGGCGCCTGGTTATTACCACGCCGAGTTGGTATGCAAAAAGCGATGGAAATGGCATTAACCGGCCGTGCATTTTCTGCCGATGAAGCCTTAGCGATGGGATTGGTCTCGCGCGTTGTCGAACACGATCAGCTGCTGGGGAATGCTTTGGGCCTGGCGCGTCAGATGGCAACCAACGATGGCCGCTGTTTACGTGAAACCAAACGTCTATTCCGTGAGGCGCAAAGCCAGACGCTGGAACAGGCGCTTGAGAGTGCGGCGCAGATCCAGGGTGTTCTGCACCATGAGCCGGGATTTAAACTCTGATTCTTTTCGAGCTTGCTGCAATGCTGTGTCGCTCAAATGGCCCCGGCGTTTTAAATCATCCGCGCTTATGTTTTGTCGAATATTCAGCGGTCAACGCTGTTTAGGTACCGGCAACATCAGCAACAGGCCCCAGACCAGCGCAGCAAAACCCCAGATAAAGGTGGCAGATAATGCTGCACCGTTTTCAATGCCCAGCTTGGCCAGCCAGGGGCCGAGTAGCTGAGTGAAACCGTATAGTGCAATCAGTGCAGCACTGAGGCGTGGCCCCTGGTGAGGGTGTAATGAACGTGCCAGTCGCTGGGTCAGGAAGACGGTGCCAATAAAGGTGCCGCCGACCAATAAAGCACATAACCACAGACCTAACGCCTGACCCGGCCAGATCAGTAGCGCCGCCACCCCTGCGGCCTGTAACGCATAGTTCCAGACCAGTGCCTGTTTATCGCCCAGCCGGGCGCCGAGCGTATTCCATAACCAGGTGGAAGGTAATGACGCCAGTGCCACAATCAGCCAGGCGCTGGGCTGCATATCAACCTGCCAGTCACGGGCGACAGCGGGTAAAAAGGTCATCGGCAGGATATACCCCAGCCCGGCGCCGGCGTACGACAGAAATAAGGGGGTACTGGCGCGATCCCACAAGGGGGAGTGGTCGTCGTTATTGTTGACATGTATGCCCTGTGGCAACTGGTACAGGTACCAGCCACTCCAGATCGCCAGTGGAATGGCAGCCAGTGCGGCGGGTAACCAGCGCTCTGCGCCGCTGAGGAAGCCGGTCAGATCCACCAACGCATTGCTGACCAATAACCCGACACCAACGCCGAGGTACATCAGGCCACTGTGTTGTGCTTTATTTTCTTTTACCAGCCATTCCAGTACCTGTGCCGGCGCCAGCACAAATACCACGCCATTGGTGATCCCGTTCAGCAGGCGCAGCGCCGCCAATAACGGATATTGTTCCACCCACACCTGAGCCAGGGTCAGCAGTGCATTGGTTATCACCGCGATTAACAGTCCCGCTCGGCCGAGATTTTTCTGAAACAACACCAGTGCCAGCATGGCACCGGCCAGATAGCCAGTGTAGTTCCAGGTGGCCAGGGAAGCCGACTGGCTCAGTGTGATCAGGCCATCATCAACCAGCAGCGGCAGCAACGGGGTATATACAAAGCGGCCAAAACCATGCACCACCACCAGGGTGACGGCGGCAGCAATAATGGGCCACCAACAGGACGACGGCTGACGGGCGGAATGCATAATACTGACCCTTTAGTTAACAGGGTTTCATAGTAAAGGCTTGTTCTGCCAGCCACCAATGCGACCTAGGTTAACTTCACTATTCGCCAGATAAATGGCGGGCGGGGAAATGTGCTATTATGCGCGGCTTTTCCATCCCGTTTTAGCCATTGTGAGAATAGCGATGACAGTGCCGACTTCACCAGAGGTTCAGCAACAACTGACCCGCCAGATCGCCGCCGGAGCCCAGGCGATGCAGATAACGCTGAGTGATGAACAACTGAACAAGCTCAGTGATTACCTGGCGCTGTTTATCAAATGGAATAAAGCTTACAACCTGACGGCAATCCGCGAGCCACAACAGATGGTGCCGCTGCATCTGCTCGACAGCCTGGTGATTAACCCGTATGTCCAGCAAGCCAGCCGTATTGCCGATATCGGCACTGGCCCGGGCCTGCCGGGCATTGTGCTGGCGATTATGAATCCGGATAAACAATTTATGCTGCTCGACAGCAACGGCAAAAAAACACGGTTTCTGTTTATGGCGAAAACCGCTCTGGGGCTGGACAATGTGACCATAGTGAACGATCGGGTGGAGGCATATCATCCGCCGGAACCTTTCGATATGATTGTCAGCCGCGCCTTTGCCTCGCTGGCCGATATGACACACTGGTGCCAGCACCTGCGTGCTGAAGGTGGCTGTTTTATGGCCATGAAAGGTCAATACCCGGACGACGAAATCGCAGCCATTGCAGCGGATTTTGTGGTCGCCGACAGCGTCAGGCTGAACGTGCCGGATATTGATGGTGAGCGCCATCTGTTAAAAATATTACCGAAATAACGTGCGCTGCATTGAAGGAATATCCCTGTGAGTAAAATTCTGGCGATTGCCAATCAGAAAGGTGGTGTTGGTAAAACCACAACGGCGGTGAACCTGGCGGCATCTCTGGTCGCTACCAAACGCCGGGTGCTGCTGGTGGACCTCGACCCGCAGGGCAATGCCACCATGGGATCCGGGATTGATAAACACGACCTGGAGTTGTCTCTGTACGACGTGTTGACCGGAGACAGCCGCACCGCCAGCGCGATACAAAAAGCGCAACCCGCTGGGTATGACGTATTACCGGGTAACGGTGACCTGGTTGCTGCCGAAGTCGAGCTGATGGAGTTGTCGCGCAAGGAAAGCCGCCTGCGTGATGCACTGGGTGAGGTGCGGCCGGATTACGACTATATCCTGATCGACTGCCCGCCGTCGCTGAATATGCTGACGTTAAATGCACTGGTCGCTGCCCAGGGTGTACTGATTCCGATGCAGTGTGAATATTATGCGCTGGAAGGTCTGAGTGCGCTGATGCAGACGATTGAGTCGCTGAAAGAGAGCCTCAATCCGAAACTGGAAATCGAAGGCCTGTTGCGCACTATGTATGATCCGCGTAATAGCCTGACTCAGGATGTTTCTGAGCAGTTAAAAGAATATTTTGGCGATAAGGTGTACGGCACAGTGATCCCACGCAATGTACGTCTGGCGGAAGCGCCAAGCCACGGTTTGCCTGCGCTGATCTACGATAAGTCGTCGCGCGGAGCGGTCGCGTATCTGGCGCTGGCGGGCGAAATGAACCGTCGCAACAAATAACCTGAACAGATTGATTAAGAAACCAACATGTCGAAGAAAAAACGCGGATTAGGACGTGGGCTGGATGCCCTGATTGCCGGTTCCAAGGCGGCAGCGGTTGCTGTTGAACCGGAAGCGGAAGTCGCGCTGGAAACTCAGCCGGCTGGCGAACAGCCTCAGCCTGCTGCCGATCAGCCGATCCGTGATGGGGAACTGCGCCATCTGCCGCTGGAATGGATTCAGCCGGGCCAGTATCAGCCGCGTAAAGATATTCAGCCGGAAGCGTTAGAAGAACTGGCAGCCTCCATTAAGGCCCAGGGGCTGATGCAGCCGATAGTGGTGCGCCCGATTGCGGCTGGCAGTGCTGCCGCGCCGCGTTACGAAATTATTGCCGGTGAACGGCGCTGGCGGGCCTGCCAGCTGGCGCAAATGGAATCGCTGCCGGCGTTAATCCGTGATGTGCCGGATGAAGCGGCCATCGCCATGGCGCTGATCGAGAACATCCAGCGCGAAAACCTCAACCCGATGGAAGAAGCGATGGCATTACATCGTTTACAACACGAGTTTGAACTGACCCAGATGGAAGTTGCGGAAGCCGTTGGTAAAAACCGCGCTACCGTCGCCAATCTGTTGCGCCTGATGAACCTGAACGACGACGTAAAACGTCTGCTGGAACACGGCGATATCGAGATGGGCCATGCCCGTGCTCTGCTTGGCTTACAGGGTGGCCAGCAATCCGAAGCGGCTGCTCAGGTTGTCGCCCGGGCATTAACCGTCCGCCAAACCGAAGCGCTGGTGCGTAACCTGCAAAGTGGCGGCGATAAAAGTCCGGAACAGGCCAAAGCCAACCCGGATATTCAGCGTCTTGAGCGGTTGTTAGGTGACCGGCTGGGTGCCAAGGTGGCGATCAAACACAGTGCGAAAGGCAAAGGTCAGCTGGTGATCAACTACACCAATCTGGATGAACTGGACGGAATATTGCGTCATATTCAGTAGCAGGGGTTACTGACAGACCAAATAAAAAGGAGCCTGATGGCTCCTTTTTATTTTAATCGTTGGAGAGATGAAAATACGACAGGCTCCGTTTCTTGGGGGGAGCCCCATCAGCAGAGATCATGCCGGGCGTTAATATTCGTGGTGAAAGGTATAGGTCTCGTTTATTGAAAGCTCACCCTCTATACGCTTGGTAGCGGAGGAGCGGTTTTTTTTGTCGTCGTACTGAAAGCTGACGAACGATGAATACAGGTTGTTGTTACCACGGTGCGTTTTTTCGAGCCCTTCGGAGTTATAAGTCGTCCGGACGTCTATTAGAGCAGCCGGATTAAAACTTTTGTGACTCCAGCTCGCTATTACGCCGTTATCATGATATTCGGTGATGATTTCTGAATCTGGCGTCAGGCTGCCCTGCTCTGTTTCAGTACACTCCTGGCGCTGATGACCCCGCTGGCACTGCTCGCGGGACGTCAGTTCACCATTGTGGAAACGAGTTCGGGTCAGTGAAGCGGAATCTGAGCGTATTTCGGTACGATAATGATCTTCGAAGTCGCCATCACCATTCTGATCGGTGAATCGTTCAGAATAGTCCGGGTGGCTGATGGTTTTGCTCGACTGCGTCAGCTGGCCGTTATCATCACGCTGCTCAATGATTTCAACATAAGCGCCGTCGGGCTGTTCTGTCCGTAAGTAGTGGGTGGTGCTGATCACAGCCAGGGTGTCGGGATTCAGTTGGGTTTCTTCACTGAGCCGGCCGCTGCTGTCGTATTGATAACGGCTGGCGCTGTCCGGTCCGGTTTCCGAAAGCACCTGTCCCTGAGCATTCAGAGTGCGCTGAAAACTGCTGGGAAAAGCAATTCCGGTAAGGCTGCCGTCTGAGTTGGCCAACAATTCAAAATATGAAATTGCATCAGTGTCTTCTGGTGTGATTGTCGCTTCTGTAAGGTAGCCCCATTCATCGCGTGATATCGTCGCCTGAGCTGTTGTTATCTCGCCGAAGGCCGTGCTTTCTATATCAATGACAGTACGTAACGCGGTGTCGATTTCAAAGGTTGAGAGGTATAACACCTCACTGCTGCTACCGTCGTTTAATATCAGCTGCACCGAACAATTGCTGTAAACCCCCTGCTTTAACCGCCGCAGCTGAACCTTATTGACGCCGCTCGGAACGTATTGCTTATCACTGCTGCAGTCGCCGTTAAAGCTGAGTGTTCCGGAAGCACGGCTTTTCAGGTAAAAAGACGGTGTATTGTTGCTGGTGGTACCAATCGGCACCACTTCCTGCAAAAGGCCGGATGACTGATCGCTGCAGGCGCCGAGCAAAGCAGTGGTGAACAGTAGGGTGAGTCGTTTCATTATTATTCCTCAGATGTCCTTATCGGTGCGGATTCTAATGACATTTGAGTTAATTATCGACTCTGCATTAAAGAATGCCGCTCCCCGCCCTGCTCTAAAACCTTCCACACCGCCTCTTTTTGCCCCCGGCTGAACATCAGCAGGCTTTCATCACGCGCCAGTGCCATATAGTTCATAAACATATCGTTGCTGCCACAACCGGTACTCGGGTGACGGGATTTTCTGGTGTATCAGGAGTGTCTGGCAGGCCGGGAGAATGTGCATTGCCTGAGTCGCCACCGCAAGCGCTTAACAAAAGAACAAATAAGCTGACCAATCCGTGCTTCATGGTGAATTCCTGCCTGAAAACGCCAGTTTATGCGGTTGAGAATCAATGGTAAGTGGCTACTGACAGAAAACTGTGTATGCTCTGGCGGCACAAAGCTGCTGTGAAATCATTATATCTGTGACTTTTGGGCCGCATTCACGCTGTGAATGACACACATTCCCGAAATACTACCAATTAACGAGCCTTTACACATGGTTTCGGTTGATGCTCAAAGGTCGAGCCAATATAATCACGGCGCCTTAAAACAGGCTGTTGCAGTATTTAGATCAGTGCGAGGTGTTTGTGTCATCGATTTTTCCTCGCCGGGCGGTCTATCGGGTCATGCTGGTTCAGCTGGCACTGACTGCAGCAGCAGCTTTGATTGCCTGGTTACACAGCGATGTAGCCGCCGGATCGGCGTTGTTGGGTGGACTGACGTGTGCAGTTCCCAATGCCTATTTTCTCTGGCGAGCATTCCGCTATTCAGGCGCACGTTCGGCTGACAAAGTTGTGCAGTCGATCTACCAGGGAGAAGCCTGGAAATTTTTGCTCACCGCACTGTGTTTTGCAGTGATTTTTGTGCGGGTAGAGCCACTGAATGTTCCTGCATTGTTTATAGCTTTTATGACAGTGCAGCTGGGGCACTTAGCCTCAGCAAGAATCGCCAATTTATGAACCTTTAGAATTGAGAGTGAACAATGGCTGGTAACTCACAAGAGTATATTGCTCATCACTTAACCAACTTAACTTATGGGAAGTTGACTATTGATGGTAGTGAACCGTACTACAGAAAAGTTTATAAGGATGGTGTTCAGGTATTTAACGAAGACGGTTCTCCTCAGTTAGAAGAGCTGAATGGAGATACTTGGACTTTGGCTCGAAATTCCCAAGAAGCTCAGGACATGGGTTTTATGGCGTTCCACGTCGACTCTATCGGCTGGTCTCTGCTGATGGGTCTGTTGTTCGCATGGCTGTTCCGTAAGGCGGCTAAATCAGCGACTTCCGGTGTGCCGGGCAAGCTGCAGAACGTGGTGGAAACGGTGGTTGAGTTTGTTGATAACACCGTTAAAGAAACCTTCCACGGTCGTAACCCGCTGGTTGCACCGTTAGCCCTGACTATCTTCGTTTGGGTATTCCTGATGAACTCGCTGAAGTGGATTCCGGTTGATATTATCCCGGGTATTGCCCACGCAGCGGGCCTGCCGTTCTTCAAGATTGTTCCGACTGCCGATCCAAACGGTACTCTGGGCCTGTCGTTAGGCGTATTCCTGCTGATTATCTTCTACAGCATCAAAGTTAAAGGTGTGGGTGGCTTCGCCAAAGAGCTGTCTCTGACACCGTTCAATCACCCGATTGCTATTCCGTTTAACCTGTTCCTGGAAGTGCTGGGTCTGCTGACCAAGCCACTGTCTCTGGCACTGCGTTTGTTCGGTAACATGTACGCTGGTGAGGTTGTGTTTATTCTGATTGCGTTACTGCCGTTCTACCTTCAGTGGGTTCTGAACGTGCCGTGGGCAATCTTCCATATTCTGGTGATTCCGCTGCAGGCGTTCATCTTCATGGTTCTGACGATTGTATATCTGAGTCAGGCTCACGAAGACCACTAACAGCGAAATTAACAGACGATTTTAACCCTTTAAATTAACTTACTTAACTAAACCTTTAGGAGTCTCATATGGAACTCGTATACATTGCTGCTGCAATCATGATTGGCCTGGGTGCACTGGGTACTGGTATCGGCTTCGCTCTGCTGGGCGGTAAGCTGCTGGAAGGTACTGCACGTCAGCCAGAGCTGGGTCCACAGCTGCAAACCAAAACCTTCCTGATGGCTGGTCTGTTAGATGCCGTGCCTATGATCGGTGTTGGTATCGCGATGTACCTGATCTTCGTTGTAGCCCCAACGGCAGCATAAGACGAGTGCGATCTTCGGGTCGCGCTTTGTTTTTAAACAACGAATTTTAACGAGGTAAATCGCCGTGACTTTAAATCTGACCATTGTCGGTCAATTGATTGCCTTCGCGATTTTTGTCTGGTTCTGCATGAAGTTTGTCTGGCCACCACTGACCAGCGCTATGGCGGAACGTGAAAAGAAAATCGCTGATGGTTTAGATGCAGCTAACCGCGCTGCACGTGATCTGGAACTGGCACAAGCAAAAGCTGCCGACCAGCTGCGTGACAGCAAAGAAAAAGCTGCTGAAATCATCGAACAGGCTAACAAGCGTGCTAACCAAATCGTTGACGAAGCCAAAGAACAGGCTCGCACCGAAGGTGAGCGTCTGGTTGCTGCTGCCCGCGCTGAAGTGGAGCAGGAAGCAAACCGCGCGAAAGAAGCACTGCGCGCTCAGGTATCTGAGCTGGCAGTAGCCGGTGCAGCCAAAATCCTTGCTAAGTCTGTTGACGCAAGCGCTCATGAAGAGCTGCTGAATCAACTGGCTAACGAACTGTAAGCGAGGTTTGGCATGGCTGAATTAACAACTCTCGCTCGGCCATACGCAAAAGCTGCGTTTGCTGAAGCACAAGAGAAAAATGCACTGGAAGCCTGGTCTGACGACCTGAGCGTGTTGGCGGCCTTTGCGGCTGACGCTGATCTGGCAAAAATTCTGGTGCATCCGTCTCTGACTGCTGAGCAGCAAGCGGCAGCGCTGTTAGACGTATGTGGCGACAAGCTGAATGACGCAGCCAAAAAC
Source organism: Bacterioplanoides pacificum (assembly GCF_042648445.1). Taxonomy (NCBI): domain Bacteria; kingdom Pseudomonadati; phylum Pseudomonadota; class Gammaproteobacteria; order Oceanospirillales; family Oceanospirillaceae; genus Bacterioplanoides; species Bacterioplanoides pacificum. The sequence goes on from NZ_JBHRYB010000003.1 coordinate 266,908, forward strand.
CTGGTAGCCGTTCTGGCCGAAAACAAGCGTTTAAGCTTGCTGCCAGAAGTATCAGTTCTGTTTGAAGAGCTGAAGGCACAACTGCAGAACACGGTCGATGTTGTAGTAACGACCGCGTTTGAAATGACCGACGCACAACAAAACAAGCTGGCTGAGTCTTTAAAAGCCAAGCTCAAGTGCGATGTACGTATGAGCAGCGAAATCGATGAGTCTCTCATCGGTGGTGCGATCATCCGTGCCGGTGACCTGGTAATTGACGGCTCGCTAACTGGAAAGCTGTCCAAGTTAGCCGAAGCGATGAACTCCTAGTTTGAGGGACGATGCATGCAGCAACTGAATCCATCTGAGATCAGTGAAGTCATCAAAAAACGCATCGAAAATCTCGATGTGACTTCACAAGCCCAGAACGAGGGCACCGTCGTATCTGTATCTGACGGTATCGTTCGTATTCACGGTCTGGCTGACGCCATGTACGGTGAAATGATTGAATTTGAAGGCGGTGTATATGGCCTGGCAATGAACCTGGAGCGTGACTCCGTAGGTGCTGTTGTTCTGGGTGAATACAAAACTCTGGCCGAAGGTCAGACCGCTAAGTGTACTGGTCGTATCTTAGAAGTACCGACTGGCGAAGCTCTGCTGGGTCGCGTTGTCGACACGCTGGGTAACCCAATCGACGGTAAAGGTCCGATCGAAACCACTACCACTGCTCCGGTTGAGCGTGTTGCACCTGGCGTAATTGCACGTCAAGGCGTAGACCAGCCGCTGGAAACTGGTTACAAAGCCGTTGACTCCATGGTGCCAATCGGCCGTGGTCAGCGTGAGCTGATCATTGGTGACCGTCAGACTGGTAAGTCTGCGATGGCCATCGATGCGATCATCAACCAGAAAGGTACGGGTGTTAAGTGTATCTACGTTGCTGTTGGCCAGAAGCAGTCAACTATCGCTAACGTAGTACGTAAATTAGAAGAACACGGCGCGATGGATCACACCATCATCGTTGCTGCTGGCGCTGCCGATCCTGCTGCTATGCAGTTCCTGGCACCATACGCTGGCTGTGCGATGGGTGAATACTTCCTGGATCGTGGTGAAGATGCGCTGATCGTTTATGACGATCTGACTAAGCAAGCCTGGGCATATCGTCAGATTTCCCTGTTGCTGAAGCGTCCTCCTGGCCGTGAAGCGTATCCTGGTGACGTGTTCTACCTGCACTCCCGTCTGCTGGAGCGTGCTTGTCGCGTGAACGCTGACTACGTGAAGAGCGTAAGTGGTGTTGAAGGTAAAACCGGTTCCCTGACTGCTCTGCCAATCATTGAGACTCAAGGTGGTGACGTATCTGCATTCGTACCTACCAACGTGATCTCGATTACTGACGGTCAGATCTTCCTGGAGACCAACCTGTTCAACTCCGGTATCCGTCCTGCAATGAACGCCGGTATTTCGGTATCTCGTGTAGGTGGTGCAGCTCAGACTAAGATCATCAAGAAACTGGGCGGTGGTATTCGTCTGGCTCTGGCTCAGTACCGTGAACTGGCAGCATTCGCTCAGTTCGCTTCTGACCTTGATGAAGCAACCCGTAAGCAGCTGGAACACGGCCGTGCAGTAACCGAGCTGATGAAGCAAGGTCAGTACGCACCGATGAAGACTGCTGAAATGGGTCTGTCTATCTATGCTGCCACTGAAGGCTACCTGGAAGACGTTGAAGTGAACAAGATTCAGGCGTTCGAAGCTGCCCTGTTGAGCTACGCAAACAGCGAATATTCTGAGCTGATGGCGAAGATCAATGTTAAAGGTGACTTCAACGATGAAATCGCTGCCGGTCTGAAAGAGCTGATTGAGAAATTCAAAAGCACTCAGACCTGGTAAGTCCGGTGCTGACGCGGTCTTTCGTTAGAGAGACCAGCGTCAGCTGGATTCACTAAAAAACGTAGGACAGTCTTATGGCAGTCGGAAAAGAGATTAAAGAGCAGATATCGAGTGTTCAAAGCACGCAGAAAATTACTTCAGCAATGGAAAAAGTTGCGGTAAGTAAAATGCGTCGCGCTCAGATGCGCATGCAGGCGAGCCGTCCATACGCGGATAAAATCCGTGATGTGATTGGTAACCTGGCTAATGCGGCACCTGAATACCGTCACCGTTATATGCAAGACCGCGAAATCAAGCGTGTTGGTTATATCGTGGTGTCTTCCGACCGTGGCTTATGTGGTGGCCTGAACAACAACCTGTTCAAGACCGTCGCTAAAGAAGCACAGGACTGGAAAAACAAAGGCGTGGAAGTTGATTTCTGTGCCATCGGCGCTAAAGCCGGCCTGTTTTTCAACAGTTTTGGCGGCAACGTAGTAGCAGCACAAGCCCATCTGGGTGATGCTCCTGAGTTAGCCAGCCTGATCGGATCGGTTAAGGTAATGCTGGACGCATACGACGAAGGAAAGATCGATCGTTTGTTCATCGTTTATAACCGTTTTGTGAACACCATGACGCAATCGCCAAACGCAGTGCAGTTACTGCCGCTTGAGGCGAAACAAGACGATTCACTGAAACATCAGTGGGGCTACATCTACGAGCCTGCGCCGGAAGAAATTATTGAAGGCCTGTTAATTCGCTACGTAGAGTCCCAGGTGTACCAGGGTGTAATTGAAAATAATGCCTGTGAGCAGGCTGCACGTATGCTGGCGATGAAAAACGCCACCGATAACGCGGGCAGCATGATTGACGACCTGAACATGCTTTACAACAAGGCGCGTCAGGCAGCAATTACCCAGGAAATTTCAGAAATCGTAAGCGGTGCCGCGGCTGTATAAGCCCGGGATTCAAGGTTTAAGATTAAGAGGAACCGAAAATGAGCGGATCTATCGTACAGATCATCGGTGCCGTTATCGACGTGGAATTCCCACGCGACAGTGTACCTAAGGTCTACGACGCCCTGACCGTTGATGGTACTGAAACTACTCTGGAAGTTCAGCAGCAGCTGGGTGACGGCGTAGTTCGTACTATTGCAATGGGCTCAACAGAAGGTCTGAAACGTGACCTTCCTGTAACAAACACTAACGGTCCTATCTGTGTACCCGTTGGTACAGAGACTCTGGGTCGTATTATGGACGTGCTTGGCCGTCCTATCGACGAATGTGGCCCTATCGGTGAGAAAGAAGTTGCTTCTATCCACCGTGCAGCGCCGACGTTCGACGAGCAATCAAACTCCACTGACCTGCTGGAAACCGGTATCAAGGTAATTGACCTGGTTTGCCCATTCGCTAAGGGTGGTAAAGTTGGTCTGTTCGGTGGTGCCGGTGTTGGTAAAACCGTAAACATGATGGAGCTGATTAACAACATTGCGAAGGCACACTCCGGTCTGTCTGTATTCGCAGGTGTTGGTGAGCGTACTCGTGAAGGTAACGACTTCTACTACGAGATGGCTGAATCCGGTGTTGTAGACCTGGAAAACAAGCCAAACTCTAAAGTAGCAATGGTTTACGGTCAGATGAATGAGCCTCCAGGTAACCGTCTGCGTGTTGCTCTGACTGGCCTGACCATGGCTGAGAAGTTCCGTGACGAAGGTAAAGACGTACTGTTGTTCGTGGACAACATCTACCGTTACACCCTGGCGGGAACCGAGGTATCTGCACTGTTAGGCCGTATGCCTTCAGCGGTAGGTTACCAGCCAACGCTGGCAGAAGAGATGGGTGTTCTGCAGGAACGTATTACTTCTACTAAGACTGGCTCGATCACCTCGATCCAGGCGGTATACGTACCAGCGGATGACATGACTGACCCAAGCCCGGCGACGACCTTCGCCCACTTGGACTCAACCGTATCTCTGTCTCGTGACATCGCTTCTAAAGGTATTTACCCAGCGATCGACCCACTGGCGTCTACTTCTCGTCAGCTGGATCCACTGGTTATCGGTAACGAACACTACGACTGCGCTCGTGGCGTTCAGGGTGTACTGCAGCGCTACAAAGAGCTGAAAGACATCATCGCGATTCTGGGTATGGACGAACTGTCCGACGAAGATAAGCAGCTGGTTGCCCGTGCACGTAAGATCGAGCGTTTCCTGTCTCAGCCATTCCACGTGGCCGAGATCTTCACCGGAGCGCCTGGTAAATACGTGTCCCTGAAAGAAACCATCCGTGGCTTCCAGGGCATCCTGAATGGTGAATTCGATGAACTGCCAGAACAAGCGTTCTACATGGTAGGTACCATCGACGAAGCTATTGAGAAAGCGAAAAACATGTAATTGGGCTGGCGGCCTGCTGTAACCACAGCAGGTCGCCTCTCTAACTGAGGATACGACTATGGCGATTACCGTCCACTGCGATATCGTCAGCGCCGAAGAGAACCTGTTCTCTGGCCTGGTAGAACGCGTAGTAGCTCACGGTGAACTGGGTGACCTGGGTATTGAACCTGGCCACACAGCACTGCTGACTCCGCTGAAACCTGGTCCGGTCCGCATTGTGAAACAAGGCGGCGAAGAAGAGGTTGTTTACGTCTCTGGCGGTTATCTGGAAGTACAGCCCAATTGTGTTTCTGTTCTGGCTGACACTGCGGTTCGCGCTGGCGACATCGACGAAGCAGCGGCGTTGCAAGCGAAAGAACACGCACTCAAAGCGATGGAAAATCAGGGTGCAGACTTTGATTACTCCCGTGCGCTTACTCAGCTGGCCGAGGCCGCAGCACAACTGCGTACTATCCAGCAAATTCGCGAGAAACTGGGCAAGCACTAAGTTACCCACGTTTATCACGAATGTCTGGCTCTCTGGAGTACAGACAAAGAAAACCCGCTCTGTGCAAACAGCGCGGGTTTTTTATTACATTGATAAATTTAGGCACCCTGGGCTAGTATTCGCGATCGCTGATATGTATGTGATTATAAGGAGATGATGTGGGCAAAGATGTTCAATGTGCAGTAAATGACATAAAAGAATGTTTTGTCAGGGAGGCGCGGTGCGTGACAGTCCCCGATGCTTTCATCTTTCCTGGTTATTGGTGTGTATTTGTAGCCTACGGTCATAGCCAGAACTATCCTTTTGATTATTTTGATATTCCAAAAAGCCTTCTTTCGTATGCTCAAGCCGTTAAGTTTCCTGAGGCATTGGGCGGAGAAGATACATATCCATATATTCGTTGCAATGAAGGGCAAAATTACTCTGCCATAGCCCACATTCGAGGAGATGGTGTTGACTCTAGTGATGGTGATGTGGAATCAGCGAATGAGATGTTAGCTTCGGTTATTAAACGCAAACTTCCTGACGAAACACTTGGTAAAAGAGCGTTACTCAAAGCTATAGGAGAGCTTCATGACAACGTTAGTTCGCATGGAAGTGCGTCAGGGTTCTCAATGGCACAATTCTATAAGGCAAACAGCTATTATCCCGCTAAGGTTAATTTTGCTGTTGTAGATGCAGGTATTGGGCTTTTAGAGGAGCTTCAAAGGCAAAAAATCCAGGGAGTTACGACACATCAGGAGGCGATTGCTTGGTGCATACAAAAAGGAAATTCATCGAAAAAGGTCGACGGTGAGTGGGTTCAGCGCTTGCCAGCTGATGCAACACACAGCCCTTTCGGGGACGGTGTTGAAACAACTAACAAAGATAATCACCACCAAGGGTTAGGTCTCCATCACTTCGTCAAATTGGTGAAAGACTTTGGTGGAAGTTTACAATTGGCTACTGGTAATTGTTTGCTTCTTGTAGATAATAGCGGCGCTGAAAGCTATATTAACTTGTCAGATACATGGAAAGGGGTAGCAATATCCTGCACTCTTCCGGTGAACCAACTAACAGAAGATAGAGTCGAAGTAGTACCTGAAAATATTCAAAGCATTATGGATAAGCTGAGGGCATAGATATGAAATGCAAAACCTATAAATTCGCGAAAAGTTGTTTGTCTAGCAGGCCATACGGCGCAAGCATTCGTCGTGAGTGGGTATCTATGCTAGAAGCTGGCAATTGTATTTTGGTTGATTGTTCGGAAGTAGATAGTATTTCTGATTCGTTTGCTGATGAATTGTTCGGCATTTTGTCTGTAGAGTTGACTCCAGAAACCCTTTGTGAGGCTGTCAAGTTGTCGAATATTTCTGATAGCTGTTTACAGACTATTGCTGAAGCAATTCAAGAGAGGGCTGGTAATCTAATTGCAGCTTAAGCGAACGTGTGCAGACATAAAGAACCGGCTTTTGCGAGACTGTAGATAAAACTGTGTAACTGCTTATCATCCCCTAACCATCAGGATAAGCAGTTATGAACAAGAAAGACCTTGAAGCCTTTGCACTCGAAGCCGCCAAAGGCATTAAAACTCAGGAAGAT
>NZ_JBHRYB010000004.1:0-3093 GCF_042648445.1 Bacterioplanoides pacificum
TCCCAACCGAGGAGTCGGCCAGAAAAGTGATTTATCTGGCGATCAGTGAAGCATCAAGAAAATGGACAATGCCGATTCGCAATTGGAAGCCGGCATTAAATCATTTCATTATTGAGTTTGAAGAGCAATTGAGAGACTATATTTAATCCGTGCAGTTACACAGAATTATTTATAGTCTCTCCCATAACGATTTTTACATCACCTTGGCTTATCACTTTTTCTATTTTTATCTTCATCGCCACCTCTATCTGGAGGCCCGGGATTATTGAGCCACTACAACGACGGCAAGCCAAGCCTGCATTTTGTGTGTCAGCCAGCTTTAAAACTGAAGAATAGTTGCCCTACTTGCTTCAGAACTTTCAGTTCTGGTACAACCATGTTCGGATGCATCAGAATTTAAGCTATCAAACACCGGAAGAAACTTATCAGAGCCAACTGAAGAATTACCAACAGCAAGAGTAATTCTTACGCTGATAAATACTGAAAAAACAATGACGAACCCTGTCCATACGAATGGAGATTCTCAGCTATCTGAAAGGTCTAAAAACTGGATGACTTTCACCCACAGGTAAACTTAAAAGCCTAAAAACGAGGAGAAAACTGCGAAAAGTACTAAGTTTCAATCAATTCTCAGAGGCTATCCTTTGAAAATTGACTGAATTTCAAGCAAAAAAGTCTCTGGACAATGTGGACAGGACAGTCAGATCAGGTCTAAACTACTTCATTTAAATGTTAATAACGTGGTAAAAGAAATTTATATTTTTTTCTAAGAGCAACTTTCTTACTCTATCCAAAATAGATAGCGATTGATTCTTAGGCTCATCCACACAATCCAAATGCACTTCAATTGTAGCCCCAATATACTCTGGAAACTCAGACTCCATCATCCCGCCTTCAATAAAAGTTAAATAGGTACTTAGCTTCTCTTGAAGTTGAAGGTACATTTCATTATCTGAATCCCAGTCACGGCCTTCATTCATAAATAGCTTAACAACATTATTTTCTTCGTCGTAGGAAATCAGATCAATTTTGTCCACATCTTCAACTGATGACATTTTTATTCCTCAATATCTCGCCTATCAATTTCAAATTCTAAGTTATCTAGTTTAGCATCACGACCGAAACTTGTACCATCAGCATTACCACCTCTTGTTGTTGCTCCTGTAGATGGCAGCTCTCTTTCTGCTTGTTTTTGGTTGTCTGTTAGTTTCGCTGTTGGACCATTTTTACACTCTACACACTTTACATTTCCACTAGGCTCTTCAACAAATAAATCAACCCTTGTTCTTTTCCCATCAGATAGTTCCAAAGTCACTTCTTCCGTCACCTTGTTTCCTTTGGCTATTTCTTCATCTCTTCGTCTTTCTTGAAGTATTCTACCTTTTTCTTGTGGCGTTAATTTATCTGTCGCTGATGACTTGGTCTTTATAGGTGAAGCAAGATTTCCGTTTTCGGTAACTTTAATGGGTGGGGTAGCGCCTACGTCTTTCCTGACCGCACTAAAACTACCATCAGCATGTTGACGAACATCAAAATTCGCTCCTTGGCCGTCCGGTAGCTTATCGAGTTCCGCTCGAACACTCCGTCTTGTAGGAGCTGATTTAACCGTTGGAATATCCACCGCCGGACTAAGATCATTCTTCTTCGCAAACTCCTCCGTTGTCTGCCCAATACGACTAGCATCCCCAGCATCGACTTTATCTGCCTTACCTTTTATGGCATCAACATTAGTATTAACCGAACCTCTACCACTTACACCCGAGCCGCTGCCCGAGCCATGGCTCGCTACAATGGAATTTCCCAATGCACCATCGGTGCCTGTTGCTTTTTGTTCAACGCCTACTGCATCTACATTTTGATTGCTATTTCTATTCGATAATTCAACAACATTGCTTTCATTACCGTAAGCATCATTCGCCGCTGTTCTTGGTGCGTCAACCACCTCAACATCACTGACAACACTACCATTACTCCCTGATGGTAAATTGGTTTTACCCGCTACCTTATCGTAAACATCTCCGGCCTGCTTCAAGCCAACTTTCGCTGCAGCACTCTCAACTACTGCGACCCCAACGGTTTTCGCAAGCTCTACCGAGGCATTTCTGTCACCCTGATGTGTGTCAGAACTAAAGGAATCCTGAACACGCTGACCATTTTTATACTCATGGTCACCAACAATTTTTTCCAGACCTTCTTTCGCTTCAATTCCACCGAAAGTCGCCAACGTAACACCTGCTGGCACGGCCGCACAGCTAATCCCCAGAGATGGGCCACAACCTGCCACACCACCACCGGTTATGAGGCCCCCACCAACAACACCGGCAACACCGCCCGCTGCCTGTGCTGCGCCATCTGCTTTAGCCACCAGTTTTTCAGCGCTATCAATGCCATCATTGATCACATCCCCTGCACCATACTGAAACTGCTGTTCATCGCTGACTTCAGTACGCGTCGTCGCAAGGAAGTTATTCGTAATTTCCGTTTCTTCCTGAGCAACCGTACTAACCCCTAAATCGTCAAGCGTAGCCAAAATATCAACGCCTTCCGTAGCCTTGATACTTTCTCCTTCTGCTTGCAGAGCGCTTAGCTTTCCATATAAGGGATCATTCTCTGAAACACCCGCCGCGCACTGTACTTCTGCGCAGGCTAAAGCATCTAAACGCTCTAACTGCAATTGCTTGTCTGCATCATTGCTATCGCTATCGTTGATTTTATCCCGCGCTTTATCCAGCATACTGGCTTCGTTGCGATTCAGCTGGCGAGCTTTGAGGTCGTTGTTGTTAATTGCGGCGATTTGCTGGGTGCCACGCTGAACGTTGCCGCTGTTACGATTGGCATTATTCCAGTCTTGCTGGTTACTACTGCCCTGAGTGCTTTGCCCAGCCAGGCCACTGTAGGCTTCCCAGACTTCTCCTGCACGATCACCACGATTCGTCGCCAATGTCGTTTGATCATCGCGGCTGAGACCACCTGCCTGGCCATTCTGAGCCATTTCATGACGAGCCTGCTCATGCACCAGCGTTGATACGGTGTCGGTACTATTGGTCATATCGGTGTTGTCGATATTGACGTAAATACCGTCACCATTTTCGT